>NZ_JBFBKQ010000001.1:0-907293 GCF_040686595.1 Arthrobacter sp. NPDC080082 | reverse complement strand
GTGTGAGAGGCCCCCAGCCAGACCACTGGGTTGATAGGCCGGATGTGGAAGCGAGGACTAAAGACTCGTGAAGCTGACCGGTACTAATAGGCCGATAACTTACACCACACACCACCCCCACGGGGGTGGGTATGAAGAACAAGACTGCTTGCGTCCACTATGTGGTTCCCAACCAACAAACCCACCACCGGGTCAGTTGTGTTGCACGGAACCGAACCATAATTGAATACAACACCACAACCTGCCCCAGGGCAGGAGTTGTAACCACAATAGATTTCCCACCAACCCCACGGGTTGGTCCGGGTAACAGGGTTACGGCGGTCATAGCGTGGGGGAAACGCCCGGTCCCATTCCGAACCCGGAAGCTAAGACCCACAGCGCCGATGGTACTGCACCCGGGAGGGTGTGGGAGAGTAGGTCACCGCCGGAACATCATTTAGGTCGAGAGCCTCCAACCACACGGTTGGAGGCTCTCCCACTTTAACCACCACCCCGGCTGCCTAACCTGCCAGCCAGGATCGGACGCCCACTCACCACCGGGTCCCCTCTCGGGACTCCCTTCCACACATTCGGGTGCTCCCGGAACTCCCTCCCTCACATCCAGCGGGTATCCGCAGACCAACCACCCAGGCAGCGCCCCAGTAGCGCCCTGAGCTGAGGGAGCGTCCGGTGGAAACCGGCAGCAGCTGAGGGAGCGTCCGGTGGAAACCGGCAGCAGCTGAGGGAGCGTCCGGTGGAAACCGGCAGCAGCTGAGGGACCGCCTGGGGAAAGTGGGCATTATGTGAGGGACCGTCTGGGAAACCGGGGTCGGTCGGCGGGCCGATGACAGCACTGGTGCGCCTTCCCGCACGCCGTCCCGCCGGTTCCTCAGTCCTCCAGGGAACCGACTATTGGTGCGCCGGCTGGGGGTGATGATGCTGATGCGTCCGCTGAGGGCTGAAATGGGCCGTCCAAACCGCTCCGAAGTCGTGATTTTGACCAAAAAAGCGCGAAAACACGCGGAATTTTGTCTCCTCGCGGGCGCCTAGCTGGTAAGTTTTCGAAGAGTGGCTTGCTCGCGCACTGCGGGCAGGCTTCAGAAATTAGATCAGTCCAGGAGGACATACATGGCTAAGAACCGTAGTGAACTTGTTTCAGAGGTAGCTGGCAAGGCCGGCACCAGCCAGGCAGCCGTCAACTCCGTGCTCGATGCACTGTTCGAGGTTTTCGAGACCTCTGTCGCCGCGGGCGAAAAGATCACCATCCCGGGCTGGCTCGCCGTCGAGCGCACCGACCGCGCTGCCCGCACCGGCCGCAACCCGCAGACCGGCGAGACCATTCAGATCGCCGCCGGCCACAGCGTCAAGCTGACCGCAGGCTCCAAGCTGAAGGCCGCCGTCGCCAAGAAGAAGTAGTCTTCTTCCACGCTTGAAGGAGCGGCAACCCCTCACGGGTTGCCGCTCCTTGGCGTTTGAACCGCCCGCCAGCGGCCGCCGGCTCGTGACGCCGGATTCGGCCCGGCGGCGGCAGTAGCGGACAATGGAACTGTGCCTTTTGCTACGAGAACCCAGAGCCCGGCAGCGTCCTCCCGGCAGGGCGGACCGGCTGGCTCCGGCGCCGGCACCCCCGGCATCACGCAGCCGTGGCTATGGACCGGGCTGGCGGTACTCTTCGCCGCCCTGATCACCGGGCTACTGTTCTCGGGCGCGGCGGGTGCCCGCGCGGTCTCCGACCCCGGTGCCCTGGTCCGCTGGGGCCTGCCGGTCACCAAGGCGCTGCACAACATCTCCATCGCCACCGTCATCGGCGGCCTCATCTTCGCCGTCGGCATCCTGCCGTGGAACTCCACCCGCAAGGCCTCCCGGGACAAAAACGCCCCGGAACACCCGGCCTTCACCCGGGCGCTGTCCGTCACGGCGATCGCCGGCGTCGTCTGGACGCTGTCTGCCGTCGCGGTCTTGGTTCTCAGCTACGCCGACATCGCCGGCCAGACCCTCGCTGGCGACCCGCAGTTCACCAAGTCGCTGGTCTACTACATGACGGACATCGACACCGGCCGTGCCTGGCTCGCCGTCGTGATCATCGCCGCCGTCGTGACCACCGCACTTTTCGGCATCCGCTCCCGGGGCGCGCTGGCCATCACGCTGGTGATCGCCGCGGGCGGCCTGATCCCGCAGGCGCTGATCGGCCACTCGGCCAGTTCGAACGACCACGAGGGCGCGATCAACTCCCTGGCCCTGCACCTGGCCGGCGTGTCCGCCTGGGTGGGCGGCATCATCATGCTCGCCCTCCTCTCCCAAATTCTCACCAGCTCTGGCGGCAAGGCCGACATCACCGAGCCCACCCTGCGGCGGTTCTCCGCCCTGGCCGGGTTCGCCTTCGCCCTGGTCTTCGGCTCGGGCGTCATCAACGCCAGCATCCGGGTCTCCAGCTGGGCCGACCTCTTCGGCTCCCCTTACGGGCAGCTCATCATGGCCAAGGCCGCGGCCACCCTGGTCCTCGGGGGCGTGGGCTTCATGCACCGGCAGTGGGTGATCCCGCAGCTGGGCGCGACGGGCCACGGCAAGACGGCCCGCCGGGTGCTCTGGCAGCTGATCGCCGTCGAACTGTTGATCATGGGCGCCACCTCCGGCCTGGCGGTGGCCCTCGGCCGCTCGGCCCCGCCGCAGCCCACCACGTTCGCCCCCGACGCCTCCCCGGCGTTCATCCTCTCCGGCTACGAGCTGCCGCCCGAGCTGACCCCGCAGCGCTGGCTCACCGAATGGCGCTTCGACTGGCTCTGGGTGGCCGTGGCCGCCGCGGGCCTGGTCTCCTACCTGCTGGGCGTCCGGAAGGTCACCAAGCGGGGAGACTCATGGTCCTGGTTCCGGACGGCGAACTGGATCATCGGCCTGATCGTCCTGACCTACATCACCTCCGGGCCGCCGTCGGTCTACGGCCGCGTGCTGTTCTCCGCGCACATGGTGGACCACATGGCCCTGACCATGGTGGCGCCCATCTTCCTGGTCCTCGGCGCCCCGGTGACCCTCGCGCTGCGCGCCCTCACCCCGCGTCGGGACAGCTCGCGCGGCCCGCGGGAATGGCTGCTGATCTTTGTGCACTCGAAGTTCTCCCAGCTGGTCACGCACCCGCTCTTCGCCGCCGCGAACTTCGCCGGGTCCATCATCCTGTTCTACTTCTCGGATGCGTTCGGCTACGCCATGCGCGACCATGTGGGCCACGAGCTGATGAACCTGCACTTCCTCCTGACCGGCTACATCTTCGTGCTCACCATGATTGGCATTGATCCGCTGCCGCGGCGGGCCGCGTACCCGATGCGCTTGGTGCTGCTGCTGGCCACGATGGGCTTCCACGCCTTCTTCGGCGTCTCCATCATGGGCGGCACCGGGTTGCTGGCCGCGGACTACTTCGGCAACCTCGGCCGGGCCTGGGGACAGTCGGCGCTGCTGGACCAGCAGACTGGCGGTGCCGTGGCCTGGGGCATCGGCGAGGTACCCACCCTGCTGGTGGCGATCGGCGTCGCCGTCCAGTGGTCCCGCTCCGACGCACGCGAGTCCAAACGCACCGACCGCGCGGCGGACAGGAATAACGACGCCGATCTCACCGCTTACAACGATATGTTTGCCAAGCTCGCCGAACGCGACGCGAAGCTGGCCGATCGCAACTCCAAGCTGGAAGGACGCTGATGAGCGAAACAGTACGCACCCACCACCGGGTCCGGGCCTCCGAACTCGTGGGACGCGGCTGGTTGAACACCGGCGGCAAGTCCCTGGACCTTGAATCCCTGCGCGGCAAGATCGTGCTGCTGGATTTCTGGACCTTCTGCTGCATCAACTGCCTGCACGTCCTGGACGAGCTGCGCCCCCTCGAGCAGGAGTACTCGGACGTCCTGGTGACCGTGGGCGTGCACTCGCCCAAGTTCGAGCACGAGGCGGACCCGGTGGCCCTCGCCGCCGCCGTCGAACGCTACGAGATCCGCCACCCGGTCCTGGACGACCCGGAGCTGGAGACCTGGAAGGCGTACACCGCCCGCGCCTGGCCCACCCTGGTGGTCGTCGACCCGGAGGGTTACATCGTGGCGCACCTCTCCGGTGAGGGTCACGCCGACGGCCTGGCCGTGCTGATCCCGGAACTCATCGCCGAACACGAGGCCAAGGGCACCCTGCACCGCGGCGACGGCCCGTACGTGGCGCCGGAACCGACGTCGGGCACCCTCCGCTTCCCCGGCAAGGCCCTTTACCTGCCCGCCGGCCGCGGCTCCGAGGCAGCCGGCGACGCCGGGTCCTGGCTGGTCACCGACACCGGCCACCACCGCCTGGTGGAACTCTCCACCGACTTCGAGACGGTGCTGGGCACGTACGGCTCGGGCGAGAAGGGGTACGCCGACGGCGGCCCCGCCGACGCCCGCTTCAACGAACCCCAGGGCCTGGTGCTGCTGCCCCAGGACGTGGCCGACCAGGCCGGCTACGACGTCGTGATCGCCGACTCGGTCAACCACCGGCTCCGCGGGCTCTCGCTCCGCACCGGTGAGGCCACCACCCTGGCCGGCAACGGCATCCAGCGGCTCCTCGAGACCGGGCCCGCCCGGGTGGACGAGGAGGGTGCCGCCTACGGTGCCGCGCTGGAAGCCGATCCGCTGAAGGTGGCGCTCAGCTCGCCGTGGGATGTCGTCTGGTCCGCGAAGCTCAACGCCGTGGTCGTGGCCATGGCCGGTGTGCACCAGATCTTCGGCTTCGACCCAGTGACCGGGGCCGTCACCATCGTCGCCGGCAATGGCCTCGAAGGGCTCCTTGACGGACCGGCCGCCGAGGCCTGGTTCGCCCAGTCCTCCGGCCTCGCCGAGGACGCCGGCGGCAACATCTGGGTGGCCGACTCCGAGACCTCCGCGCTCCGGAAGCTGGTGATCGGCGAGGACCGCAGCGTCACCGTCGAGTCCGCCGTGGGCAAGGGCCTGTTCGACTTCGGTTTCCGGGACGGTCCGGCCGCCGAGGCGCGGCTGCAGCACCCGCTGGGCGTCACCGTGCTGCCCGACGGCTCCGTGGCGATCGCGGACACCTACAACGGCGCGGTCCGCCGCTACGACCCGGCCACCGGTACCGTGTCCACCCTGGCCCGCGGCCTGTCCGAGCCTTCCGACGTGATTGTGGACCACACCCACGTGGCCGGCGAGGAACCGCTGCTGGTGGTGGTCGAGGCCAACAAGCACCAGCTGGTGTACGTGCCGATCCCCAAGGAAGCCCAGCAGGTGGACGAGGGAGCCGCCCAGACGCAGCGGCCCAAGAGCCCGGTGGCGCCCGGACTGCTGTCCCTGACGGTCCGCTTCACCGCCCCGACCGGGCAGAAACTGGACGACCGCTGGGGCGACCCGACGCAGCTGAAGATCTCCTCCACCCCGCCGGAGCTGCTGGTGGCCGGTGGCGGGACCTCCGTGGGACTGCTCCGCACCCTGGAGCTGGCCTCTGACGTCCCCGAGGGCGTCCTGCACATCACGGCCCGCGCGGCCGCCTGTGACGGCCCCGAGGACGCCGACGGCGAGATCCCGGACCACGCGGCCTGCCACCTGTACCAGCAGGACTGGGGCATCCCGGTGACCCTGCAGCCCGACGGTGACACCGAGCTGGTGCTGGATCTGCGCGGAATGGACTAAGGCGATTGGGCCGGTCCGGGTCTGACCCGGACCGGCCCTTTTATGCCTCCGCGCGCTGCTGGCGGGCGGTACAAAAACTAACCGGTCAGCTGCGGGGTGAGCTTCACCGAGTCCCCGTCGACGTCCAGGCGGGCGGTGAAGCTGAAGTCGTGGACGGCGTTCAGTTCGGTGACAGAGCCCGTGAACAGGTCTACCTGGCGGGCCTTGATCCGGGCCTTTCCGTCCAGCGGAGCCACCACCCAGCGGCCGCCGAAGGGTTCGATGCTGACCACCGGGTAGTCGGTGATGCTCCAGTCGATGGTGCCGTCCACCACCCGGTTGTTGGTGGCGTGGTAGAACGGGCAGTCCGGCTGGAGTTGCTGCTTCTTGTCCGCCTGGTCCGCGCAGGTGTCCAGGAATTCTTTGACCTTGGCCGTGACGGCGCTCTTCAGTCCGTCGGTGGCGCGGGTCAGCAGGTTCAGCGGCGCGGCCGGGGCGTCCTTGCCGGTCAGCGTGGTCCGGGACGGGGGCGCCGCGAAGTACTGGCTGTTCAGTGACGCCTCGTACTGGCCGGGGTAGAAGACGGCGAAGCTGTTGCGGCCGTTGGGCATGTTGACCGGAACCCCGTTGAGCGCGGCGTGGTTGGAGTTGACCACGGTGACATCCAGGACGGGCAGCGTGGTGGGTACGAAGGACCAGTCCCGGAAGAACAGCCACTGCGGGTCCGAGCCCTGGAGCAGGAACTCCGTGCGCTGGCGGCTGCCGTCGATGCTGTAATCGATCGGCACCATCACCCGGTTACCGCCCCGGTCCTCCGCACGGCCCACCGAGACGTCGGAGAGGCGCGCCGCGGCCGCCTTCAACCCGGCGCCGTCCAGCATGGCGGCGTTGCTCTTGGGGACGGACGCGTGCAACAGGCCCAAGGCTTTGGCGCCCTCACCCTGGCGCAACGCGTCCAGATATTCGCGCACCGGCTGCTGCGGGCTGGCCAGGGAATTATTCACGACGTTGATGGCGACGACGGCGCCTGCCACTGCCAGCATCAGGCCCAGCAGCCACAGGGCTGCGGTTTTGACGACGGCCTGACTCATCTGCACGATTCTTACGTTACCTGCCGCCCCGCCAAATCCCGGTGTCACGACGTCCGCGCATGACGGCCGGACGCCCCCAACTAGACCCCAGAGAAGCCGCAGTCAGGTCACGGCTAAGCCACCGCCAGACCCCTTGGGCGTCAGCGGCGCCGGCTCCGGGAGGACGTGCCGAAGACGCCGCGCAGCAGTTCGCGGCCCAGCTGGGTGCCCAGGGACCGGGCCATGCTCTTCAGCCCGCCGCCGAGCGCACCGCCCAGGGCGCCGGCCAGGTCGCCAGCCATGCCGCCGCCCTGCTGCGGGGCGGGCGGGGCCTGCGGGGCGCGGCGGGCTTCGGGGGCGGGGGCCGGGCGGCTGCTCGGGCGGCCGAGGATCTCCTCCTCGATCAGCCGCGCGTCGGCGTCGACGTCGGTGGGCGTGCCGGCCGGGGCAGCCCCGGTCTCCGGCGCCGAGGCGGGTCCGGCGGCCGGACCGGTGGGCGCGGCGGCCTTGCCGGAGAGCTTCTCGTAGGCCGAAACATTGTCGACGGCGGTACCATACGCGGCCAGCAGCGACGAGGCCGCCACGGTGCTGGCCACCAGGGCGGGCTCGCTGGGACCCATCACGGATTCCGGGGCGCGCAGCCGGGTCAGCGCCACCGGGGTGGGTGCGCCCTTCTCGTTCATGACGGTGATGACGGCCTCGCCGATGCCCGCCGTCGTCAGAGTCTCCTCCAGGTCGTAGTCGCTGACCGGGAAGGTCGAGACGGTGGCCTTGAGGGCCTTCGCGTCCTCCGGGGTGAAGGCCCGCAGGGCGTGCTGGACCCGGTTGGCGAGCTGGCCCAGGACGTCGGCGGGGACATCCTTCGGGGTCTGGGTGACGAAGAAGATGCCGACGCCCTTGGAGCGGATCAGCCGCACGGTGGTGGTGATGGCGTCGAGGAAGGCCTTGGAGGCGCCGTTGAAGAGCAGGTGCGCCTCGTCGAGGAAGAAGACCAGCTTCGGCTTGTCCAGGTCCCCGGCCTCGGGCAAGTCCTCGAACAGGTCCGCCAGCAGCCACATTAGGAAGGTGGAGAACAGCATCGGCTTGGTCTGCAGGGTGGGGAGCTCCAGGCAGGAGACCACGCCGCGGCCGTCGGGGGCGGTGCGGAGCAGTTCGGCAGTGTTGAACTCGGGCTCGCCGAAGAATTTCTCCATGCCCTGGGCCTCGAGGGTGATCAGTTCGCGGAGGATGACGCCGGCCGTGGCCTTGGAGAGCCCGCCGAGGTCCTGGAGGGCTTCCTTGCCCTCGTCAGAGGTGAGGAACTGGATGACCGCGCGGAGGTCCTTGAGGTCGATGAGTTCGAGGTTGTTCTTGTCCGCGAAATGGAACACCAGCTGCAGGCTGGATTCCTGGGTCTCGTTCAAATCCATGATCCGGGAGAGCAGGATCGGGCCGAAGGAGGTGACCGTGGCGCGGACCGGCACGCCGGCGCCGTCGCCGCCGAGGGCGAGGAATTCCACCGGGAAGGTCTTACCGGACCAGGGCTGGCCGATGCTGTCGGTGCGGGCCTTGAGTTTCTCGGAGCCGGTGGCCGCGGTGGCGAGGCCGGAGAGGTCGCCCTTGATGTCCGCGAGGAACACCGGTACCCCCGCGGTGGAGAGCTGTTCGGCCATCATGTGCAGTGTCACGGTCTTGCCGGTGCCGGTGGCTCCGGCCACCAGGCCGTGCCGGTTCATCATGGCCAGCGGCAGGCGGACCGGTGCTTCCTTGTGCAGCTCGCCGTCGACGATCGCTGCTCCCAGCTCAATCGTGGGACCCTCCAGGGTGTATCCCTTTTGGAGTGTGGCTACTTTATCTGCGGTGGATTTGATCGCCATGCGGCTAGCTTAGCCGGGTCCGGTTGCCCGGACCCGGCGTCGGCCGGAATTACTTTGCGTCGGTGAGCGCCTTGATGACTTCCTGGGCCACGTCCGCGCTGGACTGCGGGTTCTGGCCGCTGATCAGGTTGCCGTCCCGGATCACGTGGGAGGTCCAGGCTCCGCCGTTGTCCACGACGGCGCCCTTGTTCTTGAGCTCGTCCTCGACGAACCACGGGGTGTTCTCGCCGGTGCCGCCGCCGAGTTCCTCCTCGTTGGTGAAGACCGTGACGCGGCGGCCGGCGAAGGCGAAGGTGCCGTCGCCGTCGACCGCGCTGAGCAGGCCGGCGGGGCCGTGGCAGAACGGGGCGATGATCTTGCCGTCGTTGTTGGCCTGGGTCAGGAGCTTGCCGAGGGCGGCGTCCTGGTACAGGTCGGCCATCGGGCCGTGGCCGCCGGGCATGACCACGGCGTCGTAGCCGGAGAGGTCGACGTCGGCGAGCACCAGCGGGGAGGAGAGCTCGCCGTCGATCTTGTCCAGGTAGGAGCGGAAGCCGTCCGCGCGCTCCTGGCCGCCGGCCTGGTCCGCCTGCAGGCTGACCTGGTCCACGGTGGGCTTGGCGCCGCCGGGGGTGGCGATGTGGACGGTGTGGCCGGCCTTGATCAGCTCCTGGTGGGAGACGACGAGCTCCTCGGCCCAGAAACCGGTGGGGTGCTGGCTGCCGTCACGCATGGTGAGGGAATCGGCGGCGGATACGACCATCAGGATGTTGGCCATGGTGTGCTCCTGTTCTGCCGGGCGGACCCGGCGGTGGGGTTATGAGGGGGAGGGTGGTCTCTAGCGGGCGTCGTTGAGCTCGGCGAAGGTGGCGTCATCGAGGACGACTCCGGCGGCCGCGAGGTTTTCCTCGAGGTGCTTGACGGAACCGGTGCCGGGGATGGGCATCATCACGGGGGAGCGGCGCAGCAGCCAGGCCAGGGCCACCTGCGAGGTGGTGGCGCCGAGGCGCTTGGCGGCCTCGTCCAGCGGTCCGCCCGGCCGGGCGAGTTCGCCGGCGGAGATGGGGGCCCAGGGAATGAAGCCGATGCCCTTCTCCCCGGCGTAGTCGAGGACATCCTCGGAGCTGCGGTCGGTCAGGTTGTAACGGTTCTGCACGGTGGAAACGGTGAAGTGCTTGCCGGCCTGTTCCAGCTCGGCCACGCTGACCTGCGACAGGCCCAGGGCCTTGACCTTGCCCTCGTCAAGCAGCTCGCGGAGCACGCCGAACTGCTCCTCGGCGTCGACCTTGGGGTCGATCCGGTGCAGCTGCAGCAGGTCCAGGGCGTCGACCTTGAGCTTGCGCAGGCTCAGTTCCGTCTGCTGGCGCAGGTACTCCGGACGGCCGACGGGGATCCACTGGTCCGGCCCGGTGCGCGTGAAGCCCACTTTCGTGGCGATCTTCAGGCCCGCCGGGTACGGGTGCAGAGCCTCGGCCAGGATTTCCTCGCTGATGTTGGGGCCGTAGGAGTCGGCGGTGTCGATGAAGTCGACGCCGAGCTCGACGGCGCGGCGGACGACGGCGACGGCGGCGGCACGGTCGGCCGGCTCGCCCCACACGCCGTCGCCGACGATGCGCATGGCACCGAAGCCGAGCCGGTGCACGGTTCCGACGCCCGGCAGGTCGATCGTGGCGGATACTTCCTGGTGCTCTGTTGTCTCGTGGCTCATGGCAAGGCCAACACAGTAAGGGTGCTGAGTATTCCGCCGGTGTGGCGGCCGCAACGGAGATTGGCAGAAATAAGACGGGCACCGCCGTCGTTGCCACCTGTAGGCGCCCGGCCGCAGGACGGCCCGGCATTCCTCACACCGCACTTCCCACACTTTCCGCTACGAAAGGCCGGCTTTTCCGTGACTGTTCCGCTTTCCATCCTTGACCTCGCAATCATCGGCAAGGGCCAGACGGCGGCAGAGAGCTTCGCCGGCAGCGTTGCCATGGCGCAGCGGGCCGAGGAGCTGGGCTACCGCCGCATCTGGTACGCCGAGCACCACAACATGTCCACGATCGCCTCCTCCGCGACCAGCGTCCTGATCGCCCATGTGGCGTCGCAGACCAAGAGCATCCGGCTTGGCGCCGGCGGCGTCATGCTGCCGAACCACTCTCCGCTGACCATCGCCGAGCAGTTCGGCACCCTGGAGACGCTGCACCCGGGCCGGATCGACCTGGGCCTGGGCCGTGCCCCCGGCAGCGACCAGAACACCATGCGGGCGCTGCGCCGCGACCCGATGAGCGCCGACAGCTTCCCGCAGGACGTGCTGGAGCTGCAGGGCTACCTCACCGGCAACAGCCGGATCCAGGGCGTGGAGGCCATCCCGGGCAAGGGCACCAACGTCCCGCTGTACATCCTGGGCTCGTCCCTCTTCGGCGCCCGCCTGGCCGCGCAGCTGGGCCTGCCCTATGCGTTCGCCTCGCACTTCGCGCCGAACGCGCTGCAGGACGCCGTCGCCATCTACCGCCGCGAGTTCCGGCCCTCCGAGCAGCTGGACGCCCCGCACGTGATCGCCGCCGTGAACGTGATCGCCGCGGACTCCGCCTCCGACGCGCAGGAGATGCTCCAGGCCACCAAACGCGCCCGGGTGTCCCTGTTCTTCGGCAACGGCCGGGTCTTTAGCGACGATGAGGCGGACATGATCCTGGACTCCCCGCAGGGCCAGCACATGGCACAGATGATGAAGTACTCCGCCGTCGGCACCTCCGACGCTGTCATGGAGTACCTGGACGGCTTCACGAAGCACGCCGACGCCGACGAGCTGATCGTGGCGCACCAGAGCCCCCGGGTCGAGGACCGGCTGCGGTCCGTTGAACTGCTGGCCGAGGTCGCCGGGCTGGCCCGGGTCTAACCCTAGGCCTCCTCGAACGCCGGCTCGCGCCGGGCGCCCTCGGCCGCGGTGACCGGGAAGATGTGCGGGGGGTGGGTGAAGCCCGCCTTGTCGAAGGCCTCGAGCACGCCGCGGGCGACGGTCTCGGCGTCGGCGTCCCGGACCAGGGCGATGGCCGCCCCGCCGAACCCGCCGCCGGTCATCCGCGCGCCGATCGCCCCGAGGGACTGGGCGGTGGAGACCGCTAGGTCCAGTTCCGGGGTGGAGATCTCGAAGTCGTCCCGCATGGAGACGTGCGAGGCGTTCAGGAACGGGCCGATGGCGGCGGCGCCGTGGCTGCGCAGGGTGGCCACCGTGTCCAGGACCCGCTGGTTCTCGGTGATGATGTGCCGGACCCGGCGGAACGTCACCGGCTCCAGGGTGGCCTCGGCGCGGGGCAGGTCTTCCGGACCCAGGCCGCGCAGGCTGCGTACGCCCATCGCCTCCGCGCCCTCCTCGCAGGAGCGGCGGCGGCTGGCGTAGCCGCCGTCGGAGTGTGAGTGGCTGGTGCGGGTGTCGATGACCAGCAGGCCCACGCCGGCGGACTCGAACCCGAGCGGGACGATCTCGGTCACCAGGCTCTGGCAGTCCAGCAGGATGCCGTGGTCCGGTTCGCCCAGCAGCGAGGCGGACTGGTCCATGATGCCGGTGGGTGCCCCGACCACGCGGTTCTCCGCGAGCTGGCCGATCCGGGCGAGCTCCTGCCGGTCCAGGCCCGCGTCCCAGAGCTCGTTCAGGGCCAGTGCCACGGAACATTCGACCGCGGCGGAGGAGGAGAGGCCGGCGCCGGCGGGAACGTCGGAGGTGAGCGCAAGGTCCACGCCGGGCAGCTGCGCGACGTCGCGGCCTGCGCTCCGCAGCGCCTCCGCCATGGCCCAGGCGACGCCAAGGGGGTAGCCGGACCAGCCCTGCAGCGCGTCCGGGTCCAGGCCGTCGAGTCCGACGTCGACGACGCCGGGGAAGGAGTCGCTGGCCACCCGCAGCCGCCGGTCCTCCCGGCGGGACGCGGCGACGGCCGCGCGCTTCTCGATCGCGATGGGGAAGGCGAAGCCGTCGTTGTAGTCGGTGTGCTCGCCGATGAGGTTCACGCGGCCCGGGGCGGACCAGACCCCCTCGGGTTGGTGGCCGAACTGGCCGGCGAAGTAGTCGCGTCCCTGCTGGGAGAGTTCAGTCATGGCGGGTGGTTCTTCCTGCTACGTGGTGGGGATGCCGGTGGCGGCGTCGGCGGTGGCGATGGCCTCGCGCAGCCGGGCCGCGGCGGTTTCCGGGGGGATGTCAGCGATGAACGCGCCCATGGCGGCCTCCGACCCGGCCAGGTACTTCAGCTTGTTCTTCTCCCGCCGGGGCGAGGTCAGTTGCAGCATCAGCCGGATGTCGTCCCGGTGGGCGTTGACCGGGGCCTGGTGCCACGCCGAAATGTACGGGGTTGGCGTGTCGTACAGGGCATCGACGCCGCGCAGCAGCCGCCCGTAGAGGCCGGCGAATTCGTCGCGTTCGGCATCGGTGGTGGCGGCGAGGTCGGGGACGTGCCGGTGCGGGAGGATGTGGACCTCCAAGGGCCAGCGCGCCGCGAACGGCACGAACGCCGTCCAGTGCTCACCCTGCAGCAGCACCCGCTCGGAGTTCTGTTCGAAGGCGAGGATGTCCTCGAAGAGGGAGCCCTCGTAGTCCGCCAGGGTGCGGATCAGCTGGGAGGTGCGGGGGGTGATGTACGGGTAGGCGTAGATCTGGCCGTGCGGGTGGTGCAGGGTCACGCCGATCGCCTCGCCGCGGTTTTCGAACGGGAAGACCTGTTCGACGCCGGGGAGCGCGGAGAGCGCGGAGGTGCGGTCCGCCCAGGCTTCCACCACGGTCCGCATCCGGGACCGGGACAGGCGGGCGAGGGACCCGGTGTGCTCGGGGGAGAAGCAGACCACCTCGCAGCGGCCCACCGCCTGCCGGCTGCGGCCCAGGCCGATCCGGGCCAGGTCCTCCAGCCCTTCGGGGGCGTCCGGGCCGGTGAGGGCCGGGCCGAAGGAGGGGGACTTGTTCTCGAAGACGGCGACGTCGTAGCGGCTGGGGATCTCGGAGGGGTTGTCCCGCGACGCCGGGGCCAGCGGGTCCCGGTGGGTGGGCGGCAGGACCACGCGGTTCTGCCGGGCCGCCGCGATGGAGATCCACTCGCCGGTCAGCACGTCCTGTCGCATGGCGGCGGTTTCCGGCCGGTCCATGGGTTCGCGCAGGTCCGGGCCGCGGTCCGGCGGCAGCGTGGTGTCCGCGTCGTCGAAGTAGATCAGGTCCCGCCCGTCGGAGAGCTTGTAGGCGCGTTTGGTGATCTGTTCCATGCTAGGAGTTCCTTACCGGGGTGCCGCTGTGGGGTGCGCCGCCGCCGGCCCGGCGGACGGACAGGAGCACGCCGTGCTCCGGGTTCAGGACCGGCATCGGCAGGCCCGATCCGGCCAGGAAACGTCCGGCGGCCTCCACGCCGCCGGCCAGCCAGCCCGGCGGTGCGGTCTGGAGGTAGGCGCCGCGGTCAGTCGCGGCGGGGTAGACCGCCTCGACCCGGTACCGGGTGTCCGGGTCCAGGCCCGGCAGGCACACCCGGCCGGGGGTCTCGGCGAACGAGGTGGCCACGGACACCAAGGCGAACAGGGCCTCCCCGCCGTCGTGCGCCACCACCCCGTGCAGCCGCAGCGCCGGGTCCGGTTCGTCCGCCCGGACCATCCGGCCGCTGTGCAGCAGCCCCCGGTACTCCTTGAACAGGGCGATCGCCCCGGCCAGTTCGTCCCGCTCGGCGGTTGCGAGGTGCCGGATGTCCCATTCCAGGCCGAAGTGGCCGAACATGGCGGTGACCGCGCGGAAGGACAGGTCGTGGGTGCGGGCCGTGGTGTGGCTGCGGGTGGGACCGATGTGGGAGCCCACCAGCTCGGGCGGGACCACCATCCCGGTCCAGCGCTGGATGGTCTGGCGCTCCAGGGCGTCGTTGCAGTCCGATCCCCAGACCCGGTCGGTGCGTTCCAGGATGCCCAGGTCCACGCGGGCGCCGCCGGAGGAGCAGCTTTCGATCTCCACATCCGGGTGGGCCGCGCGCAGGGCGTCCAGCAGCCGGTAGACCGCGCGGGTCTGGGCGTGGACGGAGGGCCGGCCGTCGTGTCCCATCTCGGTCAGGTCCCGGTTCTGGTCCCACTTGAGGTAACTGATCCGGTTCCCGCTCAGCAGGGCGTGGAGCCGGTCGTAGATGTACTGCCAAGCCTCGGGGTTCACCAGGTCCAGGACCTGCTGGTGCCGCCAGCGCTCGGGCAGCCGGCCGGCCGGACCGTTTCCGGAACCGCCGGTGGCGGGTCCGGCGATCCAGTCGGCGTGCGCGCGGGCCAGGTCAGAGTCCTCGTTGACCATTTCCGGTTCCACCCAGAGACCAAATTCCATGCCGTGTCCGGTGACGGCGTCGATCAGCGGGGTCAGCCCGTCCGGCCAGAGATCCTCGTCCACGTACCAGTCGCCAAGGCCCGCGGTGTCGTTCCGGCGGCCGCGGAACCAGCCGTCGTCGAGGACGTAGCGTTCCACGCCGAGCGCGGCGGCGGTGGCGGCAAGGTCCAGCAGGGCCGGCAGCCGGTGGTCGAAGTAGACGGCCTCCCAGACGTTGAGCACCACGGGCCGGGGCTTGCCGGCGGTGGGGTGGTGCGGGCGGGCGCGGAACCAGGCGTAGAACGCGGCGGTGATGCCGTCCAGGCCGGCGTCGGAGTAGGCGGCGAACAACCACGGGGTCTCGTAGCTCTCACCCGGGGCGAGGGTGACCTCGGACGATCCGAGGAGCTCGGAGGCGCCGATCACGGTGCGGCCGTCGCCGGTGGTGTCCACGAAGCTCTCGTGGTTGCCGCTCCAGCCCAGGTGCACGGCCCAGACCTGCCCGTGCCGGTAGCCGAAGCCGGGGGTGCCGGCGGCCAGGAGCAGCGAGGCGTCGTGGCCGGTGCGGCCGTGCCGGCCGGAGCGGACCCAGGTGCCCTGGTGCAGGGGGAGCCGCTGCGGGTGGGATTCCCGGCACCAGCGGCCGGTGAGGTCCAGGACCTCCGCGGCCGCGCGGCCCACGGGCAGCACCGCGGCAAGTTCCTCCACGGTGTAGGGGGAGCCGCCGTCGTTGACCAGGGTGTGGCGCAGCTGCAGCAGCCCGCCGTCGTTGAGCCGGAGTTCGGTGCGCACGGTGATTCCTGCGTCCGGGTCGGCCTGGGTGAGGACCGCGGAGGCGTCGTCGCCGGGGCCGGCGTCCACGGAGACCAGCCGCAGCCGGGGCGAGAACGCGGTGCCCCCGCGGTGGCCGCGCAGGCCGGGCCGGCCGCGCCAGCCGGAGGAGGCCTGCGGGACCAGGCCCAGGGTCACCGGCACGTCCAGGGCCGAGTGCGGCACCGGGTCCGTCAGGAGCGTCAGGTCCGGCAGCTCAGGGCCGAGGTCCGCGCCGAAGTGCAGCAGGGCAGGCTCGCCGGTGCGGAAGTCCAGCAGCAGGGCGGTGCCGGAGCGGCGCAGGTACAGCGGCGCGGGCGCCGCCGGAGTGGCCGGGGTCCGGCTCTCCGGGGCAAGGTTCAGGTCCGGGTTGTTCACTGCAGCTCCAGGCGTCGTCAGGTTCGGGGATTTAGGGGGAGGGCGTCGGGTAGGGGATGGGGGGAGCGGCTCAGCCGGTGGCCGCGCCGGCGGTGTGCGTGGGGGCCAGCCGCAACCGGCCCACGCGCTCGCCGAGGATGCGCCGGGCCTCGATGCCCAGGAGGTCGTCGCTGATCAGTTCGTCGGCGTCCTCGAGGGCGGCAATGGTGCTGATGCCCAGGGTGCCCCACTTGGTGTGGTCGGCCAGGACCACCACCCGCCGGGCCGCGGCCACGAAGGCCCGGTCCGTTTCGGCTTCCAGCACATTCGGCGTGGTGAACCCGGCATCCGGGTCCACCCCGTGGACGCCCAGGAAGAGCACGTCCAGGTGCAGCTGCCGGAGCGAGGAAGTGGCCAGCGGCCCCACCAGGGCGTCCGAGGGGGTGCGCTGGCCCCCGGTGAGGATCACCGTGGACGGGGAGGAACTCTGGTGGAACGTGTCCGCGATCCGCACCGAATTGGTCACCAGGGTGATCTGCGGCCCGGCCGTGAGCAGCTGCGCCAGCGCCCAGGTGGTGGTGCCGGCGCTGAGGCCCACCGCCATCCCCTCCCGGACCTGGGCCGCCGCCTCCTGGGCGATGGCCATCTTTTCGTCCTTGAGCTGGGTCATTTTCAGCTCGAAACCCGGCTCGTGGGTGCTGGCCCCGCCGGGGAGCTTCGCGCCGCCGTGGATCTTCTCCACCGCGCCGGCCGCGTCGAGGGCCTCGATGTCCCGCCGCACCGTCATCAGCGAGACGCCCAGCATCTTGGCGAGGTCCGCGACGCGGACGATCCGCTCGCGCTGAACCTCGGCGAGGATGGCTGAGTGACGGGCTGCGGCGAGCATCGGGAGTCCTTCTATGCGTTGTCGGGTGAAGTGGCCGGCGGGTGCGGCTACTGCCGGGAGGTGGAACGGACGACGGCGACGCCTCCGGCCGGGAGCCCCAGGCCGCCGTCGAGCCCGGCGTCGGCCAGGACGTCGTAGCCTTCCAGCGGCAGGTGCACGTCCCGGTCAGAGTGGTTGATGCAGAACGTCCAGTGCGTGCCGTCCTTGGCCCGGCGGACCACCTCGACGTCGGCCGGGAGGTCCGGGACCAGGGGAGCGACGCCGGCGTCGGGGCAGACGACGGCGAGCAGTTCCCGCAGCCCCTCGGGGGTAAGGGTGGTGGCGGCGTAGTAGGCCCGTCCCTTGCCGGCGACGTTGCGGGTCACCGCGGGGGATCCGGCCGCCGGGCCGTGGGCGACGGCGGAGAGTACGTCGGCGGTGGTGGCGTGGCCCAGTTCGTTCCAGTACGTGCCGGCGCCGAAGCGGCTGAGCGGGACGCTCTCGCCGGCGCGGAGCGGGAAGAATTCCTCCATCTGCACGCCGAGCAGTTCGCGGAACGCGCCGGGGTAGCCGCCAAGCCTGATGTGGTCATTTTCGTCCACGATACCGGAGAAGTAGGACACCACCAGGTGGCCGCCGGCGCGGACGAAGCCGTCCAGGTTGGCGGCGCCCTCGTCGGTGATGAGGTACTGCATAGGGGCGATGACCAGCCGGTAGCCGGAGAGGTCGTCGGTGCTGCGGACGAAGTCGGTGGGGATCCCGACCCGGTAGAAGGCGTCGTGCCAGCGGCGGGTCTCGGCGATGTTGGAGGCGTCCACGCTGGGGTGCGAGTCGAGTTCCGAGGCCCAGCGGGCGTCGGTGTCGTGCACGATCGCGACGTCCACCCGGCCGGAGGCTCCGGTGACGGTGGAGCCGGCGATCTCGGCCAGGCTGCGCAGGGCCTGGCCGAGCCGGACCACCTCGCGCCAGACCTTGGTCTCCGTCCCGGCGTGCGGTAGCAGGCCGGAGTGGAACTTTTCGGCCCCGGCGCGGGAGGCGCGCCACTGGAAGAACAGGGCGCCGTCGGAGCCGCGGGCCACGTGCTGCATCGAGTTGCGCAGCATTTCTCCGGGCGCCTTGGCGATGTTGCGCGGCTGCCAGTTGACCGCCGACGTCGAGTGTTCCATCAGCAGCCAGGGCTTGCCTTGCGCCCAGCCGCGGGTGAGGTCCGCCGTCGCCGCGAGCTCCTGGTAGTTCCGCAGGTCTTCGGCGATCAGGTAGTGGTCGTTGGAGACCACGTCCATCTGCTCGGACCAGCGCCAGTAGTCCACCGGCTGGTGCAGGCCCATGTTGAAGCCCATGAAGTTGGTGGTGACCGGGTGCTCCGAGTGGGAGCGGATGATCTCCGCCTCGGCCTTGTAGCACTCGAGCAGTTCGTCGGAGGAGTACCGGGCGAAGTCCAGCTGCTGGGTGGGGTTGACCCAGGTCCCGGAGGTACGCGGCGGCAGGATCTCCTCCCAGTCGTAATAGCGCTGGGACCAGAACGCGGTGCCCCAGGCGGCGTTGAGCCCGTCCAGGGTGCCGTAGCGGTTCTTCAGCCAGACCCTGAAACCGGCGGCGGCGCCGTCGGAGTAGTCGGGCTGGTTGTGGCAGCCGTACTCGTTGTGCACGTGCCACATGACGACGGCGGGGTGGTCCTTGTAACGGGTGGCGATCTGCTCGGTCAGGGCGGCGGCGGCGCGGCGGTAGTCCGGGCTGGAGGCGGCGAACGCCTGCCGGGAACCGTAGCTGTGCCGCACGCCGTCGGCCGTCACGGGCAGGGACTCCGGGTATTTGTGGCTGAACCACGGCGGCGGGGAGGCAGTGGCGTTGGCCAGGTCCACCCGGATGCCGTTCTCGTGCAGCAGGTCCAGGACCCGGTCCAGCCAGCCGAACTCGTACTCGCCCTCGGAGGGCTCCAGCAGGGACCAGCTGAAGATGCCGACGCTGACCAGGTTCACGCCGGCCTCGCGCATCAGGGCGACGTCCTCGGCCCAGGTCTCCTCCGGCCACTGCTCCGGGTTGTAGTCGCCGCCGAAGGCCAGCTGCGGGGCGCCCTCGGAGCCGAGGCGGGCGGTGATGTAGTCCATCGAGGCCCTGGGGGGCTTGGTGCTTTTGTCCACAATTATCCTTTGCTGGAGCCGAGGGTCAGGCCGGCTACGAAGTGCCGCTGGAGCAGGAGGTAGATCACCAGGGCGGGGATGGCAGTGATCATGGCGCCGGCGGCGATGAGGTTGTAGTTGGAGAGGAACTGGCCCTGCAGGTTGTTCACGGCGGTGGTCAGGGGCAGCCGGTCACCGCTCTGCAGGAACAGCAGCGGCCAGAAGAAGTCGTTGTAGATGAAGATGACTTCCAGAGTGCCCATGGCGGCCAGGGCCGGCCGGCACAGCGGGAGGATGATTTCCCAGTACTGGCGCCAGATGCCGGCGCCGTCCACCAGGGCGGCCTCGGTCAGTTCCGGGGAGAGGGCCTTCATGTAGTTCGAGAGCACGAAGGTCACGAAGCCGATCTGGAAGGCGGTGTCCACGGCGATCACGCTGATGTAGGTGTTGAGCAGGCTGCCGGAGTCGCTGACGCTGTAGGGCAGCGGGAGGAGCTTGAACATCTCGAACAGCGGGGCGGCGAGGACCTGCGGGGGGAGCAGGTTGCCGGCGGTGAACATGATCAGCAGGGTGACGTTGAATTTCCAGCTGACCCGGCTGACCGCGAACGCCATCATGGAGGCGAAGAAGAGCACCAGGATGACGGAGGGGATGGTGATCAGGGCCGAGTTCCAGGCGTACTGGGCGAAGCCGCCCTGGGTCCAGGCCTGGACGAAGTTGTCGAAGTTGAAGGACCCGCCGAAGCTGAAGTAGCCGTACTTGTCCGTGTCCGCCTTCGGCCGGAGTGCGGTGAAGACGGTCCAGGCCAGGGGGATCAGCCACATCACCGCGAGCACGCTCAGGAAGATGTGGAGGCCGAAGCGGGGCTTGTTGCGCTTGCCGGCGCTCTGGCTCCCGGTTCCGGCGGCGGCGCCGCGCCGTGACGGTGCCCGGCCCGCCGGGCGTGCGTCCGTAGGCTGTGCGATGCTCATGCCTCTTTGTCCTTTCCAAAGGCCCGGGACAGGTAGAACGTGATGGGTACCAGCGAGATGACCAGCAGGATGACGGCCAGGGCCGAGCCGACGCCGATCACCTGGCCCTCGCCGACGAGGTTCTGGATCACCAGGGCGCTGATCAGTTCCAGGCCGTTGGTACCGCGGTTGATGACGTAGACGATGTCGAAGGCCCGGAGGGATTCGATCACGGTGATGACGATGATGATGACGTTGACCGGACGCATCGCCGGGAAGATGACCCGGAAGAAGGTCTGCACGGCGTTGGCGCCGTCGATCTGGGCCGCCTCGCGGAGCGTGGGGTCCACACCCTTGAGGCCGGCCAGGTAGAGGATCATGACGTAGCCGGCGTGGCGCCAGGTCGCGGCGATCAGCGCGGCCCAGATGTTCACGCCGGAGTCACCGAACCAGTCGACGGCCTGGGGCGTGCCGGCGGTGCCGAGCAGGAAGTTCAACAGACCGTTGTCCCGGTTGTAGAACAGCTGCCAGATGACGCCGATCAGGGCCAGGGAGAGCATCACCGGGGTGAAGAAGATGCTCTGGTAGATCCTGGTGCCGCGGATGTTCTGGTCCAGCAGGATGGCCAGCAGAAGCCCCAGCGGGGTGGCGATCACGGCCAGGAACACCAGCCACAGCACGTTGTGCTGCACGGCCGGCCAGAACGGCGGGTAGTTCTGGGCGATGAAGTCGTAGTTGCTGACGCCCGCCGGCTTGATGTCGTCCAGGCTCAGGCCGTTCCACCGGGTGAAGGACAGGGCCGCCGAAAGCAGCGTGGGGATCCAGACCAGAACCAGCTGGATCAGGGTGGGAAGTCCCACCATGAAGGCCAGGATCCACTTGTCGCGGCCGGAAAGGCGGCGGACCCGCCCCGCCCGGGCAGCGGCTGGACGCCGTGCCCCGGCGGGGCTCGTTTTGGATGGTGTACTCACAAGAACATTTCCTTAGTGCCGATGAAAGGGCCCTGGCAGCGCTACTGCGCGGCGTAGAGGGACTTGGCCTGGGCTTCCAGGTTCTTGACGTCCACGGTGCCGTCCTTGATGAAGGACTGCAGCGCGGGGATCATGACGTTGTTCGCCATGGCCGGGAGCGCGTCACGGTCGAAGAACTGGCTGATGCTCTTGGCGTTGGTGATCACGTCCGCCATCTTCTTGGTCAGCGGCGTGAACTTCGAGGTGTCCGAGCCCTTGGCCGTGGCGATGTTGGAGCTGTCCACGGAGGCGTAGACGTCCTGGCCCTCGGGGGTGCCGAGGTAGGCGAGGAAGTCCTTGGCCGACTGGTTCTGGCCGCCCTTCTTGGAGAGCAGGAGGCCGTCGATGGGGGCTTCGACGGCGTCGCGGCCTTCCATCGCCAGTTCCGGGAAGGGGAAGAAGTCGATGTCCGCGGCCACGGTCTTGTCCGTGTACTGCTGGGTAAGGAAGGAGCCGAGCAGGTACATGCCGGACTTCTTGTCGCCCAGGTTCTTGGCGGAGTCCTGCCAGGTCATGCCAAGGGCGTTCGGGTTCTGGAACGGCAGCATGGCCTTCCAGGTGTCGAAGACGTCACTGACCTTCTTCTGGTCCCAGGATTCCTTGTGCGCGGTCAGGTCCATGTGGAACTGGTAGCCGTTCAGGCGCATGTTCAGGTAGTCGAAGGTGCCCATGGCCGGCCAGCCGTCCTTGTCGGCGAATTCGATCGGGATGAGCCCGTCCGCCTGCATCTTCTTGCACAGGGCCAGGAGGGCGTCGTACGTGGTGGGGACCTCGTAGCCCTTCTCGGCCCAGAGGCTCTTCCGGTAGAAGAAGCCCCACGGGTAGTTGTAGTTCGGGACGAAGTACATCTTGCCGTCGGCGCCGGTGGACGCCTTCTTCATGGCGTCCGAGTAGTTGCCGCCGATCTTCTCCCAGACGTCGTCGATCGGGGCGAGCAGGCCCTTGCCGGCGTAGTACTGCATGCGGTAGCCGGCGAACCAGGTGAAGGTGTCGTCCGGGCTGCCCTGCAGGTAGGTGTTGATCTTGTTCTGGAAGTCGTTGTGCGGAACCGTGTTGGTGGTGACGGCGATGCCGGACTTCTTGGTGAACGCGTCGGTGACGGCCTTGTACGCGGCCTTGGGCACCTCGTCGGACGAACCGGAACCGAAGGTGACCGTCTTGTTGCCGCTGGCGGCGGGTCCGCTGCCGCCGGTGCAGGCGCTGAGCAGGGGCACCCCGGCGAAGGCGACGGCGCCGGCACCGAACGTCTTCAGCAGCGTCCGGCGGTCCCACCCGCCCTGGCTGGAGGCCCGGCGCAGAGCGTCTTCGTGCATGGTCATGATTTCTCCTTTGAAACAGTGCGGGTGGTGTGAAGCAGCTCACATGATTATTCATCATAATCGCACAATAAAGAACGTCAACAGGCAAAAAAGCACATTTTGTTACGCGCTGGGAACATGCTGAAGGTCCGCCCGGAGTAAGCACGGGACGGTGAAGGGTGCGCTACCGGGTTAGCGGCCGAGGTGCCGGACCGACGCGACGGCGCCGAGCTTGTCCGGATTGCGCACCAAATACAGCCCGGTGACGTGCCCGCCGTTGACCTCGATCACGACGGCGAGGTCCGCGCGGCCGCCGCTGGAGATGACGATCGCGGGCATCGCGTTCAGGAGTGCGGGCTCCACCCGCATGTCCGGGAGCGGCTTGCCTGCGAGGCCGAGCAGGAAGCGGGCAATGTTTTCCGCGCCCACCACCGGGCGGCGGGCGGCCGAGACCTTGCCCCCGCCGTCGGAGAGCAGGACGGCGCCGGGGGCCAGGACGTCCATGAGGGCCTGCACGTCGCCGCCCATCGCGGCGGCGATGAAGCGGTCAGTGACGTCCTTCCGGTCCCGGGCATCGACGTCGTAGCGCGGGGTGCGCCGGGCCACGTGTTCCTTGGCGCGGTGGACCAATTGGCGGACCGCGGCCGGCGTCTTGCCCGTCGCCCCGGCGATCTCCTCGTAAGGAGTGTCGAAGACCTCCCGGAGGATGAAGGCGGCCCGCTGGTCCGGGGAGAGGCTTTCAAGCACCACGAGCATGGCGAAGGAGAGCGAGTCGGCGAGGACCGCGTCGTCCGCGACATCCGGGAGGGTGGCCACCGGCTCCGGCAGCCACGGTCCGACATAGTCCTCGCGCCGCCGCGCGCTCCGCAGGGCGTTCAGCGCCTGGCGGGTGACGATGGTGGCCAGGTACGCCCGGGGGTTGTCGATGCCGTCCGGATCCACGGCGGACCACTTCAGGTAGCTCTCCTGGAGTACGTCCTCGGCGTCCGCGGCCGTACCGGTGATCTCGTAGGCGATGGTGAACAGCAGCGGGCGGTATTCGGCGAAGGTCCGGTGGCTGTCCATGGCGTTACCGCACCCCGGCGGTGTGTTCGGGCAGCGCCGCCTTCGGCCCGCGGGGCCAGCTGAAGGAGCCGGGCCGGCGGGACTCGACCCGGAGCCAGGACACCGTCATCCGGCACACCTGTTCCTTGGCCAGCGCGGCCAGCGGGCCGCGGAGCACCGGACCGCGGGGGTGGTCCCCGGCGGTGACGGGCTGGATGAGGCCGGCGCCGCGGCCCAGGCTGATGCAGCGGAGCAGGTAGCCGGCGGACGCCGGGGAGGGCCCGCCGCCGTCGAGGTGGGCGGCGATGCCGTCGGCGGCCTGGGCGCCCAGCGGCAGCGCCGACGCGCAGCTCATCCGTAGGTGCAGGCCCTCCGGACCGGCGACCTTGGCGGCGTCGCCGGCGCCGAAGATGCCCGGGTGGTCCGGGCAGGCGAGGGAGGAATCAACCAGGAGCCGGCCGTGCGGGTCGGTGGGCAGGCCGCTGTCCCTCGCCAGGGGCGGCACCGCGAAGCCGGCCGCCCGGACGGTGCAGGCCGAGGGCAGGACCGCGCCGGCGGAGGTGGTGAGGGTGGACTCGTCGCAGGACCGCACGTCGGTATTCTCCACCACCTCGACGTCGAGCCGGGCCAGCCGGGCCCGGACCGCACGCGCGCCGGAGGGCGTCAGGTCCCCGCCCACCACCCCGCGGGTCATCAGGCGCAGGCGCAGGCGCAGGTGCCGGTGGCTTTCGGCGATTTCGGTCACCAGCTCGAGCCCGGTCAGCCCGGCACCCACCACGCTGACGGTGCTGCCGGGGGCCAGACTGCGCAGCCGGGACCGGAGCCGGGCGGCCGAAGGGGCGTCCTGGACACCGAAGCCGCAGCCGGCGTCGTCCCCGGTGCCGGGTGCGGCCGGGGCGTGGCCGCTGCCGACGGCGTACAGCAGCGCGTCGTAGGCCAGGGGAGCCGGGCTGCCGGCGAGGTGTACCAGCCGCCGGGCCGGGTCGATCCGCACCACACTGTCGACTGTCAGTTCCACCGCCGGGTTCAGGAGGGACCCGAGCGGAACGGCGGCCGAGGCCCTGGCCCCGGCGGCCACCTGGTGGAGCCGGATCCGCTCGATGAAGTCCGCCGCCGGGTTGACCACGGTGACCCGCGCCGCCGGGGAGCGGCCGGCGAGCCGGTTGGCGGCCATGACGCCGGCGTAGCCGGCCCCGAGGATGAGAACGCGCTGTGCTGCCATGTCTAACTCCTGTCCGAAGAACCGTTGTTACACACCAGACACCGCCGGCGCCCCGGGTGTGACAGCCGGGCGGTTATTCGCAGGCGATGCCGTCGCCGTCGCGGTCCAGCTTGCTGCTGTACCCCGGCTGGCCGCGGCGGAGGGGAGCGGCGCCGGCGGCCCGCACGGCCGCGCAGTTGGCGTAGTATGCGGCGGCGGGGGCCGCGGGGACGACGGCGGCGGGGGCCGGTGCGGCGGCGGGCGCCTGCGCGGGAGCTGCCTGCACCGGAGCCGGCTGCGCCGGGGCTGCCTGGGCGGGCGGTGCCGCGGCGGCGGCGGGCGCCTGTTCGTTCGTCGGGGCCAGGGCGCCGGGGCAGTCGCCCAGCACCCGGGCCATGGCGTCGTGCTCGGCCTGGGTGACCCAGAGCGAGTAGGTGGCTTTGACCGAGATCTGACGGGCAACGTACTCGCAGCGGTAGGCCTTGTTCGGCGGCAGCCAGGTGGCGGCGTCGCCGTCGCTCTTCTTCGTGTTGGTGGGGCCGTCGACGGCGAGGAGGTTCAGCGGGTCATTCGCGAGGGCGAGGCGCTGGGCGGGGCTGAGCTGCTGGGCGCCCTTCTGCCAGGCGTCGCTGAGCGCCACGACGTGGTCGATCTGCACCGCCGAGCTGGTGCTGCTGCCGCGCACGAAGGCGATGGCAGCCGCGGTATAGGGGTCGTTCAGGGTGCCGGAGAGGACCACACAGTCGTGGGTGCCCGGCTTGAGGGCGGTTCCGGTCAGGTCATGGCGGAGGATGTCGTTGCGGGTGTCGCAGCCGTTGCGGTCGACGTCGGCCCAGGCCTGGCCGAACTGGTCGCGGGAGTACCCGGTCTTGGGTGCGCGGCCCTTGACGGGCAGGGTAGCGAGCACGTCCAGGGCCTTGCTGGCGAAGGCGGGCTGTCCGTGCGGTGCCGTGGCCCCTGAGGCGCCGACCGCCGGGACGGTGTCCGGGTCCAGCGGGTTCTCCGGGTCCGCCGACGGCGACGGCGTGGCGGTCGGGGAGGGGGCAGCGCTGGTGGCGGCTGTCGTGTGGACCGCTGCCGGGACGGCGTCGGCGGCCGCCGGGGCGGGCCCGCCGCACGCGGTGGTGGAGACCAGCACCAGGCCCGCGACCCCGCAGGCGATCCAGTCGATGACGCCGCGGCGTCCCTTGGCTGCGGCGCGTGCGCCGTCGTCGTTCCTGCCCATGATCCTGCTTCCCCCGGTGTGCTGCCTGATGCGTGGCCGCGAAAGGCCGTCACCAGCCTAGTGGCGGCGGGTCGGGCGTCCGGGGTGCCACGCCGCTCAGGCCAGCAGCAGGGCCACCCCGATCATGGCGGGGACGGCCACCACCGTGGTGATCAGCACGGTGTCCTTGGCGACGGTGAGGCCGGTCCGGTAGCGGGTGGCGACGACGAAGACGTTCTGGGCGGTGGGCAGCGCGGAGGTGACGACGACGGCGAACAGTGCCTGGCCGTCCAGCCCGAGGGCGAAGCGGGCGAAGAGGAACGCCAGCGCCGGGTGCACAACGAGCTTGAAACAGCTGGCCAGCACCGTGTCCACGCGGCGGCCCGCGGCGGCGTGCAGGGGCCGCGAGCCGTTCAGGCTCATGCCGAAGGCCAGCAGCATGGCGGGGATCGCGGCGCCGCCAATCAGATGGATGGGCTGCAGCACCAGCTCCGGGATCTGCACGCCGGTACCCGCCACCACCAACCCGAGCGCGGACCCGACAATCATCGGGTTGCGCAGGATCATCAGCAGAAAGCTCAGCGGCGTGGTCCGGTGGCCGCTGGTGGTGGCATCCAGCAGGATCAGGAACAGCGGCGTGAAGAACGCGAGCTGGAAGATCAGCAGCGGGGCGACGTACCCGGCGTTGCCGAGGACGAAGACGGCGATGGGGATGCCGAGGTTGGCCGAGTTGGCCAGGGAAGCGCTCATCGAGGAGACCAGGGCCTCCGGCAGCGGCCGCTTGAGCACAAAGCGGACCAGCGCGAAATATAGCGCCGCGGTGGCGACGGCTCCGACGGCGGTGACCAACAGCGGGGCGGCGAAGACCTCGTTGAGCCTGGCCTTGCTGAGGGTCTCGAACAGCAGGGCGGGGCTGGCGACAAAGAAGGTCAGGGCGCTCAGGACGGAGCGGGCGTTCTCGCCGAGGATGCCGCGGCGGCCGACGACCATGCCGACCAGGATGATCGACCAGACCACGAAGAAGCCGGCCAGGACGCCTAGCATCCGGCCGGTTCCGGGGTCAGGGGGCGGGGCGGCTTCAGCTCAGGGCGGCGTTGTTCAGCGCATGCGGCGGCCGGAGGATCCCGGCGGTGTGGCCTTCTGCGGGGTCGTTGCCGATCTGCACCACACGGTTGTCCCGGTCCACGTGGACCACGGTGGGCGTGAAGGCCTTGGCCTCCTCGGTGGTCATCTGGGCGTAGGTGATGAGGATGACGATGTCGTTCTCGTGCATCAGGTGCGCGGCGGCCCCGTTGATGCCGATGACGCCCGAACCGCGCTCGCCGGCGATGGTGTAGGTCTCCAGCCGCGCGCCGTTGGTGACGTCGACAATGGACACCAGCTCGCCCGGGAGGATGTCCGCCGCTTCCAGCAGGTCCAGGTCCACGGTGACCGAGCCGACATAGTGAAGGTCCGCGTGGGTGACCGTGGCGCGGTGGATTTTGGACTTGAACATTGTGCGATTCATAACAGCTTCAGTCTAGCGCCGGGGCGCTTGACCCGCTGTGAGCCAGGGAACACCCCCGTGGCCGTGCGGTTCGTATCCGCCGCCGCTCACTCCGTCGGCGAGATCGAGGCCGCCGTCCGCGCCAGTACCTCGCGGGCGGCCAGGATCGCCGGCCGCTTCGCGCTGGAGCGCCGGACCGAGGTGAAGACCGTCCGGTAGGGCCGGCCCGGCAGTTCAATCAGCCGGGCCGTGGTGCCCCGGCCGGTCCAGACCAGGTCCGGCATCAGTGCCACCGCGTTGCCCGACTCGATCAGCCGGATCTGTGCCTGCAGGTCCGCGGTCTCGAAGCGGACGTCGGGTTCGAAGCCGGCGCTGCGGCAGGCCTGCTCCGCCCAGTGCCGGGACGCAGCGCCGCGCGGCTCCATCACCCACGGCATGCCGGCGGTGTCCGCGAGCGAGGCCGCCGTGGGCCGGCCGGGAGCGGCCGGCGGAACGGCCAGCCGGATGGCGTCCCGGGTCAGGCTGACCCGGTCCAGTTCGGCGTAGTGGGGCGCGGCGTGGCCGGGGTACTGCTCGGCGATGACCAGGTCGAAGTCCCGAGCCCAGGTCTCGTGCAGCGCCGTCTCCGGTTCCCGCTGGGTCATCTCGATCCGGACCTCGGGATAGCTCTCGGTCATCCGGGTCAGGGCGTCCGGCATCAGCGCCAGGGCGGCCGACTGGAAAACGGCGATCCGCACGGTGCCGGTCACGGTGGTCAGCGAGGCGGCAAGGTCCGCCTCGGCCTGTTCCAGCGTCTCCAGCAGCTGGGCCGTGTGGGCCACGAGGACCTCCGCCTGCGGCGTCAACTGGACCCGGCGGCCGGTCTTGCGGAGCAGTTCGACGCCGGCTTCCTTCTCCAGCTGGGCCAGTTGCTGGGAGACCGACGACGGGCTGTACTGAAGCGCTTCGGCCACCTCGGCCAGGGTGCCGCGGATCTGGAGTTCGCGCAGCAGCCGCAGCCGCCGGACATCGAGCATGACAATTCCTTGTGAATTCTAATGTTTATCGGTTAGGAGAAGTCACTTTATCTAATGGGATCCGGCTTGCATACTGGGTCAATCATGTGACCCCCACCACGGGTGCCCGCCGCCGGCGGGGGCGGGGTCCACCCGACGCAGGAGACCGGAATGAGCACCAGCGACCTGACCAGATCGATCATGCGGCGCAAGCCGATCGACGACATCGAGGAAGAAAGCAAGCACAGCGGCCTGTTCAAGAGCCTGGGCCTCTGGCAACTGACGGCCATCGGCGTGGGCGGCATCATCGGCGTCGGCATCTTCTCCCTGGCCGGCCTCGTGGCGCACGGCAGCGAGAGCGAGCCCGGGGTGGGGCCGGCGGTGCTGTTCTCCTTCCTGATCGCGGGCCTGGCCTCCGCGGCGGCCGCCTTGTCCTACGCCGAATTCGCCGGCATGATCCCGCGCGCGGGCTCCGCCTACACCTACGGCTACGTGGCGCTCGGCGAGGTGATCGGCTGGTTCATCGGCTGGGACCTGCTGCTGGAATACATCGCCATCGTGGCCGTGGTGGCGATCGGCATCTCCGGCTACTTCGACGCCTTCCTCTCCGGCATCGGGATCCACATGCCGGTCTGGATGACCTCCACCGTGGACGAGGGCAAGGGCGGCGTGGTGAACATTCCCGCCATCCTGGTCTGCCTGCTGGTGACCTGGATCCTGTCCCGCGGCACCCGGGCCTTCGGACGCTTCGAGCTGATCGCCGTTGCCATCAAGGTGGTCCTGATCCTATTCATCATCGGACTGGGCATCTTCTACATCAACACCAATAACTACAACCCATTCATGCCCAGCGGCTTCGGTCCGGTGCTGGCCGGGTCTGCCACCGTGTTCTTCGCGGTGTTCGGCTACGACGCAATGAGTACCGCGGCGGAGGAAGCCACCGACGGCAAGAAGCACATGCCCAAGGCGATCGTGCTGTCCCTGATTATCGCCATGCTGCTCTACGTCGCCGCCACCCTGGTCCTCACCGGCATGCAGAACTACAAGGACATTGATCCGAAGGCCGGCTTCGCCTCCGCCTTCAACGGTGTGGGCCTGCCGGTGATCGCCACCATCATCTCCGTTTTCGCCGTGCTCTCGATCCTGACCGTGATGCTGACGTTCCTCCTCGGCGTCACCCGCGTGTGGTTCTCCATGAGCCGCGACGGCCTGCTCCCGGGCTGGTTCGCCAAGACGGACCGGCACGGCACCCCTCAGCGGGTCACCTGGATCGCCGGCGTCGCCTCCGCCCTGCTGGCCGGGGTGTTCCCGATCAAGGCCGTGGCGGACCTGACCAACATCGGCATCCTGGCCGCGTTCGTCGTCGTCTGCCTCTCGGTGATCATCTTCCGCTACAAGCGCCCGGACGCCCCGCGCACCTTCCGCTTACCGTTCATGCCCGTGGTGCCGCTCTTCGGCATGCTGGCCTCGGCCTTCCTGATGGCCCAGCTGCACTGGGAGACCTGGCTGCGCTTCGGCGTCTGGCTAGTGGTGGGTCTGTGCATCTACTTCGGCTACGGCCGGAAGCACTCGCTGATGAACCCGGCGAGCCCGCGGCACCAGGAGGCGGTGGAACAGCACCGGCACGTCGGCTGACCCGCGGCGCCTTCACCTCGCCGCCACACCCGACGCTCCCTCAGATCCGGCGCGCTTCCGGCGAACCCTCCCGCAGTTTCGGCGCGTTGCTGGCGGACGCTTCCTCAGTTTCGGCGAACCCTCCCGCAGTTTCTGCGGGAGGGTTCCGTCGTTGTTGGCAGGACGTGAGGGAGCGTCGGAACGGGGAGTGCAGGAGGTGAGGGAGGGCGGCTCAAAGATGCGGTTTTTCTAACCAGTAATCCTCAGAAAACGTCGCTTTATCTTACGTGATACGAATCGCATACTGATGGGAAGAAACGTCCACATCTTGAGAAAGCCCGAGTGCCACCATGACCCACACCTCCACGGAAACCGGCGCCGTCACCGCCGCCGCGGCCACGACAGTCGCCGAAGCGGCGGCCCTGGCCGATGACTGCATCGCGCTGGTGCGCCGCTGGCTCACCGCCGCCTCCAAGGTTCCCGTCGACGCGTCCGCCCAGCAGCTCGCCGGCGTGCTGAAGGACCCGAACGGCCTCGGCTTCACGGTCGGGTTCGTCGACGGCGTCGTCCGCCCCGAGGACCTCCACGTCGCCGCCCGCAACCTCGCCGCCCTGGCCCCCAAGGTCCCCGCCTTCCTGCCCTGGTACATGCGCGCCGCCGTCCGCCTCGGCGGAACCATGGCGCCGGCCCTGCCGCAGGTGGTCATCCCGGTGGCCCGCCGCGTGCTCCGCGAGATGGTCGGCCACCTGATCGTGGACGCCACCGACGCCAAGCTGGGCCCGGCCATCGCCAAGATCCGCAAGGACGGCATCAAGCTCAACGTCAACCTCCTCGGCGAGGCCGTGCTCGGCGAGCATGAGGCCTCCCGCCGGCTCAAGGGCACGCACGCGCTGCTGGCCCGTCCCGACGTCGACTACGTCTCGATCAAGGTCTCCTCCACGGTCGCCCCGCACTCCGCCTGGGCCTTCGACGAGGCCGTCGAGCACGTCGTCGAGAAGCTCACCCCGCTCTTCACCCGCGCCGCGTCCTTCGCGGCCAACGGCGGCAAGGCCAAGTTCATCAACCTGGACATGGAGGAGTACAAGGACCTGGACATGACCATCGCGGTCTTCACCCGGATCCTGGACAAGCCCGAGTTCAAGAACCTCGAGGCCGGCATCGTGCTCCAGGCCTACCTGCCGGATGCCCTCTCGGCCATGATCCGCCTGCAGGACTGGGCCGCCGCGCGCCGCGCCACCGGTGGCGCCCCGATCAAGGTCCGCGTGGTCAAGGGCGCCAACCTGCCGATGGAACAGGTCGAGGCCTCCCTGCACGACTGGCCGCTGGCCACCTGGAACACCAAGCAGGACTCGGACACCAACTACAAGCGCGTCATCAACTACTCACTGCACCGGGACCGGATCCGCAACGTCCGGATCGGCGTCGCCGGGCACAACCTCTTCGACATCGCCTTCGCCTGGCTGCTGGCCAAGAAGCGCGGCCTCGCGGACGCCGGGCACCAGGGCATCGAATTCGAAATGCTGCTCGGCATGGCGCAGGGCCAGGCCGAGGCCGTCAAGCAGGACGTCGGTTCGCTCCTGCTCTACACCCCGGTGGTCCACCCCGCCGAGTTCGACGTCGCGATCGCCTACCTGATCCGCCGGCTCGAGGAGGGCGCCAGCCAGGACAACTTCATGTCCGCCGTGTTCGAACTCTCCGAGAACGAGCAGCTCTTCGAACGGGAGAAGCAGCGCTTCCTGGCCTCCCTGGCCGCGCTCGACGAGGAGGTCCCGGCCCCGAACCGCCGTCAGAACCGCGCCCTCCCGGCCGAACCGATGCCGCGCGAGGGTTTCCGGAACACCCCCGACACCGACCCGTCGCTGCCCGCCAACCGCGACTGGGGCCGCGCCATCCTGGACCGCGTGCCGGGCTCCACCCTGGGCAACGCCGCCGTCGAGGCCGCCACCATCACCGACGAGGACACCCTCAACGCCGTCATCGACACCGCTGTCGCCAAGGGCAAGGCCTGGGGCGCCCTCTCCGGCGCCGAGCGGGCCGAGATCCTGCACCGCGCCGGCGACGCGCTGGAAGCCCGCCGGGCCGAACTGCTCGAGGTCATGGCCAGCGAGACCGGCAAGACCATCGACCAGGGCGACCCCGAGGTCAGCGAGGCCGTCGACTTCGCCCACTACTACGCCGAATCGGCGCGGAAGCTCGACGACGTCGACGGCGCCACGTTCGTCCCCGCGAAGCTCACCGTCGTGACGCCGCCGTGGAACTTCCCGGTTGCCATCCCCGCCGGCTCCACGCTCGCCGCTCTGGCCGCCGGCTCCGCCGTCGTCATCAAGCCCGCCAAGCAGGCCGCCCGCAGCGGCGCCGTCATGGTCGAGGCGCTCTGGGAGGCCGGCGTCCCCCGCGACGTGCTGACCATGGTGCAGCTGGGCGAACGGGAGCTCGGAACGCAGCTGATCTCCCACCCGGCCGTGGACCGCGTCATCCTTACCGGCGGCTACGAGACGGCCGAACTGTTCCGCTCGTTCCGCAAGGACTTGCCGTTGCTGGCCGAAACCAGCGGCAAGAACGCCATCATCGTCACCCCCAGCGCCGACCTGGATTTGGCCGCCAAGGACGTGGCCTACTCCGCGTTCGGCCACGCCGGCCAAAAGTGTTCGGCCGCGTCGCTGGTGATCCTGGTGGGCTCCGTCGCGACTTCCAAGCGCTTCCACAACCAGCTGATCGACGCCGTCACCTCCCTCAAGGTCGGCTACCCGGAGGACCCCGCCAGCCAGATGGGCCCGATCATCGAACCCGCCGGCGGCAAGCTCCTGAACGCCCTGACCACGCTCGGCGAGGGTGAGACCTGGGCCGTGGAACCGCGGCAGCTCGACGACTCCGGGAAGCTCTGGAGCCCCGGCGTCCGCTCCGGCGTGCGGCGCGGTTCCTACTTCCACCTCACCGAGTTCTTCGGGCCGGTACTGGGCGTGATGACCGCCGCCACCCTGGAGGAGGCCATCGCCATCCAAAACCAGACCGAGTACGGCCTGACCGCCGGGCTGCACTCGCTGAACTCGGATGAACTGGCCCTCTGGCTGGACACCATCGAGGCGGGAAACCTCTACGTCAACCGCGGCATTACCGGCGCGATCGTGCAGCGCCAGCCCTTCGGCGGCTGGAAGAAGTCGGCCGTTGGCGCCGGGACCAAGGCTGGCGGCCCCAACTACCTCGCCGGGCTGGGCGACTGGGCCAGTACGGAAGCCACCGCGGCCCCGGGCCCGCTGAGCCCCGAGGTGGCGCGGATCGAGGACGCCGCCAAGGGCTTCCTGGCCGCCGCCGACGTCGCCCCGTTGCAGCGTTCCCTCGCCTCCGACGCGCAGGCCTGGTTCGACGAGTTCGGCACCGCCAAGGACGTCTCCGGGCTAAGCGCGGAGCGCAACGTCTTCCGCTACCGGCCGCTGCCGGTCCTGGTCCGGCTCTCCGCGGGCAGCCCGCTCGCCGAGCTGGTCCGCGTGCTGGCCGCCGGCGTCCGCGCCGGGTCCACCCTTACGGTTTCCAGCGCCGCGGCGCTGCCCGCCCAGCTGCAGGCCGTGCTCGCCGGGCTGGGAATCTCGGCGACGGTGGAGGACGACGCCGCGTGGCTGGCCTCGGCGGGGCGCCTTGCCGCCGCGCCGAAGCTCGCCGTGCCGCGGATCCGCCTGATCGGCGGCGACCCCGTCGCCCTCGCCGAGGCCACCGGCGGACGTCCGGACCTGGCCGTCTACACCCACCCCGTGACCGAGGCCGGCCGCGTTGAACTGCTGCCGTTCCTGCACGAGCAGGCGGTCAGCATCACCGCGCACCGCTTCGGCACCGCAAACCACCTCTCCGACGGGCTGATCTAGGACGATCCGGCGCCTCCCGGGCGGGCCGGGCGGCGCGCCCGGGAGCGCAACACAGGGGCGGCGCGGGGACCTTTCGGTTCCCGCGCCGCCCCTTTGTGGTTTAGCCCGGGCTTAGCCGAGGTACCAGCCGGGCGGTGCCCAGGACGCGGGAACGGCATGGGCGGAGAAGTCCTCGCAGCCGGAGCAGAAGTAGGTCACCTCGCCGAGCTGGCTGACGGAGCCGTCGCGGTGGTGCCGGGGCGGAACGAACGACTCCAGGTAGACGAACTCGTCGGTGCCGCAGCGTTCGCAGAACGGAATGCCCACATAGTCGCCGTCTGCGCGTGCCGGTGCGGGGTGCGGATCGAGTCGCCCGAGGGCCGGGTGGGTGAGTCCCTCCAGCCGTGCCGCGGCCGCAGCCGGCGGGCGTGCCGGGGTGCGGGGGCCGAGCCGGCGCGGGGCCGGCCGCATCGAGGCGTGGGGAGTATTCATGGCTGGCGTCATTGCTGGCCTATCCCGAACGCTGGGTGCCACGGAGGGCCGGGAATACCGGCAGCGACGGCAGGAAGCGTCCGTAGTCTGTGCTCTCTTGACTGAGCGGGGTGGCTGGCCTCTGCTTGACCTGCAAGTAGTGTCAGGATAGGGCAAGTATCCGGCGGGTTCAATGGTTGCGTATCCCCGCCCGGGCGTCCCGGCCGCCGGCAGGTAGTGCGCCCCGAAAGGGCAGGTAAGGCCGGGTATTCCCTACGCCGGACGGTGCAGCGCGCGGCCCGTGATGGTCTGGGTCAACGCCTCGATGACTTCCGTGTTTGCCAGCGGATTCCGGATCAACGTGAAGTCGACGTCGCCCACCGGCGGCAGGTCGAAGCGCCGGGTGATGATCTTCAGATCGTCCGGAACCAGCGACGACGGCATCACGGCGACGCCGATACCCGCCCGCACCGCCGCCAGCACCCCGCTGATCTGCCGCGTGGTGCAGGTGATCCGCCAGGTGCGGCCGGAGGCCTCCAGGGCGTCGATCGCCAGCTTCCTGCTGAGGCTGGGGGCGGGGTAGGCGATCAGCGGCACCGGGTGTCCGGGCGCCAGGGCGGTCTGCTCCAGGCCCACCCAGGCGAAGGAGTCCTGCTGCACCACCGTGCCGTCCTTGGCCCCTGCCACCCACTTCACGAACACCAGGTCCAGCTGCCCGGCGTTGAGGCGTTTGTACAGCTGGTCGCTCTGGCCGACCGTCAGTTCCAGGTTGATCTGCGGGTAGACCTGCCGGAACTCCCGCAGGATCCGGGGCAGTCCCGTGATGGCCAAGTCGTCGGCGGTGCCGAACCGCAGGCGGCCGCGCATCGCCGAGCCGGAAAAGTACCGGGCCGCCGAGTCGTGGGCGGAGAGGATGCTCCGGGCGAACCCGGCCATGGCGTCGCCGTTGTCCGTCAGGCGCACGTCCCGGGTGTCCCGGGCGATCAGGGTCCGGCCGGCGGCGGCCTCCAGCTTCCGAACGTGCTGGCTGATGGTGGGCTGGGCAAGCCCCAGCCGTTCCGCCGCACGGGTGAAGCTCAGCGTCTCGGCGACGGCCAGGAAGGACCGGAGCTGGGCGGGCTCAAACACGGGCGCGAGTCCCGGACCCGCCGACGGCCAGGGGGGTGCATTGCATTTCGTGATGGGAGTTATGCATCCAATAACCTTCCATAATCGATTGCGGCCAGCCTAGCGTTAAACCGACCCCCGCAGGCCCACTCTCACGAGGACTTTTCCGTGGCACCCCCACCGCCGTTCCAGGCCGCCGACCCAGACCAGACCCCTACCCGCCGGCCCGCGCCGGCGGCGCTGCCACCGTCGTCGCCCGCCGCCGACGTGCCGGCCCTGCCGCCGTCGCCGCCCGTGACCGAGCCGCTCGCCGTCGTCAGCGAACGGCTGCCCTGGCGGCACACCTTCGTCTCGCTCACGGTCCGGAACTACCGCATTTTCGCGGCCGGGCATTTCATCGCGGTGATCGCCCTGTGGATGCAGCGGATCGCCCAGGACTGGCTGGTGCTGCAGCTTTCGGGTTCGGTCACGGCCGTCGGGGTGACCGTGGCCCTGCAGTTCCTGCCCTCGCTCTTCCTCGGGCCGTGGGCCGGCATGATGGCTGACCGCTTCGCCAAACGCCGGATCCTGATGCTGTGCCAGTCGGTGGCGGCCGTCCTCGCCGCGGCGCTCGCCGTCCTGGCGCTGACGGGCCGGATCGAGGTCTGGCATGTTTACGCGATTGCCCTGGCGCTGGGCCTGGTCACCGTGCTGGACCAGCCCGCACGTCAGGTGTTCGTCAACGAACTGGTGGGGCCGGTGTACCTCCGGAACGCCATCAGCCTGAACTCCACGATCTTCCAGCTGGGCGGCCTGATCGGGCCGGCCGTCGCCGGGATCCTGCTCGGCGCGGTGGGGGCGGGATGGGCCTTCGCGGGCAACGCCGTCGCATGCTGCTCCACCGTGACCATGCTGCTGGTGCTGCGCAAGGACGAACTGCACACCACGCCGCCCGCCGCCAAGCGCAAGGGCATGCTCAAGGAGGGTCTCCGCTACGCCCTCGCCAAGCCCACGATCTACTGGCCCTGGCTGATGGCCGGGTTCGTGTCCGTCTTCGCCATGAGCCTGCCGGTGCTGCTGGCCGCCTTCGCGGACCACGTATACGACGTCGGCGCCGGCGGGTACGGTCTGCTCAACGCCTTGGTGGCGCTCGGCGCACTGGCCGGGGCCATCACCTCGGCCCGGCGGCGCGAGTTGCGGCTGCGCTCGGTCATGCTTGGGGCCGGCATGTACGGGCTGATGCTCTGCCTCGGTGCGGCTGCACCCTCGATGGTCTGGTTCGGCGCGGCGATGGTGCTGGCCGGATTCTGGTGCCTGATGTTCCTCACCGCCGCCAACCAGCTGGTGCAGGTCAGCGCCAACATGGGGATCCGCGGACGGGTGATGAGCCTGTACATCATGGTGCTGATCGGCGGGCAGGCGATCGGCGGGCCGCTGATGGGGTGGCTGGCCGAGCACGTCGACCCGCACACCGCGATCCTCATCTCCGGCGGGGTCCCGGCACTGGCTGCGGCGTCGGTGGCGGTGCTGCTGGCCCGGCGGGGGCAGCTGATGCTCCGGGTGGACCTCCGGCACCGGCGGCGGCTGCTGCGGATTGTCCGGGCGTAGGTTTCCGCGCCGGAAAAGGACAGCCGCTCCGCGGATCGGCGTAGCGGCTGTCCGAAAAGTGCGCGGTGATCGGGAACCGGCGCGCGACAGCTAGCCGGCCGTGGCCAGGTGGGGATAGTCCGGCTGCCGGTGCTGGAACACCAGGACATCCGGATTCAACACCACGCCGTCGCGGATTTCGATGGCGCGGCGGATGGTCTCATCACCGTCCCACGCCTCCGGACCGGACAGCACCGTGGCCAGGAACGGAAGCAAAGCCTCGCTGATTTCCCAGCTGGCGGAGTTCCAGAGGTACGACGGGCTGTGGTCCACGGCGTAGTAGTCGATGCTGGTGCCGACCGTGAACATCGGCTCGGCAAACGTGGTGGTCCTCGCCCAGCTGAAGCCCATGCCCTCGTCGCAGGAAACGTCGATGATCAGGCTGCCGGGCCGGAACGCGGCCAGGTCCCCGGTGCGCAGGTACGTCAGCGGTGCTGTCGGATCCTGCAGGGTGCAGTTGACCACAATGTCGCTTTCCGCCAGGAACGGGGCCAGCGGCACCCGGCCCCGTTCGGTGATGACCTCACTGAGGAAGGGCGCCTCCGTGTCGTGGTCGAACTGGGCGATCCGCACGGAGTGGATGGGGGAACCCACCGCGGCGACTCCGCGGTTGGTCAGCACCTGCACGTCATGGATGCCATGGGCGTTGAGGGCCGTCACGGCGCCGCGCGCGGTGGCCCCGAAACCGATGACGACGGCGCTCAGCCGCCGGCCGTAGTCCCCGGTGGATCCGGTCAGGGACAGTGCGTGCAGCACCGAGCAGTGGCCTGCCAGCTCGTTGTTCTTGTGGAAGACGTGGAGGCCGAAACCGCCGTCGCTGGCCCAGTGGTTCATGGCCTCGAAGGCGATCAGCGTGAGCTTCTTGTCGATCGCCAGCTGGGTGATCGCCGGCTCCTGGACGCAGTGCGGCCAGCCCCAGAGGACCTGTCCATCCCGGAGCTCGGCCAGATCCTCGGGCTGGGGCTTCGGCAGCAGGACGACGTCGGCCGCGTCCAGTACCTCCGGGCGCGGGGCGACCCGGCCCACCAGCTCCGCCAACCTGTCATCCGTCATGCCGAACCGGCTGCCGTATCCGGCCTCGACGATCATGTGCTCGCGGAGTTCCGGAGCGATGCGCTCAAAATGGCCCGGATGGACGGGGAGTCGGCGTTCGTCCTGCTTGCGCGTGCTGGCAAGGACACCGAGGGTGAGTCGTTTCGATGACTCAATCACTTTTTCTTGGCGCCCGCGGCCTTGACGGGGGTGCCTTTGTCCAGGGAGCTGGGCGGCGCGGCGGCGGCCCTCTTATCGGCGCGCTTTTCCTTGATGGACTTGGTGGATTTCTTGGATGCTGCTTGACGGGGGGATTTGTCAGCCATGTTCGCTCCTGTAGCGGAACCGAATAGGTTCCAGACTTCGAACGATACAGGTAGCCGCCTAATGGGCCGCGTCGCTTCGTGACGGCGGGAGGGCGGAGGAGGGGGAAATGGAGCGGCTGACGGGAATCGAACCCGCGTATCAAGCTTGGGAAGCTAGCGCTCTACCATTGAGCTACAGCCGCGCAGGGACCGGCCAATAACCCTCGGCTGTGTCCTGCGGAACAACGAGATTCACCTTACCCCAGGCGCGGGAGTTCCCCGAACATCAACGCCCGGTACCGGCTGCATAACTCTTCGGTAAAGACGGGCCGGTGACGATGCGGCAGCCCCGGCCGCTGGATACCGTGGTGGGGTTAGCTGCGGTCTGAGGGGGAAGCGGGCTACGAGCACCATTAGTCCGACCTTGAGGGAACTTCCGTGGCGTATGCAGAGCACGACGTCGTCATCCAGTACGACGCCATGGGCATCTACGCCTTCCTTCTGGACCCCCGGAACCTGCCGTACTGGCGCGAGGGGATCGAGAGTGTCGCGCTGGTCTCCGGCGCGGTGGGTGCCCCCGGCTCGGTGTACCGGCCGGCGCTTACCGCCGGCAGTTTTCCCCCGGCGGCCGGGGACTTCGAGCTTACGGCCGCCCGCCCCGGCGCGGAGATTCAGTTCCAGGTCATTTCCGGCCGTGCCCGGGTCCACTGCGGCTATTATCTGAGCACCCACGGCGGCAGCACCCACGTCCGCTTTGCCTTGCGGTACCGGCCCGGCGTGGCCTCGTTCTTGCTCTCGGCCAAGATGCGGCGCGCCATGCAGGCCCAGGTGGTGCAGCTCGAGCAGCTGAAGATGCTGCTGGAAGCGGAGCAGGCCGCGGCCTGAGTGCCGCCGCCGGACCCTCTGTGACGGAGCCGCCGGCACGGACGCGGGGGAGCCGGGAACCTGCGGTACTTTTGATCCTGTGCTGATCTCTGACCGCGACATTCGTACCGAAATTGACTCCCAGCGGATTGTGCTGGAACCGTTCGACCCCGCCATGGTCCAGCCCTCATCGGTGGACGTGCGGATCGACCGCTTCTTCCGCCTCTTCGACAACCACAAGTACGCGCACATCGACCCCGCCGTGGACCAGCCGGAGCTGACCCGTCTGGTGGAGGTCGACGCCGACGAGCCGTTCATCCTGCACCCCGGCGAGTTCGTCCTGGGCTCCACCTACGAGACGGTCACCCTGCCCGACGACATTGCGGCCCGGCTGGAGGGCAAGTCCTCCCTGGGCCGGCTGGGGCTGCTGACGCACTCGACGGCGGGCTTCATCGATCCCGGCTTCTCCGGCCACGTCACGCTGGAACTGTCCAACATGGCCACCCTGCCGATCAAGCTCTGGCCCGGCATGAAGATCGGCCAGCTGTGCTTCTTCCGGCTCAGCTCCGCCGCCGAGCACCCCTACGGCTCCGGCGAGTACGGCAACCGGTACCAGGGCCAGCGCGGCCCCACCGCCAGCCGCAGCCACCTGAACTTCCACCGCACCGAGATCACGTCCTAGCCGGCGGGCGGTGCGCTGGGGCGCTTGCACGGGCTGTCAGTTGACCGGCCGCGCCCGCTGCACCGCGCGCCGGGCCGGCCGCCGGACCGCCCGGACCACGGGCTCGATGAACTTGGCCGCGAGCGGACCCATCACTGCCATGATCAAGACATAGGCGGTGGCCAGCGCCGCGAGCTCCCGGGGCACCGCGCCGGAGGCCACCGCCAGGCCCGCGATCACGATGGAGAATTCGCCGCGGGCAATCAGGGCCGCCCCGGCACGGAACCGGCCGGGGATCGCGATGCCGGCCCGCTTGGCCGCCCAAATGCCCGTCAGCATCTTGGTGGCCGCGGTGAGGACCGCCAGGACCAGCGCCCAGCCCAGCACCGGCGGGATGGACCGGGGGTCCGTGTTCAAGCCAAAGACCACGAAGAAAATCGCGGCGAACAGGTCCCTCAGCGGCTCCAGGATCCGAGTGGCGCTATGGGCCGTCGCGCCGGAAATCGCGATGCCGAGCATGAACGCGCCCACCGCCGCGGAGACCTGCATGGCCGCGGCCAGGCCGGCCACCAACAGCGCCGCGCCAAGGAGGTTGAGCAGGAAAACCTCGGAGTTTTCGCTGTGCACGGCCCGGGAGACGTGGTGCCCGTGCCGCAGCGCCACCACCAGGACCAGGGTGACGACGGCGAGCGAGATCCCCACGGTCTGCAGGCCCACCAGGAGGCTCACCCCGGCCAGGGTGGCCGTCAGGACGGGGAGGTACACGGCCATGGCCAGGTCCTCGAAGACCAGGATGGACAGGATCACCGGCGTCTCGCGGTTGCCGATCCGGCCCAGGTCCGTGATCACCTTCGCGGCGATCCCGGAGGAGGAAATGTAGGTCACACCGCCCATCACCATGGCCCCCACCACGCCCCAGCGCAGCAGCAGCGCCAGACCCGCCCCGGGGACGAAGTTCAGAACCAGGTCCAGCACGCCGGCCTGCCAGGACCGGCGCAGCCCGGTAACCAGCTCGGCAGCCGTATATTCCAGGCCGAGCATGAGCAGGAGAAGGATGACGCCGATCTCGCTGGAGAGGTGCGCGAACTCGTGCATGCCCTCGAGCTTGACCAGCCCGCCCGCGCCGAAGAACAAGCCGCCGACCAGGTACAGCGGGATGGGGGACATGCCGATCCGCCCGGCCAGCCTCGCCAGCAGGCCGAGGCAGAACACGACGGCCCCCAGCTCGATCAGGGTCACGGCGAGGGCATCCATGGCTTATCCGTTGCGCAGGATGGAGGCCGCGGTGTCCAGGCCCTCCTGGGTGCCGACGGCCACCAGCAGGTCGCCGGGGTGGAGCACGACGTCGGGGCCGGGGGAGGGGAGCACCTCGCCCTCGCGCATGATCGCCACGATCGAGGCGCCGCTGCGGGTCCGGATGCAGGCCTTGCCCATGGGCTGGTTCTGGAACGGCGAATCGGCCGCGATGGAGAACTGGCGGGTGACAATGCCGGGAACCTCGCGGTGGGCTTCTGAGAGCTGCATGGCCAGCCGCTGCCCGCCGAGCAGGTTGCCCAGGGCGGCTGCCTCGTCTGCGGTGAGGGGAATCGAGGCCTGGCAGGTGTCCGGGTCGTCCCAGGTGGAGACGATGAGCTCGGTCTGCCCCTCGCGGTATTCGACGACGCCGATCCGGCGCCCCGAGGCGGTCATGAAATCCTTGCGCCGGCCCAGTCCGGGAAGTTCGGTCTCATCCACGTTCATGCCACCAGCCTAGTGGCCGCACCCGGTTTTGGGGCGCGTTGAAGATGGCAGCCGATGCGGGCGGCTAGTGGGATGGCACGACGGCGATGTCCGTTTTGCCCGGGGCCTTGACCGGCAGCAGCACCAGCAGGCCGGCCAGCAGCACAACCATGATCCCGACGATGCCCCAGCGCTGCGCCTGGCCCGGGGCCACCAGGGGCGTGGCGATGGTGATGCAGAGGGTGAACAGGGCTGGGGCGAGGAAGCTCACGGCCCTGCCGGTGGTGGCATAGAGCCCGAACAGCTCACCGGTCTCTCCGGTGGGGGCCAGCCGGGCCAGGTAGGCGCGGGAGGAAGACTGGGCGGGCCCTACGAAGAGGCAGAGGAACAGGCCGAAGACCCAGAAGGTCATGCTGCCGGACCAGGATATGCCGAAGAAGGAATATGTCCCGTTGCCCAGGATCAGCAGCGCGGTGCCAGCCACCAGCAGGCCCGCCAGGGAGCCAATGATGACCGCTTTGGGGCCGGCCCGGTCGTCGAGTAGTCCGCCCACGAGTGCGCCGACAGCGGCGACGACGTTGCCGAAGATGGCGAAAAAGATGACCTGCTTGAGGTCGAAGCCGAAGGTGCCGGCGGCGATCACCCCGCCGAAGGTGAACACGGCGGCGAGGCCGTCGCGGAAGATGGCGCTGGCCAGCAGGAAGTAGATGGTGTGCGGGCTGGTTCGGTAGATGGCCTTGATCCGGCGTGCCAGCAGTCCATAGGAGGCGAAGAAGCCCAGTCTGTCCTGCCGGACGATGGGCACTTCGGGCACGGCAACCAAGACCGGGACGGCGAAGACCAGCAGCCAAAGCGCCGAGAAGATGGCGACCAGTCGGATGTTCAGGCTGTCCTCGGTGGAGGCGCCGAACCACTCGATGCTCGGCTGGACGAACAGCTGCAGGACGATCAGCAGCGCCACGATGCCGCCGAGGTAGCCGGAGGCCCAGCCGAAGCCACTGATTTTGCCGATGTTGGCCGGCGTCGAGATCTGGGCGAGCATGGCGTTGTAATTGACGCCGGCGAACTCGAAGAAGATATTGCCGAGGGCGATCAGGGTGACCCCCAGCAGCAGGAATTCCGGCCGCGGGAAGACAAAGAAGCACAGCCCGGTGAGCAGCGCAACGGCGGCGGTGTTCACGCCCAGCCAGAGCTTGCGGCGGCCGCCGGCGTCGGACCGCTGTCCGGTGACCGGGGCGAGCACCGCGATGGCGGCGCCGGCGATGGCCAGGGCGGTGCCGAGGACCGCGGAGGCCTCGTCCTCGCCGCCGAAGGCCTTGGACGTCAGGTACACGGTGAAGACGAAGGTCGTCATCACGGCGTTGAACGCGGCAGAGCCCCAGTCCCACGCGGCCCAGGCCAGGATGCGTCCCCTCCCGGCGGGCTGGCGTCCGGAACCAAGTTCGGACGCCGGTGCGGCCTCGGGAGCGGTGGCGGAATTCATAGCCCTGATGTTAGCCGTCCCCGCCGCCCGGACCGGGATGAAACGGGCAGAAAAGAATTTGTACACGCTTGGTAAACTGTTCGGACTGAACCTAACCACATGCGCCGCCTGCTCCAACTTTTTGATAACCGAATTCCTGACGTTGCGGAGATACCAGTGATCACAGTCCTAGCCGTGCACTTCGCTGTGGCTCTTGTGGCGCCGTTTCTCTTCCGCCGGGTTGGCAGGAATGCGTTCTACGCACTGGCGGCGGTCCCCGCGGGCTCGTTCCTCTGGCTGATCCTGCAGCACGACGCCGTGTACGCGGCCCCGGACGCCCCCGCCCTGCTGGTCCCCTGGATTCCCGACCTCGGCCTGGAGCTGGCCTTCCGGATGGATGCCCTGGCCTGGGTGATGTCCCTCTTGATCCTGGGCGTCGGGGCGCTGGTCCTGGTCTACTGCGCCCGGTACTTCAAGAACAAGGACAGCAACCTGGGCGGCTTCGGGGCGCAGCTGTTGGCCTTCGCCGGGGCGATGTTCGGGCTGGTCACCGCGGACGACCTGCTCCTCATGTTCATCTTCTGGGAGCTCACCACCGTCCTGTCCTACCTGCTGATCGGCTACGCCCGGACCCGCCTGGCCGCCCGCCGCTCCGCGCTGCAGGCCCTGATCGTCACCACCGCCGGCGGCCTGGCCATGCTGGTGGGCCTGATCATGCTCGGATCCTTCGCCGGCACCTACCGGATCTCGGCCCTGCTGCAGCAGGCGCCGGAGCTGGTGGCCGGCCCCGCCGCGCCGGCGGTGGCCACCGCCGTCGTGCTGGTGCTGGTAGGGGCCATCACCAAGTCGGCGCTGGTGCCCTTCCACTTCTGGCTGCCGGGCGCCATGGCGGCCCCCACCCCGGTCAGCGCGTACCTGCACGCCGCGGCGATGGTGAAGGCCGGCATCTACCTCGTGGCGCGGCTGGCGCCCGGGTTCGCCGGGACGGACACCTGGCTGCCGGTGGTGCTGGGCCTGGGCCTGGCCACCATGCTGGTGGGCGGCTACCGGGCGCTGCGCCAGACGGACATCAAACTCATCCTCGCCTACGGCACCGTCAGCCAGCTCGGCTTCCTGAGCATGGTGGTGGGCCTCGGGCAGCCCGACGCCGCCCTGGCCGGGATCGCCCTGCTGCTGGCCCACGGGCTGTTCAAGGCCACCCTGTTCCTTGTGGTCGGCATCATCGACCATCAGGCCGGCACCCGCGACATCCGCAAGCTCTCCGGTGTGTTCCGGTCCTCCCGGGCGCTCGGCGTCGTGGCCGTGATCGGCGCCGCCTCGATGGCCGGGGTGCCCCCGCTGGCCGGGTTTGTGGCCAAGGAGTCCGTTTTCGAGGCCTTCGTGCACCACGCCGGGTCCGGGCCCTGGGGAGTGGTGGTCCTGGCCGGCGTCGTCGTCGGGTCGATCCTGACCTTCGCCTACAGCGCGCGCTTCCTCTGGGGCGCGTTCGCGGTCAAGGACGGCGTCCCGGTCACCCGGTTCAAGGCCATCAAGCCCGCCTTCCTGGCCGCGCCCGCAGTGCTGGCCGTCCTCACGGTGGCCTACGGGCTGTGGCCCGCGCCGGTGGACGGCTGGATCCAGCCCTACGCCGCGCTGTTCGCCGGTGAGGACGCCCACGACGCCGGGCACCTCGCCCTCTGGCACGGAATCACGCCGGCGCTGGGCCTGACCGCCGTGACCTTCGCCCTCGGACTGGCGATGTACTACGGCCGCGGCGCCGTCGCCCAGGCCCAGGAGCTGGTTCCGGGCTGGATCAACGGCGACCGCGCCTACCAGCAGACCATCGGCGCGCTCGACGACGCCGCCGTGTGGGTCACCGGCCGCACCCAGCGCGGTTCGCTCTACTTCTACCTGGCCGTCATCCTCAGCGTGGCCTTCCTGCTCCCGCTGACCGCCATCCTGCTCGCGGGCAAGCCCCTCCCGGCGGACCTCTACGTCATCGACCCGGGGTCCCCGCTGCAACTGGTGGCCGGAGCCGGCATCGTGGTCGGCGCCCTCGCCGCGGTCCGCGCCAACAAGCGGTTCCTGGCCGTCCTGATGGTCTCCGTCACCGGCTACGGCATCGCGCTGATGTTCGCACTGCAGGGCGCCCCGGACCTCGCGCTGACCCAGATGCTGGTGGAAACCATCATCCTGGTGGCGTTCGTGCTGGCCATGCGCAGCCTCCCGGCCGAACTCCGGGACCGCACCGGCGGCCGGTACCGCGTGGTCAGGATCATCATCGGCGCCGGCTTCGGCCTGACCATGATCTTCGTGGCGATCTACGCCCTCGGTGCCCGGGTCGCCACGCCGGTCTCGCTGGACTTCCCGCGGCTGGCCTACGACGGCGGCGGCGGGCTCAACGTCGTCAACGTCACCCTGGTGGACATCCGGGCCTGGGACACCTTCGGCGAGATCTCCGTGCTGGCCCTTGCCGCCACCGGCGTCGCCAGCCTCATCTTCGTCCGCGGCCGTGGCGACCGGATCCGGTCCTCCGGCTCGGTCGTCGAGGGCACGGTGGGCCGCCTGGCCGCCCCCGCGCACAGCCGCGACGGCGCCGCGCTGGCCCTGAGCCGCCGGTTCGCGGCGTCCACCAAGGACGCCTGGCTGGTGGCCGGCCGGACCCTCGCCCCCGAGCGGCGTTCCATCATCTTCGAGGTGGTGACCCGCCTGGTGTTCCACTCGATGATCGTCTTCTCGATCTACCTGCTGCTGGCCGGGCACAACCTGCCCGGCGGCGGCTTCGCCGGCGGCCTGATGGCCGGGCTGGCGCTGACCATCCGCTACCTGGCCGGCGGCCGGTTCGAGCTGCGCGAGGCCGCGCCGCTGAGCGCCGGCGCGCTGCTGGGTATCGGCCTGGCGACGGCGGCCGTGTCCGGGGTGGCGCCGCTGCTCCTGGGCGGCGAGGTCTTCCAAAGCGCCATCGTCCAACTCTGGCTCCCGGTCTTCGGTGACATCAAGTTCGTCACCTCCACCATCTTCGACATCGGCGTCTACATCGTCGTCGTCGGCCTGGCCCTGGACGTGCTCCGCAGCCTCGGCGCCGAAATCGACGAACACTTCGAAGAGCAGTCGGACGCGGCCGCCGGAACCACCCCCGGGGGGAATGCATGAGCGTCAACCTGACCCTGCTGACCGTGATGGGGGTGCTGTACGCCTGCGGCATCTACCTGCTCCTGGAGCGCAGCCTCACCCGGGTGCTGCTGGGCCTGATGCTGCTGGCGAACGCCACCAACCTGCTCATCCTCACCACGGGCGGCTACGCCGGCCTGGCCCCGCTGTTCGCCAAGGACACCGATCCCGGCGCCTACAGCGACCCGCTGCCGCAGGCGTTGATCCTGACCTCGATCGTGATTTCCTTCGCCGTGACCGCGTTCATGCTCGGCATCATCTACCGCACCTGGGTGCTGGCCCGGCAGGACGAGATCCAGGACGACGCCGAGGACCTCCGCGTCGCCGAGACGCCCAGCTTCGACGCCGAGGACGACGCCGTCATCCCCGAGGAAACCTCCGAATTCCCGTTGCCCGCCGTCGAGCCCGACGCCGGCGGGACCATCCTGGCCGGCGCCCGCCAGATGCCGGCCAGCGAAGCCGCGGCAGAGGAACGGCCCGGCTCCCGCACCACCGCCCCGAACCAGGAAGGAGGGTCCGAGTGAACATCGCCAGCTTTGCCCCGCTCGCCGTCGTCCTCCCCATCTTGGGCGCCGCCCTGACCTTCCTGCTGATCCGGCACTCCCGGGCGCAGCGGACGGTCAGCATCGCGCTGCTCTCCGTGACCCTGCTGCTCGAGTGCTGGCTGCTGGCCTCCGTCTGGGAGGGCGGCACGGCGGCGGTGAGCATCGGCGGCTGGCTGCCGCCGTGGGGGATCGTGCTGGTGGTGGACCAGTTCTCCTCGCTGATGCTGGTGGTCTCCTCCGCCGTGAGCCTGGCCGTGCTGGTCTATGCGACCGGGCAGGGCATGGCCGACGGCGACAGCGACGCCCCGGTCTCGATCTTCCACCCCACCTACCTGATCCTGGTGGCCGGGGTGTCCAACGCCTTCCTCTCCGGAGACTTGTTCAACCTCTACGTGGGCTTTGAGATCCTGCTGACGGCCAGCTACGTGCTGATGACCCTCGGCGGCACCGGGCCCCGGATCCGCGCCGGCGTGACCTACGTGGTGGTTTCTGTGGTCTCCTCGGTGCTGTTCCTGATCGCCATCGCGATGATCTACGGCGCCACCGGCACCATCAACATGGCGGACCTGGCCATGAAGCTGGGGGACCTGGACCAGGGAACCCGGAACCTGCTGCACGTGCTGCTGCTCGTGGCGTTCGGGATCAAGGCCGCCGTCTTCCCGCTCTCCTTCTGGCTGCCCGACTCCTACCCGACCGCCCCCGCCCCGGTTACGGCGGTGTTCGCCGGCCTGCTCACCAAGGTGGGCGTCTACGCGATCGTCCGCACCGAGACGCTGCTCTTCCCCGGCGACACCTTCAACTCCCCGCTGATGGTGGTGGCGCTGCTGACCATGGTGGTGGGGATCCTGGGCGCGCTCGCGCAAAGCGACATCAAACGTCTGCTCTCCTTCACCCTGGTCAGCCACATCGGCTATATGGTGTTCGGGCTGGCGATGTCCTCGGTGGCCGGCCTGGGCGCCGCGGTGTTCTACGTGGCGCACCACATCACCATCCAGACCAGCCTCTTCCTGGTCACCGGGCTGATTGAACGCCGCGCCGGCAGCTCCTCCGTGGACCGGGTGGCGGGCCTGGCCAAGCTCTCCCCGCTGCTGGCCGTGCTGTTCTTCATCCCGGCCATGAACCTCGCCGGGATCCCTCCGCTCTCCGGCTTCCTGGGCAAACTGGGCCTGCTCCAGGCCGGCGTCCTGCTCGGCACCCCGCTGGCGTACGCGCTGGTGGCCGGCGGCGTCCTGACCAGCCTCCTGACCCTGCTGGCCATCGCCCGTGTCTGGAACCGTGCCTTCTGGCGCAAGCCCGAGGACGCCGAGCACCCGGACCCGGTGCTGCTCGCCGCCCCGGGCGGTGAGTCCCAGGGAACCGGCGGGGCCGGGACATCCTCCGCACGCCACACGGTGAGCCTGCTGCCGCGCACCATGGTCGGTTCCACTCTGGCGCTGGTCATCCTCGGCGTGGCCCTGACCGTGTTCGCCGGGCCGCTGTTCCGCCTCTCCGGCCAGTCCGCGGCCGAGATGCTGGACCGGTCCTCCTACATCCACGCGGTCCTCGGCGACGAGGTCACGGTCCCGGCCCCGCCGCAGCCCGTGGCCCAGGGAGGCGGCAAATGACCCGCAAACGCATCTCGCTGCGCCAGGAACTGCCGCTGCTGGTCTGGCTGGTGATTGTCTGGGGCGCCCTCTGGCAGGACTTCAGCGCCGGCAACCTGCTCTTCGGGGCGCTGATCGCTGTGTTCGTGGCCCGGTTGTTCTACCTGCCGCCGGTGGAATTGGGCGGACGGTTCAACGTGCTGCGCGCCGTCCCCTTTGGCCTGGTGTTCCTCGGCAAGGTGGTCGCGGCGAGCTTCCAGCTGCTCTACCTCGCCGTGGTGCGCGGGCCCCGGGTGGTCAGCGCCATCGTCGCGGTCCCGCTCCGCAGCCACTCGGATCTCCTGGTCACCGCCACCGGCCACGTCATCTCGCTGATTCCGGGCTCCCTGGTCGTGGAGGTGGACAGGGGTACGTCCACGCTCTATATCCACGGCATCAACGTCCGCGACGCCGAGGACGCCGCCAGGCTCCGCAAGGACGTCCGGGACACTGAGGCCGGCCTGATCCGGATCATGGGCTCCCCGGAGGAAGTTTCCGCCCTCAAACAGGAGGCAGCCGCATGATGCCGATCGTCCTGGCCGTGACCGCCGTGATTCTGTCCCTCGCGGCGGGCGGCGCCATCATCCGGATCGCCCGAGGGCCTTCGCTGCTGGACCGCGTGCTCGCCACCGACGTGCTGCTGGCCATCCTGGGCGCCGCGCTGTGCATCGACATGGCCGTCAACCGGCACCTGAACAACCTGATGCTGCTGGTGGCGATCTCGATCATCGGCTTCGTCGGGTCCGTGACCGTGGCCCGCTTCGTAGCCGACCGCAGGAGGCACCCCCATGAATCCTGAGACCTTCTCCGGGGATACGGTGATCGACGCCGTGTCCGCCGTGTTCATGGTGGTGGGTGCACTGATGTCCCTCGGCGCCGCGATCGGCCTGCTCCGCTTCCCGGACCTGATGAGCCGGATGCACGCCGCCACCAAGCCGCAGGTCCTGGGCCTGTTCCTGCTGCTGTGCGCCGTGGGCCTGCAGATGCGCACCTGGTGGGTGTGGCCGGTGCTGGTGGTCGCGTGGATCTTCCAGCTGCTGACCGTCCCGGTCTCCGCGCACATGGTGGGCCGCGCCGGCTACCGCACCAAGCACCTCCACCCGGAGTTGCTGAGCGCGGATGAGCTCGAAGCGGTGGTGCAGCAGGCCGCCGGGGAACGCGGCTTCAACGAGGACGGGGAGCCCCGCCGGGACTGATGCCCGGGGGACTCCCCGTCGGAGTCCGGTGGTGCGGTGCGCCTAGACGATGTCCTGGGTCTTGGCGAAGCGAGTGATGGCCCGCTGCGTGCCGCGGTTGGCGAGGACCTGGATGACGGCGCTCACCGAGGCCGAGATCAGCGCGAAGGTCAGGGCCTGGCGCAGCGTGGTGGGGACGTCGTCGTCGTGGCCCTTCGGCGGCTTGTTGCCGGTGGTCTTCTCCCAGACGGTGTCCACGAGCTTGGTGCCGACGAGACCGGCGACCAGGCTGATGCCGGTGCCGAGCAGTTTGATGACAATGTTCATTTCGTGCTCCTTGCGGGTGGAAACAGGACTGCCCCTAGCCTACTGGCACACCGGTCCGGGGCGGACGCCCCTGTCCGCCGCGCGCCGCCCGGCCTACCGTCGGGCATGGACAGAGACCGGGGCGCACCCTGGGCGCCGTTCCAGCTGGCGGCCGGCTGCTGCTCGATCGCGTTCGTGGTGCTGCTGGTGCTGGCCCTTGTGCTGGACTTCATCGCGCCGCCGCCGGTCGACGGGGCCGTGCCGACGCTTGAGTTCATCGCCCGCAACAAGCCCGTCTACGTCGCCGAGCAGCTGCTTTGGACGGTCCCGAACATCCTGGCGGTGCCCGTCTTCGCTGCGCTGTTCCTGGCGTGCGCTCCGGCGGCAGAGGGACTGGCACGGGGCCTGGCGCTGGGCGGCGCCCTGGTGGGCGGGCTGTCCTGGGCGCTGATCCTCGCCATCCCGGTTACCAGCCGCGGCTCTCTGGTGCTGGTCTACCTCAGCGACCGGTACGCCGGGGCGGCCGACGACGCCGCGCGGCAGCGGATCAGCGCCGCCGCCGAGGCGGTGATCGCCGAGAACAACACACCCGCCGTCGCCGGGGTGCTTTCCGCGGCGGGCATTCTCCTCATGTCCGTGGCCATGGTGCGGGCAGGGCTCTCCCGGGCGGTGGGCTGGCTGGGCATCGGCGCCGGTGCCCTGGGGCTGCTCGCGGAGGCGCTGCGGTACCTCGTCCCGGCGCTCTACGGCGGCTACGGCCTCCTGATGTGGGCGTGGTTCGTGGCGGCCGGGATCGTGCTGATCCGGCTCGGCAGGGAGGGGAGGCGGGCCCCGGCGGCGCGGGTGTAAACTGGGCCAGCCCACACGGGCGACATTCATAACGACAGGGGAGCGCCGCCGTCGGACCCTTCCGGAGGAATCCGGGAACCGTAGGTGGGCGCTGAGAGTGCGGACAGCCGCAGACCCTCGAACCTGATCCGGTTAGTACCGGCGCAAGGGAGTCGAGTTCTCAGGGTGTCCGGAACACGCGGCAGCGGCCGCCGTGGCCGGAATACCCTCCCCTCCTGTACCTCAGGAGGACGACATGACCGATATTTCCACCCCCCGCACCACAGCGGCCGGCAAAAAGAGCTGGCGCGTGGTCGACATTGTCCTGGCGGCGCTGATCGCGATTGCCGGCGGCGTCATCTTCTGGGCCTGGGACCAGGGCTCCAACGTGGTGTCCGTCCCGCTCACCGCCGTCTACCCGCCCCTGACCGGCCTCTACGCCGGCGGCTGGATGATCCCCGCGGTCCTCGGCATGCTGGTGGTCCGCAAGCCCGGCGCCGCGCTGTTCTGCGAGGCCGTCGCCGCCACCGGCGAGCTGATCATGGGCTCCCAGTACGGCACCACCGTGCTGATCTCGGGCATCCTGCAGGGCCTCGGCGCGGAGCTGGTCTTCGCCGCCTTCCGCTACAGCAAGTTCAACCTCCCGGTCTCCCTGCTCGCCGGCGCCGGCGCGGGCCTCTTCTGCGGCCTGAACGACTGCTTCCTGCCCTGGGGCTGGAACATCGCCTTCGAGGCCGGGGACAAGGCCGCCTACATCGTCTTCTGCGCCATCTCCGGTGCCGTGATCGCCGGCGGCCTGGCTTGGATCGCCACCCGCGGCCTGGCCCGGACCGGGGTGCTGGCCTCCTTCGCCTCCCGCAAGGCGGCCACCGAACCCGTCTTCTCCTGACACCCGCGCGCATGAACGCCGACGACGTCCGCCCCGCCGCGGTCACCGCCCGCGGCTGGGGCTGGCGGCACGCCGGACGGTCCCGGCCCGCCATCAGCGGACTGGACCTGGACATCAGCCCGGGCGAACGCGTCCTGCTGCTGGGACCTTCCGGCGCCGGTAAGTCGACCCTGCTGCACGCCCTGGCCGGGGTGCTCGGCGAGGGCGGCGGCGCGGACGCGGACGCCGACGACGCCGACGAGACCGGCAGCCTGCTCATCGACGGGGCCCCACCCCGGGACCGCCGCGGACGCGCCGGGCTGGTGCAGCAGGACCCGGAGACCCAGGTGGTGCTTTCCCGGGTGGGTGACGACGTCGCGTTCGGGGCGGAGAACCTCGCCGTCCCGCCCGCGGAGATCTGGGCCCGGGTAGGGGAGGCGCTCGACGACGTCGGGCTCGGATCCCTGCCCCTGGGCCACCCGACGTCTGCCCTCTCCGGCGGGCAGAAGCAGCGGCTGGCCCTGGCCGGCATCCTCGCGATGCGGCCCGGGCTCCTGCTGCTGGACGAACCCACCGCGAACCTCGACCCCGCCGGTGTGCTGGAGGTCCGCGACGCCGTGGGCCGCTGCCTGGACCGGACCGGCGCCACCCTGGTGGTGGTGGAACACCGGGTTTCCGTGTGGAAGGACCTGGTGGACCGGATCGTGGTGCTGCAGCCCGGCAGCGCGGGCGAATCCGCCGTACTGCTGGACGGGCCGCCGGACCGGGTGCTGGCCGAGGCGCGGGAGATGCTGATCGCCGCCGGGGTCTGGGTCCCGGGCCACGTGCCGGCCACCCGCGCCCGGAGCGCCGGCGACACCGGGCAGGGTCCGGAACCCGGCTTCGAAGCGGGCCGGCTGTTGCTGGCCGCAGAGTCCCTGGCCGTGTCCCGCGACCGTCCCCGCCGGGGCGGCCTGCGGACCCGCTTCCGCGCCGTGCCGCCCGTGCCGGTGCAGGAGGGTATCGCCGCGCAGGTCCGTGCGGGGCGCGCGCTCACCATCACCGGGCCCAACGGCGCCGGGAAATCGACCTTCGCCCTGACCCTCGCCGGGCTGCTGGCCCCGGTGGCCGGGACCGTGTCCGCTACCACCGACCTCAGCGCCGGCGCGGGCATCGACCCCTATGCCTGGAAGGCGCAGCAGCTGATCCCGCGGATCGGCACGGTCTTCCAGGAACCCGAACACCAGTTCGTGACCGGCCGGGTGCTGGACGAACTGACCTTCGGGCCGCGGCAGCTGGGCCGCGGCGCGGACCGGGTGGACGAACTGCTGGAGCGGCTGCGGCTGCGGGACCTGGTGGACGCCAACCCCTACACCCTCTCCGGCGGCGAGAAGCGGCGCCTGTCCGTGGCTACCGTGCTGGCCGCCCACCCGCAGGTCCTGGTCCTCGACGAACCCACGTTTGGCCAGGACGCCAACACCTGGGCCGAGCTGGCCTCCTTCCTCTCCGAACTCCTGGACGCCGGCACCGCCGTCGTCTCCGTCACCCACGACGCCGAATTCAGTGACGTCCTCGGCGGCGACGAGCTCAAGCTGCAGGGGGTGGCGGCATGAGGGAAGCCCTGACCCTGGAGGGAAACCGCGCCCTGCTGGCCCGCGCCAACCCGCTGGCCAAGTTCTCCGGCGTCGTGCTGGTCACCGTGGCGCTGGCCCTGTCCATCGACTGGGTCTCCGCGTCCGTGGCGCTGGCCTTCGAGGTGCTGCTCTTCCCGCTGGCCGGGCTCACCCCCGCCCTGCTCTGGCGCCGCGGCTGGCCGCTGATCCTGGCCGCTGCCCTGGGCGGCTGGAGCACCGCCATCCTCGCCCCGGACCGTGGCCGGATCCTGCTGGACGTGGGGCTCTGGTCCATCAGCGAGGGCTCACTCCAGCTGGGCCTCGGCTTCCTGCTGCGCGGCCTCGCGATCGCGCTGCCGGCCGTGCTGCTGATGAGCTGCACCGACCCCACGGACCTGGCCGACGCCCTCGCGCAGCAGGCGAAGCTGCCGCACCGGTTCGTGCTGGGCACCCTCGCGGCGATGCGGCTGGTGGGACTCATGGCGGAGGAATGGCAGACCATCGGGATGGCCCGGCGGGCCCGCGGCGTGGGCTCGCACGGCAGCCCGGCGCAACGGCTCAGGGCCATGCTGGGGCAAAGCTTCGGGCTGCTGGTCCAGGCGGTCCGGCGGGCGTCGCGGCTGGCGGTGACCATGGAGGCGCGCGGCTTCGGCGGTGCCCGGCGGACCTGGGCCCGGCAGGCTCGTTTCACCGGGTTGGATGTGTGGGTGGTCTTGGGCGGCGTGGTGATCGCCGGGTCGGCAGTAGCCGCCGCCGTCGCCGCAGGGACCTGGAACATGGTGTTCCTCGGCCAGCAGTGACCAGCGCGATTTATCGCACCATCCGACTAGGGGTGTGACGTTACGCGCTTTGAAGCGCATCCGGAGGCGGTCGGTAACTCATGTGTGATATTTCTTGGGTATGACGCTTCCCACTGCAGAACACCTCGGCACGGTCCTCAAGGACGCACGCGGCGAAAAGGGCTGGACCCAGGGCAAACTTGCCGCAGAGCTTGGCACCAGCCAGAGCGCCGTCGCCCGGATGGAACAGGGCAAGCAGAACCTGAGCCTGAAGATGATCCAGCGCCTGGAGTCCATCTTCGGCCGCACCATCGTCAAGGTGGGCCGGCCCCAGATGACCCACCTGCGCGTGGAGGGCGGCCACACCCTCTCCGGCGCCGTGGACGTCAACAGCAGCAAGAATGCCGGCGTCGCCCTGCTCTGCGCCAGCCTGATCAACCGCGGCACCACGGTACTGCGCCGGCTGGCCCGGATCGAGGAGGTCAACCGGATCGTCGAGGTGCTGACCAGCATCGGCGTCGAGTGCACCTGGCTGAACGCCACCGACCTGCAGATCCGCCGCCCCGCCGTCCTGGACCTCGACGGCATGGACGTCGACGCAGCCCGCCGCACCCGCAGCGTCATCATGCTGCTGGGCCCGCTGCTGGACGAGTCCGCCGAGTACCGGCTCCCCTACGCCGGCGGCTGCGACCTGGGCACCCGGACCGTGGAGCCGCACATGCAGGCGCTGCGCCAGTTCGGCCTCCGCGTGGAGGCCACCTCCGGCTTCTACACCGTCCAGGCGCCGCCCGCCGACGGCGAGAACCGCTCCTTCGTCCTCAGCGAGCGGGGCGACACGGTCACCGAGAACGCCATCATGGCTGCCGCCCACCGTCGCGGCACCACGGTCATCCGCAACGCCAGCCCCAACTACATGGTCCAGGACCTCTGCTTCTACCTGCAGCGCCTGGGCGTGGAGATCGACGGCGTCGGGACCACCACGCTGAAGATTGTCGGCCGGCCCGCGGTGGACGTGGACATCGAGTACTTCCCCTCCGAGGACCCGATCGAGGCGATGAGCCTGATCACGGCCGGCATCGTGACCAACTCCGAGGTCACCATCCGCCGCGTGCCGATCGAGTTCATGGAGATCGAGCTGGCCACCCTGGAGCAGATGGGCCAGCGGCTGGAGGTCTCCGCCGAATACGTGGCGCGCAACGGCCGGACCCGGCTGGTGGATGTCACTACCCGGCCCTCCGAGCTGAAGGCGCCCGAGGACAAGATCCACCCCATGCCGTTCCCGGGCCTGAACATCGACAACCTGCCGTTCTTCGCCGTGATCGCCGCCAACGCGCAGGGCCAGACCATGATCCACGACTGGGTCTACGAGAACCGCGCCATCTACCTGACCGAACTGAACCGGCTCGGCGCGCAGGTGCAGCTGCTGGACCCGCACCGGATCTACGTCAACGGCCCCACCAAGTGGCGCGCCGCCGAGGTGGGGTGCCCGCCGGCCCTCCGCCCTGCCGCCTGCCTGCTGCTGGCCATGCTGGCCGCCCGGGGCGTGTCCGAGCTGCGCAACATCTACGTGATCGAGCGCGGGTACGAGGATCTGGCCGAGCGGCTGAACACCATCGGCGCGAAGATCGAGTACTTCCAGGACTAAAGACCCCCGGCGCACAATGGGGTATGCGCACCTTCGGCGTCGAAGAGGAACTGCTGATCGTGGACCCCGTCAGCGGGGTGCCGCTGGCGCTCGCGGACGCCATGCTGCGCGGGCTCGTCCGGGGCCCGGAGACCGGCGAGGGCCATTCCGGCTTCAGTTTCGAGCTCAAGCTCGAACAGATCGAAACCCAGACGCTGCCGTGCCGGGAGCATGACGCCCTGCTGCGGCAGATTCGTCGGGCCCGCCGGACCGCCGACGACGCCGCCCGGGTGCACGGCGCCCGGGTCGCGGCACTGGCCACCTCGCCGCTGGCCGCACCCACCCACACCACCCCCAAACTGCGCTACGCCACGATGCAGCGGCGGTTCGGCCTCACCGTCCAGGAGCAGCTCACCTGCGGGCTGCACGTCCACGCCGCCATCGACTCGCCCGAGGAGGGGGTGGCGGTGCTGGACCGGATCCGGGACAAGCTGGCTGTGCTGATCGCCCTCAGCGCCAACTCCCCGTACTGGAACGGGATGGAAACGGGGTTCGAGAGCTACCGCACCCAAGCCTGGAACCGCTGGCCCGCTGCCGGTCCGACGATGGTCTTCGGCAGCCATGCGGCCTACCGCAGGGTGGTGTCGCGGCTGCTGGACAGCGGCGTGCTCTTCGATGAGGGCATGGTGTACTTCGACGCGCGGCTGGCCCGGAACCATCCCACCGTGGAGATCCGGGTGGCGGACGTGTGCCTGCGCGCGGAGGACGCGGCGCTGCTGGCGGTGCTGGTGCGGGCGCTGGTGGAGACCGCCTCGCGCGAGTGGTACGACGGCGTGGACCCGGCGCCGGTGCCGACCGTGCTCTTGAGGATGGCGGCCTGGCAGGCGAGCAACTGCGGGCTGTCCTCCGAGCTGCTGGACTTCGGGACCTTCCGGCCCCGCCCCGCGGCCGAGGTGGTGAACGCCCTGGTGGACTACCTCGCCCCGGTCCTGGCGGATCAGGGCGAGCTCGGCGTGGTGCGCGCCGGGGTGGCCAGGATCCTGGCGGAGGGCACCGGTGCGGAGCTGCAGCGCCGCGCCGGGCTCGGCGCCGTCGTCGGCGAGGCGGTGCGGACCACGGTCGGCGGGGACGTGCCCGACGCCGGCACCGCTACCGGTCCGCTGCCGGCACTGGCACCCGTCCGCCGGTTCTAGGCCGTACGTTCCACGCCGCCGCCGGGGATTACTGGATCCGCGCCAGCGCCTGGCCAAGGTCCCGGATCAGGTCCTCCGCGTCCTCCAGTCCGACGGAGAGACGCACCACGCCGTCGCTCAACCCGATAGCGGCCCGCCCCTCCGGACCCATGGCCCGGTGCGTGGTGGTGGCCGGGTGCGTGATCAGCGATTTCGAGTCGCCCAGGTTGTTGGAGATGTCGATGATCCGCAGCCCGTCCAGCAGCCCGAAGGCGGCATCCTTGGCGGACCGGCCGGCCGGGGACGCCAGTTCGAAGGTCAGCACGGTCCCGCCGGACTTCATTTGCTTGGCGGCCAGCTCGTGCTGCGGGTGGGAGGCCAGGAGCGGGTACTTCACCCAAGTCACGGCCTGCTGCGCCTCGAGCCACTCTGCCAGCCGCAGCGCCGAGGCGGAGGCGTGGTTGACCCGCAACGACATGGTTTCCAGGCCCTTGGTCAGCACCCAGGCGTTGAAGGCGGACAGCGCGGGTCCGGTGTGGCGCATCAGTTGCCGGACCGGGCCCTCGATGAACTCCTTGCTGCCCAGGATCGCGCCGCCCAGCACCCGGCCCTGGCCGTCGATGTGCTTTGTGCCGGAGTAGACCACCACGTCCGCGCCGAAGTCCGTGCAGCGCTGCAGCAGCGGGGTGGCGAAGACGTTGTCCACCACCACGGTGGCGCCGGCGGCGTGCGCCAGCCCGCTCACGGCGGCGATGTCCACGATCTCCTGCATCGGGTTCGACGGCGACTCGAAGAACACGGCGGTGGCCGGCGTCGAGAGCGCGTCACGCCACTGGTCGAGGTCCGGGCCGTCGACGAAGACGGTCTCCACGCCCCAGCGCGGCAGGATCTCGTTCAGGATCACGAAGCAGGATCCGAACAGGGACCGGGCGGCGACCACCCTGTCACCGGCCCCAAGCAGCGCGCCGAGAGCGGTGAACACCGCGGACATGCCCGACGCCGTCGCGAAGCACGCCTCGGTGCCCTCGAGCAGGCGGAGCCGCTCCTGGAAGGTGGCCACCGAGGGGTTGCCGTAGCGGGAGTAGACGAACCGCTCGTCCTCGCCGGTGAAGGCCCGCTCCGCGGCGGCGGCGGATTCGTAGACGAAGCCGGAGTTGAGGAAGATCGGCTCGGTGGTTTCCTGGAAGCCGGTCCGGTCCAGGCCGCCACGGACGGCCTGGGTGTCCGGGTTCCAGTCCGCGGCCTCGGGATTGAAACTCATGCGGTGCGGGTCCCGTCGGTCGGCAGGCCCACGTTTTTCCAGCCGTTGACGCGGCGGACGCCGGCCTCATCCGGCTGGCCCTCAAAGCCGTCCAGCACGTTGTAGACGGTGAATCCCGCCGCCGTCGCAGCCCCTGCCGCCGCGACGGAGCGGGCCCCGGACCGGCAGAGGAAGAGCAGTTCGGCGTCGGCCGGGACGCGCTGCCGGAGCTCGTCCAGGAAGTCCTCGTTCGGCACGCCGCCGGCCCGGGTCCACTCGATGAATACCGGCTCCGCGGCCGCCCCGCCGGTCACCGGGACGCCGATCTGGGCCCACTCGGCCCGGGTGCGGACGTCCACCAGCACCGCGCCGGACTGCAGCCGTTCCCAGGTTGCCTGCGGGGTCAGGTCCCCGGCGTAGCTCATGCCCCCGCCTGCCCTTCGGATTCCAGCCCTTCGGATTCCAGACCGTCGACGGCGCGGGCCACCGCGGCGTCCGCCTCCGCGACGGCGGCCGGCAGCACCAGTGCCTGCGCCACGATCACCGATGTGCCATTGAAGGTTGCGGCCGGGCTGCCGTGCAGCACATACCCCTCGGCAAGGGCGGCCGAGATCCGCTCGCAGAAGCTGCGGTCGTCTGGGCCGGTCAGCAGCCGGTAGGCCAGCCGCTCCGCGGGCGCTGCGGCCTGCGCGGGAGGGTTGGCCGGGGTGCCGGTTCCGGGGGCGGGGACTGGGGGCGGGGTCGCGTCGGACACGACAAACTCCTTACGTTCACGCTTGCAGCTCGAATGGTCGATTGCCGAGTAGTCACCTGAGGCACCCCGCCGCAAAAGGAGGGTTGCCGACCGGCCAGTCAGGGCTTGGCACCGGTTCTCATTACTCTGCAAAAAACCTAACACCCCGGGGCCCGCGCCCGCGCGTCGGCCCCGTCATGTTCGGTCACGGGAGGCCGTCCGCCGTAGGCCGACCGAGTATCGCGCCCGTCGTGATCGAGTACAAAAAGCCAGTTCCGTCCGCGGTGGCCGAATGCTTTTCGGGTATTGCCTACTCGGGTTTTCCGATAGGGGCGTCACGTTTACTGAAGTGGCAGTCCAAGGTCTCCGCTGGGTCTCCACATACCGCATACGCCTTTTCAGCACCCGCTGCGCGGCCGCTTCCGGCCGTATGCGCAGTGCCGCTGGCGCATGGGTTTTGACGTCTCCGCCGGGATACCGCGGACCGGTTCTTTGACAAGCAATCCTTCCCTCCAGAACCCGGCAGCCTCTGCCGGGCGGGTTGCAGATCCATCATTTTGTCCGGCGCAGCACTGGGGGCGGCCGGCACCTCGAAGAAGAACTGGAAAGATTCATGGTCTCGATTTACGTCTTGATAATCGTCTTGCTGATTGCGCTGCTGGTCGCAGCGGCGGTGGGGAAATCCTGGTTCCACCGCCGGCTGCGCCGTCCCGAACTTCTGCGCCGGATTTCCCTCGCCACCGGCGCGGTGCTGCTGCTGGCCAACGTCGCCGCCTTTGCCCTGGACGCCTCCGAGTTCTGGCAGACCGCCGACCTGACCGCCACCCTGGGCGGACTCACCGCCCTCGCCATCGCGCTGACCGCCCTGCGCACCGGTGGAAGCCCGGCCCGGCAGCCCCGCCGGGTGCTGGCCATCGGCGCCCACCCGGACGACCTGGAGCTGGCCTGCGGCGGAACGCTCGCCAAGTTCGTCGACTCCGGCCACGAGGTGCAGGGGCTGGTGATGAGCGACGGCAAGCGCGGCGGCAACGCCCTGGAGCGGTCGCTGGACGCCCAGCGCGGCGCCACGTTCATGGGCCTGACCGGCATGATCCATCACAACTTCACGGACACCGAGCTGCACCGCCACAGCCAGGAAATGGTGGGCGCCATCGAGCACGCGATCGTGCGCTTCAACCCGGACATCATCCTCACCCACTCCAACCACGACCAGCACCAGGACCACCAGGCGGTGCACCAGGCCACCCTGCGGGCCGCGCGGCAGCACCACTCGATCCTTTGTTACGAGAGCCCCTCGGCCACGCGGGAATTCAACCCCAGCGTCTTCGTGGACATTGACGACTACGTCGACGCCAAGGTCCAGGCGGTGAAGATGCACAGCGACCAGCTGGCCAAGCCGTACATGACGCCCGAACGGGTCCGCGGCATCGCCTCCTTCCGCGGCGGCCAGGCCCGCCGCCGGGTGGCCGAGGCCTATGAACCCGTCCGCCTGCTGAGCACCGAAATGGAGAAGCTGTGAAGCCGCGCGTGCTGGTCACCGGCGTCGGCGGCCCCGCCGGCCGTGCCCTCGCCGCGCAACTGACCGAACGTGGCATCCCGGTCCTCGGCACGGACATCCGCGACCTGGCCGAAGTCTCCGGGGTGCCGGTGGTCCGGGTACCCGCGGCCACGGATCCCGAGCTGGTGTCCGCGCTGCGCCGGCTGGTCGGCGCCGAGGGCATCAACCTCGTGATCCCCACGGTCAGTGAGGAACTGCCCCGCCTGGCCGCCTTCCGGGCCGGCTTTGGCCCGGACGTCCGCGTCATCATCGGGCCGACCGGCGCCGTCGCGCTCGCCGATGACAAGCTCTACACCGCCTGGCAGCTGCATTCTGCCGGCGTTCCGGTTCCCGCCTTCGGGGTTCCCCGGGACTTCCGCTGCGCGGAGGAGGCCATCGAGCTCCTGGGCGGACCCGTCGTCATCAAGCCCCGGGTGTCCCGGGGCGGCCGCGGCGTGACGGTGGTCCGGAGCGGCTCCGACGTCGACTGGGCCGGACTTCCCGGCGGCCTGATCGTCCAGGAATTCATCCCAGGCACCGAGTACGGGCCAATGGTCTTCGGAACCCCGGCGCACAACACCACACCGCCGTTCGCCGTCGTCGTGGAGAAAACCGCGCTCGCGCAGGGCGAGGTCGGCAACGCCCTTAGTACCCGCCGGGTGGAGGCGGGGGAGGCGAACGACGTCGGCAACCTGGCGATGAACGCCGTCCGTGCCCTGTCCCTCACCGGGCCGGTGGACCTCGACGTCCGGCGCCGGGCCGACGGCACCCCGGTGGTGCTCGAAATCAATGCCCGATTCGGGGCGAACAGCCAGCGCGCGCCGGAACTGCTCGACGCCGTCCTCGCCTCGTTCTCCCTCCCGGCCTTCAACCCGGCGTCATTCCGGCAGACGAGGGGAGCGTTCGCCCATGCCCTGGTATGAGAATCTCCTGGCCGGGCTGATGCCCGGCGCCCAGCTGCTGCTGGTGGTGCTCGGCATTCCGGTGCTGGTCTTCGGCCTCCTGAAGCTGCTGGTCCTGCCCCTGGCCCTCTGGTTCCAGGTGCAGGTGACCCGCCGCCGCCGCACCGGCCAGGGGACCCTGCTGAACGAGTGGCCGACCGTCTCGATCATCGTCCCGGCCTATAACGAGGCCACCGTGATCGAGAACTGCGTCCGCTCCATCCAGCTCACCACCTATGACCGGTACGAGGTGGTCCTGGTGGACGACGGGTCCACGGACAACACCCTGGAACTGATGCACGAGCTCGCCGCCGGGGACCCGAGGATCACGGTCCTGACCCAGGAGAACGCCGGTAAGGGCGCCGCGCTGAACCGCGGCCTGAACTACTCGACCGGCGAGGTCCTGATGTTCGTCGACGCCGACGGCATCTTCTCCCGCAGCACGGTCAAGCGGATGCTCCAGGGCTTCACGGACCGCCGGGTGGGCGCCGTCTGCGGCGACGACCGGCCGGTCAACCTCAACCGCGTCCAGACCCGGATGCTCGCGTTCATCAGCCACGTGGGTACCGGCCTGGTCCGGCGGGCACTGACGGTGATCGGCTGCCTGCCGATCGTCTCCGGCAACATCGGCGCGTTCCCGCGCTCGGTCCTGGCCGACGTCGGACCGTTCCGTGAGGACACCGTGGGGGAGGATCTGGAGCTGACCTGGCGGGTGCACCGGGCCGGGTACAACGTGGTGTTCGCGCCGAAGGCCCTGGTCTACGCCGAATCGCCGTCCACGGTGCACGCCCTCTGGCGGCAGCGGGTCCGGTGGGCCCGCGGGCTGCTGCAGACCATGCGGGTGCACAAGGACATGATCGGAAACCTGCGGCGCGGCCGGTTCGGCGCCTACCTGCTGTTCAACACCGTGACCATGGTGGCACTCCCGGTCCTGCAGCTGTTCCTCCTGCTGGACCTGCTGCTGCTGGTGGCCGGCGGCCGGAGCCCGTTGGGCGCCGACGCGTGGGCGGTCCTGGGCTGGCTGGGGCTGGTGGTCACGGCGGTCCTGACCCTGTTCGGGCTCTCCCTCAACCGGGCGTGGCCGGACCTGCGGCACGCCTGGACCCTGCCGCTGGTCCCCTTCTACTCCGTGTTCACCGGCCTGACCATGGCGGCGGCGCTGCTGCAGGAGACCCGCGGCAAGCAGGCGCACTGGAACAAGCTGAAGCGCACCGGAGTGGTCAGCGTCCCGACGGCGGCGGCCGTCACCGAGGTCAGGGTGTGAGGCTGCTGGCCGCAACGCTGGCCATGGCACTGCTGGCCCTGACGGGCTGCTCGACGCCGGTGCCTCCCCGGGCGGAGGCACCGGCGCCGGAGCGCACCGTGGGCGTCGGCTACGAAACCGTGGTCGAGGACCCAGGCGGCCTCCCGGCCCTGGCCAAGCGGCTCGACGAGGTCAACGCCAACAGCGTCACCATCAGCGTGGGCCGGCTGGACTGGACGGCGTTCCGGTGGGACAAGCACCCCGAGATTGAAGCCGCCGGCGGCCGCGACCACGTGGCGGAGGCCATCAAGGCCCTCGGCACCGCGGGCAACGGCAGCAAACGCCGGGTCACGCTCACCATCGACCTGCTGATCCCGGGCTGGATCGCTAAGAACCAGGGCCTGGCCGGAATCAACCTTGACGGCACCCGGTCCAAGGACTTCGCCAGCGTCACCGCCCTGACCACCGGACCCGTGGGCCAGCGGCTGGTGGAGTTCGTCGACGAGGTGACCCGCCGCTACCACCCCGACGCCGTGGCGCTGACCGAGCTGATGTTCGACGACAACACCTACGGCGGGGACGACCGCGACTCCTATATGCGCGCCACCGGCGCGAAGGACTGGCCGCGGACGGCCGACGGCGGGATCGACACCGGGGACGCCAGCATCGGCGCCTGGCGGTCCCAGGCCCTCGCCTCCGTGGTGGCCAAAGCCGCTGCCGCCGCGCACGCCAACGGCGCCAGCCTGGACATGGACGTCCGGGCGCCCTGGCAGGACCCGGCGGGGGACCGGCCGGAAAGCGGGCACGACTACGCCCTGCTGGCCAAGGCGGCGGACCGGCTGGTGCTCTGGAACTACTTCGCGCTCAACGGCAAGGGCCCCGACTACTCCAAGCAACTGGCCGCGGCCATGGCGGCGAGGCCCGGACGGTTCGTCATCTCCACCGGGATGTGGGCCCGCTCCGGGACCGTGTCCGCCGCAGACCTGGAAACCGCGCTCGCCGACTCGGTGGCCGGCGGCGCTAACGCCGTCGCGGTCACCCCCTCGAGCATGCTGGACGACGCCGCGTGGGCGGCCCTGCGCAAGGCGTGGGCATGACACCGGCCGCGGGCTGTCCCGGCGGCCGGCAATGTCGTAGGCTCGCGCACAACACGCACCTCTCCACGCTCATCCACAACGTTGGCATCCGCACCGCAACCATCCGCACTGCACTTATTGGCACCGCACGTATCCGCACAATCCTTTGGGGGACAACATGACCACGCACCGCCTCGTACCTTCCGCACTGATCATCGCCGCGGGCCTGGCCCTGGCCGGGTGCTCCGGCGGCGGTTCCTCCGCCGCCCAATCCACCGCCGCCCAATCCACCGGCTCCCCGGAAACGACGGCGGCCGGATCCCAGGCGACGTCCGCGGCTTCGTCGTCGGCGCCCAGCCCCAGTGCCACCGCCAGCCCCAAGGCCTACACCACCGCCGAACTCGGCACCATCCTGGCCGGCCTGAAGGACGGGGAGGGCCACCCCCTGACGGCGGTCCCGGCAGACCAGCTGGAGACGGGCATCGCGGCGGCCAAGCAGATGATCTCCGCGGCCGTCATCACCCCGCAGGAATGCGCCGCCCTGGTGGACACCAGCGGCCAGATCCCGGCCGGCAGCACTTACACCGGCGGCGTGGCGAAGTCCTCCTCCGGCCAGGCGATGACCACCGTGACCTTGGTGTCCGTCTCGGACCCGTCCGTGCTGTCCAAGGGAGCCGCCGCCGCAAAGGACAACGCCGGCAAGTGCGCCAACTACACCATCGAACTGCAGGGCAAGAAGATCACCGGCAAGACGGAGGTCCTCCCCGTCGAGACCGGCGGGGACGCCTCGTTCGGGTCCCTGACCACGCAGGGGCTGCCGGACGGGCAGGCTACCCAGACCGCCGTCGTCACCGGCATCAAGGGTTCCCTGTCCGTCTCCGCCGTGGCCATCGGCCAGGGCGTGGGTGCGGAGCCGGCCGCCACCCTGGCGAAGATCGTCAGCGACGCCCTGGCCCAGGGCTAAGCGGGAACGCGGACGCCCCGGCTGCTACTGGACGGTGGCGAACAGTTCGTTCAGTTCGGCGGTCAGTTGGCGGCGGACGTCGGCGGTGCCGACTTCCTTGCCGTCGATGTGGTTGACCGGCGCCAGCAGCCGGATGCTGGAGATCAGCCACACGGCGTCGGCGTCGTAGAGGTCCTCCGGCACCAGCGGGCCGTAGCCCAGCTCCCAGCCGGCGGCCTTCGCGGCGGCGAACAGGGCGCCCTGCGAGGTGCCAGGGAGGATGCCGCTGTCCAGTTGCGGGGTGATCAGGCGGCGCACCGTTCGGGTTCCGCCGTCGCCGTCGTCGGCGGTTTCCAGGTGCGCCAGCAGCACGGTCGACGTCGGGCCCTCCAGCACCCGGCCGTCGGAGGACGTGAAGATGACGTCGTCGGCGCCCTGGTGGTGGGCGTAGCGCAGGGCGGCCATGTTCACCGCATAGGAGAGGGTCTTCGCGCCGAGCAGCAGCCACGGCGCGCGTTCTGCCACCTCGCTGTCGTAGCCGCGGTCCAGCAGGATCACGTCGATGCCGCTCTCGCGCTGCTCGCGGCCGGCCGCGGGCGGGGTGGAAGCCTGCACCCAGCAGGTCGGGACGGGGGAGCCCTCGACACCGCGGGTCGCGATCAGCTTTACCACCACCTCGTCGTCGCCGTCCTCATGGGCACCCGCACGGAACTCCCGGAGCGCCGTCGCGATGGCCTTCCGCCAAGCGTCCTCCGCCGGAATATCCAGCTCCAGCGTCCGCGCCGAACCGGCCAGCCGGGCCAGGTGCCGCGGCAGTTTGCGGGGCTGGCCGCCCACGGCCAGGAGGGATTCGAAGATGCCGTCGCCGCGGGTGGCACCCTGGTCCGTGGCCATCAACTGGGGCTTGGAGGAGTCGGCGACGCGGCCGTCCTCGAAAGCGGAATCGAGGAAGACCAGCACCGTGGCGTTGGCGGGAGCGGAGGCGGACGTAGTCATGGCTTCAGCTTAGTGCGGCGCGCCGGGATAGGATTTGGAAATTGCCCGTTCCGGAACTGTTCCGCGGGTCTGGAACTAGAGGGGTTCGCCTGTGCTCTGGCCTTTACCGTTCGTGGGGTCACTCCCGTCCTGGGCGATCCTGATCCTCACGCTGATCGACCTCGCCATCCGCGTGCTGGCGCTGGGCATCATCCCCGGCAACCGCCGCCCCACCACCGCCATGGCGTGGCTGCTGGGCATCTTCTTCGTCCCCTCCGTCGGTCTGGTGCTGTTCCTGCTGTTCGGCAACTTCCGGCTCTCCCGCCGCCGCCGTGCCCAGCAGGAGGCCGTGAACACCCGGATCCGCGCCGGCACCTCCGAACTTGCCGCCGTCGAAAGCCGCTACGACGGCCCCGAATGGGTGGCCTCCGCGGCGGAGCTGAACAAGACGCTGGGCTCGCTGCCGATGGTGGACAACAACAGCGTGGAACTGCTGCCCGGCTACCCGGATTCGATCAAGGCGATGGCCGCCGCGGCCCGCGAGGCCAAGAGCTTCATCAACGCCGAGTTCTACATCCTCAGCTCGGACCACGTCACCGATGACCTGCTGACGGCGCTGGAGGAGGCCGCCGAGCGCGGCGTCGAGGTCCGGCTGCTGTTCGACCACCTCGGGACCTTGCGGATCAAGGGCTACAGCAAGCTGATCGCCCGGCTCAAGGCCAGCAAGATCCGCTGGCGGCCGATGCTGCCCCTGCAGCCGGTCCACGGCCAGTGGCGCCGCCCTGACCTGCGCAACCACCGGAAGATCATGGTGATCGACGGCGAGGTGGCCTTCACCGGCTCGCAGAACCTGATCGAGCCGTCCTATAACAACCCGAAGCACCGCAAGGTGGGCCGGGAATGGGTCGAGCTGATGGCCTGCATGCGCGGCCAGATCGTCACCACCCTGAACGTCGTCTTCGCCACCGACTGGCTCAGCGAGACGGACGAGTCGCTTGAGCACCAGCTGGGCCACCGGCCCGAGTCGGTGCCGGGCCACGTCACCGCGCAGGTGGTTCCCAGCGGTCCCGGGTTCATCACGGAGAACAACCTCCGCCTCTTCAACACGCTGATCTACTCCGCGCAGCACAAGCTCTCCATCTGCAGCCCCTACTTCGTTCCGGACGATTCGCTGCTGTATGCGGTGACGACGGCGGCCCAGCGCGGCGTCGACGTCGAGCTCTTCGTCTCCGAGAAGGGTGACCAGTTCCTGGTCCACCACGCCCAGCAGTCCTATTACCAGGCGCTGCTCGAGGCCGGGGTGCGGATCTACCTCTACAAGGCCCCGTTCGTGCTCCACGCCAAACACTTCACCGTGGACAACGAGGTGGCCGTGCTGGGGTCCAGCAACATGGACATGCGCTCCTTCTCTCTGAACCTCGAAGTCTCCGTGATGATGCTCGGCGAGGACATCGTCAGCCGGATCCGCGAGGTCGAGGAGACCTACCGCGGCATCTCCCGCGAACTAACGCTGGAAGAGTGGATGAAGCGCCCGCGCCGGATCAAGTACATCGACAACGTCGCCCGCCTCACCGCAACCCTGCAGTAGAGGGCTTTCAGCCGGGCGGGAACACCGAACCGAGGGCCGAGAGCACGCCGAAGGCCTTGGTGCGGACCTCCTCGTATTCCTCGGAGGGGTCCGAGTCGGCGGTGATCGCGCCGCCGACGCCGAGGCTCAGGGTGGTGCCCGCCGCGCCGTCGTCGTGCATCACCAGGGTGCGGATGGCGACGGCGAGGTCCGTGCCGCCGTCGAGCGAGAAGTAGCCGACGGCGCCGGAGTAGACGCCGCGCGGGGCCGACTCAAGGTGGTCCAGGATGGCCATGGTGCTGACCTTAGGTGCGCCCGTCATGGAGCCTGCCGGGAAGCACGCCGCCACCGCCTCGGCCCGGGACGCGCCGGGCCGGAGCCGGGCATCGATGGTGCTCACCATCTGGTGCACGGTGGCGTAGCTCTCCACAGCGCAGAGCCGGCTGACGGAGACGGATCCGGGGACGGCGAAGTGGCTGAGGTCGTTGCGCAGCAGGTCCACGATCATGATGTTCTCGGCCCGGTCCTTTGGCGCGGCGGCCAGCTCGTCCCGCAGCGCCCGGTCCGCTGCCGGGTCCGCTGACCGGCGGCGTGTGCCCTTGATCGGTTCCGCCCGCATGGCGCCGTCGGCGGTGATCCGCAGGAACCTCTCCGGGGAGGTGCTGGCGACCGTGACGTTGTCCAGGCGCAGGAAGCTGGCGAACGGGGCGGGATTCCGGCGCCGCAGCGCCTGGTAGGTCTCCCAGGGGTCGACGCCGCCGGCCGGAACCTCCGCGGTGAGGGCGGTGGTGAGGCAGACCTCGTAGCTGTTGCCCTCGGCGATCTGGTGCCCCGCCGCGGCGATCTTGGCCTGGTAGCCGGCCGCGGTGTCCCGGGCGGCGAACACCAGTGCTGCGGCGTCACCCCCGTTGTCCGCGCTTTCTAGCACGGGCGTGCGGTCACCGGTTGATGCCGTGCTCACGGCCGCGCGGGCCCCAGCCAGCCAGGCGGCGGCGTCGGGGTCCTCCAGGGCCAGAAGCCAGACGGCACCCTCCGCGTGATCGAGGACCACGGCCCGGCCGGCGAAAATCAATGCGGCGTCCGGGGTGTCGGCGGCCACGTCACTGCCGCCGGTTTCGCGTTTGAGTTCGTAGCCGAGGTAGCCCAGCCAGCCCAGGGTGAAGCCGCACCCGTAGTCGTCGGGGGAGCGGAGGGGCCGGGCCTCCCACGCGGCGTCGAGCCAGCGGAAGAAGCCGCCTTCGATGGTGGCCGCGGCGCCGCCAGCGCGGATGCTGGTGCGGCCGGAGCGGTGCAGGACCGACTGGCCGTGGCGGCCGCCGTCGTCGGCCAGGATGCTGAAGCGGCCCCGGCCCGCCGGGTCGCTGGTGAGGGAGGAATCGAGCCAGACGGCCCGCTGCGAGCCGCCGTAGAGAGCGTCGAAGAGGCGTGCGGGATCCGGTGCTGCGTCGATCCGCTCGGCGTGCAGGGGCACCGCGTGGCGGGCCTGCCGTTCCGGGTGCAGCAGCGTGGCCAGCGCGGGAAGGTGCAGGAGCGCCTGCAGCACCTGGCCGGGGGCGTCGCCGTCGGCGTGGTTGAGGACCCTGACGTCGGCCCGGGCAGGGACATCGTCGCCGGCCAGCCAGGCCTCTTCCTGCTCTGCCCACTGCTCCCAGTAGGGAGCATACGTGTCGCCGTCGCGCTCCAAGGCGCGGTCCTTGCGGGCGCCGTCGGGGGCGTCGGTCCAGATCACGGCGTCGAGGTATGGCGCGGCCTCAGCGGCTGCCGCACCGACACCCTCGACCAGGACGACGTCGGCCGGGCGGGTGAGGCGTGCCTCGCCGTCGTAGTGCCGCTCCCAGTCCCAGCTGGTCCAGTGCGCGGTGGCGCCGCGCCGGAGCGGGGCCAAGACGGTGGCGGCGTAGCGGTCGATCCCGGCGGCAAGTCCGTTCCAGCCCGGGTAGATGTCCTCAAGGTGGAAGAGCGAGACCGTGCGGTGCTCCCGCAGCCGGGCCGCGAGTTCAATGGCGAGGGTGGTTTTGCCTGCCCCGGAGCGTCCGTCGATGGCGATGATGACGGGTGCGGGGCTCATGAAATAGAGCGTACCCGCTGCTCCGTGTCGGCTTCTTCCGGGTCCGGGAGGGGCCGGAGGTCGGCGGCGGAGTGGGCCAGCGCGGCCCGTACGTGGTCGAGGAGGCCGGGCAGGGATGCGTGGATCAGGTCCCAGGTGATGTCGAAGTCGGTGTGGCCGCCGTACCAGGGGTCTTCGATGCCCTGGTCCAGAGGGTCCCTGCCGGCGACGGCGGGATCGAAGCTGCGGAGCATGCGGATTTTGGCCAGGGAAGCGGCGTCGGGGGCCGCCTGCCGAAGCCAGCCGTAGTGGTCAACGTCCATGGCAAGGATGAGATCCCGGGACTGGAACCAGTCGTTGCGCCATTCGCGCGCGATGTGGCCCGTCGAGGGAATCTGGTGGGCGGCGAGCTTACGGGCGGCCCGCGGGTCGATGGGGCGTCCCACCTCGTAGGCGGTGATGCCGGCAGAGTCGACGTCCACGCCGGTCAGCTGCGCCGCGGCCAGGGCCTCGGCCAGCATCAGCTCGGCCATGGGCGACCGGCAAATATTGCCGGTGCACACCGTGATAATCCGGTACTGGCTCCGCGTTGAGGTCATGACTAAGCATGAGGGATGCGCGGGCCCGTTGACCAGCAAAGGACGCTGTGTGACCGGTCACGCAGACAGAAGTGACGCCGGCCCGCCGGCCGTGTCAGCGGCGGCTGCTGGGAATGGTGATGGATTCGCCGGGCTCGACCGAAAGCACCCCATCCATGCCGCGGATGGAGGCGTTGGCCGCCCGAATGGCGTACTGGGGGACGCCGAACCGGCTGGTGAGCCCCAGGAAGGAGTCCTCCGGTTTGACGGTGTAGGTTCCGGAGCCGTCGGCCTGCTCGTCAAAAGTCCCGTTGGCGCCCCGCTGCGGCAGGTTCCTGCCCCGGAGATCCAGGACGGTGCCGGCGGCGAGGGTCGCGGTGGGGTTGAAGGACCGGAGATATGAGGTCGGCATCCCGAAGGCCTGCGCGATGCCGTCCCACGTATCTCCCTCCGCGCTCGTGTAGCTGGTGGGCAGATGGAACCTGTTGGTTTGGGTGGTGCCGCGCAGGGCGGAGGCCGTCGTCGACGCTTGGGCAGTCGCCGACGCCGTTGTCGGCGCTGTTGCCGTTGGCCTGTCCGGCGCGGGCGCATAGTCGCAGCCGGTGAGCGCGAACAGGGTTGCGCACGCCGCAGTGATCACACCGAGGGACGCCCGGGCGGCCACGGAGGCACATGTCATTTGCTGCCGGCCGGAGACGGGATCGGGTATTTGAAACCGCGGTGGGATCCCACAAAGCCCAGCCGCTCGTAAAACCGGTGGGCATCCTTGCGGGCCTCGTCCGAGGTGAGCTGCACCAGGGACGCGCCAAATGCCGGCGCAGCGGTGTCGGTGACCCAGCGCATCATGGCCGTTCCGATTCCTCCCGAACGGGTGTCGCTGCGGACGCGGACGGCTTCCACCAGGAGCCGGGTGGAACCGCGCCGGGCCATGCCGGGGATCCTGGTGAGCTGCATCGTGCCCATCAGCTCACCGCCGTCGTCCGTCACGACGAGCAGCTCGTTGCCGGCGTCGGCGGTGATCTCCAGCAGCGCGGAGCGGTAGGCCTCGGTATCCGAGGCATCGGCCTGGTCGCCTCTTGACGCACTGATCGGGTCGTCGGCGAGGAGCCGCATCAGGGCGGCGAGGTCATTCTCGGTGGCCCTGCGCAGCGTCAGCTCCCGGGCGGGGGTGTGCAGGGTCGCGGGCAGGGTGAGGGACGGGATCACACTGGCAGTCTGCCACGTCACCGCCGTCCTGCTGTGGGAGACTCGCACCGTGAAGACTCCTGCCGCCGGGTCCCTGCACCACATCGAACTGTGGGTTCCCCACATCGGCCGGGCCCGGGAAGAGTGGGGCTGGATTCTCGGTCGGCGGGGATACGACCCCTTCCAGAACTGGGATCTGGGGAGCAGCTGGCGGCTCGGCGGAACCTACATCGTGGCCGAAGAGTCCCCGGCCCTGAGCGGCCGTCTGCACGAGCGAACCTCTCCCGGCCTGAACCACCTGGCTTTCCACGCCGGACCCCGGGAGCAGGTGGACACCCTCATCAGGGAGGGGGCCGGCCACGGCTGGCAGCAGCTTTTCGCCGACAGGTACCCGTACGCCGGCGGCCCCGACCACTACGCCGGGTATCTGGTGAATTCGGACGGCTTCGAAGTCGAACTCGTGGCGGCCGGGTAGGCGCGGGTCCGGTCAGGCTAGCTTTCGTCGCCACCACCGACCTCCGGATAGCCTCCAGAGCCGTCGGTGTGCGCGGGCACGCGCCAGAAGCCGCCTCAACCGTCCCCGGAAGTACCAGACCAGAGCGATCCCCAGGACGGCGAACGGGAGCAGTTCGGGAGCCACGGCGAAGGTGCCGAAGAGGATGTCGAAGGCTTCGAATCCAATGGCCGAGCCGGCAGCGAGCCAGACCCAGCCGCCGAACGAGAGGGTCCGCAGTGCCACGCGGCGGTAGAGGCGGCGGCCCAGGCGATACTGCAAGGCGAGGCGGCGGATGGTTCGGGAATTGAGCGGGCGGTGCATCGCAGGCACCGGGCGTACGGGGATGTGCGGGGACACGGCAATAAACTCCAGGCGGTGGTGGCGAATGACTCGGTGACGATGTCGCCCAGTGAGCCGGTAAGGAGCAGCCGGTCGAATTGGCTCTGCCCGCGAAGGGTCAGACTGTGGACTGCGGTTACTGAATGCTCAGGGGCGGTTTGCGTAACCGCCAGGAGCGCGCGGACCCGGGCCGCCGGCGGGCGGCGGCCACGCGGCTGAGAGGGGTGGCCGCCTGAGCGGCCTGTCGGTAACACCGACGACGGCGCCGCCACTGACGACAACGCGGCGGTTGAGAAGTGCCTCAAAGGTGTGGGCCATGAGGATGGCCGTGGCAATGACCAGCGCCAAAAGCGCTACGGCCGCGATAGGAGGCAGTCCGGAAGCGAAGGTCGCGCGGACCGCGACATCCAGCTGTACAAAGCGTTCCAGCAAGTCCAAACCCGCCACAGCACCTCCCCCAATCGCCCCCACGCTAACACCGGCCGCACAGCCGGACAACGAACGCCGGGTGTAGCCAACGCGTTCCAGCATGCAGCGGCTCCTAGGATGGCGACCATGCACTCGATCCGAAACCTGGCTGTGGGACTGCCGGTCCGCAACGGATGTGTTCTCGTTTCGGATGGATCCGACTCCTCAACAGGAGAGGTTTTCCACCGAGCAATCGGGGGAGGAATCGAGTTTGGCGAAACCGCCGAAGAAGCCCTTCGCCGTGAATTCGTCGAGGAACTTGGGGTGAGTTTGGCGGCAGTGCACATGCTCGGCGTCCTGGAAAATATCTTCACCTTCGAGGGGATGATCGGTCACGAGATTGTCCATGTCTTCGCGGTTGACTCGGACTGTCTGGATGGCCTGCCGCTGGACGCAGAGCTGCGGGTACTGGATGAAGGCAGCCCCGTGGGCTGGAGGCGCATCAGGGCACTTGACCGTCCGCTGTACCCGGCGGGAGCGATGCCAATTCTCCTGGACTGGCTTGCGGGGGTCCGGGACTAGCGGCCACAGCGTTAGCCGAACCTCCTCCAGGTTCCCTCGGAAATCACGTCGACGGAGCCGTCGACCACTGCGATGGCAGTCTGCTCGTCGATGGCGTAGGCCGGGGTGCCCAGCTCCTCCGCCCACCGTTCGGCGTCGGCCATGGTGTTGGTCGGGAAGGCGAACAGGTGCGGGAAGATCGCGAAGTCCACCACTCCAAGGGTGCGGTCGTCCGGCGCCGATGGCCAGTGGACGAAGTCCTTCCCGATCCGCGGAGCCATGACCATACTCCCGGCGCTTACCCCGACCCAGACCGTTTCGGTGAGCGACGGCAGGATTTTGCCCAGACCGGACTCGCGGATCCAGTGGGCCAGGTAGCTTGCGTCACCGCCGTCGACCAGGAGCACGTCGGCATCCCGGACCCACGGGACCCATCGTTCCTGCCCAATACTCGGCAGCGCGGTGAGTTCAAGGACGCCGACCGATGCCCAGCCCAGGCCGGACATGTGCGGCGAGCCGGCCCCCGCGGACACGAAACGCTGCGCCGACGCCGGTCCGCACGCGGGGTGCCCCCACTGTGCCGTGGGGATGGCCAGGGCGTGGCACTCCTCTATGGGCTTGTCCAGGAGGTCAAGCAGCGCGGAGCGGATGCTCGGATTCGTGACGCCGCCTGATGTCAGCAAGAGCTTCAAGAGCTACCTCCGGTAGTAATGGGTCGAATCATGCGGGAATCGTCGGGCCGTTCACTGCCGGCGGCAGCCTGCGAGGCGAGGGGAAGACTGTTCGTGCGGGTTCGCCCACGTTCACGCTCACCGAACCCCGACGTGGTCCAGCGCCCTCAGCAGATCGCCGGGATCGGCAACGTCGTAAAAGGCGACGGCCTGGCCCATTCCCAGACCCATGAAGTCGAGACCGGTGTTCTGATACACGCCGACACCCCCCATCAAACCCTGCTGGCCGAACACCACATTCGCATGGCGGCCGTCGCGTGATCGGTCGATCTTGGTGGGCACATTGCCCAGCGGGGAATCCACGACGGTCCGGTCACCGACGCAGACAATCGCCCTGCGGTCAGTAAGTCCATAGGCTGTGATCCGCTTCCGGCGCCCTTTCACGATGAACCGGCCGAAGATGAAATAAAGGCCCAGCAGGACGAACGGCACACCCCAGATCACGAAGAATGGCTGAGAGGCTGTGCGGATGGCCGTGACTTCCCAAAAGACCGCGAATCCTGCCCACAGAATGCTGAAGGGAATGAGGAATGCATCGACACCGGTGAAACGAACCTTCGGATCAGGTTGGCCGGCCCACAACAGCTGCTCGCCTTGGCGGAGAAGGGGAAGGATGCGGCTTCGCGGATCGTCCATGCGGGCAGTCTTACATAGGGACGGCCCGGGTGAAATAGCGGGAGCGGGATATCGAATGCGGATCAGGGCGGGGTCAAAACCCTGCAATACTCTGACGATGGCCGTCACTTTCGAATGCAGGACGCGGACCACCATGCCCCCGGCGGAAATGTTTGATCGTGCGCGCAACATCGACGTCCACATGGATTCCCTGGCGCACTCCCGGGAAGAAGCCATCGGCGGGGTGACCTCGGGCCTCATTTCCCTCGGCGAGGAAGTGACCTGGCGGGCCCACCATTTCGGCATTCCGCTGCACATGACCAGCCGGATTACTGAGATGTACGCGCCCGACTCCTTCGTCGACGAGCAGGTGAGGGGTCCGTTCCGGCGCTTCCGGCACGTTCATGAATTCAGGGCGGACGGGGCAGGAACCCTCATGCTGGACCGCATCGAGTTCTCGGCGCCGTTCGGCCCCCTCGGGCGTCTGGTCGAGAAAGCGCTGCTCGCCCGCTACCTCAAACAGCTGATCGAGACGCGCAACCGGCATCTTGCCGGTGGCACGCTCATCGAATAGTCCGGCTCCCTAACCCCACAGCGCCTTCCGGAGCAGGGCCTTCAACTGACCGGCCTCCTCGGCGCTGAGCCGGGCCAGGGCGTCGGCCTCGGCCCGCCGGGCCGCCGCCGTTGCCTGCCGGAAGACGGCATCGCCGTCGTCGGTGGTGGTGACGGTCTTGGCCCGCCGGTCCTGTTTCCCGGGGGCGCGCATCACCAGCCCCCGGCCCTCCAGTTCATCGATCAGGGCCACGATCTGGCTGGGATCCAGGCTGAGGAACTCCGCCATCTCGCGCTGGGTCGGCTCCAGCCCGGAGGCGGCAAGGGCCAGCACGGAGAAGGAGCGCTCCTTCAACCCGAACCCGGCCAGCGCCCGGTTGTTCAGGACCGAGCCGGCGGCATGGAGCTTTGCCAGCAGGAATCCGGCATCGCCGGCTATGGGCGCGGCCGTGAGCTTCGGCGCCCGGTCCGTGCCCGGTGCGTCCGCGGCTTCGATCGTCATTCCGGCTCCAATGGTCGACAAAATGAATCATTGACTTTCTCAATTATCCATACTTTCATGGATCCAGAACAACGTCCCACGCCGCCGTGCAGGACGCGCGGCAGCTAGCAAAGGAGCGGCAATGAGCCTCGCAGGAAAAGTAGCGATCGTCACCGGCAGCGGTCGGGGGCTGGGCCTGGCCTACGCCCGGGAACTGGCCCGGCAGGGCGCCGCCGTCGTCGTCAACGACGTTGACGAGGCGGTTGCAGCCGACGCCGTCCGCACCATCGAGGCCGACGGCGGCCGCGCCACCGCCGTCGTCGCCCCCGTGGGCAGCTCCGAGGTAGCCAGGCGGCTGGTCCAGACGGCGGTCGACACGTTCGGCCGGCTGGACATCCTGGTCACCAACGCCGGCATCCTGCGGGACAAGAGCCTGCTGAAAATGACGGACGAGAACTTCGACGCCGTCATCAACGTCCACCTCAAGGGCACCTTCACCTGCGCCCGGGAGGCGTTCGGCTACTTCAAGGAAAACCAGATTCCGGGCCGCATCATCACCATCGGTTCGCCCACCGGCCAGCGTGGCAACTTCGGCCAGACCAACTACGCCGCCGCCAAAGCCGGGATCGTGGGCATGGTCCGCACCTGGGCGCTGGAGATGAAGAAGGCCGGAGTCACCGCCAACGCCGTCATCCCCGTGGCCGCCACCGCCATGACCAAGACCGTCCCGTACTTCCAAAAGGCCGTCGAAGCGGACGAGCGCGGCGAGGCCATGCCGGCCTTCTTCCGTCACGAGCTGGGCTTCGGCACCGCCGACGACGTCGCCGGGCTGGTCGCGTTCCTGGCCTCCGACGCCGCCGCCGGGATCACCGGCCAGGCCATCGGCGCCGGCGGCGACCGGCTCCAGCTCTGGACCCACCCGGAAGCCGCCGCCACCGAATACCGCGAGGGCGGCTGGGGCTACCAGGCCCTCGTGGAGAACTTCGACTCACTCTTCGGCGACAAGCTGCAGAGCGTGGGCGAGGAGTTCCTGCCGCTGCCGGAGGAGCTGCAGCCCGAACCGGCCCAGGCCCGCTGAGATGGCCTCGACCCGGTACGAACCCGCCATCGACGCTGCCGCGCTCGACGCGATCGACATGCACGTCCACCTCGAGGTGGACAGCTGCGGCCACAATTCCTTGCCCGAAACCCTCACCGAGGCCTCCGCCAAGTACTTCAAGGCCGAAGACCGGACGCCGTCGCTGGACCGGATCGCCGAGATCTACCGCGAACTGAACATGGCCGCCGTCGTCTTCACCGTGGACGCCCGCACCCAGCTCAAGCACGAACCCAACAGCATTCCCGAGCTGATCGCCGGCGCCGCACGCAACAATGACGTGCTGATTCCGTTCGGCAGCGTCGACCCGCGCACCGGCCCGGACGCCATCACCGGCGCCCGCCACCAGGCGGAGGAGCTCGGCGCCCGCGGCTTCAAGTTCCACCCCAGCCTGCAGGGCTTCGACCCCTCGAACGAGCAGTTCTATCCGCTCTGGGAGAGGCTGCAGGAGCTGGGGCTCCCGGCGATTTTCCACACCGGGCAGAACGGCATGGGCGCTGGGCTGCCGGGCGGCTACGGCATCAAGCTCGCCTACTCCAACCCGCTGCTGCTCGACGCCGTGGCCGCGGACTTCCCGGAACTGCAGATCATCATGGCCCACCCGTCCGTGCCCTGGCAGGACGAGGCGAACTCGATCGCCACACACAAGGCCAACGTGTTCATCGACCTCTCCGGCTGGTCCCCGAAATACTTCCCGGAGTCGCTGGTGCGGATGTCGAACTCGGTGCTGCAGGACAAAGTCCTCTTCGGCACCGATTTCCCGCTGATCACCCCGCAGAAATGGCTCGGCGCCTTCGCCGAGCTGCCGCTCAAGGACGAGGTCCGTCCGAAGATCCTCAAGGCCAACGCCGTCCGCCTGCTCGGACTCGGTGGTTGAGATGGGCGCGGAAACCACGGAACGCCTCTACGGCGTCTGCGACTACTACGACGCCGAGGCGCTGCTCACCGACGCGGAGCGGCGGGTGCTGGGCCGGCTGCGGACCTTCCTCGACGAGCAGGCACACCCGCTGCTGGCCGACTACTGGGAGCGCGGCGAGTTCCCGGACCAGCTGACCGGCCCGCTGATCGACCTGGACCTGATGGAACCGGCCGAGCTGACCGGCCCGCCCGGACCCGGCCACACCCCGGCCCGCGGGATCTACCACGGCTTCCGGATCTTCGAGCTGGCGCGCACGGACGCCTCGCTGGCCACCTTCTACACCGCCCAGGCCGGCCTTTTCCGGACGGCCGTCACGGTGGGCGCTTCCCCGGAGCAGCGGGCCGAATGGCTGCCGAGGGTCCTCGATTTCTCGCTCAAGGGCGTCTTCTCCCTGACCGAACCGGAGCACGGCTCGGATATCGCCGGCGGCCTGGCCACCAGCGCCCGGCGCGACGGCGGGGACTGGATTCTCAACGGGGCCAAACGCTGGATCGGGGGAGCCCTGACCGCCGACGTCTTGGCCGTCTTCGCCCGCGACGAGGGCGACGGGCAGGTCAAGGGCTTCCTGGTGGACCGGCAGGCCGAAGGCGTGACCCTGGAGAAAATCCACGGCAAGGCGTCGCTGCGGATGATGCAGAACGCCCACATCACGTTGACGGATGTCCGAGTGCCCGAGGCGATGCGGCTGCACAACGTCGACTCGTTCCGCGACGTCGCCGCAATGCTGCGGATGATGCGCTCCGACGTCGCCTGGATCGCCACCGGCACCGCCGCCGGCGCCTTCGAGGCGGCCCTCCGCTACGTCACCGAGCGGCAGCAGTTCGGCCGGCCGCTGGGCTCGTTCCAGCTGGTCCAGGAAAAGCTCGCCCGGATGCTCGGCAACGTCACCTCCGCCCTCTCGCTGGTGGTCCGGCTGACCGAACAGCAGGACCGCGGCGTCTACCGGGACCAGGATTCGGCGCTGGCCAAGATGCAGACCTCCCTGCTGATGCGCCAGACCGTGGCGCTGGCACGGGAGGTGGTCGGCGGCAACGGCATCACGCTGGAGGCCGACGTCGCCCGCTTCCACGCCGACGCCGAAGCGATCTATTCCTACGAGGGCACGCACGACATTAACGCCCTCATCATCGGCCGCGCCCTCACCGGCCACAGCGCCTTCACCCACTAACCAGCCCGCAACCCCAGGAGCCCGCCATGCCCAACCTCGTCGTCGACTTCGACAAGCTGCTCACCCTCGCCGGAACCGACCTCGGCGTCACCGACTACCGCGAAATCACGCAGGAACAGATCAACAAGTTCGCCGACGCCACCGGCGATGATCAGTGGATCCACGTCGACGTCGAACGCGCCAAGGAAGGACCGTTTGGCGCCCCGATCGCGCACGGCTTCCTGACCCTGTCCCTGATCATCCCGTTCTGGGGCGAGCTGTTCGACGTCGAGGGCGTCACCACCAAGGTCAACTACGGTTTGGACAAGGTTCGTTTCACTTCCCCGGTGAAAGTGGGCTCGCGCATCCGGATGCAGGCCACCATCGCCGAGGTCACCGAGGTCAAGGGCGGCGCCCAGATCAAGGTGTCCAACACCATCGAGATCGAGGGCCAGGAGCGGCCCGCCGTCGTCGCCGAGTTCCTCGCCCGCTTCTACAAGTAAGCCGCCCACCGGCTCCCCCTCTCGAAAGGACCTGCCGTGGAGAACTTCGGCATCGGCTCATGGCTGCAACGGCGCAGTCCCAAGTCGGGCACCAAAACCGCCGTGATCGCCGGCGAGCGGAACGTGACGTACGCGCAGCTGGCCGAGCGGGCCGCGCGGCTGGCCGACGCCTTGGGCCGCCGCGGCGTCGTCAAAGGCCACCGCGTGGCCTACCTGGGCGAGAACGATCCAGCCTTCCTGGAGACGCTTTTCGCCGCCGGGCTGCTGGGTGCCGTGTTCGTCCCGCTGAACACCCGCCTGGCCCCACCGGAGATCCAGTTCCAGCTGCAGGACTGCGGCGCCGCCGTCTTGGTCCACGCGGCCAGCCTGGCCGGGCTCGCCGGGCGCGGCGCCGCCGGCACCGGCGTCCGGACCCGCCTGGTGGTCGACGACGGCGGCACGACCGGCGCGGCCGGCACCGAAGCGGTGTCCGGCGCCGAACCGGGCGGGGGCGTCGAAGGGGGCGCGGGCGCCGCCGTCGAGGACTACGAGCAGGCGCTCGCCGCCGGGTCTCCCCAGGCGCCGGACGTGCCCGTGACCCTCGACGACGGGGCCATGATCCTCTACACCTCCGGCACCACCGGCAGCCCCAAGGGGGCGCTGCTCACTCACGGCAACATCACCTGGAACTGCATCAACGTGCTGGTGGACTTCGACTTCTCCTCGACCGACGTGGCCCTGATGATCTCGCCGATGTTCCACGTGGCCTCGCTGGACATGGGCGTGCTGCCCACGCTGCTCAAGGGCGGCACCGTGGTCCTGGAGGCCCGCTTCGACCCGCGCCGGACGCTGGAACTGATCCAGCGGCACCGGGCCACCACCCTCAGCGGGGTTCCCACCACGTTCCAGATGCTCTGCGAGCACCCGGACTGGGAAGCCACGGCGCTGGGCTCGCTGAACAAGCTCACCTGCGGCGGCTCGGCCGTTCCCCTCCGGGTCCTGGACGCCTACGAACGGCGCGGATTGCATTTCTCCAACGGCTACGGCATGACCGAGACCGCCCCGGGCGCCACCACGCTGCCGGCGGCACGGTCCCGGGAAAAGGCCGGTTCCTCCGGACTGCCGCACTTCTTCACCGACGTCCGGGTGGCGGACCCGCTGGAGCCCGATGCCGGCCCGGCCGCGCCAGGAACGGTGGGGGAGATCCAGATCAAGGGCCCCAACGTCATCCGTGAATACTGGAACCGGCCCGAGGCCACGGCCGAGTCGTACACCCCGGACGGCTGGTTCAAGTCCGGCGACATGGGGTACACGGACGACGACGGCTTCGTCTTCATCTCCGACCGGCTCAAGGACATGATCATCTCCGGCGGGGAGAACATCTACCCGGCCGAGGTGGAACAGGTGATCGCCGAGCTCGACGCCGTCGGCAGCGTGGCGGTGATCGGTGTGGCCGACGAGAAGTGGGGCGAGGTTCCGCAGGCAGTGGTGTCGCTGCGGGACGGGGCGCGGCTGACCGAGGAGGAGCTGCGCGCGCACCTGGACGGGAAGCTGGCAAGGTACAAGATCCCGAAGTCCGTGGTGTTTGTGGACCAGATGCCCCTGACTGCCAGCGGCAAGATCCGCAAGGCCGAGCTGCGGAAGCTGACCCAGGGCGCGGTGTAGGGAGGCCCTTAGTGAATGAGGGCCAGCAGCACGCCGACGGCCATGAACAGGACGCCGAAGACGCGGTTGAGGATCCGTTGACCGTGTGCGTCGTGGGTGAACCGCTGGAAGGTCTTGGCGGCAGCGGCGAAGAAGAACCACATGACAAGGATGTCGATCACGATCACGGTCAGGGACAGCACCAGGTATTGCGGCACCAGCGGCTGGTCGGGTCGGATGAACTGCGGCATGAACGCCAGGAAGAAGACGATCGCCTTCGGGTTCAGCAGGTTCACCCAGAGCCCGCGGCGGAACATGGACAGCGCCGGCTCGTTGCGCAGGGCCGCGGCTTTCTCCTGGTCCAGGTCCGGCTTGTGCCGGAACTGCTGGATGCCCAGATACACCAGGTACGCGGCGCCCGCGTAGCGGATGATGTTGAACGCCAGCGGCGAGCTGGCCACCAGCACGCCGACGCCGAGGGCCACGATCAGGATGTGCACCACCAGGGCCGCCTGCTGGCCCAGGATGCCCCAGATGGCGCGCCGGAAACCGGAGTTGAGCGAGTTGCTCATGGTGTTGATGGCGCCCGCGCCGGGCGTGAAGCTGATCAGGACGCCGGCGCCGACCAGGGCCAGCCAGAGGGAGAATTGCACCCGCCAAGCTTACGGTTCGCCGTTGCCGGCGCCCGCATCCAGGCCGCTGTTCAGTCCCGGCGCCCGTAACTGAGGATCATGTTGCCCTTGCTGGTCTGCTCGGAGGACTGCAGTTCCAGCCGGCTGAGCGGGTCGCCGTCGTTGAAGAGCTTCCGGCCGCTGCCGGCCACCACCGGGTGGACGATCAGCATCAGGCTGTCCAGAAGCCCGGCGAAGAACAGCTGACGGACCAGGGAGATGCTGCTGAAGACGCCGATGTCGCCGCCGTCGCCCTGCTTGAGCTCCTTGACGAAGTCCTCCAGCGGGCCCTGGATCAGCTGCGAGTTTTGCCAGGCGAGGTCCCCGCTGAGGGTTCGCGACGCCACGTACTTGGGCAGTGGGTTGATGAAGGCGGCGAAATCGTCATCGGCATGGGCGTTGGGCCAGTACTCGGCCCACTGCTGGTAGCCAACCCGGCCCAGCAACCCGGCGTCGATTCGGCCCATCATCTCGCCCATGCCGGCCCCCAGTTCCGCGTCGAAGCTGTCGAACTGCCAGAGGAAGGGGTCCTCCACCACTCCGTCCACCGAGCTGAACAATCCGGCCGTTACCTTGCGCATCCGCTCTCCTCACATCGGGTCAATGCCTGCACCCTAGCGGCACATCCGCGTGGAGGGAATGGGTTCCGGGCGGCCGGGTAGCGTCCGGTAGCCTCCGGCTGCCGGACGGACGGGGTCCCGGGCCTGCGGCCGGGGACCCCGCCGCGTCAGCCGTTGGTGGCGGGAGCGCCGGCGTCGTTCTGACCCGTGCCGCCCTGGCCGCCGTCGCCGTCGCCGTCGCCGTCACCGGGGCCGCCGTGGCCACCCGGTCCACCCTGCCCCATGTCTTCGGTGCCGGTCACGGTGAAGTTGCCGTCCAGGAGCACCGTCGAGTGGGTGCCGTCGGCCTTCGTGATGTGGGCCTCGTAGGTGGCGCCGTCGGCGTCGGTCTCCATCCGGTCGATCGTCGCACCCGGCTGGGCTGCCTTGACCGCTGCCTCCACCTTGGTTGCGGTGTCGCCGGTGAGGACCTCCTCGGTCTTCCCATTCGCCTGGTGCGGTCCGCGCTGGCCGCCGTTCGATCCGGCAGCCCCGTAGCCGCCCGCCGATGAAGTGCCACTGGTGGAGGTGCTCGAGGTCGTCGATCCGGTGCTGTCCGCAGCCATTGCAGGAACCGCGGCGGCGCCGACCGCGCCGCCGCCGATCACCGCTGCCAGCATGATGGTCGCCGTGGTTTTGTTGATCTTTGCCATTTGTTGCTCCTTTTCTGGAGCCCGGGGTCCGGGCCAGCCGACCTTTGCGGCTGAACCCAGCCTCGCCCGCGCAGATAGGGCAGGACTTTGGCAACACTGTGGCGTTCCTGTGCAGGTGCGGCCGCTCAGGGGCTGGGGGTTCCCTGCGCGCCCTGCGCTCGCGCGGGCGCAGACACACTAAGCGGCAGTTCAGGGAGGGACCCTAGATGGAGGTCTCCGCTTCCTGGTTCCGCTCTGCGTAGTAGGACCTCAGCCCGTGCTTTACGCCCATACGGATGATCCAGTACAAGGCAAAGATGATCACCGCCACCGGCACGACAAATACGACCACGGACACGACGATTGAAAGCATTGTTTCCCCCAGCTAGTTGCTGCAATTCATGTCAGCCTCTCATGGAACTTCCTTGCGGCCGCTGACCACAGTAAGGAGCGAAGTCGCCTGGTGAGGAATCCGGCTTTAGTAATGAGGCGAACACTGCACTGAGGCAGAGGCAAGGAGGGCCGATACGGGCAACGAGTACAGCATGACCGAGGAAGCCGGCTGGCCCGCGAACCCTGCATCACTGAGTACGGGTGAGGTATCGACGTCGCTCCCGCGCAGGTTCAGGATCCAGCGGCTGGCACCGCGGGTCCGGAGTGCGTCGGCGAAGGCAAACATGTTCTGGGTGGAGCGTCGTGCCAGTCCTGAGTGGTGAGACGAGGGTGACGCCCTCGACCAGCGCGTCCAGTGCCCGGTCCAACTGAGGTGGCGACGCGTGACCCCGAGACGCCGTGGTCGACTAAAGGGTCATCCCGACGGGCGTCGGATGCCAGACGGTCTGCCTGTTGCCGGTCACTTGACTGCGGCCGCGCCGAAAAGCGCAGTAGCCGATCAGTCTCGCCTTACCTGACTACAAGGTGTCTCATAACTAACAATGGATACGCCGATTCGCCCAGACAGTTATGTGACGTAGTTATGAGAATCGCGGGCGCCGGGAAGTTTCCTGAGAATCAGCGGAATTAGGGGCATCGCCGTTTCGGGACTGGTCGGCACCGGCGAGACGTCTCGTATCCCATGGGTTTGGAGACGGTTGAGTGTGTAGCGTATAGGGCACCTTCACCGGGCAATTTTGCGGGCGGGGTATACGGGACACCCTGAGCAGGGACCCCGTAACGCCGCAGATCAGAGGTGGGTTGTCGCAGTAGGGGACCGTCTTACGGGACAGTTAGCGGGCGGCCCCCTTATGGGACAGCGACGGCCGTACCGACTGGTGCGCGAACCCCCAAGATGGACACGAGCCCCGTGGACGATCCTCCAGCGAAGCCGAGGAAGGGGGCTCCTTCGCAGGTAGGCTTCGGGAAGCTAAAAGTGTTCACGAAATCTCGGGGGGGCGGAATCAATGGGTAGCCGGGGCGGGAACGAATGGCGCTGCGGGACGTGCGGAGAGCCGCACCGAGGGCTCGCTACGGTTTTCGGAGCCCAAGCTCCGGACGTTTGGCTGCAGGCCAGCGCAACTGAACGGAAAGCCGGCGAATTGAGCGGCGACGTATGCGTGCTTGAAGTCGGAGGAGAACGGCATTATTTCCTTAGGGGACACATTGAGATCCCTCTCATTGATTCCCCCGGTGAGGCCTTCAGCTGGTCTGCTTGGGTCTCCCTCAGCCAGGAAAGCATCCAAAAGATTGCTGACCATTGGGATGATCCTGCACGAGCTTCCATGCCCCCGGTGTTTGGCTGGCTATGCAATGAGTTGCCCTACGAGACGCCCACGACCTCAATCGCGACGCACGTGCACAATAGGGCGCCAGGAATGGTTCCCTACATTGAGCTCGACCCGTCCATCGACCACCCTCTAGTTAGAGAACAAGCGTCCGGAATCTCGCTGCATCGGCTGGCCGAAATCAACAAAACTGTAATGGGCTAGGCCTGATGCAAGCACGGTCCGGGGGCGTCCATTCAGGGATCCTTTACCGGGCCGATCTCATTGTTCTGGTGGGGCGCCTCCACCGGCCTCGAGCCGGGCACGGATTTCAAGCGGCTGAATATCATACCCCGTTGCGCGAACGCCCGACCAGTTGAGACCCACGAGAATGCCATCTCGGTCGAGTCCGTCAATCCACCGCGTGCGCCAGACAGCAACAGGGATTTCCTCTACTTCGAACGCGCTGTACGCCGGAATGCTGCTGATCACTTTCTCGGCTCTGCTTCGGAGCGACCAGAACGGCATGCTACGTTCGCCATCTCCATTGCGGGGTGCAGGGAAACCGCCGGAATCGCGAATTCCCCAGACTCGCTGATGCAGGATGACCTCTTGGTAGAAACGGCTCGCCTGGGCTGCGCTGATACTCACACGCACAGCTTAAGTGACCGCCCTCAATCGGCTCTGAAAGGGATTCCCAGCACACACGTCCCATTGAGGGATCCCCTTACGGACACCTGAACCGGTCGCCATATCGGGATTCTTGTGTCGCATAACCTAAGTGCCTCAAAACCCTAGGGTTATGAGACGGGTGGCTGGTGTTAATCGCCAGAGACCTGGCCACGACTAGTAGTTTGTCGATCATGCGATAGCCGTCGTTCGGCCACGGACTCGGTGCCTGGCGGTGAGCCTGCCTGGAGTCGGGCGACCTCAGGCGCGGGCGATGATCTCGCCGTTGGGGATCAGGAACCAGCCGTCGTCGGTGGATCCCCAGCGGTGCCAGCCCGCGGAGATCCGGGCCAGGTCCGCGGGAGTGGCGAAGCCGTACTCCACGGCCTGCTCCGCGAAGGAGGAATGCAGCACCCGTTCGCCCCACACCCGGGCCTGCCAACGCCGGGTCTGGCCGGTGGCGTAGAGCCAGTTGCTGCTGGAGGGCGCGACGTCGGTGAAGCCGGCAGACTGCGCCCAGGACACCAGCCGCCGCCCCGCGTCCGGTTCCGCGCCGTTCCGACGGGCTATCCGCTGATACAGCTCCATCCATTCGTCGAGTTCCGGGACGGCCGGGTACCAGCTCATGCCGTGGAAATCGGCGTCGCGGGCGGCGACGATGCCCCCGGCCCTGGCCACCCGGCGCATTTCCCGCAGCGCGGCCACCGGGTCGGTGAGGTGCTGCAAGACCTGGTGGGCGTGGACGACGTCGAAGCTTTCGTCGTCGAAGTCCAGGTCGTAGAGGTTGCCGGCCACGAAGCGGGCGTTGGCGGTGCCGCGTTCGGCTGCCAGGGCGGAGGCGTGGGCGATCACCTCGGCCGAGCGGTCCAGCCCGGTCACCTCCCCGGGCGCCACCAGTGCGGCAAAGTCGCACGTGATACTGCCCGGGCCGCAGCCGACGTCGAGCACCGAAACGCCCGGGGTCAGGTGCGGGAGTATGAACGCTGCGGAGTTCTCCGCCGTGCGCGACGCGTGGGCGCGGACCACGGATTCGTGATGGCCGTGTGTATAGACATCCTCTGGCTGTTCGGCGCTCATGGCCACAGGCTACGCGCTTCCGGCCGCTTCCTCGCCTGCCCGGACCGTGGCGGCGATCATCTCGGTCAGGAACCGGGTGGCCACCTCCAGTTCCTCCGGGGTGAAGCGTTCCATTGCTGCCCCCATGTGGCGGGCCAGCGGCAGGAACATGGCGCCGCCGTCGTCGAAGGCCTTGGCCGTCATCCTCAACTGGACCTGCCGACGGTCCGTGCCCTCGCGTTCCCGCACCACGTGGCCGGAGCGGTCCAGCCGGTCGATGAGGGCCGTGGTGGCGGGGGAGCTGAGGTGCAGTTCCCGGCGCAACACCCCGGGCGTGACCACCTGGTTCTTGGCCGTGTGCTCCATGATCACGGACAGGGCGTTGAGGTCCGTCCGGTGCATGTCGTTGCGGGCGCCGGCGGCGTCGACGTAGCGGTTGGCCTCCAGGCTGAACTCCTGGAGCAGCCGGACAAGCGGCGACGGCTCCCCGGGGCCGCCCTGCGGTGGAATCTCTGCTGACACTGGCCGCTCACCTCCTCCTGCGTTTCGTCCCCCGGCGCACCTGGCGCCCCACGGAGTTTACTCCAGGAGGCTCGACGGATCCCGGGGGAGAATTCCGCACCAATATATCTAGCCAGACACTTATATCCATCATGGAGATAATCTATGATTTACTGAAGTCTACTCCGTACCGCCCCCAGAGAAGGACGCCATGAAAACCAAGCGGCAAAACTCAACCCGTGTACCGTTCTGGCTCCGCTGGCTGGTGCCCGTCCTGCTGGTGGTCACCTGGCTGGCCATCGCCGGCATCGGCGGCCCCACCTTCGGCCGGCTAAGCGAAGTCTCCTCCAACGACCAAGCCTCCTTCCTTCCGGCCGGCGCCGAGGCCACGGAGGCGCAGGACTGGCAGGCCAAGTTCCGCGACTCCAAGGAGATCCCCGCCGTCGTCGTGATCGAAAGCGACGCCGCGTTCACCCCCGCCCAGCTCGGCCAGGCCGCCGCACTCAAGGGCAAGCTGGAGGAGCTCAAGGCCGGCAGCAGCGTGATCGGGCCGATCCCCTCCAAGGACGCGAAGGCCGTGCAGTTCGTTGTCCCCATCGCCTCCTCCGACGAGGTCAAGAACGTGATCAAGGAGGTCCGCGACGAGGTCAAGGCCTCCGCCCCCGAGGGCATGCAGACCTTCGTCACGGGCCCGGCGGGCCTCACGGCTGACCTGGTCAGCGCCTTCGCCGGCATCGACGGCATCCTCCTGCTCGTGGCGCTCGGGGCGGTGTTCGTGATCCTCCTGGTGGTCTACCGGTCCCTGCTGCTGCCCATCGCGGTGCTGTTCACGTCCGTGTTCGCCCTCTGCGCCGCCATCCTGCTGGTCTTCGGCATGGCCAAGCTGGGCTGGATCCAGCTCAACGGCCAGAGCCAGGGCATCCTGTCCATTCTGGTCATCGGCGCCGCGACGGACTACGCCCTGCTTTACGTGGCACGGTTCCGCGAGGCCCTGACGCACACCACCAACCGCACCGCCGCCGCCCTCACCGCGTGGAAGGCCGCGTGGGAGCCGATCCTGGCCTCCGGCGCCACGGTGATCATCGCCCTCCTGTGCCTGCTCTTCTCCGACCTGAACTCGAACAAGGCCCTGGGCCCGGTGGCGGCCGCGGGCATCCTCTGCTCACTCTTTGCCGCCCTTACCCTGCTGCCGGCCATGATGGCGCTCCTCGGCCGCACCGCGTTCTGGCCATTCCGGCCCAAGGTGCTCCCCGAGGAGGAGCGCGAGCCGGAATTCGTCACCGGCCTCGAGGGCCAGAAGGGCCTGTGGCGGGCCACCGGCACGCTGGTTTCCCGACGCCCGCGCACCGTCTGGGTGGCCTCGGTCCTGCTGCTGGTGATCGCCGCGGCGGGCGTGCTCCAGCTCAAGGCCAACGGCGTCCCGCAGACCGCCGTCATCCTCTCCGCCTCCAACGCGGTGGACGGCCAGAAGGCTCTGGCACGCCACTTCGACGCCGGCAGCGGCAGCCCCGCCGTGATCGTCACCGACCAGGCGAAGGCCCAGGACGTGCTGGCCAAGACCAAGGACACCAACGGCGTCGGCGATGCCTACCTGGTGGCCGACGGCGGGGCCCCGGTGATCCCCGGCGCCCCCGGTGCCGCCACCGAACCGGCGGTCCGTGACGGCCGGGTCCTGATCAACGCCATCCTGAACGACGCGGCCGACTCCAACGAGGCCGAGAACGTCGTCGTCGAACTCCGCAAGGAACTCAAGACCATCGACAGCGGCGCGCTCGTCGGCGGGGTCACGGCCACGGCGCTGGACACCAACACCACGGCCCAGCGCGACCTCGTCACCATCATCCCGGTGGTCCTGGCCGTCATCCTGGTCATCCTGATGCTGCTGCTCCGCTCCGTCCTGGCGCCGGTGCTGCTGGTGGCCTCGGTGGTCCTCTCCTACGGCGCCGCGATGGGTGTCTCCGCGGTCGTGTTCAACCACGTCTTCGGCTTCCCCGGGGCGGATGCCACCGTGCCGCTCTTCGGTTTCGTGTTCCTCGTGGCCCTGGGCGTGGACTACAACATCTTCCTGATGAGCCGGGTCCGCGAGGAATCCATCAAGCACGGCACCCGGCCCGGCATCCTGCGCGGCCTGGGCGTCACCGGCGGCGTGATCACCTCCGCCGGCGTGGTCCTGGCCGCCACCTTCGCCGCCCTGGGTGTCATCCCCATCATGTTCCTGGTGCAGCTGGCCTTCATCGTGGCGTTCGGCGTGCTGCTGGACACGGTCCTGGTCCGGTCCCTGCTGGTCCCGGCCCTGGCCTACGACCTGGGCCACCGGATCTGGTGGCCCAGCAAGCTGGGCCGGGCGGAGACCGACCGTGCGGCACGAGCCCAGGTCTCCCAGCAGCCCGAGCCGGAATCCGCAGAGGCGGGAGTCCGCTAAGACCCCCCGGCCGCAGCCGCCGTCACCGCTCCTGGTTCCCCCGCCAGGCAACCGTGGCGGCGGCTGCCTGGTTAAGGGGCATCCCCGGCGCAGGGAAACGGCCCTGTCGCCGCCCGGGGTCCCTCGATAGACTGCCCCTGCGCCCGAGCGGGCGCGCACGCCTGCAGGAGGGATCCACCCATGTCTGACAATCACGGTGAGTTTGATCGAACGGCAGCAGAAGAAGCGCGGCATGATGCGGCCGCCCCTGCCGCCGAGGAGACGGGCCTTGAGGCCGACGCCGGCCAGTACGTCGAGGGCGACTACGGCAACGCCGGCGTGACCGGGGAGAACCCGGCCGGCGCCCCGGAGGGCGAATACGCCGAGGGTGACTACGGCAAGGCCGGCGTTGCCACCGGCTCCGCGGTCGGCGCCGAGGAAGGCGACTACCCCGAGGGTGACTACGGCCGCGCCGGCGCCACGGGCCCCGATGCCGTCGCCGGCGTCGAGGGCGAATACGAAGAGGGCGACTACGGCGCCGCGGGCGCCACCGGCCACCGCGCAGCGGGCGAGGCGGCCCGCGACAACGAGCGTCGCGACGACGAAACCGGACGCTAGGCGCGCAGAAGGACTTTTCAAGCGGGCCCGGCGGGACCGTTCTCGCAGAGCGAAACGACCGCCGGGGCACCCGCCCTGCGCACTGGCGAAATCGCAGTGGCGACGAAATCCGCGGAATCCCGGGGTTTGGCGGGACAAAACCGCCGACCTCAGCGCCGCCGGCGCGGTTGAAATCCGCACCGTTAGCCAAAGTTGAGCGGAAGCGACTCAACTTTGGATTGACATCGGAATGAGCCTGCGTAGACTTGAGTGCAGAGCGCTCAACAAGTGGGCGCGCCTCGACAATCGACGGGCTCGATGCCGGGTTCACTCCCGGTCGCCGGGCCTCCGCCCGATGGCCGGGGGCAGCACGTTTCCAAGGAAAGAAGGAAGCCACACATGTCACGAGCAGTAGGTATTGACCTCGGAACCACCAACTCCGTTGTTTCCGTTCTCGAAGGTGGCGAGCCCACCGTCATTGCCAACGCCGAGGGTGGCCGCACCACGCCGTCGGTCGTTGCGTTCTCCAAGTCCGGCGAGGTCCTGGTCGGCGAAATCGCCAAGCGCCAGGCCGTCAACAACATCGACCGCACCATCTCGTCGGTCAAGCGCCACATGGGCACCGACTGGACGATGAGCATCGATGACAAGAAGTACACGGCGCAGGAAATCTCCGCCCGTATCCTCATGAAGCTCAAGAACGACGCCGAGTCCTACCTGGGCGAAAAGGTCACCGACGCGGTTATCACCGTCCCGGCCTACTTCAACGACGCCGAGCGCCAGGCCACCAAGGAAGCCGGCGAGATCGCCGGCCTGAAGGTCCTGCGCATCGTCAACGAGCCCACCGCGGCTGCCCTGGCCTACGGCCTGGACAAGGGCAAGGAAGACGAACTCATCCTCGTCTTCGACCTCGGCGGCGGCACCTTCGACGTCTCCCTGCTCGAAGTTGGCAAGGACGAGGACGACTTCTCCACCATCCAGGTCCGCGCCACCGCCGGTGACAACCGCCTAGGCGGCGACGACTGGGACCAGCGCGTCGTGGACTACCTGCTGAACCAGCTCAAGGTCAAGGGCATCGACCTGTCCAAGGACAAGATCGCCCTGCAGCGTCTCCGTGAGGCTGCCGAGCAGGCCAAGAAGGAACTGTCCTCCTCCTCCAGCACCAACGTCTCCCTCCAGTACCTCTCCGTCACCCCCGACGGCCCGGTCCACCTGGACGAGCAGCTGACCCGCGCCAAGTTCCAGGACCTGACCAAGGACCTGCTTGAGCGCACCAAGAAGCCGTTCCACGACGTCATCAAGGAAGCCGGCATCAAGCTCTCCGACATCGACCACATCGTGCTCGTCGGCGGCTCCACCCGTATGCCCGCCGTCTCCGAGCTGGTCAAGGAACTGGCCGGCGGCAAGGAGCCCAACAAGGGCGTCAACCCGGACGAGGTCGTCGCCGTCGGCGCTGCCCTGCAGGCCGGCGTCCTCAAGGGCGAACGCAAGGACGTGCTGCTGATCGACGTCACCCCGCTCTCCCTCGGTATCGAAACCAAGGGCGGCGTCATGACGCACCTGATCGAGCGCAACACCGCCATCCCCACCAAGCGGTCCGAGACCTTCACCACCGCGGATGACAACCAGCCGTCCGTGGCCATCCAGGTCTTCCAGGGCGAGCGTGAATTCACCCGCGACAACAAGCCGCTGGGCACGTTCGAACTGACCGGCATCGCACCGGCCCCGCGCGGTGTGCCGCAGGTCGAGGTCACCTTCGACATCGACGCCAACGGCATCGTCCACGTCTCGGCCAAGGACAAGGGCACCGGCAAGGAACAGTCGATGACCATCACCGGCGGTTCCAGCCTCTCCAAGGAAGACATCGACCGCATGGTCCGTGACGCCGAGGAGCACGCAGCCGAGGACAAGGCCCGCCGCGAGGCGACCGACACCCGCAACACCGCCGAGCAGCTCGCCTACTCCGTGGACAAGCTGATCGCCGACAACGCGGACAAGCTGCCCGAAGAGGTCAAGACCGAGGTCCAGGCCGACGTCGACGAGCTGAAGAAGGCGCTCGAGGGCACGGACGACGCCGCCGTCAAGACCGCGTTTGAGAAGCTGCAGGCTTCCCAGACCAAGCTCGGCGAGGCCATCTACGCCCAGGCCGGTGCCGCTGAGGGTGCCGCCGGTGCCGAAGGTGCCCCGGCCGGCGAGAAGGCTTCCGACGAGGACATCGTCGACGCCGAGATCGTTGACGAAGACGAGAAGAAGTAATCATGCCGCACCACGGTAACGAAGCAGAGCACGGCGGCGAGGGCCCGGACGAGAGCCAGAAGCCGGTGGTCCACGACAACCGCAAGGTTGATCCGAAGACCGGCCAGGCCCGGCACCCGGACCAGGAACATGCCGCGGCGGAGTCCGGATCCGGGGACGCCCTGTCCCAGGCCGAGGACATCCTCAACAGCGTGGACGTCCCGGCCGCGGAATCCGTGGCGCAGGGCGTCGACGCCGGGGAAGCGGAGGAACTGAAGAACGACCTCCGCCGCCTGCAGGCCGAGTACGTCAACTACCGCAAGCGCGTCGAACGCGACCGCGCCGTAGCAGGGGAGATGGCCGTCATCGGCGTCCTGAACTCCCTGCTCCCGGTGCTGGACGACGTCGACGCCGCCCGGCAGCACGGCGACCTGGCCGACGGCCCGTTCGCCGCGATCGCCGCGAAGCTGGAGAACGCGCTCAAGACCTACGGTCTGGTGCGCATCGATGAGACCGGCGTGGAGTTCGACCCCACGATCCACGAGGCCCTCATCCAGCAGCCCGGCGCCGACGTCGAAACCGACACGGTCAGCCAGGTCCTCCGCTCGGGCTACAAGTCCGGCGACCGGGTCCTGCGCGCCGCCCAGGTGATCGTGTCCGTCCCGGCGTAGTGTCACCACCGCGCCTTCGCGGATGAGGGGGCCCCGCCCCTACGCGTGGAGGCAAAGTCCTGACGGACTTTGCCTCCACGCTCCGGCAGGCCCGAAGCCACTCCCGGGCCCCCTCATCCGCTTGGGCGCTCCGCGGTAATCTCGCCTTACGCTTTGTTTTTTGAAAGGAAACGCCAGTGGCCAGCCAGGACTGGGTCGACAAGGACTTTTACAAGATCCTTGGTGTCGCCAAGGACGCTTCCGACGCCGACATTAAGAAGGCCTACCGGAAGCTCGCCCGGCAGCACCACCCGGATACCAATGCCGGGGATACCGCGTCGGAGAAGAAGTTCAAGGACATCTCCGAGGCCTATTCCGTGCTCTCCGACGCCGACGAGCGCCAGCAGTACGACGCCATCCGCGCGATGGGCGGCGGCGCGCGGTTCGCACCCGGCGGTACGGGCCAGCCCGGCGGCGGGGCGGGCTTCGAGGACCTCTTCGGCGGCCTGTTCACCGGCGGTGGCGGCCGCCACTCCGGCGGCTACAGCACCGCCGGCGGCATCCCGCCTGAATTCGCCGACCTGTTCGGCGGCGGCGGTTTCGGCGGTGGCCAGTCCTTCCAGCGCGGCCCGCAGAAGGGCGCGGACCGGACCGCCTCCACCAGCATCTCCTTCGCCGGTTCCATCCGCGGCACCACCATCGGCCTGCGCGAACCCGACGGCGAGGTCATCGACGTCCGCATCCCCGCCGGCATCAAGGACGGCCAGAAGGTCCGGGTCCGCGGCAAGGGCCAGTACGGCCCCGCCGGCAACGGCGACCTGATGGTCACCGTCTCGGTCAAGCCGCACGATTTCTACACCCGCGACGGCGACAATCTGCGCATCCACGTCCCGGTCACCTTCCCCGAGGCGGCCCTGGGCGCGGACATTGAGGTTCCGACGCTCGACGGCGACAAGGTCCGGGTCCGGGTTCCCGCGGGAACCCCCACCGGCCGGACGCTCCGGGTCAAGGGCCGCGGCGTCAAGCACAGCAAGGCCACCGGCGACCTGCTCGTCACCATCGACGTCGCCGTCCCCAAGAAGCTGACCAAGGAGGCCGAGGACGCCGTCAAGGCGTTCGCCGCGGCCACCGCCGGCGAGGACGTCCGCGCGGGCCTGGCAGCCAAGGCCCGGCTGTAGGGTCCAGCCATGGACATCGAGTTCGACCAGCCGATCTTCGTCATCTCGGTCGCCGCTGAGCTGGCGGACATGCACCCGCAGACGCTGCGCCAGTACGACCGGCTCGGCATCGTCTCGCCCAGCCGCGCCCCCGGGAAGTCCCGCCGGTACTCGCAGCGGGACGTGAACATGCTCCGCGAGGTGCAGCGGCTTTCCCAGGAAGGCGTCTCGCTCGAGGGCATCAAGCGGATCCTGCAGCTGGAGAACCAGGTCGCGGCCCTGCAACACCGGGTCGCCGAACTCACCGAGGAACTGGGCCGCCGCCGGCAGCCGCTGGATTCCCGGATCTTCGCCGCCGGTGCCGCGGGCGATGTGGTCACGCTCGCCCGCGGCCAGCGGCCCCGCCCCCGCTCCCAGGCCCTCGTCGTCTGGCGCCCTCGCGACAACTCCTGATCCGCCTAGGTAGTCCGCCCGGCGGGACTGAGTAGCCGCCCGCAAAGACGGGTGGTGAAAAAACAAAGTCGAGTACCGCGACCCCCTGACGGGCCGCTTTCCCTCCCGGTTAGATGGTCTCGGCGGCGCACTGCCGCCACCGGTCGACGCCCTCGGGCAGGCCGGTCACGTGCACACGCCGGGGGGCAGCACCGAAGATTCAGCACACCCGTGATCCGCGGGACACCACCATTTCCCGACGCGCGTCCGCAACGGCGCCGGCGTCCGCACTGAGCGCGGGCCGGCCATGAACTCCGGACTGAACGCCCTGGCCCTCTTCGGCAACTCCCTGCCCGGCCTGCTGTTGCTCACCTTCGGCCAGACGATCGTCGTCGTGTGCGTCTGCACCGACATGGTCCGGGCCGTCTCGGTGCCGCGCTCCCAACGCCGCTACCTGGCCAACACCGTCTTCCTGACCCTGGTCCCGCCGTCGATCCTGGCTTTGAGCCTGGCCGTGCTCGTGTACGCGGCATCCGGGGCGTGGGCGCAGACCGCCGGCGGTGTCTTCGTCCTGGTGACGGTGATCTTCCGCTGGCACACGGACCCGGACGAGGACAGCTGGTGGAAGGGCAAGGGCAAGCAGCTTCGCCGCTGGTTCCAGCGGCGGTTGGCCACCGGGCGGGTCACCGCTCCGGCCGCCGCCTGAGGCCCGCCCCGGCTAGTCGTCGAAGAGCCCGGCCAGGTCCTCCGCCGTCAGCGTCCCGCCGGCCAGCGCATCGCCCTCCACCACGTCGGCGAACAGCTGGGACTTCTTCGCCTTCAAGGCCATGACCTTTTCCTCGATCGTGTCCTTGGCCACCAGCCGGTACACCATCACGTTGCGGGCCTGGCCGATCCGGTGCGTCCGGTCCACGGCCTGCGCCTCGGACGCCGGATTCCACCACGGGTCCAGCAGGAACACGTAGTCCGCCTCGGTCAGGTTCAGGCCGAAGCCGCCGGCCTTGAGGCTGATCAGGAACACCGGGGCCGCGCCGTTCTTGAACTCGCTGACCACGTCCGCGCGGTTCCGGGTGCTGCCGTCCAGGTAGCAGAACTCGATGTTCTCCTCGATCAGCCGCTCCCGGACCTTGCCGAGGAACCCGGTGAACTGGCTGAAGATCAGCGCCCGGTGGCCCTCCGCCACGAGGTCCTGGAGTTGTTCGAAGAGCACGTCCAGCTTGCTGGCCCGGATCCCCGAGAGGGACGGGTCGATCAGGGACGGGTCCAGGCTGAGCTGCCGGAGGAGGGTGAGGGACTGGAAGATCGTGAAGCGGTTCTTGTTCACGTCCTCGATCAGGCCCAGGATCTTCTGCCGTTCGCGCTGCAGGTGGGTCTGGTAGACCTTCTGGTGCCGCGGATTCAGCACCACCTCCAGGATCTGTTCCTGCTTGGGCGGCAGGTCCCGGATCACCTGCTCCTTGGTGCGGCGCAGCATCAGCGGGCGGACCCGGCGGCGCAGCTTGTCCAGCCGTGCCCGGTCCCCGTTCTTCTCCACCGGCCGCTGGTAGTTCTCCGCGAAGCGCTTGGGGCTGGCGAACAGCCCGGGCGCCACGATCGAGGTCAGCGCCCAGAACTCCATCAGGTTGTTCTCCAGCGGCGTGCCGGTCACCGCCAGCTTGAAGTCCGCGGGCAGCTTCCGGGCGCACTGGTAGGCCTTGGACTGGTGGTTCTTCACGAACTGCGCCTCGTCCAGCACCAGGCCGGCCCAGCGGCGGGAGGCGTACGCGTCGTAGTCGATGCGGAAGAGCGCGTAGGAGGTGATAACGACGTCGGCGCCGGCCAGCGCATCGGCAGGATCGGAGCCGCTCTTGGCGAAGGTCTCGCCGATGGCCCGCACGGTCAGGCCGGGGGCAAACCGGGCGGTTTCGGCCAGCCAGTTGCCCACCACGGACGTGGGTGCCACCACCAGGAACGGGGCGCCACCCGCCGCGTCGCCGGAGGCCCCGTCGTCGCCGTCGTTGTCCTCCGCCCCGGGAGAAGCGGCCGCCTCCGCCGCCGCGATCTTCGCAGCGCAGATCAGCGCGAGCGTCTGGACGGTCTTGCCCAGGCCCATGTCGTCGGCCAGCACCCCGCCCAAGCCGTGGCGGTAGAGGAAGCTCAGCCAGTTGAAGCCCTCCAGCTGGTAGGGCCGCAGCTCCGCGTCCAGGGTGTCCGGCAGCGGCAGGCCCTTAACGCCGCCCTCCAGCAGGCCGCCGACGGCATCCCGCCAGGCGGAAGCCTGTTCGTCCACGATCCCCAGCTGCGCCAGCTCGTCCCAGAGCCCGGCCTGGAAGCGGCTGATCTGAAGCGGGGCGTCCTTGTTGTCCTGCAGCTCCCGGGCCTCCTCGATCAGGGCGCGCAGTTGGTGCAGCTCGGGCAGGTCCAGGGAGAAGTATGCGCCGCTGGGCAGCAGCATCTTCGTCTGGCCGGCGGCGAGGGCGGAGAAGACGGCGGCAAAGGACACCGGCTGGCCCTCCAGGGAGATCTGGATGCCCAGGTCGAACCAGTCCCGCTGCTCGGTGGCCTTGGTGGAGATGGAGACCACCGGGGCCTCCTCCGCCTCGCGGTAGTCGGCGATCTCTCCGGCGGTATCCACGGTGACCTCGGGCAGCTCGCGCAGCCGGGGGAGGACCTCCTCGGTGAACGCCAGCGTGTCCAGGCCGCTGAGCTCGGCGGAGTCAGCGAGCCGGGGCGTGCCCCAGCCGCCGGTGGCGGATTCGCCGAGCTTGGGTACCACCTCCCAGGGCTGTCCCACGGTTTCGAGGATGCGCGCCTCGGCGGTGTCGTCCCGGTAGCCGTGGTCACCGGGGTGGCGCCAGAGCGGCTGGGCGGTGACCAGGGTGCCGGAGGTGTAGTGCCACTCCCAGTGCAGCCGGACCCGGTGGTCCGCGCCGTAGTTCGCCAGCAGGGACAGCGTGGGGACGGCCAGTGCCGGCAGCTCCACCGACTCGTCCGAGGCGGTGACCCGGGCGGTCTGCTTCAGCTTCGGGTAGAAACCGGTGAGGAACCGGGTCTCGTCCCGGGACGGGATGTGCAGCGTGGTGCCGGCGGTGACGAACGCCAGCAGTTCCTCGCTCAGCCCGGCCTCGAGCGGCGCGAGCGTGATCGTGGCGCCCTCGGGTGCCAGGCCCGGGAGGGTTCCCGCGTCCCCGGTGACGAAGATGCCGTGCGCGGGGCGGCCGATGGTGCCCACCGCCGCGGGGTCCACCTCGGTGCCCTCGACGGTGATGGTGGGGGCGAGGGCCAGACCGCCGCCGTCATTGCCGGCTCCGGGGGCGCTGCCGGTGCCGTTGTCGGCGCCGGCGGGGGTGCCGAAACGGGTGAGGTTGAGGCCGACGGCGGCGGGGCTGGCCGCCAGGTGCACGGGCTCGTCCGCCTTACCGTGGACCAGGGCCAGGCCGATCTTGCGGGCCTCCTCCAGCAGGCTCCAGAGGTTCCGGCCGGCGTAGGTGTTCAGGCCCAGCCAGAGCCCGGTCCCGGCGTGCTGGCGGTTCGCCACGGAGGTGTGGGAAGCCAGGAACTCCAGCATCCACTCCACGTGGGCCTCGTTGCACTCCCGGCGGTAGTTCAGGTAGCTCAGGGTGCTCCACGAGACGTCGCCGCGGATCCACTTGCCCTTCGCGCCCATGATGACGGGCCGGGCCTTGAGCTGGCAAACGCTGCGCAGCGGGTCCCGGCGGCCGGTGTAGGAGAAGTGCGGTGCCGGCTCCTCGATCTCGAACTGCAGCGCCAGGGGCACGCCGGCGGAGGGCTGGGTGGACGCCTGCCGGGACAGCAGCGGGCTGAGCGCCTGCTCCCAGTCCGGCAGGTCCACGGGGGCCGGCTGGCGGGAGAGCCGGGAGGTTTCTGCGGGGGCGAGCAGCTGCACGCGGGTGGCCGGGTTGTCCTCCGCCGCGAAGAGCAGCGCCGCGACGTGCTTGCAGTCCTTGCGGACCGGGCAGCTGCAGACCCCCACGGTGCAGCTCCAGCCCCCGCCCTTGCGGACCAGCTTCGCCGTCGTCGAATACGGCACGGGGGACCCGCCGCGGACCTTGCCCAGCATCAGCCCGGTGGCGGCGTCGAAGGAAATCCCGGAGACGCGGCTCCCCATGGCGTAGGCGAGCCCGGCCGCGAGGGAGCGGTCGTTGATCGCGGGGGTCTGGATCGCCAGTGCCGCATTCTCATCCGGATTCGAAGGCATGGAGGCACTACTTTCGGCAGTTGGTCATCTGATCCATCTTAGCCAGCCGGCGGTGACCCCGGACCGCGGGCGCCCGCGGTCCGGGCCCGGGCCGGGGCGGGGGCCGGCTACATCCGTGCCAGGCGGGCGCGGACGGCCATAAAGATGCCGTAGCAGATCAGTCCGGCGCCGACGGCGGCGAGCATGTACATGCCCAGCGGCTGATCGCGCAGGGCCTTGAGGCCGCCGTCGAGCCCGGTCGATTCGTCCGGGTCCGCCTTGATAGTGGCGATCACGATCAGCATCCCGGTCAGCAGCAGCGCCACGCCCTTGGCCGCGTAGCCGGCGATGCCGGTGATTTTCACGGCCAGGGAGGCGTGCTCGTTGGCGGGCATGCGCAGGTACTTCACGAAGGACTTCCGGAAGCCTCGGATGGCGTAGACGACGCCGGTGACGGCGACGGCGACGCCGATCAGGATCAGCAGCAGGGTCCCGCCGGGGGTGGCCATCAGGTGCAGGGTCAGGTCGCTGGTGGATTGGCGGTGGTCGGCGTGCGCGCCCATGGCCACCGACGCGAGGGTCAGCGCGAAGCCGGTGTAGACGACGGCCTGCAGGGCGGCCTTGAGCTTCTTGGCGACCTTCTTCTTCGTCTCCAGGTGCTCGAAGTCGAACACCGCGTCGCTGGTCTGCCAGATCGCCAGCGCCACGCACGCGGTGAAGGCGCTCCAGAGCAGGTACGGTCCGACGGGCTGCTGGGCCATCTCGGCCACCGCGCCGCTGACGTCCGCCTGGCCCTGGCCGCCCATCGCGAGCCGGATCGCGACCAGGCCGATCAGGAAGTGCAGCAGCCCGGAGACGGCGAACCCGGCGCGGGCCGCGATTTCGAGCGGCCGGGAGTTGGTGACATCCTCCGCAACTTCTGCCGCGTCTTTCAATTCCATGCTGCTGGTCCGTTCTTGCACTGTTGAGCTTTGCCGTAATCCTGCCATGCGGACGGCCCCCGCGGCCGCAGGCGATGGGCCCGGATCAGCGGCGCCGGTAGCTGAGGTCGAAGATCAGCCGGCCGGCCTCGTGGGCCTTGTTCTCGAAGCTGGTCAGGATCCGGCCGTCGAACCGCGGCGCCCAGCCGCCGACGTCGTCGACGCCCTCGTTGGGGCCGGTGTGCTCGGTGCTGACCGGGGCCCGGCCCTCCTTGACCGGGGCGCCGCCCACCACGGACTCCACACCGGATTCCCAGACCTGGGTCAGCGGGCTCTCCGGGCCGCTGCGTTCGCCCTCGTGCAGGTTTTCGAAGTCGGTGGCGCCGGCCATGACCTCCCGGACGTGCACGGCGTAGTTGGACCAGTCAGTGGCGATCCGGAAGATACCGCCAGGCTTCAGCGCCCGGGCGGCGAGTTCCGCGAACGCCGGCTGGATCAGGCGGCGCTTGTGGTGCCGCGACTTGTGCCACGGGTCCGGGAAGAAGACCCAGAGCTCGGTGACGGAGCCGGCCGGCAGCATGCTGGCCAGGACCTCGGGAGCGTTGGCCTCCACCACGCGGACGTTGGTCAGGCCGCGGCTGTTGATCTTGATCAGGGTGTTTGCCAGGCCGGGGGTGTAGACCTCCACGGCCAGGAAGTCGGTGCCCGGGTTCTGTTCGGCCGCGTGGCAGACCGCGTCGCCCAGGCCGGAGCCGATCTCCACGATCAGAGGAGCCTTGCGGCCGAACTCTTCCTCGGCGTCGAAGACGTACTCCGGGTGGACGGAGGTGTTGGCGACGTGCCGGGGCACGTCCACGGCCCAGCGGTCCGAATGCTCATCCCAGGCGGCCTGGCGTCGGCCCTGCAACCGGGTGCCGCGGCGCACGAAGCTCACCGGGCGGCCGCCGTAGGTGCCGAAGGAGGCCTGGCTGCCGGGGGTCACCGGGCGCGGGGAAGGCGCCGGCTGCGGGGATTCTGGGGATTCACTCATCCCCTCCAGAATAGTGGAGCCCCGCAGCGGCGCCGGGTCCCGGTCAGGCGGTGAGGTCCTTGCCCTTGGTCTCCGGGATGGTGAAGACGAACAGGGCCGAGACTGCCAGCAGCGCCACGGCGTAGACGTTGAACAGCTGCGGGGACTGCAGGCTGGTGCCCAGCCACTGCTGCAGGTACGGGGCGGTGCCGCCGAAGAGTGCCACGCAGATCGAGTAGGGCACGCCCACGCCCACCGTGCGGATGCTGGTGGGGAACAGTTCGGCGTAGACGGCCGGGACGATCGCGGCGCTCGCGGCGATGAAGATCAGCATCACGGACATGCTGACGGCCAGCTGCCAGGCGGAATCCTTCAGCAGGGCGGTCATCGGGAAGTGCAGCAGGCCTGCGCCGATCGCGCCGGACCAGAGCACCTTCTTGCGGCCGATCCGGTCCGCGAGCTTGCCCCAGAACGGCAGCGCGGCGATGAAGACAATGTTGCCCACGACGCCGGCCCAGAGCGCCTCGCCGCGGTCGATCTTCAGGGCGGTGGTGGCGTAGCTGGGGGCGACGACGCCCCAGATGTAGTAGATGACCGTCAGGCCCACGGTCAGGCCGATGACCTGCAGCGCCTGCTTCCGGTGGCGGACGATTTGCGGCCAGATCGCGGCCTTCTTCTCGGCCAGCGCCTCACCGGCGAAGACGTCGGTCTCGTGCAGCCGGGACCGCATGATCAGTGCGTACAGGCCCATCGCGGCGCCGATCAGGAACGGGATCCGCCAGCCCCAGGCATTCATCGCCTCGGTGGAGAGAGCCATGTTCAGGACCGCGCCCAGCAGGGTTCCGAACAGGATGCCGACCGTGCCGGAGGTGTAGATCAGGGTGGCCCAGAAGCCGCGGTGTTCCTTCGGGGCCATCTCCGATAGGTAGGTCTGGGAGGAGGGCAGCTCGCCGCCGTGCGCCAGGCCCTGGACCAGCCGGGCAACCAGCAGCATCAGGGACGCAAAGGCGCCCACCGCCGCGAAGGTCGGGGCGATGCCGATCATCAGGCTGCCCACCGAGGCCAGGCCCACGGCGAGGGTCATGGATGCCTTGCGGCCGATCCGGTCGCCGATCCAGCCGAAGAGGAAGCCCCCGAAGGGCCGGGCGACGAAGCCGACGGCGAAGATCGCCAGGGTGGAGAGCACCGCCGAGGCGGGGTCAGATTTGCTGAAGAGTTGGCTGGCGATGAACGGGGTAAACGTGGCGTAGATGGCCCAGTCGTACCATTCGACGGCGTTGCCAATGCCGGTGCCGATCAAGGTCTTGCGGGTGGATGTCCGGGGAGCCGTCGGCTGGGACACGGTTGCTGTCATGGGAATCTCCGGGTGGTTCTGGGTGGGGGTGCTGCTGGACGGGGGTGCCGGTTAGGAGCGGCCGGCGGGGACTGCGGCCGCCGTGGCTGTGGCGGTCGAGAGGGTGGCGAGCCGGGACAGGGCGAGTTCGGCGTAGAGCGCGGCGCCGTCGGCCAGGACGGCGTCGTCGAACGTGGCGTACGGGGAGTGGTTGAACGCCGACGTCGTGTGGTCGCCGCCGTGCGGGACGGCGGAGAGGCCGATGAAGGTCCCGGGGACCTCGGCCAGGACGCGGGAGAAGTCCTCGGAGCCGCTCAGCGGCGTGGCCCAGCGGGCCAGCCGGCCGTCGCCGAAGAGGTCCCCGATGACGTTTTCCGCGGTGCGGGTCTCGTCCTCGTCGGTGATGGTGAGCGGGTATTCCTGCTGGTAGTCGACGTCGACGTCGAGCCCGTGGGCCGTCGCGATGCCGCGCAGGAGGCGGGGGACGGCGTCCATCATCTTCTGCCGGGACTCCTCGGAGAAGGTCCGCACGGTCGCCTCGATCCGGGCGGATTCGGGGATGATGTTCCGCTTGGTGCCGGCCTGGAGTACGCCCACGGAGAGGACCACCGGGTCGAACATGTTGAACTGGCGGGTGACCATGACCTGCAGGGCCGTGACCATCTCCGCGGCGACCGTGACCGGATCCTTGGCCGCATGCGGGGCCGAGCCGTGGCCGCCGGCGCCCAGCACGGTGACGGTGAGCCCGTCGGAGGAGCTGAGCATCACACCGGGCTTGGTGCAGAAGGTGCCGTGCGGTTCCAGTGCGGAGAACACGTGCATGCCGTAGGCGGCATCCACGCGCCGGCCCGGGGCGTCAAGGACGCCCTCGCGGATCATGTAGCTGGCCCCGTCGAAGCCCTCCTCGCCGGGCTGGAACATGAGGACGACGTCGCCGGCCAGACGGTGGCGCTGTTCCGCGAGCAGGGTGGCGGCGCCTGCGAGCATGGAGGTATGCAGGTCGTGGCCGCAGGCGTGCATGGCCCCGTCCACGGTGGAGGTGTAGTCGACGCCGGTCTTCTCCTGGACCGGGAGGCCGTCCATGTCGGCGCGCAGGAGCACGGCGGGCCGGCTGGCGGCATCGCTACCCTGGCCGCGGAGAACCGCGGTGACGGAGTTGGTGTCCGTGCCCAGGGTGATCTCGTACCCCAGCCCGTCGAGCTGCTGCAGGACCTTCTCCTGGGTGCGGGGCAGGTCCAGGCCGATCTCCGGCTCGCGGTGCAGGGCGTGGCGGAAACGGGCGAGCTCCGGCTGGAGCTCCCGGGCGTCGTCGGTAATGGTCACAAACTCTCCTGGCGGTTGATTGGGGTGGTGCGTTCGGGTCTATTCTGGAGTGACCTGCGCCACATGGGCCTAAAGGGCTGGAAATATGCACACCTAGCCGTGAAACGCAGAATTCATGCAGGAGAGGGGAGTGGGCCGTGGAGCTGAGCGAGGATGACCTGGCGCTGATTAACGTGCTGCAGATGGCGCCGCGGCTGGGCTGGGGCGACGCCGCGGAGATCCTGGGCGTCCACGCCACCACGCTGGCAGCACGCTGGGACCGGCTGCGGGCCTCCGGGGTTTCGTGGATCACAGCCCACCTGATCGGTGACCCGCACCAGATGTGCCTGGCCTTCATCGCCGTCGACTGCGAGATGCACCGCCGCGACGAGGTCACCGCGCAACTGGCCCTGATGCCGGAGGTGGTGACCGTCGAGGAGGCCGCCAGCAAGCGCAACCTGATGCTGACGGTCATCACCCGGTCCCTGGACGATCTGAGCGACCAGGTGATGTCCCGGCTGAAGGAGATCGAGGGCCTGACCAAGTACGAGACCGCGCTCTGTACCCGGCTGCATTCCAGCGGCGGCGCCTGGCGGCTCAACGTGCTGGACCGGGCACAGCAGGCGGCCGTACGGACCCTTGCCGGCGCCGACGGCGGGACCGCGGCAGCGGCGGCCGCAGCCGCTTCCGCGCGGGAACTGCCGGAAAGCCACCTGGCCCTGCTGCCGTTCCTGGCCCGGGACGGGCGGGCCACGGCCGCGGAGATCGCACGGAGCCTGGGCCGCCACCCGGCCACCGTCCAGCGGCAGCTGAACCGGGTGCTGGCCAGCGGCATGCTGTCCTTCCGCTGCGAGGTGGCCCAGCGCTATTCGTCCTTCCCGGTCACGTGCCAGTGGTTCGTCAACGTCCCCGCCGGCCAGCACGAGGCCGCGGCGGCGGAGCTGAAGACCATGCGCAACGTCCGCCTGAGCGCCTCCACCACCGGGCCCACCAACTTCGTGATCATCATGTGGCTGCAGTCCCTGGCCGACGTGATGACGGTCGAACTCGCGCTGCAGCAGAAGGTACCGGGCATCGACCTGGTCGAAAGCGTGGTGATGCTGCGGACCGTCAAGCGGGTGGGGTGGATGCTCGACGCCGACTCCCGGGCCAGCGGCGCCGTCGTCGTCCCCGCCCAGGGGCTCGCGCCGTAGGCTTCAGGTATGTCGAACGCCGCCAGCCCGCGAACTCGCCCCGATCCAGGGGCGGGGGCAGGCGGCATCTTCCAGCGCCGGTACGTCCTAGTGACCCTCGGCGCCTGCGCGCTGGTGTTCCTGGCGGCCTTTGAATCGCTGGCGGTGACCACCATCATGCCGCTGGTCAGCCGCGAACTCGACGGCGCCGGCCTCTACGCCCTGGCCTTCGCCGGGCCGCTGGCCACCGGTGTGATCGGCATGGTGGCCTCCGGCAGCTGGGCCGACCGCAGGGGGCCGGTGGCACCGCTGCTCTCCGCCGTCGGCATGTTCGTGGTGGGACTGCTGATTGCCGGGACCGCCCCCTCCATGCCGGTCCTGGTCGCCGGGCGGCTGGTGCAGGGACTCGGTGGCGGCGGCCTCACCGTGGCGCTGTATGTCGTGGTGGCCCGGGTCTACCCGCCGCCGCTGCACCCGAAGATCTTCGCCGCGTTCTCCGCGGCCTGGGTGGTCCCCTCGCTGGTGGGCCCGTTCACCGCCGGGCTGGTGGCGGAGGTGGCGGGCTGGCCGTGGGTCTTCCTGGGGGTGGTGGGCCTGGTGGTGCCGGCGCTGCTGCTGACCGCCCCGGCGTTGCGAGCGCTGCCGAAAAACGAGCCTGCCCCTGATGAAGCGGCCGCACCGGCGGACCCGGCGGGCCAGACGGAACCCGCTGCGACGGAACCTGCCGCGGCGGACCAGGCAGACCGCCAGCCCTCCCGCGTCCCCGGGGCGCTGGCCAAGCTGGGCCTGGCCGCGCTCGCCGCCGCCGCGGTCCTGGGCTTGAACCTCTCATCGACCCTCCCGGGGATCGGCGGCCTGCTGGCCGGAGCCGCCGTCGCCGTCGCGCTGCTGGCCGTCCGCCCGCTGATGCCACGTGGCACCCTGACCGCCCGGCGCGGGCTCCCCAGCGTCATCCTCACCCGCGGGCTGGCCTCCGCGGCGTTCTTCGGCGCCGAGGTGTACCTGCCGTACCTGCTGGTGGAGCGGTACGCATTCGCGCCTACCTTTGCCGGGCTGACCCTGACCGCCGGTGCCGTGGCATGGGCCTCCGCGTCCGCGGTGCAGGGCCGGCTGGGCCCGCGGCTGGAACACCGCCGCGCCATCCGGATCGGGGCGGCGATGGTACTCGCCGCCGTCGTCCTCGCCCTGGCCACCACCGTCCTCGGCTGGCCTGCCGCCGTCGCGATCGCCGGCTGGGTGTTCGCCGGCGCGGGCATGGGCCTGATGTACGCGCGGCTCAGCGTCATGACACTGGCCCTCTCCACCCGCGAGAGCGAGGGCTTCAACAGCTCCGCGATGTCCATCTCGGACTCCCTCGGCGGCGCGCTTTCGCTGGCCACCACGGGCATCATCTTCGCGGCGTTCACGACGGCGGGAGCCGGCCCTGCCGGCGCCGCCGCACCGTTCGCCGGGGTCTTCGCGCTCACCGCCGCGATCGGCGTCGCGGGCGTCCTGGTGGCGCCGCGCGTCGCCCGCCGCGGCGCACCCAACTAACTGGCAGTTGAAGCCGTTTTGAGCCGCGAAAACGGCCTTAGCTGCGAGTCAAATGGGATGGGACCTACGGGAGGGTCGGGACCGGCCGGAAACGGGAGGAGGGTCCCGGATGATAGACTGGGTGAACTTGATGTGCAGTGATGCCCACTCCTGATCCGGCTGGAAAGCCTCGGCAGACCGCCGGATCGCCCGCGTATTCCTCGGAATGTCCCCGCGGGAGTGGGTTTTTTCATGTGAGAGGCACATCCTGCGTCGATGAACGCGTTCCATTTGGTCCCGGCAATGAGCGGCTACCCGCAGACGGCCCGGTCGACCACCTGACTTTTCTTCGGCGAACCCCTGGTCCAACCGGCGCCGGGGGCCGATATCCGCACGGATACCGCCTGAAAGACCTTTGATACCTATGACTACTTTTGCTGCCCTCGGCACGCCCAAGGCCCTTGCCGACACCCTGACCGCCCAGGGAATCACCGAGCCGTTCCCCATCCAGGTCAAGACCCTCCCGGACACCCTGGCCGGACGCGACGTCCTGGGCCGCGGCCGCACCGGCTCCGGCAAGACCATCGCCTTCGCCATCCCGCTGGTGGCCCGTCTCGCCGAGCGCGAGGCCGCGCACTTCCGCAAGCCCGGCCGCCCGATGGCCCTGGTCCTGGCCCCCACCCGCGAGCTGGCCACCCAGATCAACGCCACGGTGGAGCCGCTGGCCAAGGCCGTCGGCCTGAACACCACCGTGATCTACGGCGGCATCTCCCAGGCCCGCCAGGAAAAGGCCCTCCGCGCCGGCGTCGACATCGTCATCGCCTGCCCCGGCCGCCTGGAGGACCTGATCCGCCAGCGCATCCTGACCCTCGAGTCGGTCGAGATCACCGTCCTCGACGAGGCGGACCACATGGCCGACCTCGGCTTCCTCCCGGTGGTCAAGAAGCTCATGGACATGACCCCCGCCCAGGGCCAGCGCCTGCTCTTCTCCGCCACCCTGGACAACGGCGTGGACAAGATTGTCCAGCGCTACCTCTCCAACCCGCTGACCCACTCCGTGGACGACCCGCAGGCCGCGGTCACCACCATGGAGCACCACGTCCTGGTGGTCAACGACCAGACCGTGAAGAAGCAGCTGATCGTGGAGCTCGCCTCCGGCGCCGGCCGCCGCGTGCTGTTCATGCGCACCAAGCACCACGCCCGCAAGCTGGCCAAGACCCTGACCGACGCCGGCATCCCCGCCGTCGATCTGCACGGCAACCTGTCGCAGAACGCCCGTGACCGCAACCTCGCCGAGTTCTCCTCCGGCGACGTCCGCGTCCTGGTCGCCACCGACGTCGCCGCCCGCGGCGTGCACGTCGACGACGTCGAACTCGTCATCCACGTGGACCCGCCCACCGAGCACAAGGCCTACCTGCACCGCTCGGGCCGTACCGCCCGCGCCGGTTCCGACGGCACCGTGGTGACGCTGACCCTGCCGGAGCAGCAGTCCGACGTGAAGAAGCTCATGAAGGCCGCCGGCGTGGACGTCAGCTTCGAGCGCGTCACCGCCAGCTCGCCGATCGTGGCCGAGCTCGTCGGCGACATCGCCGAGAAGGTCGACCCCCGCACCCGTGCCGCGCTGCTGGCCGCCAAGGCTCCGCAGCAGGGCGGCGGCACCTCCACCGGTGCCAACGCCGAGCGCAAGCGGGCCCGCCGCCAGGCAGCCCCCACCGCCGGTGGCCGCGGCGGCCGCGGCGGACGCGGCAAGGTGTCCGCCGAGGCTCCGCGCACCGACCTGCCGCGTGCCGAGCGCCGCGCCGTGGCCTACGAGGGCCAGGCCGCTGCCCGCAGCGCCGCCGAGCGCATCGCCGAGCAGAACCAGGACCGGTCCGACGCCGAGCGTTCCGAGCGCCGCAATGCCCGGGGCCGTGGCCGTGCCACCGCTTACGCGCACCACAACGATGTTCCGTCCGCCGGGGGGCGTGCGTCGGCTGGCCGTGGGTCTGACTTCCGTGGGTCCGACGGCCGTGGAGCCGAGGGCCGGAATGACTCCCGCGGCGCGGCACCCCGTGGCGGATCGGCCGCGGGCCGGGGCGGCGCCCCGCGTACCGGCGGCTCCGCCGGCGGCCAGCGCAGCGGACGTCCGGCCACCGGCCAGCGTGCCGCGGCAGGCGCCAAGTCGGGCGGTCGCTCCGGCGGCGGTTCGGCTCCGGTCTGGTCCTCCAACACGGGCGGCACGTCCGGCGGTTCCTACGCGGGCGGCGGCAACGGCCGCTCCGGCGAAGGCCGTCCGGCCCGCAGCGGCGGTCCCCGCCGCGCGTCGGCCCCGGCGTCGAACGACCGCCGCAGCCGCTAGGGTTTTCCGCTACGCAAAGTAGCTGGCGAAGCGCAAAATGCCGGTCGCTATGGGTATTCCCGCAGCGACCGGCATTATGCGCAGCGCAAGTCTCAGGGCCTAGCGCCAGCTACCAGCCGCGGGCGCGCCACTCCTCAAGGTGCGGGCGTTCCGCGCCCAGGGTGGTCGGCTTGCCGTGACCCGGGTGCACGACCGTGTCGTCCGGGTAGACATCGAACAGCCGCGCGGAGACATCGTCCAGCAGCTGGGTGAAGCGTTCCGGATCCTTATCCGTGTTGCCCACCCCGCCCGGGAACAGCGAGTCGCCGGAGAAGATGTGCGCGGGCCCTGCCGGGTCCTGGTACACCAGCGCCACCGAACCCGGGGTGTGGCCGCGCAAGTGCACCGCCGTCACGTCGAACCCGTCGAAGTTGCCGACGTCGCCGTGATCCAGCAGCACGTCCACCGGCACCGGCAGCGCGGGGGCGTCGTCGGTTCCGGCGGCGGTCTTCGCGCCGGTCGCCTTGACCACCTCGGGCAGCGCACGGACGTGGTCCCAGTGCTGGTGCGTGGTGGCGATCAGCGCCAGCTTCGGCGTCGCCTCGGTGTCCGCGGCGGCGTCGGCCAGCAGCGCCTCGATGGCGGCCGCATCATCGGCCGCATCGATCAGGAGCTGCGCGCCGGAAGCCTTCGCGGTGATCAGGTACACGTTGTTGTCCATCTCGCTGACCGAAATCCTGCGGATAGTGACGTCGCGGAGCGAATGAATGAGTGAGTCCATGGGCATCAGTCTAGGACCGCCTATTCCCGGCCCTCGGACACCCAGCCCGGGTTCGCTGCGCGGGAGCCGACGACGGCGTCCGCCGCTGTGTTGAGCCGGTCGAGTTGCGCCGGGCTCAGCTCCAGGGACAGTGCGCCGAGGTTTTCATCGATCCGGGCGGCCTTGCGGGTGCCGGGGATCGGGACGACGGGCAGGCCCAGCGCCTCGCCCCGGGCCAGCAGCCAAGCCAGGGCAACCTGCGCCGGCGTGGCGGGACCGTTGGCGGTCTGCAGCTCGGCGGCGACCTCGCGGACCGTGGCCACCACGGCCTGGTTGGCGTCCACTGCATCCGCGGCGAAGCGGGGGATGTTGCGGCGGAAGTCGTTGCTGCCCAGCTTCGAGGCATCCACGGTGCCGGTCAGGAAGCCCCGGCCCAGCGGCGAATAGGGCACGAAGCCGACACCCAGTTCGGCGGCCGCGGGCACCACGTTGCGCTCCACGTCCCGGCTCCAGATGGACCATTCGCTCTGGACGGCGGCGATCGGGTGCACGGCGTGGGCCTCCCGGAGTTCCGCCGCCGTCACCTCGGACAGGCCCAGGTGCTTGACCTTTCCGGCCTTGACCAGCTCCGCCATGGCCTCCACGGTTTCCACAATCGGAACGCGGAGGTCACGGCGGTGCATGTAATACAGGTCGATGCTGTCGGTGCCGAGGCGGGACAGGCTGCGGTCCACGGCCTCGCGGACGTAGGCGGCGTCGCCCCGGATGTCCGTGTAGCCCTCCGCCGGGTTCCCCACCAGGCCGAACTTCGTGGCCAACTGCACCTCGGAGCGCCGGTCCTTGAGCAATTGGGCGAAGAGTTCTTCATTGCTGCCGCCGCCGTAAATGTCCGCGGTGTCCAGGAAGGTCACCCCGGCGTCGACGGCATGGTGCAGGGTGGCCAGCGCCTCGGCCGGGTCAACCTCGCCGTAAACCGGGGTCAGGGCCATTCCGCCGAAACCCAAGGGGCTGACGCTGAGGCTGTCGCCGAGCTGAACTGTGGCTGTCATCTGGAGTCTCCTGTCATTGCCGGAACCGCTGTCCCAGCCAAGAACCTCCCGCCCGGTCCCGGTATTCCGGGCGGGTTCCCGGGGGTTGCCAGCGTTCGTCCGGGCCCGGCAGCAAGCCTGCGTGCGATTCTCCCCGGTTACCTCCCGGACCCGGGCCCGCGACACGGCGTGTCCGGCCGGATCGGCGGTTGCCGGTGGGACTAACCGGGCGGGAGCGTACGGGACGACGGCTCGGAAACGGGCGGTTCGGAGTCCTCCGGCCCGCCCGGCAGCAGTTTCAGCCCCGCCGCGCAGCCGACGATCCCCGCTATGAACAGCAGTTTCAGCGGGTTGGCGGCTTCGACGCCGGTGGCCATCGCCCAGCCCACGGTCAGGGCGGCGCCGATTCCTACCCACACGGCATACGCAGTGCCAAGCGGGATGCGCCGCACGGCCATGCCCAGTCCGGCCATGCTCAATGCCGCGGCCACGGCGAAGATCAGGGTAGGCACGGGACGGCTGAACCCGTCGGAGAGACCCAGAGCCGTGGCCCACACCGCCTCGAGGACGGCGGAGCCGAGCAGGATCAGCCAGGAAACACCCGATCCGCGAGTGCCGGCGCGCATTACGCCACCAGCTTCAGGCCGGCCACGCACGCCACGATCCCGCCGAGCAGCATGATCCGGGCGGCGCTGGCGGGTTCAACACGGGTGGCCATCGCATAAGCGGAGGTAAGGACGACGCCGACTCCCACCCAGACGGCGTAGGCGGTCCCGGTGGGTATGGTCTGCATGGCGATCGCGAGTCCGCCGGTGCTTGCGAGGACGGAGACCAGGAACAGTGCGCCCGGCAGGAGTCGGCGGCGGCCGGTGGCCTGCGACGTGCGGTGCAACGCGGCGGCCCACACGGCTTCTAGGGATCCGGCGGCAATGAGGATGATCCACGACATGACAACAATCCTTTGGCCAGTCTTGTCGCGTGCCGGGTACTGAACCGTCGTCCGGAGGCCGGGGATCCGGCCTTGCCTTCAGCCTAGCAAAAGCCGGGGGCTAGGCCTCCGGCTGGGATCAATCAGTCGACAGGGTCGATCGAGACGACGGCAAGGAAGCCGCGGCCCAGGATCTCGGGCGTCGCCGTGTCAGAGCCGACGACGGCGTCGTACCGGCCCAGCGCCTCGCCGTCCGCCGTCGCCTGGCCCTGCAGCAGGATGCCGAACTGCCCCTCGAAGACCGGGTGTGCCCGTTTCTTGGACAGTTCGATGATGGAGGTGAAGCCCTTGAAGGCGCCCCGCCGGCAGATGACATTCAGGTCCCGAATGTCGCCGGTGGGCAGGGCACCGGCCGCGTCGGCGTCGCCGGAGAACCGGAACGGGCGGTACTTTTCCAGCGGGTGCTCGGCGCCGTCGACCGTGAGGAACAGCAGGTCGCCGTTCACCACGGTGAGGACCCGCTCCATCCCGGGGAACGCGGAAAAGTCTCCGGCCTTGCCGACCTCCGCGATGCTTACCCGCCAGTCCCAGCCGCCGTCGGCCGCGTCGAGCGGGAAGCGGGCCAGTTCACGGGTGGTGCCACCGCCGTTGCGCCAGGGGGCGGGTTTGAGGTCGGCGTAACGGATGATGTCCATGGGATCAGCCTAGCCGCGGCGCCGATGCCCGGGCCCGGGACTTGCTAACGTCGAAGCAACGTCGAATTCAGTCCAGCGTCGTCTCACTGGGCACAGCACAGCGGTTGGGAGCCGGAATGTTCGTCAAGGTATGCGGTCTGAGCACCAGCGAGGCCGTCCGGGCCGCCGTCGACGCCGGGGCGGACGCGGTGGGCTTCGTCCTGACCGCCAGCCCCCGTCAGGTGGCGCCGGACCGGGTCCGCGAACTGCTGCCCGGCGTGCCGTCAGGGGTTCCCGCGGTGGGCGTCTTCCGGCACGAACGGGCGGCCGACGCCGTCGCCGCGGCACGGGACGCCGGGCTGGACTGGGTCCAGCTGCACGGCGACCGGACCCGGGAGGACGTCCGGGTGGTCCACGACGCCGGGATGAGGCTGATCCGGGCGATCACGATGTCCGCGGCACCGGAAGCCTTCGCCGACTGGGGCGAGGACCTGCTGCTGGTCGACGCCGCCGTGCCCGGCTCCGGCGAGGCCTGGGACTATGCCTCGGTCCGCGCCCGTGGGCTGGGGGACCGGCACTGGCTGCTGGCCGGCGGCCTGGACCCGGCGAACGTGGCAGACGCTGCCGCGGCGGCCGGTGCGTGGGGCGTGGACGTCTCCTCCGGCGTCGAGGTTTCCCGTGGGGTCAAGGACCCGGCCCGGGTCACGGCCTTCGTCACCGCCGCCAAGGGGCACTGACCGCCGCCCCGGGGGCCACCCAAGGCGCGGTCACCGCGTGATGGTGAAGGTGTCCGTGAAGCTGCCCTCGGCCGGGACCAGTGCGGCGGTCAGCGCGTCCTCTCCCACGGACACCTTCAGCGTGCCGTAGGTGGGCTTGACGTTCTTGCCGGACCACTCCGCGAAGTAGCCGGCCTCGGGATCTTCCTCGCGGACGTCGTGCAGCCCCACCCCGCCGATCCCGACGCCGGCAAACACCGTCCCGCGGCCCTGGTTGAGCGTGCCGCCGGTGCCACCCAGGCACTGTTTCGAGAATTCATCCGGGACCAGGGCGGGGCAGTCCGGACTGTAGCCCAGTTGGTGCGTGCGCTGGTACAGGTGCTGATGGCCGGTGAGGACCAGGTCCACCTTCTTCTCGATCAGCAGGTTGTTGAAGTCCGCGCCGGGCTGGCAGGAGTAGGCGCCCAGGTTGAAACACGGGGTGTGCATGCCCACCACCGTCCAGGGGATGTTCCGTTCCTTCGCCCCGTCCAGCGCGTCCGCGGTCCACTTCCAGCGCTCGCTGTCGCGGCCGTAGTCCAGGGTTTTGCCGTCCCGGAACCTGATCCCGGGGGAGACCATGACGATGCGGACCAGTGGGTTCTCTTGGGGCACGTCGGCGTACCACTGCGTGCCGTACTCACCCACCAGCCCGGGCAGCCGGTTCGGCAGGCACTGGGCGAAGGTGGCGATGTCGCCGTCGTGCCCGTCGCTCTCGTGGTTGCCGGTGACGAGTTCATAGGGGAAGCCGGTGCCCAGGACGCCGGTGACCATGTCGCAGAACTGCTGTTCGAGGCCGGCCTGGTAGCTGAAGTCGCCCAGCGCCAGATTCAGTGCCGGCTTGATCTTCGCGACCGCTTCGAGCACCTTGCGGGCCTTGGAGCCGAAGCCGATGTCCCCCTGGGCGGTGAACACGACGGGCGCCTGCGCCGGGGTGGAGCGGGGCGCCTTGGTCCCGGATGCCGTCCCCGACGGCGTGCCGGACGACGGCGGCTGCGGGCTCCCGCCGGTGCATCCGGTGAGCAGCGTGAGCGCCAGCACGGCGGAGAGTGCGGCCACGGGCGATCTTCGGCGGCTCCGTGCCAGCCACGAACCCATGCGTTCCGCCCTTCCGCAGGCTGTTTCCGGGCAACGGCCCGGCCTACGCCTAGGGTAAACCGGGGCACGCGTCCCCGGACAGTGCCCGGCGCCGGGGTCCTCACCGGGGCCACGGATTCAGGGGCGGTTCAGGGCCTTCCCCGAGGACAGATCCACCGCCGACGGGGGAGAATGGTGCCATGAAGACTCTGCTCAACATCATCTGGCTGCTGTTCGGGGGACTGTGGCTCGCGCTGGGCTACTTCGCGGCCGGCGTCGTCTGCTGCCTGCTGATCGTCACCATCCCCTGGGGCCTGGCCTCCTTCCGGATCGCGTCCTACGCCCTGTGGCCCTTCGGCCGCGCCGTGGTGGACCGGCCCGGCGGCGGCGGTGCCCTGTCCCTGCTGGGCAACGTCATCTGGCTGCTGGTGGCCGGCATCTGGATCGCCGTGGGCCACGTGGTGACCGCGTTCGCCATGGCCGTGACCATCGTCGGGATCCCGCTGGCCATCGCCAACCTCAAGCTGATCCCGGTGTCCCTGATGCCGTTGGGCAAGCAGATCGTCACGACGGACCGGCCGTTCGCCGGCGTCTACCGCTAGGAAACAGGCTCAACCGTCGCCGGAACGCGGAGGGAGAGGGCAATGCTGGAGAACGCAGAATCCACCGGTGCGGAGGCCGTGCCGGAACAGGACGAGCTCACGCTGGTAATCACCCGCGAATTCCAGGTGCCCGCCCGTGCAGTCTGGGCGGCGCTGGTCGATCCGGACCAGGCGGCCCTCTGGTGGGGGCCGCGGGGCTTCCGGGCACTGCGCGAAACCATCGACGCGGACCTGGAAATCGGCACCCCGTACCGGGCCTGTCTCCTCGAGGACGCGACCGGCCAGGAACACTGGTTCAGCGGTGTCCTGACCGATCTCGAGCCGCCCACACTGTTCGTCTTCACCCATGCCTGGGAGAAGGTGGACGGCACCCGCGGCTTCGAGACCGAGGGTGCCTTCCGGCTTGAGGAGATCGATGGCGGCACCCGCCTGGTCTTCACCCAGGGCCCCTTCGACACCGCCGACCACCGGGACACCCACGGCTCCGGCTGGCGCGAATCCTTCGACCGTCTCGCCGAACACCTCCGCCGCACAGCCTGCGGGTCCGGGGACCGGTGAGGCGGCCCGGAGCCTAAGCCAGTTCGCCCGCGAGGTTCCGCCGCGCGGTGTCTTCCCAGAGGGACCGCCCGCGCCCGGTGTGGAAGAGCGGCTCCTGTGTCAGCAGTTGCCGGACGACGGCGGCGCGGCCGGCGGCGAAGTCGGCGTCGCCGATGTGCGCGAAGTCCTTCCGCACGGCCGCGAGGTAGCGGGCGTACTCTGCGGGGTCGCTCCCGAGGATGGAGAGGTCGGCGTCGCTGAGGAGGGCCGCGGCGTCGTCGCCCGGCTCGGGCCGGTGGTCCGCCGTCATCCGTACCAGCCGACCCACCTCCTCCGCCTCGCCGTCGGGCAGGCCGGTGTGGGCCAGCCGTTCCTCGGCCAGGCGCGCGGACTCCTCCTCGTCCTCGCCCGCGATCCCGTGGTAAACCGCGTCATGGAACCAGGCCGCCAGGCGCACCGTCCGGGACGGCAGCCCGGGAGCGGCCAGCCGGTCCAGCGCCTCCAGCACTTCGAGCAGGTGGGTGCGGCCGTGGTAGCTCCGGTGCTCCTCACCCCACCGGTCCAGGAGGTCCAGGAAGAGCGCCTCGTGGCCGGGCAGGGTCTCGTTCCAGCGCGTCAGGAGCGGCAGCTTCAGTGAGCCGTTGCGCCGCCGGGCGGGAATCCGGAGCCCGCTGGCGATCAGCTTGCGCACCAGGACCCGGCCCTCCACCGGGATGGCCCCGGCGGCAACCAGTGCGTCGAAGCGGGCCTCGGCGACGTCGTAGTGGTCGCCGTCGAACGCCCGCTCCGGGACTCCCGCCGCCCCCGCGAACGCGTGCAGCTCCTCAAGGGAGCTGTCGGACACCAGGTGCGAGAAGACGGTGCCGTGGGCGGGCCAGAGCGGGGGATCGATGTAGATGGCCATTCCGGCAGTTTACGAGGCGGCCGGCAGGATGTTCTGGTTGCCGCGGAAGACGTTCTCCGGATCGAACTCGCGTTTCACCCGGGCCAGCCGCCCGTAGTTCTCCTCGCCAAAGGCGGCACGGACCCGGTCCCGGCCCTCGTCACCGACGAAGTTCAGCCAGACTCCGCCGTTGGCGTAGGGCGCGATGTCCCGGCGGAACTGCTTGACCCAGGCCTTGGCCTCCTCCGCGGCCGCCGCCGACGCCTCCATGCCGTACGGGTGTGTGACCCACTGGGCGCCGCGGTTCTGCAGCGGGGTCTGCGCCGCTGCGGGGCCGGCCACGGCGCCGCCCCACCGGGCCAAGAGGTGCTGGGAGTGGGGTCCGGGAAGGTGGCTCGCCGCATCCACGATCACGTCCAGCGCGGCGTCGGGCAACGCGTCGTGGTACTCGGCGCTCCAGTAGTGGTAGAGGTCGGGCGGGTCATCGATCATGCACTGGAAGGCGGTGTAGTCCATGTCGCCCACCAGGTCGACGGCGGGCCCCAGCGCACGGAACGGGGCGGCCTCCTCGACCCCGGCAGCCGGGTCGCCGGCGTAGAGGTAGGCCAGGCCGACGGCGGGCTTGCCCACCATATCTTCGGGAACGAAGGGTTCCGGCGGTGCGGTGAGGAAGACCAGTGCGGTGCCGACGGCGTCCGGTGCCTTCAGGGAGATGTCACGGTAGGCGCGGGCCAGGTCGGGTGCGTCCTCGCCACGGAACAGCATGATGCCGGCATGCACGGTAGGGCCCAGTTCGTGCAGCCCGAAGGTGAAGCCGGTGGCCACGCCGAAGTTGCCACCGCCCCCGTGCAGGGCCCAGAACAGCTCGGGATTCTCGGCGGCGCTCGCCGTGACGCGGTCTCCGTCCGCGGTGACCAGGTCCACCGATTGCAGGTTGTCGCAGGCGAAGCCGTAGGAACGCTCCAGCCATCCCGATCCGCCGCCCAGGGTGAAGCCGGCCACGCCCGTGGTGGAGGCCCGTCCGCCGGTGCTGGCCAGCCCGTGCTCCTGGGTGGCCCGGTCGAATTCGCCCCAGGTGACCCCGGCGCCGACCGTGACGGTGCGGTTGTCCGGGTCCACCGTGATGGACTTCATCGGCCGGACGTCCACCACCAGTCCGCCCTCTTTCGTGGACATTCCCGCCACCGAGTGCCCGCCGGCCCGGACAGCGACGTCGAGCCTGTTGGCGCGGGCGTGCGCGAGGGCCTCGGCCACGTCCGCGGCGCCGGCGCATCGGGCGATGACGGCCGGGCGCCGGTCGATCATGGCGTTGAAGAGTTTACGCGTTTCGTCGTAGGCCGTGTCCTCCGGCCGGACCCATTCCATGGCTGTGCTCCTAGCCGACCGGGGCCCACCCCACCCTCCCATGGTAGGCCGGATGGTCCGGCGGAACCATGGTCAGGCGGGCGCCCGCGGCGCCTGCAGGAAAGGCTCAGATACGGTCCTAACGGGTCACCACATCCGCATCTGCGGACTATAGTGGCGCCATGCCTACTTTTCGCGTCTCCGAAGCGGCCCGGTTCCTCGGGGTCAGCGACGATACCGTCCGCCGCTGGACCGAGAGCGGAACCCTGACCCCGCACCGGGACGACTCTGGCCGGCTGGTGGTGGACGGGCTGGAGCTCGCCGGCGTGGCCCGGGACCAGTCAAAGCTCCCCGAGGATCCGTCCCGCGGCGGCAGTTCCGCCCGCAACCGGTTCGTCGGTCTGGTCACCGGCATCACCGCTGACACGGTCATGGCGCAGGTGGAGCTGCAGTGCGGACCGTTCCGGGTGGTGTCGCTGATGAGCAGCGAGGCCGTCCGGGACCTCGGGCTGGAACTCGGCTCCGTCGCCACCGCCGTCGTCAAAGCCACCACGGTGATCATCGAGAGCCCGCACGGAAGCGGCCCGCACGGCGGCGGCCCGAACGGGAAGACCCAGGCATGAGCCGCCGTGCCGCGGCTCTTCTCGCCGCCGCTGTCCTGGCCGCCGGGACCGCCGCCTGCGGCAGCGGAGGCAGCGCGGGGGAGGGGAAGACCCTCACCGTCTTCGCCGCGGCCTCCCTCAAGGCTCCCTTCACGGCGCTAGCCCAGAGCTTCGAGGCCAGCCACCCCGGCACCAAGGTCACGTTGAGCTTCGCCGGGTCCTCGGACCTCGCCACCCAGCTGAGCCAAGGCGCCCCGGCGGACGTCTTCGCCTCCGCCGACCCCGCGAACATGGCCAAGGTGACCGGCGCCGGGCTCGCCGACGGCAGCCCGCGGAACTTCGCCAGCAACACCCTCACCATCGCGGTGCCGCCGGCCAATCCGGCCGGCATCACGTCCTTCGCGGACCTGGCCAGGCCGGGCACCCGCGTGGTGGTCTGCGCACCGCAGGTCCCGTGCGGCGCGGCCGCAGTGGCCGTCGAGGGCAAGACCGGGGTGCGCCTGGCGCCGGTGAGCGAGGAATCCGCCGTCACCGACGTCCTCGGCAAGGTGGCGTCGGGGGAGGCCGACGCCGGACTGGTCTACGTCACGGACGTCCTGGGGTCGGCGGGCAAGGTCAAGGGCGTGCCCTTCCCGGAGGCCGCGTCCGCCGTCAACACCTATCCGATCGCGGCCCTGCGGGGCGGCCGTGAGAAGAACCTGGCGCAGGCCTTCCTCGACGAGGTCACCGGCGCCGAGGGCCAGAAGGTGCTGGCCGACGCCGGGTTCGGGCGTCCGTGAGGCGCCCGGGGGCGAGACGCCACGACTACAGCGGCATCCCACGCTGGGTGGCGGCGCTCGCCGTCGTCGCCGCCGCGTTCATCCTGCTGCCCCTGGCGGCCGTGGTGGCCCGTGTCGACTGGCCCAACTTCCTGCCGCTGGTGACCTCGGATGCCTCCCTGACGGCGCTGGGCCTGAGCCTGCGGACGGCGGCGGCGAGCACCGTCCTCTGCATCCTGCTGGGAGTGCCGCTGGCGCTGGTGCTGGCCCGCGGCGAGTTCCCCGGGCAGCGGCTGCTCCGGTCCTTCGTGCTGTTGCCCCTGGTGCTGCCGCCGGTGGTGGGCGGCATCGCCCTGCTGTACACCTTCGGCCGGCAGGGGCTGTTGGGCCGCGGTCTGGAGGTGGCGGGCATCCAGATTGCCTTCTCCACGACGGCGGTGGTCCTGGCGCAGACGTTCGTCGCCCTGCCGTTCCTGGTGGTCAGCCTGGAGGGGGCGCTGCGCGCCGGCGGCCAGCGCTACGAGGCGGTGGCCGCGACGCTTGGCGCCCGGCCCGGAACCATACTCCGGCGGGTCACGCTGCCGCTGGTGCTGCCGGGACTGGCCTCCGGGGCGGTCCTCTCCTTCGCCCGCAGCCTGGGCGAGTTTGGCGCCACCCTCACCTTCGCCGGCAGCCTCCAGGGCATCACCCGGACCCTTCCGCTGGAGATCTATCTGCAACGGGAGACCGATGCGGATGCCGCCGTGGCCCTGTCGCTGCTCCTGGTGGCCGTGGCCGTCATCGTCGTCGGGGTCAGCTACCGCGGGCCCGGTACGCCGTCCGCCGCTCCGTCCCGCAACGCGAACGCCGAGCCGGCGGAGGCGAGGCTATGACGTTCACCCTCGACGCCGTGGTCGCGGACCGGGGCCTGGACGTCTCGCTGAATCTGGGCGCTGCGGAGACCGTCGCCATCCTGGGTCCCAACGGCGCCGGAAAATCCACCCTGCTTTCCGTTATCGCCGGCCTGATCCGCCCGGACTCGGGCGCAGCCGCGCTCGACGGCCGGCCGCTGTTCCACCTCGGCGGCGGCCGCACGGTGTGGACCCCGCCGCACCGCCGCGGAACCGCGCTGCTTGCCCAGGAAGCCCTTCTTTTCCCACACCTGACCGCCCTGGACAACGTGGCCTTCGGCCCCCGCAGCGCCGGCGCCGGACGCGCCGCGGCCAGGGATGCGGCCGCCCGCTGGCTGGCCGAGGTCGAGGCCACGGACCTGGCCGGCCGCCGGCCCGGCGAACTCTCCGGCGGCCAGGCCCAGCGGGTGGCGGTGGCGCGCGCGCTCGCGGCCGACCCGGGCCTGCTGCTGCTGGACGAGCCGATGGCCGCCCTGGATGTCCACGCCGCGCCCCTGCTGCGGCGCCTGCTGAAACGGGTCCTGACCGGCCGCCGCGCCATCATCGTCACCCACGACGTCCTGGACGCCTACATGCTCGCGGACACGGTCGTGGTGCTCGAGGCAGGCCGGATCGTGGAGCAGGGGCCCACCCGCGAGGTGCTCACGCGGCCACGGAGCAGGTTCGCCGCCGGACTGGCCGGGCTCAACCTCATCCCCGGCACCGTGACGGCCGCCGGACTGCTGCCGGACCCGGCCGGCGGAGGGCCGGGAGGCCCGGGTGCCCAGGGTTCCCCGGTGACAGAGCTTGCTGGCCGGCACGAGGACACCCCGATCCCGGGCCAGGCAGGCGTGGCGGCGTTCCCGCCGTCGGCCGTCTCCGTCTTCCCGGACCAGCCGCACGGCAGCCCGCGCAACGCCTTCGCCGTCACCGTCACGGACCTGGAGCCGCACGGTGACCAGATCAGGGTCAGGGCGGGCGACCTCGCCGCGGACATCACCCCCGCCGCGTCGGCGGACCTGTCCCTGGCGCCGGGGGTGCGGGCCTACTTCGTGGTCAAGGCGGCGGCGGTCTCGATCTATCCGGCCTAGGGTGGAGGGAGCCCCACCCGCAACCAGGAGGAATACCGTGCAGCACTCTGAAACAGGCCAAGGACAGACCGCGCTGGTGGTCGGCGCCAGCGGGATCGCCGGATCGGCCCTGGTCGACCTCCTCGCCGGCACCGGCTGGGACGTCCTGGCCCTGACCCGCAGCGGTGCCGTCCTCCCCGGTGCCCGCTCCATCGCGGCGGACCTCGGCTCCCCGGAAAGCCTTGCCGCGGCCATGGGCGGCGAGCGGCCCACCCACGTGTTCTTCACCGCCTGGTCCAGGCAGGACACGGAACAGGACAACATCCGAGTCAACACCGCGCTGCTGGGGAACCTGCTGGGCGCCGTCTCCCACAGTCCCGTCCGCCACGTTGCCCTCATGACCGGCCTGAAGCACTACCTCGGCCCGTTCGAGGCCTACGGCGAGGGCGAGATGCCGGACACGCCGTTCCACGAGGAGGAGCCCCGGCTGCCTGTCGCCAACTTCTACTACAACCAGGAGGACGAGCTCTGGACCGCCGCGGAGCGGCAGGGCTTCACCTGGTCCGTGCACCGGGCCCACACCGTGATCGGCCACGCCGTGGGCAACGCGATGAACATGGGCCTCACCCTCGCCGTGCAGGCCTCGCTCTGCAAGGAACTCGGCAGGCCGTTCATCTTCCCGGGCTCCGAAACGCAGTGGAACAGCCTGACGGACATGACGGACAGCGGCCTGCTGGCCGAGCACATGGTCTGGGCGGCGACCGACGACGGCGCGGCGAACCAGGCGTACAACGTGGTCAACGGCGACGTCTTCCGCTGGCGCTGGATGTGGCCGCGGCTGGCCGCCTACTTCGGCGTCGAACCCGTCGGCTTCGAGGGCGCACCCCGGCCGCTGGAAATCCAGATGCAGGGCATGGAGCAGACCTGGGCGGACCTCGCGGCCCGGAACGTCCTTGCGGAGCCGGACCTGGGCCGGGTCTCGTCCTGGTGGCACACCGACGGCGACCTCGGCCGCAATATCGAGGTGCTGGCGGATATGAGTAAGAGCCGGGTGGCCGGGTTCACCGGGTACCGCCGCACCCTCGACTCGTTCACGGATCTGTTCGACAGGTTCCGGGCGGACCGGCTGATTCCCTAGCGGGCGCGGACCGGGTGCTGGCTGACGATCGAGACCCGGTTGAAGGCGTTCATGGCGATTGCCAGCCAGCTGATCGCGGAGAACTCCGCCTCGCTCAGCTGCTGCCGGGCCGCCCAGCCCTCGTGTTCCCGGGCCGCCTGGTCCGAAATGTCGGTGATCGCCTCGGCGAGGGTCAGGGCGGCCCGCTCCTTGGCGCTGAACAGATCCGTGTCCCGCCAGGCCGGCAGGACCGCCAGGCGCTGAGCGGTTTCACCGTTCTTGACGGCGTCGTGGACGTGCAGGTCCAGGCAGAACGCACAGCCGTTGATCTGCGAGATCCGCACGTTCAACAGTTCGATCAGCGCCTGGTCCAGGCCGGCCTCGGTCGCGGCCTCCTTGGCCTTCAGGCCCAGGCCGTTGAGGGCCCGCCACGCGGCGGGGTGCTCCTTGTCCAGAAACAGGCGGCCGGGGGAACTGTTGCGATCGCCGTGCTCTGCGGCGGAAGTCTCTTTCATGACCCCAGCGTACCGACACGCCAGACGGACCCGCAGAGCAGCATGTGACAACTTTGTCATATGTGTGACACACTCTGTGTGTAGCACTTATCCGATCCGGTCGTCGGTTCCTTGGGGGAACCGACAGCCGGATCGTTTGCTATGCGGGGGTGGACGGGGATACGCCAGTCTGCGGGGCGCCCGCCGAACCGGCCCTGACCAGTGACGCCCCGGCCGCCACGAGGTCCTTGCCGGTGCTGGCGACCGTGATCCCGGCGAAGTTCTCCGCGTAGGCACCCAGGTCCTCGTGGAGGGAGCCGACGACGGCGTGGACCGGGGTGGCGCCGCTCCGGGCCAGGATGGCGGCGATGATCTTGCCCTGCCCGGTCTGGGAGTCCAGCCGGCCCTCGCCGACCACCACCGCCTCGCTGGCGGCGGCCAGGGCGTCGAAGCCGAGCAGGTCAAGGACATGGTCCGCGCCGGAGACCAGCCGGGCCCCGTACCGCGCCCACATTCCGCCAGAGAATCCCCCGGCGGCGCCCGTGCGGTCCACGGCCCGCGGGTCGCGGCCCAGGTCCCGGGAGAACCGGTCCGCCAGGGCCTCGAGCCGCAGAGTCAACGTCTCCACGTCGGCCGGTCCGGCTCCCTTCTGGGGCCCGAAAACCCGGGCCGCGTCGCCGAAACGGGTGGTCACGTCGCTGAGGACCACCACCTCGGCGCCGTTGAGGCCGCCGCGGTCCTCGATCGCCGCGATGGCCCCGGCGCCGCCGTCGGTGGTGGCGGAGCCCCCGGCGGCCACCAGCAGGCGCCGCGCCCCGTGCCGGACGGCCTCGGCCATCATCACCCCGGTCCCGTACGTGCTGGCCCGGACGGGATCCCGGTCGCCGGCGGTGGGCAGGTTCAATCCGCTGGCGAACGCGAGTTCGACGACGGCGGTGCCGTCGGAGGCCAGCGCAAAGACCGTCTCGACGTCGTCGCCCCAGGGACCCACGGTGCGGACCCGGACCGGCCGGGCGTCCAGGCCGCGGGCCAGCACCTCGAAGGTTCCCTCGCCGCCGTCGGCCACCGGCAGCTCTACGGCGGTTCCTCCCGCTGAACGGATTCCGGCGGCGATGTGGGCGGCGACCTCGCCGGCGTCGAAGGTGCCCTTGAAGCTGTCCGGGGCGACGAGGATGGCCACGGCCCTAGAATCCGACCTGGTCACGGCCCTTGAGCTGCAGCATCTCACGGGCTTCGTCCGGGGTCGCCACCTCGAAGTTGAGCGCCTCCAGGATCGTGCGGATCCGGGTGACCTGCTCGGCGTTGGAGGCGGCGAGCTGGCCGGGGCCGATCCACAGCGAGTCCTCCAGGCCGACGCGGACGTGGGATCCCATGGCCGCGCCGATCGTGGCAAGCGGCATCTGGTTCTTGCCGGCGCCCAGGATGGACCACTGGTAGTCCTCGCCCAGGAGTCGGTCCGCAGTGCGGCGCATGTGCATCAGGTCCTCGGGGTGAGCCCCGATGCCGCCGAGCAGGCCGAAGACGGACTGCACGAACAGCGGTCCGCGGGCCAGCCCGCGGGCGTGGAAGTGGGCCAGGTTGTTCAGGTGCGAGATGTCGTAGCACTCGAATTCGAACCGGGTGCCGTTGTCGTTGCCGATGCCGAGGATGGTCTCGATGTCCTGGAAGGTGTTCTTGAAGACCAGGTCGCGGCTCTTCTCAAGACCCTCCCGTTCCCACTCGTGGCCGAACTCGGTGAAACGGTCCAGCATCGGGTAGAGGCCGAAGTTCATCGACCCCATGTTCAGCGAGGCGAGTTCCGGCTTAAACAGCGCGGCCGGCTGCATCCGCTCCTCCACGCTCATGTGGGGCGAGCCGCCGGTGGTGATGTTGATGACGGCGTCGGTGTTGCGCTTGAGCTTGTCCAGGATTGGCGCGAAGTGCTCCGGGTCCTGGGAGGGCCGGCCGTCCTTCGGGTCGCGGGCGTGCATGTGCACGATCGCGGCGCCGGCCGCCGCGGCGCCGATCGCGGCGTCGGCGATCTCGTCCGGGGTGACCGGCAGGTGCGGGGACATGGAGGGGGTGTGGATGGCGCCGGTGACGGCGCTGGTGATGATGACTTTGCGTGCAGCAGCCATGGGAATCGCTCCTTCGGGACTCAGTACAGCTTCTCGGTGTTGCCGTCGACCGCGAGGGCCTGGCCGTTGACGTTGCGGGCCAGGTTGCTCGCGGCGAAGGCGGCCATGTTGGCGATGTCCTCGGCCTCGATCAGCCGTCCCAGCGAGGACTGGTTGTGGTACAGCTCGGAGACCTGTTCCTCGGGCAGGTCGAGCATCTGCGCCTTGGCGGCGATGACGGCGTCGATCCGGGGGCCGTTGACGGCGCCCGGGCAGATGGCGTTGACCCGGATCCGGTCCGGGCCCAGCTCGATCGCGAGGGTCTTGGTCAGCCCTACGACGGCCCACTTGGACGCCGAATACGCGCTGCGGCCGGCCATGCCGAGCCGGCCGGCGGCGGAGGAGAGGTTCACGATCGAGGCGTCGGTGCCCTGCCGGAGCAGCGGAAGCGCGTGCTTGATGCAGTAGAACTGGCCGTGGATGTTGACGTCGAAGGTGGCCTTCCAGGCGCCGGCGTCGAGGGTCTCCAGCGGGCCGGTGGGCCCGGCGATCCCGGCGTTGTTGACCAGCACGTCCAGGCCGCCGAGTTCCGCGGCCACCGTGTCCATGAGTTCGCGGACCTGCGCTTCGTCGGAGACGTCGCTGACGGCGGCCGAGAGCCCGTTGACCTGCGCTTTCTCGACGGCGTCGGGGTCAATGTCGGTGACGAAGACGCTGGCTCCGAGGTCCTTGAACTTGGTGGCGATGGCCAGGCCGATGCCGTTGGCACCGGCGGTGACCAAAACGCGTTTGGCGGTGAAATCCATGACTTTTTCCTTGCGGTGGGGAGTGGGACCGTTCCGCCGGCCCTTGGGGGCGGTACCGGCGGAACGGAGTGTGGGAGGCCGGCTAGTGGGCGGCGGGGACGGTGTCCGGGGTTTCGGTGCCCCGCTTGAGCAGCAGGGACAGCAGTGCCCCGACGATGCACACGGCCACGATGAACCACAGGCCCGAGAGCTTGGAGCCGGTGGCGTCCTGCATGAAGCCCATGACGTAGGGGCCGAGGAACCCGCCGAGCAGGCCGATGGTGTTGACGAAGGCGATGCCGCCGGCCAGGGCGGAGCCGCTGAGGCGCGTTGCCGGGTAGGTGAAGAGGATCGGCTGCAGGGCGAAGAAGTTGAATGCGGCCAGGCAGAAGCCGATCATGCCCAGCAGCGGACCGCCCACGGCGCCGAGGGCAAAGCCGGCGATGATGCCGGTCATGGTTCCGGTGACCAGGAGCCGGGAACGCTTGGCGTCGGTGGCGAACCGGGGCAGCAGCAGGGCTCCGGCGGCGGAGAAGATCCACGGAATGGACGTCAGCAGGCCGATCTGCAGCGGGTTGAGCTTTCCGTAGGTGCCGATGATGGACGGCAGGAAATAGGACAGGGCGTAGACGGCGATCTGGTGGGCGAAGTAGACGCCGACGACCAGCAGGATCTGCTTGTCCTTCATGGCGTCGAGGAGCCGGTGGTTGCCGGAGGCTTCCGCGCCGGCCTTCTCCTCGGCTGCGATCCGGGCCTCGAGGTCGGCGGCTTCTTCGGCGGTGAGGAAGGTGGATTTGCTGGGCCGGTCCGGCAGCTTCTTCCAGACGACGTAGGCGAGGACGCAGGCGGGAAGGCCCTCCACCAGGAACATCCACTGCCAGCCGTGCAGGCCGGCGAAGCCGTCCATGGTCAGGAGCAGGCCGCCGAGCGGGGCGCCCACGATGTTGGCGATCGAGACGCCGAGCAGGAACATGCCGTTGGCCTTGGCGCGGTCCTTGACCACGAACCACTGGGTGAGGAAGTACATGACGCCGGGGAAGAGCCCGGCCTCGGCGATGCCGAGCAGCATCCGCATGATGTAGAACGACCATTCGCCTTGGACGAAGGCCATTCCGGCGGAGATCAGGCCCCAGGTGATCATGATCCGCATGATCCAGAAGCGTGCGCCAACCTTGTGCATGATGAGGTTGGACGGAATCTCGGAGAGGGCGTAGGTCAGGAAGAACAGGCCCGCTCCGATGCCGTACGCGGTAGCGGAGATCCCGAGATCGATCTCGAGGCGGTCCTTGGCCATGCCGATGTTGGTGCGGTCCAGGAACGCCATGATGTAGGCGCCGATGAGCAGCGGCATGACCCTGCGGAGGATGACGCCGTTGATTTGTTGCGGTGTACGCATCGTCGTTGGTGCGGAAACAACTGACATGGTTCTTCGTCCTTGAATTGGGGTCAGGTTGATGGGACGCCGGGCAGCCGGAGGGCAGCCCGGATACTGGCTGGTGGTGCGGGGTGAACGGGAAGGAAGGTCAGACACCCGCCGGTGGGCAGCCGCAGGTGCGGCCGACGTGGAGCCGGTGGGGGCAGACCAGGGAGGTGTAGCTGCGGGACGGGGCGTCGATGCGCTGCAGCAGCATGGCGAAGGCCTCCTGCGCCATGTCCTGCTGCGGCTGGACGATGCTGGTGAGGTTGATCAGTCCGGAGCGGCTGTGCGGCAGCCCGTCGCAGCCGGCCACCGCCACATCCTCCGGGATGCGCAGGCCGCGTGCCATCGCATACTCCATGACGCCAATGGCGAGTTCGTCGCTGCCGCAGACCACGGCGCGCGGCGGGTTGCCGCCGGCGAAGAGCCGTTCGGCGGCCAGGCGGCCGCCTTCGTTGTTGACGCGGGTGCTGATTTTCCGGTCCCCGCTGATGACGACGCCGGCGGCGGCCGCCGTGCGGACGAACGCCTGCTCCCGGGCCAGCGACGCCGTCGAGACGCGCGGTCCGATCACGGTGGCGATTTCCGTGTAACCGTGGCCCAGCATGTGCTGCATCAGCTCGGTCGCGGCCGCGTCGTCGTCGATGCCGACGAAGTCGGCGTCGAGGAAGTCGGCCCGCCGGGACAGGCAGACGTAGGGGATGCGTGCGGCCCTCAGGGTTCGGAGGGCGCGGGCATCGTCCCGGAGTGAGGCGGCGAGGATGACGCCGTCCACCGCGCGGTTGGCGAGGGTCGCCGTAACCTGGGCCAGGATCTCGGGGTCGTCCTGGGTGGTGGCCACGAAGACTTCATAGCCGGAGTCGGCCGCGGAGGAGATGACCCCCTGGGCCCAGCGCGGGAACATCGGGTTGATGATGTTCGGAAGGATGAGTCCCACCACCCGGCTGCGCTGCAGGTCCGTGGACTGCGAGGACTTACGGGGTCTGAAGCCCAGCTCGTTGGCCACGTGGATGATGTGGCGGCGGGTTTCGGGGGAAACCCCGGCCTTGCCGTTCAAGACGTAGGACACCGACGCGGCGGACACGCCGGCGGCCCTGGCCACCGCCGCCGCGGATACCGGCGAAAGAGGGCGATCCGCGGATGCTGTGAGAGTGCGGTCCTGCATCACGGGCCTCCTTCACTGGTGTTGGCGTGATGTGACGTCAGTTACGCTATTTTGCCGCTTGAGCGTTAAGCAACGTTAAGTTGCCCCCGGCACTCCTCAGCGCCCGGCCTACAAGCCGGGGAGGGTCGTTAGCAGCCCCTCCCGGGCGAAGACCTGCGCACCCTCGGCCGTCAGGCGGATCGAGCGCGGATGGGATCCCCGCCTCAGCCACCCGTGCTCCAGCGCCGTCGTCACCAGGAGGTCGGGCAGGATTCCGGCGGCGTGGTCGAGCCGCTCGGTCCAGTCGAGGCAGGGCCGGACGAGCGGGCGGGACGGGCGTGCCGGGAGTTCGATCCCCAACGAGCGGGCCCACGCGTGTCCGGCGTCCGTGAGATCCCATCCAGTGGGAGTGACCAGCCCCGCGCGCCGCCAGTCCAGGGCCAGCGCAACCCCCAGGGCTCCCGCGAGATGGCCGTAGCAGGTCCGGCCGTGCTGCAGTTCGGCGTCGTTCTTGTGCTCCCGGTAACCCGAGGCGGCCGGGCGGCTCGCCGGGGCCAGGGCGATCAGCGCCTCAATCGACCCGGCGACGGCGGAGTTCTTGAGGCGTACGTAGCGGTGCCTCCCCTGCCGGACCTCCTCGAGCAGGCCGGCGTCCACCAACTGATTGAGGTGCGCCGTGGCCGTGCCCCGGCTGATGCCGGCGCTCGCGGCCATCTCGGCCGCGGTCCGGGCGCGGGTGTCCATCAGGGCCACGAGCATGGTTGCCCGCGACGCGTTTCCCATGGCCTGGGCAATCGACGCGAGATCCTCGGCCCACTGTGACGGCATCCTTCGATCTAATCACGGGCACGGTTTGGCCGGCGGCGAACTGTCCAGCGGTGAGGATTGACCCATGTTCAGCACCATTACGCCCGGCGCCCATTACTTCGGCTCGCTGGTGGCCCTCCTGACCACCGAGAATCCCGACGGCAGCACCAACATCACGCCCATGTCATCGGCGTGGTCGCTGGGGGACCACTTCGTCCTCGGCCTGAGTTCGCTGCACCAGGGGTTCGCCAACCTCATCCGGACGGGCGAGGTGGTTCTGAACCTCCCGGACGAGGCCATGGCCGGCAGCATCGAGCGCATCGCCATGACCACGGGCTCGCCGGAGGTCCCCCGGGAAAAGGCCGGGATGTACCGGTCGGAACCGGATAAGTGGTCCCTGGCAGGGTGGACGCCGATGCCAAGCGAGACAATGGCACCGCAGCGCATCTCCGAAGCCCCCGTCCACATCGAGGCGGGCCTGGAGAACGCCTGGCCGCTGGATGAGGGCCTGCACGCGGTCCAAGTCCGGGTCCGCCGGGTCCATGCCCGGCATGACCTGGTGCTCGATTCCGGCCGCGTCGATGTCGCGGCATGGTCGCCGGTGTTCTATACCTTCCGGCACTACTTCGGGCAGGGCAGACACCTCGGGGAAAACCGCCGGGCCGAGCAGCGGTTTCCCGGCCGGGGCCGCCCCCGCGCGGTAGGCGGGGGTGCGGGGAACCTGCGCCCCTAGACAGCGGTTTCGCCGTGGGCAAACATGGAGCCACAGAGGGTCTGGAAAAAGTTGAGCGGGGTACACTCAACTTAGCAATCAGTCCCACCCGGAAGGAGCTCTCTTTGGACGCCAAATTCACCACCAAGAGCCAGGAGGCTCTTTCGGCTGCAGCCATGAACGCCTCGACGGCCGGCAACCCGCAGCTGGAGCCGGCGCACCTGCTCAAGGCGCTCATGGACCAGCGCGAGGGCGTCGCCGTCGCGCTGCTGCGCGCCACGGGCACGGATCCGGATGCCGTCAGCGTCCAGGCGAGCTCCGCCATCAAGGCCCTCCCGTCCACCTCGGGCAGCTCGGTGCAGCAGGCCCAGCTGTCACGCACCGCCATGCAGGCGATCAAGAACGCCCAGAATGAGGCCGAGCGCCTCGGCGACACCTTCGTCTCCACCGAGCACCTGCTGCTGGGCCTCGCGTCCGGCAACGACGACGTCGGCCGGCTGCTGCGTGAGGCCGGCGCCTCCCACGAGGCGCTGCTCGCCGCGCTGCCCGGGGTCCGCGGCGACCGCAAGGTGGACAACGCGGACCCGGAGAACACCTTCCAGGCCCTGGAGAAGTTCGGCACGGACCTGACCGCCGTCGCCCGCTCCGGCAAGCTGGACCCGGTGATCGGCCGCGACGCCGAGATCCGCCGCATCATCCAGGTCCTCAGCCGCCGCACCAAGAACAACCCCGTGATCATCGGCGAGCCCGGCGTCGGCAAGACCGCCGTCGTCGAGGGCCTCGCCCAGCGCATCGTCGCCGGCGACGTGCCCGAAAGCCTGCGCGGCAAGACCCTGATCGCCCTGGACCTGGCCTCCATGGTGGCCGGGGCCAAGTACCGCGGCGAATTCGAGGAACGGCTGAAGGCGGTCCTGGAGGAGATCAAGAACTCCGAGGGCCAGATCGTCACCTTCATCGACGAACTGCACACCGTGGTGGGCGCCGGCGCCTCCGGTGACAGCTCGATGGACGCCGGCAACATGCTCAAGCCCATGCTGGCCCGCGGCGAACTGCGCCTGATCGGTGCCACCACGCTGGACGAATACCGCGAGAACATCGAGAAGGACCCGGCCCTGGAGCGCCGCTTCCAGCAGGTCTTTGTCGGCGAGCCGAGCGTCGAGGACACCATCGGCATCCTCCGCGGCCTCAAGGAACGCTACGAGGCCCACCACAAGGTCTCCATCGCCGACTCCGCCCTGGTGGCCGCCGCGACCCTCTCCAACCGGTACATCTCCGGCCGCCAGTTGCCGGACAAGGCCATCGACCTGGTGGACGAGGCCGCCTCCCGGCTCCGGATGGAGATCGACTCCGCGCCGGAGGAAATCGACCAGCTGCAGCGCCAGGTGGACCGGCTGACCATGGAGGAACTGGCCCTGACCGGTGAGACCGACCCGGCGTCGGTGGAACGGCTGGAGGCCCTCCGGGCGGACATGGCGGACAAGAAGGAAGAGCTCGCCGGCCTGAACGCGCGGTGGGAGTCGGAGAAGGCCGGCCTGAACCGCGTGGGTGACCTGCGCGCCCGGCTCGATGAGCTGCGGTCCGCCGCGGACAAGGCCCAGCGCGAGGGTGACCTGGAGGCCGCCTCCCGGATCCTCTACGGTGAGATTCCCGCGCTGGAACGGGAACTGACGGCCGCCGCCGAGGCGGAGGCCGCCGTGCCGGACAAGTCCGGGCAGATGGTGGCCGATGAGGTGACCGCCGACGACATCGCCGAGGTCATCTCCGCCTGGACCGGCATCCCCGCCGGCCGCATGCTGCAGGGCGAGAGCCAGAAGCTGCTGGAGATGGAGCATGTCCTGGGCGAGCGGCTGATCGGCCAGGCCAAGGCCGTCACCGCAGTGTCCGACGCCGTCCGCCGCGCCCGCGCCGGCATCAGCGACCCCAATCGGCCCACCGGCTCGTTCCTCTTCCTGGGCCCCACCGGGGTCGGCAAGACCGAGCTGGCCAAATCCCTGGCCGACTTCCTCTTCGATGACGAGCGCGCCATGGTCCGGATTGACATGTCCGAGTACTCGGAGAAGCACTCCGTGGCCCGGCTGGTGGGTGCCCCTCCGGGCTACGTCGGCTACGAGGAAGGCGGCCAGCTGACCGAGGCCGTCCGCCGCCGGCCGTATTCCGTGCTGCTGCTCGACGAGGTGGAGAAGGCCCACCCGGAGGTCTTCGACATCCTCCTGCAGGTGCTCGACGACGGCCGTCTCACCGATGGGCAGGGCCGCACCGTGGACTTCCGCAACGTGATTCTGGTGCTGACGTCCAACCTTGGCAGCCAGTTCCTGGTGGATCCGACCCTGGACGCCGCCGCCAAGCGGGACGCCGTCATGGCCACCGTGCACGCCTCCTTCAAGCCGGAGTTCCTGAACCGGCTTGACGAGGTGGTGCTGTTCGACCCGCTGACCGTGGAGGAACTCGCCCACATCGTGGAACTGCAGGTCAAGGAGCTGGGCGAACGGCTCAAGGGCCGGCGCCTGACCCTGGAGGTCTCCGAGGGGGCCCGCGCCTGGCTGGCCGTCACCGGCTACGATCCGGCCTACGGCGCCCGCCCGCTGCGCCGGCTGGTGCAGCGCGAGATCGGCGACCGGCTGGCCAAGGCCATCCTCGCCGGGGAGATCGCCGACGGCGACACTGTGGTGGTGGACACCGCCCCGGACCTGATGGAGCTCACGATGGGCGGCCCGGACGTCTCGGCCCGGCCCGACGGCGGCGCCTCCACCGGCAGCGGGCTCTCGGTCCGCCGCAAGGACTAGTGTCGTGGGAGCAACCCGGCCGGACCGCTACGGTAGCAGGGACTCCATGATGACGTTCCCGGCGTCCGAGGCGGCGTAGCAGTCCACCCGCCGGTCTCCCGTACCCCAGCTCGATGAGCTGGGGTACGCGAGTTTGTAGCTCAGGGCGTAGTTGCCGGACTTCTCGGTCAGCTGCGCGGCCTTGCAGGCGTCCAGCGCTTTCTGCTTCAGCACGTCCCGGCCGGGGTAGGCGTCCGAGGCGGCGTAGGACTCGACCTGGATCAGCTGCGCCGAATGCGCGGTGTCGCACGCGACCACGGTGGATTTGGCGGCGTTGGCGTCGAAGTCCTTGAAGCAGTCGCCCAGCCGGTAGTCCAGCGGGCTGACGTTCTCCAGCGGCAGCGCTCCCCGCTCGGCGGTGGGGGACGCGGAGCTGCCGGCGGGCGCGGGCGCACCCGAGTCCCGGGAGCCGCCCGCCAGCGCGGCGATCCACCAGATGAGCAGTGCCAGGACGACGACGGCGGCGACGCCGGCGATCAGCTTTGTCCGGCCGGGGCGGCGCACGGCTGCCGTGGCCCGGGCCGCGAGGCCGCGGGCCTTGGCGACGGCGCCCGAGGCGCGGAGCTGGCCCATCCGGTCGGAGAGCAGCTGCCCCACCTGTCCCGTGGGGGAGGTGCGGCGGGTGCGGTTCGTTGCGGTCTGCGGGTCCGGTTCGCCGGAGGGGGAAGCTGCGGCAGGGACCCTGGCGAATGAGGACGTCGGCGGGGCGGCGGGCCGGGGCGGAATGACAGTGCCGAAGGGGGCGCGGGGCGCCTGGGGTGCCCCGCCGCCGTCGGCGTTCACCGGCGGAACCGCGGGGTTACGGGCGTCGCCGTCCCCGGCCGTAGCGTCGCTGTCCGGCTTTTCGCTCACTCGGAACCCACCTTTTCAGTACATCTGGCCAGCCTGACGGTCCGGCTGGGCCCCGCTGGTGGGAGGCCCATCAGGAGACTCTATCGAATATGCCACGAAGGTTACGTTCCGGTAACCTCGCGCGTGCGTGGCGGAGAAGGCCGGGGAAGTGCCCTTAGCCTCCGCCGGCAAGCGGTACCTGCCGAAAGCATGTAATCTAGGTGTACGACAAATTGACCAATCATTCCGGGGCCTCACCGATCGCCAAGGTGACCACCTCCGGTCCAAGTACAAAAGGGGGTCACGCCATGGGGCGCGGCCGTCAAAAGGCAAAAGCTACCAAGCAGGCTCGGGACATCAAGTACTACTCCCCGAACACTGACTATTCCGCCCTGCAGCGCGAGCTGACGGGCCCGGGAAGTCGTCCCTCGAGCCACTTCGCGGATGAACCGGTTGAACCGGATTATTCGGCTTACGTGGATAAGTACGCGGACGATGTGGAAGAAGACGACGACGAGGTTGACACCCGTCGCATCGGCTAGTCGTTCCCTTTCCGGCGCGGTCCTTGAGCGCCGGACGTGATTTTCAGCCCGCCGGGCGCATCCCTACTGGGTGTGCCCGGCGGGCTTTCGCATGCCCTCACCGATTCCCGTTGCCGGGACCGTTTGAAAGGAGCCAGCATGGCGTTTCATAAGGCCTACGCCCCGGGCGAGGTGTGCTGGGCGGATCTCCAGACCCCTGACGTCGCGGCGGCCAAGGAGTTCTATGGCGCGCTGTTCGGCTGGCGCTTCGAGGACCTGCCCACCCCGGACGGCCGCAGCTATGCCAAGGCGTTCCTCGGCGGAGACCTGGTGTCCGTGATTGCCCCGCAGAACCCGGCGCAGGGCCAGTCCGGTACCCCGGCCCAGTGGAACGTGTACTTCGCCGTGGACGACGCCGCCGGGCTCGCCGCGGACGTGCCGCACACCGGAGGTGCGGTGGACTTCGGCCCGGAAGCGGTGGGTGACACCGGCACCATGGTCTTCTTCACCCCTCCCAGCGGAGGCACCACCGGAGCCTGGCAGCCCGGCACGCACATCGGGGCCGCCCGCGCCGGTGAGGCCGGGGCACTGTCCTGGGTGGAGCTCCTCACGCCCGAACCGCAGCGCGCCGTCGGGTGCTTCCAGACGCTCTTCGGCCACGAGGTCACCGAGTACCCGCAGGACGACGGCGGCACCTACACCACCCTGATGGTCGACGGCGTCGAGGTGGCCGGGATCGCCACCGTCCCGGCCGCCGAGAAGCACCTGGACCCGGGCTGGCAGGTGTACTTCGGCGTCGACAGCGTCCCCGCGGCCGTGGAAGCCGCCCGCGCCGCCGGCGCGACCGTCCTGGTCGAACCCGAAGAGGGCGAGGACGCCGGCGCCATCGCGACCATCATGGACCCGCAGGGCGGCGTGATCAGCCTGCTGGAGGTCTAGGCCCCTCCGGACGCGGACCTCACGGCCTCCACGCTTAAACACCACGGGCGCTCCCCACGATGGTGGGAAGCGCCCGGACGGTGGTTCAGTAACTAGCCGGCGTACGCGTTGACCATCCGCACGGCGCCGCCGTCGACGCCCTTGGCGCCCTGGACGTAATCCGGGCCGGACTTGTCGATTGAGTCGGAGTTCTCCCCGACGGTGCCCATGACCCAGGACGGCAGGCCGCGGGCGTTCAGGTGGGCCACGGCGGCGTCGGCGGCTTCGGGGGAGACGATCGCGACCATGCCGACGCCCACGTTGAGGGTCCGTTCGAGGTCGGCCAGCGGGACGTTGCCCAGCTCGGAGACCAGCTTGAAGATGGCCGGCAGCTGCCAGGTGGCGCGGTCCACGGTGGCCAGCAGGCCCTGCGGGAGGACGCGGGCCAGGTTGGCGGCCAGGCCGCCGCCGGTGACGTGGCTGAAGCCGTGGACACCCTTGGGACCGTTGACCGGGAAGGTGCGGGCCAGGTCCAGGCAGTCCGCGGCGTAGACGCGGGTGGGCTCCAGCAGTTCCTCGCCCAGGGTGCGTTCGAACTCGGAGACCTCGCGGTCCAGCGCCCAGCCGGCGTGGTTGATGACGCGGCGGACCAGGGAGTAGCCGTTGGAGTGCAGGCCGGAGGAGGCCATGCCGATCACCACGTCGCCGGAGCGGACGCGGTCCGGGCCCAGCAGGGAATCGGCCTCGACCACGCCGGTCGCGGCACCGGCGACGTCGTACTCGTGCTCGCCCAGCAGGCCCGGGTGCTCCGCGGTTTCGCCACCCACCAGGGCGGTGCCGGCCACCGAGCAGGCGGCGGCGATGCCGCGGACGATGTCCGCGATGCGCTCGGGGACCACCTTGCCGCAGGCGATGTAGTCGGTCATGTAGAGCGGTTCGGCGCCCACCACGACGATGTCGTCCACCACCATGCCCACCAGGTCGAAGCCGATGGTGTCGTGGATGTCCATGGCCTGGGCGATGGCGACCTTGGTGCCGACGCCGTCGGTGGAGGTGGCCAGCAGGGGACGCTGGTAGGTCAGCAGCCGGGAGACATCGAACAGGCCGGCGAAGCCGCCCACCCCGCCGATCACGGAGGAGTTGTGCGTGGCCTTGACGGCGTCCTTCATGAGTTCGACGGCGCGGTCGCCCGCTTCGACGTCGACGCCGGCGGAGGCGTAGGTGATGCCGGGGGTTCCGGCGTCGTTGGTGTCAGCGGCCGGGGAGGCGGAAGTCATACTGGCTCTTTCTTGTCGGCATCAAGCTGGTCGGCGGGGACGCGGTCGGCGTCGGTGAGCAGTCCTTCGAATTCGGCATCCGGGCCCGGGTCGCAGCCGGTGGCGCCGGCCTTCTCCGCCGGGTCCTCGCCGACCGGGATGGCGGCGTCGGCGTCGGCCGTGGCTCCGGAGGTGGCGCCCGGGGTCCCGGGGGTGGCGGCCATGGCGGGCAGGCTCTTGGCTTCCGTGCGCTCGAGCAGGTTCTTGCCGAGCTTCTCCGCGCCGGGGAGCTCGATCGGGTACTTGCCGGTGAAGCAGGCGGTGCAGAGGCGTTCGCGCGGCTGCCGGGTGGCGCCGATCATGCCGTCCTCGGAAATGTAGGCCAGCGAGTCCGCGCCGATGGCCTGGGAAATTTCCTCGATGGTGGCGCCGTTGGCGATCAGCTCGGCCCGGGAGGCGAAGTCGATGCCGTAGAAGCAGGGCCACTTGACCGGCGGGGAGGAGATCTTCACGTGCACGGCGGCGGCGCCGGCCTCGCGGAGCATCCGGACGATCGCGCGCTGGGTGTTGCCGCGGACGATCGAGTCGTCCACCACCACCACGCGCTTGCCGCGGATCACGGACTCAAGGGCGTTGAGCTTGAGCCGGATGCCGAGCTGGCGCAGGGTCTGCGACGGCTGGATGAACGTGCGGCCCACGTAGGCGTTCTTGACGAAGCCGTGCGCGAAGGGGATGCCGGATTCCTCGGCGTAGCCGACGGCGGCGGGGGTACCGGATTCCGGCACCGGGATGACGATGTCCGCTTCCTGGGTGTTCTCGCGGGCCAACTGGCGGCCCATCTCCACACGGGATTCGTAGACCGAGCGGCCGGCAATCGCGGCGTCGGGACGGGCCAGGTAGACGTATTCGAAGACGCAACCTGCCGGCGTCGCCTCAGCGAAGCGCTGGGAGCGGACGCCCTGTTCGTCGATGGCGATGAATTCGCCCGGCTCGATCTCGCGGATGAAGCTCGCACCCACCGTGGCGAGGGCGGACTGCTCGGAGGCGACCACCCAGCCGCGCTCCAGCCGGCCGAGGACCAGCGGGCGGATGCCGTAGGTGTCGCGGGCGGCGTAGAGGGTGCCCTCGTCCATGAAGACGAAGCAGAAGCCGCCCTTGATCTTAGGCAGCAGTTCCAGGGCGGTCTCTTCGAGGGACTTGCCCTCCTCGCCCTCCAGCAGGGCGGTGACCAGGGCGGTGTCCGAGGTGTTGCCCTGCTTCATCTCACCGGTCAGCTGGCCGCCGTTGCGGTCCATGATCATGGCCTTGAGCTCGGCCGTGTTGGTGAGGTTGCCGTTGTGGGCCAGGGCCACCGTGCCGGTGGCCGTCGCACCGAGGGTGGGCTGGGCGTTGGCCCAGTGGCTCGCGCCGGTGGTGGAGTACCGGCAGTGGCCGACGGCGAGGTGCCCGGTCAGGGTGTTCAGCGTGGTCTCGTCGAAGACCTGGGACACGAGGCCCATGTCCTTGTAGACGTTGATCCGCTTGCCGTCGCTGGTCGCAATGCCAGCCGACTCCTGGCCACGGTGCTGCAACGCGTACAGCCCGTAATAGGTGAGTTTTGCTACCTCTTCGCCGGGAGCCCAGACGCCGAAGACGCCACATGCGTCCTGCGGGCCTTTTTCGCCAGAGAGAAGGTCATGAGAAAGTTTTCCGTCGCCGCGTGCCACTGGTCGATTATCTCACGTTGAGTGGGGGTGCCGCTCCGAGGGGATCGAATGTGACCCCTCGGGGGATGAGGGGCCCTTTCGTTGCCTGCCTAGGCGCGGTCTTCGTCATCGGTGTCCGGCACCGAATCGGGGACGGATTCGACGACGGCGCGCTCGGACCGGCGCACGCTGACCCGGTCCAGGATCAGCGCGACGATGGCGCCGACAATCGCTCCGCCGGCGATGCAGAAGGTCAGGAAGAACCCGAAGACGGCGTTGGCGTCGTAGCTCTGGTCGCTGGTGGGGATCCCGTAGGCGATCACCGCGGCCACGACGATGCCCAGCAGGCCGCCCGCGATCAGGAACGGGACGTACTTCGGAGCGCGGCGGACGGTGACGGATCGGCGTTCGGGCGCTACGGGGGTGTCTTCGGGAGCCATGCCTTTAAGCCTACTGTCCTCCGGCCGGTGCGGATCCCGCGCCGATACCGGACCGGCGCGGCCCGGACCCGGGGTGCGCCCGTCCGTTTCGGCAGCGGGAAAAGGGACCCTAGCGTGCGACGGTCCCGGGGAGCAGACTGGTCTGCGGGGGAGGGTGCGGTCCGGACTGTGAGGAAAGCACCATGTCAGTCTCCGCGGAGAACCTCCGGGATCAGCAGCGGGTCATCTGGGACTCCTTCGCCGCCGGTTGGAAGAAGTGGGACGCGGAGGTGCTCGGCTGGCAGGGTCCATTCGGCGACGCCGTCCTCGACGACGCCCGTTTGGGCCCGGACTTTGCGGTGCTGGACGTGGCCGCCGGAACGGGTGAACCCGGCCTGACCGCCGCCTCCCTTGTTCCGCGGGGCACCGTGGCGCTGACGGATATTTCCGCCGGGATGCTGCACGTAGCGGAGGAGAAGGCCGCGGCTGCGCGGCTGGGAAATGTCAGTTTCACGGTCTGCGCCGCGGTGGACCTCCCATTTCCGGATGCCTCGTTCGACGCCGTCCTCTGCCGCTTTGGGTTCCTGTACTTCCCGGACCTTCGGGCAGCCCTGGCCCGGATGGTGCGGACGGCCCGGCCCGGTGCCCGGATCAGCGCGGCGGTGTGGGGCCGGGCAGCGCAGAACCCCTGGGCGACCCTGGTCCTGGGCTCCCTCGCCCAGCATGCCGGCCTGATGCCGCCCCCGGTCTGGATGCCGGGAGTGTTCCGTTGCTCCGCCCCGGGCTTCCTGCCGGCCCTGTTCCGGGATGCAGGGCTGGTGGACGTGACGGAGCGATCTCTCAGCGCCGACCTGATCCACGAGTCACCGGAAAGCTACTGGCAGTTCATGACGGAGATCGCCACCACGGTATGCCTCGGCCTCGCCCAGGCCGACCCGGAAGCGCAGTCCCTGATCCGCTCCGACGTCTTCCAGATGCTGGGCCGCTACGAACACGAGGGCGCCATCCGCCTGCGCTCGACCGCGACCATCGTCTCCGGCACCCGGCCGTAGCCGGCGGGTGCCTGGCACGAGGCAGCTTGGGTGGGTGCCGGGACCGTGGCCGCGGGGTTTTCGGGTTTCCGCTACGGTTCCGGACCGGCGCGTACCGGGTCCGGGGCGCGCCGGTCCGGAATCGGCGCCGCTGTCCGAAACCGCAGCGGATCTGACCCCAGGTTGGCGGGGCCTCATGGGCCGCACGATCTCAGCCTGCGGCGCGGAACCCGTTCTGTGTCGAGGAAGGCTGCAAACCGTTCCGGACTCGCCAGTTCTGTCCAGGTCCAGCGGATGACCCGGCGGCCGGTGGAGCGGATGCGGTCCTCACGCCGCTTCTCCGCGATCACCACCTCCGAGGGGGTCCGGCCCTGCAGGAACTCGGCCCGTTGATACTTCACCGCGCCGTCGAACTCACCGCAGAGGCGCTCCAGCTCCCACTCGAAATCGGTTTAGCCGGCCAATCCGCGGGCGTCCCGGATTTCTGCTTGGAGGACCGGGGCCTGGAAACCCAACCGGTGCATCAGCGCGCGGCTGACCGATTCTCCCGGTGACCCGGCCCCGGCATCCGCGAAGTCCACGGCCGCTCTGATCCTGCGAGCGGCCGCTGCCGAGTAGGAACAGCCAACGCCCGCCAGGAGTTCGTCCTTCGTCAGTGGCGGGAGCTCCGGACGCGGCGAGAGGACGTGGTCGACGACCGTGACTGCCTGTTCGAAGCTCTCGAATGCCGCCAGGTCCAAGACGGTCCGGAGCCGTGAAGTCACCAGCAGCCCGGCCCTCTCCTCGACCTCCAGCCCGTCCGGATCGACGAAATGCCGCCTGACGCCGGCCCGCGAACGGCCGCCGCCGTCGTCGAACGTGCATGCATGTACCAGTGCCGAGCGGCCCAGCAGCGGCAGCCCCCACAGGGCCGCGGCCGACTGACGGCAGAACACGGTCCGGGACTGCAGCGTGCTGGCCGCCGCGAAGATCAGCAGCGGATACCGGTCCCAGAACGGCAGGGCATGCCAAACGGACGCCGGAACATAGACACCCTGCCGGATCCGCCGGAGCTCACCGGCACTCGCGCGGCGGCAGAGAGTCCGAACATCCCGGCCGAGCCGGGCCGAATCGCTGCTGAGGATGAGGGACGAAGGAGTCATGCGTCCACAGTGCGCCGCCTCCGTCACCGGAGCGACGGAGGCATGCGGCTATGTGGAGAAAGCCGGGGGCGGAAGGCCGCGCCTGGTTTTCGCTATGGTTCCGGACGAGCGCCCGCCGGACCCGGGGTGCGTCCGTCCGGAACCGCAGCGGATATCCGGAACAGCCGCGTAGACCCCAACCCGGCCGCGAGCTGCGCACCGGACCCCGCGAACTGAACCGCACCCGCCCGCTAGACCCCCAGCTCGGCCTTCAGCGCTGCGACGTGGCCGTCGGCCTTGACCTGGTACTGCGCCAGCGTGACCTTGCCCTCCGGGTCCAGGACCACGGTGGAACGGACGATTCCCTCGGTGATCTCGCCGCGGACCAGCTTCTCGCCCCAGGCGCCGTAGGCCAGCGCCACGGCGTGGTCCTCGTCCGAGAGCAGCGGGAAGGTCAGGGCGAAGTCGCCGGTGAAGTGGGCCAGGGCGTCCGGGGCGTCGGGGGAGATGCCCAGGACCTCGTAGCCGGAGCCCTGCAGCGAGGCGAGGTTGTCGCGGAAGTCGCAGGCCTCGGTGGTGCATCCGGGGGTCGCCGCCTGCGGGTAGAAGTACACGATGACGTTCTTGCCGCGGTAATCGGCCAGCGAGACGGGCTTTCCCTCGGCGTCGGGCAGGGTGAATTCGGGGGCCGGGGTTCCGGGCTGAAGCTTGACGGGGGCCTGGCTCATGGGAGCTCCTTTGGTCGGGTGGGCCTGATCTGTGGTGCACAACGCCGGCCGCCGGGACCCTATTCCGCGGGGCCGAACAGCCTCACCGAGCGTGCCGGTCCGCTTGCCGTCGCGCCCAGTCGAAGGCGGATTCGGCGGGGGCCATGTACTCCAGTCCCACCCGGCCGGCGTAGCCGAGTTCGCGGCTGCGGCCGATCCACCGTTCCAGTGGCAGGTCGCCGGTTCCCGGGGCGCCGCGGCCCGGCGCGTCGGCGATCTGGACGTGGCCGAAGTCCGCCGCGTGCGCCTCGATGACGGCGTCGACGTCGTCGCCGTTGACGGCGAGGTGGTAGAAATCGGCCAGCAGCCGGACGTTTTCGGTGCCGGTCTCCCGCTGCACCCGGCCGATCACGTCCACCGCGTCCGCCGCGCGGCGCAGCGGGTAGTGCGGGGCGTTGCTGACCGGTTCGAGCAGCACGGTCCCGCCGATCCGGCCGACCGCCGCGGCCGCCGCGGCGAGGTTCGAGACCGCCAGCTCGTCCTGGGATTCGGGTGTGTGGCCGTCCTGCCGGTTGCCGTACAACGCGTTGAAGAGCGTGCAGCCGAGCCGCGCGCCGATACCGGCGACGACGTCGGCGTTGTCCCGGAATTCCGCCTCCCGGCCCGGCCACGAGACTAGGCCCCGGTCCCCGCCGGGCATGTCCCCGGCGTTGAAGTTCAGTCCGGTCAGCTGCACCCCGGCGTCGGTGATGGCGCGCTCGAACCGGGTCACCTCGGCGTCGCCGGGCACGGACGTGGCGAACGGCCACCAGAATTCGACGGCGTCGAAGCCGGCGGCCCGCGCCGCGGCCGGGCGTTCCAGCAGCGGGAGTTCGGTGAGGAGAATCGAGCAGTTCACGGTGAACGTCATGGCGGTGCTCCTAGCGGCGCTTGCGCGGGTCGCGGCGCGCGGCGAGGCCCACCAGGGCCCCGACGGCGACGCCGATGAGCAGCCCGGTGAAGGGCTTGTCCGCGGTGGCCACCCCGACCGCATAGCCGATGGCCGCACCGATGAGCATCCCGATCCACAGCGACTCGTATTTCACAGGCTCAGGCTAGCAAGCCCGCGGCCGGTCCCCGCCATGTTCCACTGTCGGTGGCCGGGCCTATAGTCGGACCATGGAACAGCGACTCTTGGGCAAGACCGGTAGGAATGTCTCCGTGATCGGGCTGGGGACCTGGCAGCTCGGCGCGGACTGGGGCACCGTGGACGCGGCGGAAGCGCAGGCCATTCTCGGCGCCTCGGCGGAGGCCGGCGTGACGTTCTTCGACACCGCGGACGTCTACGGGGACGGCCGGAGCGAGCAGGCCATCGGCGCCTTCCTCGCCGCGAACCCGGACCTGGACATCACCGTGGCCACCAAGATGGGCCGCCGGGTGGAGCAGCGGCCGGAAAATTACACCCTGGAGAATTTCCGCGCGTGGACGGACCGCTCCCGCCGCAACCTCGGCGTTGACCAGCTGGATCTGGTCCAGCTGCACTGCCCGCCCACGGCCGTCTACAGCAACGCGGAGGTTTACGATGCGCTGGACACGCTCGTGGCGGAGGGCGCCATCCGTCACTACGGCGTCAGCGTGGAGCGGGTGGATGAGGCCATGGAGGCGCTCCGGCACGAGGGCACGGCCACGGTGCAGATCATCCTGAACGCGTTCCGGCTCAAGCCGCTGGACGAGTTGCTGCCGGCGGCGCAGGCGGCGGGCGTAGGCATCATCACCCGCGTGCCGCTCGCCTCCGGGCTGCTCTCGGGCAAGTACACGCCGGAGACCACGTTCGCCCCGGACGATCACCGCAATTACAACCGGAGCGGCTCGGCGTTCGACGTCGGCGAGACGTTCTCCGGCGTGGATTTCGAGGAGGGGCTGAAGGCGGTGGCGGAGTTCGAGCAGTTGGTGCCCGACGGCGTCAGCACCGCCCAGGCGGCGCTCGCCTGGGTGGCGGCGCAGGACGGCGTCAGCACGGTGATCCCGGGTGCCCGCAGCGTGGACCAGGCGCGGGCCAACGCGGAGGCGGCATCCGTCCGGGGCATCGACGCCACGTTCGACGTCGGCGTCCACGAAATCTACGACCGCTACTTCCGGGCGGCGATCCACCCGCGCTGGTAGCGGCTCATCCCGCTGGCACTTCCCATGACGACGCGGCCCCTGACGACGCAGCCCATGGCGACGGCGGCGATGACGACGGCGGCGATGACGACGGCGGCGATCCACGGTTTCGTGCGGCGGCTGGCCGCCGCGGAAACGGGCCCTGCCTGCAACAACTTCTTCGCCGACACCGTTCCCGCGAACGCCGTCCGGCGCCGGAACCTGGAGCTCTACCTGCAGGCGCTGTTGGACCGGCGGCCACCGGTGTTGCTGCTGGGTGAGGCGCCGGGTTTCCGCGGCATGCGGCTCACCGGCGTGCCGTTCACCAACCGTTCGATGTTCACCGGAGCGCCCAACCACTTCGGCCTGTTCGGCAAGGACCAGGGCTACGAAGTCCCGCCGGACGCCGCCGGGGTTGCCGTCGAGCCGACCGCCACCGTGATGTGGGAGGTCCAGGCTGAGCTCGACTTCCTGCCCCTGCTCTGGAGCGCCTGCCCCTGGCACACCCACCGGCCGGGCCAACCGCAGTCCAACCGCACCCCCTCGGCGGCCGAAGCGGCGGCGGGCATCCCCTTCCGGGAGGAACTGATGGCGCTGTTTGGAATCTCCACCGTGGTGGCAGTCGGCAACATCGCCCACCGGAGCCTGCTTCGCAGCGGCGTCCACGCCCCGAAGATCCGTCACCCGGCCCACGGTGGCCGGGCGGAATTCAAGCGCGGGCTGGAGGAACTGTTCGACGCCGGGATGCCCCGGTAACCGCCCGCCCAGGGGCCCACGGGGCTAGGGTGGGGTAAACGCCAGCCGCGGACGAAAGGCACACCATGAGCGACCCGAACCAGCCCGGAACCGAACCCTCCGGCCTGCGTGGCCCCGGCGACCCGGACTCCGCCCCGAAGGAACAGCCGCAGCCGGAAGCAGAAGCCGCCGGGAACATCCGCGAGGAGCAGATGACCCAGGCCGCAGGCACCGTCCCGGCCGCCTACGTCGGCCCGGAAGACGAGCACGCGGGAGGCAAGCCCGAAGACACCGCGGCCGAGGGCACCTGGGACGACGAGGTCTAGCCACGGGGGCATAGCGGGTCCAGGCATCCGGCCCCGTGCTTGGGCTGGAAGCGCCGCCTTGACGGGCGGCCAAGCTCCAGCCGTTTCATAGCTCCGGCATAGCTTCGAGGGCTAGCTTGTTCCCATGGAAAACAGCACGTCCCGGCAGGGCCGCACCACCACATCGGCCCACAGACCCGGGCCGACGCCCTCCCGGACTTTCCGGCGCCGACGGGCTGTTGTCCTCGCGGGCTCGACCCTCTTGCTGGGCGCGCTGCTGACCACCGGTATCCATGCCCTCGCGAACTCCCGCGTGGCGCCGTCGTCGCCCGTGGCGGCTGCCGCTCCCACCGTGAACGCCCCTGCCCCCGCCTCCCCGGCAACTCCGGTGCCCGCCTCCGCCGTCGCCGCCCCTTCAGTCGCTCCCGCAGCAGCCGCTTCCACTGCCACCCCTGCTGGCACGATCGACGCCGGCCTCGACGCGAAGATCAACGCCATCATCGACGCCAACCCGGAGTACCAAATCGGTGTCGCGCTGCAGGACATCACGGCCGGCGACGCGGTGCACCAATACGGCGTGGAAGAGCAGTTCGAAGCCGCCAGCACCGCCAAGGTCTTGGCCGCGGCCGCCTACTACCATCTGGTGGAAACCGGGGAGGCGACCCTGACCGGAACGCTCGGCGCCTACTCCGCCGGCTTCCAGCTCCAGGCCATGGTCCAGCAGAGCGACAACGATTCCTGGTCGCTGATCATGGACGCGATCGGCCACAGCAACCTCTCCGACTACGCGTCCGCCCTGGGAATCCAGTACACCCCGGAGAGCAACACCCTGGCGCCGGCGGACACGGCCCGCATCCTGACCGACCTCTACTCCGGCAAGCTGCTTGACCCCGCGGACACCTCCCAGCTGCTGTCAACTATGCAGGACACCAACGATGAGACCCTCATCCCGGCCGCCGTCCCCGCCGGCATCACCGTGTTTCACAAGTACGGCCTGCTCGGCGGCGAACTGCACGACGCCGGCATCCTCGCCAAGGACGGCCGCGCCTACGCCCTGGTCGTCTACACCAAGGGCGACGACCTGGACAGTGTCCCCGAGCGGACCGACATCATCCACCAGATCACCGGCGCGGTAACCGGCGCCCTGTTCTGACCGCGGTTGTGGTCCCTAACCGCGCCGGAAACGGAAAACCGCGCCGGTTCCGGATCGGCGCACCCCGGGTCAGGGGCGCACCGGTCCGGAATCGGTGCGGAATGCGGGAATCGGCGCGGAAGTTACTTCGCCAGGAAGCCCAGTAGCGCCTCGTTGACCTCGGCGGCGTGGGTCCAGAGCATGCCGTGCGGCGCGCCCTCGATCTCGATGTACTCCGCGCTCGGCAGGGCCTTGGCGAAGCGCCGGCCCGTGGCATCGATCGGCAGGATGTTGTCGGCGGTGCCATGCACAATCAGGGAAGGCACATCGATTTTGGCGACGTCGGCGCGGAAGTCGGTCAGCCAGGTCGGCTGGGCGGCGACGGACGCGGTGGGTCCGGCCGAGCTGGCCAGGTTCCAGCCGGCGCGCATGACCTCCTCGCTGAGCCGCGGGGTGCCCAGGAAGGAGTCGCTGTTGTAGAAGTTCTTGAAGAAGTCGGTGAAAAACGCATACCGGTCCGCGGTGACCGCTTCGAGCAGGCCGTCGAACACGGACTGCGGGACGCCGTCGGGGTTGTCGTCCGCCTGCAGCAGGTAGGGCTCCAGCGAGCCGAGGAAAACGGCCTTCGCCACCCGGGAGGAGCCGTAGCGGCCCAGGTACCGGCCAACCTCGCCGGTGCCCATTGAGAAGCCGACCAGGACGGCATCGTTCAGGTCCAGCCCGTTCATCAGGGTGTCCAGATCGGCAGCGAACGTGTCGTAGTCATAGCCGTCGGTGGGCTTGCTGGACTTGCCGAAGCCGCGGCGGTCGTAGGTGATCACACGGTAGCCTGCGGAGAGCAGCGCAGTGGTCTGCTTCTCCCAGGATGAGCCGTCCAACGGGTAGCCGTGGATCAGGACTACGGGCTGGCCGCTGCCGTGATCCTCGTAGTAAAGCTCGACGTCGGTGGTGTTCTCGGTTCCAACCTTGATGTAAGCCATGGAGCGGTCCTCTCGGTACTGTCGTGTTCTGATCTGTACGGTCTGACGTCTCTGCGGGCAGCTGCGCCGCTGAAGGGAAGCGCCCGCTAAAGGGGAGCAACGACCGGTGGCGGCCGACTGTTCCTGCGGCTTGCAGAAAATACCCCCAGGGGTATACTGAGGCTACGAAGACCTACAACAAGGGAGTAGCGAATGTGCCGTGCAGTGACCTGCAGGAAATGCGGAAAGACCACTTGGGCCGGCTGTGGCCAGCACGTTGACCAGGTGATGCGCGGCGTCAAGGCCGCGGACCGCTGCAAGGGCCACGAGAACGAGCCCAAGACCGGCTTCTTCGCCAAGCTCTTCGGCCGCTGATCCCTCGGCGCGAGCGCCCCTGAACCGGGCGCCCGCAGCATTGTGACGCCGGGGCCGCCCCGCCCCTACCGCCGGAACAGCGCCCCGGTAACCGCCGTCGTCAGTTCGTGGAAGACCTCGATCCGCTCCGGACTGTCGGCGTCGGACCCGCCCCAGGTGTAGATCGCCACGGCGTAGGCGGCGTTCCCGGAGCTGAGCACGGCGGCGTCGTGCACGAATCCCTCCAGCAGCCCGTACTTGTGGCTCACCGTCACGCCCTCCGGGACCGCGGCGGGGATGAGCTCCTCGTCGTTGGTGCGCTGCATGAAGCCCAGCAGTTCCTCGGTGTGCTCGGGGCTGAGCAACTGCCCGGCGTAGAGCTGCTTGAGCAGTGACGCCATCTCGACGGGGGTCAGCAGGTTCTGTTCCGGGTCGTAGCTGATGCCGATCGACGCCGCGTACGTGATCAGCTCCGGGTAGCCGATGTCCTTCATCAGCAGCAACCAGGAGTCGTCGCTGCTGGTGTTGACCATCGCCTGGATCTGGAAGCCGGCGTCGTAGCTGCCCAGCCGGGACTCCAGCGAGCGTTCGCCCCGCTCCACCAGTGCGTAGTACGCCACCGCGGTCAGGATTTTCGCGGTGCTGGCTGCGGTGTAATCGGCGGTGTCGCCGAAGCGCTGCGGCTCGCCGCCCCGGGTGTCCTGCACGACGACGCCGATCCGGTAGTCGGGATTCTCGGCCAGGATCCGTTTGATCTCGCTGGAGAGGTCGACGGCGGCGGGCGGCGGCGTGTTCACCTTGACGTCCCGGGCGGGCAGGGGCTGCAGCTGGCTCTTCAGCGTGGCCCAGAAGTCGGTCTTCGGTTCCGGGCCGGTCCGCACCGTTCCGACCGTGATGGCCCCGGCCAGGACCAGCGCCGTCGTGGACCACACCGCCAAAATCCGGCGCCGTGCCCGGACCCGCGGGCTGACCCGCGGCCCACCGGATGGTGCCATTCCGGCACCCCCGGTGCCGGCCCGTGAGCTCTCCGGTGCGGGCTTGCGGGGGGCGGGGGAGTCCATGGGGCGGGCCTTTCACGTGCTGGCCTGGGCGGCAGGCCGGGGGGATGCCTCGAATGTAGGCCCGGGTGGCGGCGAAGTCCACGCCCCACGCGGCCCGGCCGGACAGGTGTGGGCCAACTCCCAGCTTCCCGCCTGGCGGACGCTGCGGGCCGTGGTCGGACCGTACGGTTAGGCTGGCTGCCATGCCTAGGAAAATCACTGTCTCCCTGCCGGATGCCACCCTGCGCGACTACCTCACCCCGGACCCGGACGTCACGGTCCTGGAGTGGGACCTCTCCGGCGAACCGCCCATGCCGCGGCTCGACATTGTGGTGCCGCCGTACATGGGCGGCCCGGCGGTGCTGCGCGGCCTGGACGGCGTGGAGACGGGGCTGGTGCAGAGCCAGTCGATCGGGTTCGACGGCGTGGCGGAGTTCCTGCCGGACGGTCACGTCTTCGCCAACGCCGCCAGCGTGCACGAGACCTCCACCGCGGAACTGACCCTGGCGCTGATCCTGGCCAGCCAGCGCGAGTTCCCCCGCATCCTGCAGAACCAGCGCGAACGCCGCTGGGAGGGCCGGCCCACCGCCAGCCTGGCGGACCAGCGCGTGCTGATCGTGGGCTACGGCGGCGTGGGCAAGGCCATCGAGGACCGGCTCCTGCCCTTTGAGACCATGGTGACCCGCGTGGCCAGCCGCGCCCGGACCGATAACCGTGGACCCATCCACGGCATCGACGAACTCCACGCCCTGCTGCCGGAACACGACATAGTGATCGTGGGCGTCCCGCTCAGCGACTCCACCCGGCACCTGATCGACGACGCATTCCTCTCCGCAATGCCCGACGGCGCCCTGCTGGTCAACATCGCCCGTGGCCCGGTGGCTGACACCGACGCGCTGGTCAAGCACACCTCCGCCGGCCGTATCCGCGCCGCCGTCGACGTCACCGACCCCGAACCGCTGCCCGCCGACCACCCGCTCTGGGAGATTCCCGGCGTCATCATCACTCCGCACGTGGGCGGCGCCTCCGCCGCGATGCGCCCCCGCATGGGCAGGCTGCTGCAGCGCCAGATCGACCTCATGCTGGCCGGCGAACCGCCCGTCAACGTGGTGCTGAACGGCTAGGCCCCACCGGAAACCATCAGGAGCCCCCTGCCGGGCTAGTCCCGCCCGTGCCCGGGTGATGCAGTCTTCGGCCGGGCGCGGACGTGCATCCGCTCGCCCTGCTGGCCGAACAGGCTGATCAACTCCACGGGCCGGCCGTCGGCGCTGGCAAACCAGTGCGGCGTGTGGGTGTCGAACTCGGCAGCCTCGCCCGGGCGCAGTTCGAAGTCCTTGTCGCCCAGGACCAGGCGCAGCCTGCCGTTGAGGACGTAGAGCCACTCGTAGCCCTCGTGAACGCGCGGATCCGGTTCCTCCCCGCGGGCGTCGCCTTCCAGGACCATCTTGAAGGCCTGCAAACCGCCCGGGCGGCGGGTGAGCGGGACGGCCGTCATCCCGGCGTGGGTAATGGGCTTGAGGTGGATTCTCGGATCCCCGGTGGACGGGGCGTCAACCATGTCATCGAGGGGCACCCCGTAGAGCCGCGCGAGGGGGAGCAGGAGCTCCAGGTTAGGCCGCCGCTGGCCCGCTTCGAGACGTGACAGGGTGCTGGCGGACACCCCGGAGGCGGCGGCAACCTCGGTGAGGGTGAGGTTCCGTTCGACGCGGAGTGCCTTGAGCCGCGGGCCCACTGCTCCGAGGACTGCATCGAGGTCGTTTGTCATGCGCCCATTTTGCCAGAATGGCAAACTTCTTTGCCAGTTTCAGCGCAGGAGTATCAGGCTGTTGCTATGCCCCGCCCGCGGCGGCGGGAGGTTTAGCGACAGATCGAGAGGCTCAGCAGTATGGAAAACACGCGATGTGACGTTGTGATTGTGGGCGGCGGAGCGGCCGGCCTCAGCGCGGCCACCACCCTGGCCCGGGCGCTGCGCTCGGTGGTGGTCATTGATTCCGCTGCACCCCGCAATGCGCCGGCGGCGGGCGTGCACGGGTTCCTCTCCCGGGACGGAATCAGGCCCGGCGAGCTGCTGGCCGCCGGCCGGCGGGAAGTGCTTTCTTACGGGGGAACGCTGATCGACGGCGAGGCGGTCTCGGCCCGGCGCACCCCCGATGGTTTCGATGTGACGACCGGCGACGGGCGCCGGATTTCGGGGCGGCGGCTTCTGGTCACCACCGGCCTGACCGATGAGCTGCCCCCGATTGAGGGGATTCGGGAGCAGTGGGGCAAGGGCGTGGTGCACTGTCCCTACTGTCACGGCTGGGAGATCCGCGGGCAACGGATCGGGGTGCTGGGCACGGGGCCGCTGTCCATGCATCAGGCCTTGCTGTTCCGCCAGTGGTCGACGGAGATCACCTTGTTCCTCAACGACACGGTGGAACCCACCGACGAGGAATGGGAAAAGCTGGCGGCCCGCTCCATCACGGTCGTTGACGGACCGGTGGCCTCGGTCGACGCCGCGGACGGCGTCCTGCGGGGCGTCACCCTCGGCTCGGGGCACTCCTTCGACGTCCAGGCGGTGGCGGTCGCGTCCCGGCTGGAGGCCCGCTCCCACCTTCTTGAGTCCCTTGGACTGACGTCACAGCCGCATCCGTCGGGGGCCGGCCGGTTTGTGGAGGCTGATCCGATGGGTGGCGCCACAGCCGTCCGCGGCGTGTACGCGGCCGGCAACGTCTCGAACCCGATGGCGCAGGTGGTCACCGCGGCAGCCGATGGTGTCATGAGCGGGGCCCGGATCAACGCGGATCTCATCGACCAAGACACCCGCTGGGCCGTGGAGGGGCGCTTCGGCCCCTTCTCCGCCGCCTCGGAGGACGCGGCCTTCAAGGCCGTGCTGGGGCAGCGGCGCTATGGCCTGGAGGTTAGCGACCGGTAGGAAACGGGGACGACGCCGGGAGCCGCCCCTAACGGGGAAGCTACTTCTTCCCGGCCCGGAGGTCGGCCACCACCTTGGCCACGCGGCGGGCTCGGGTCTCCGCCGTCTTTGCGTCGGCCAGCGGCTCCACGTACCGGCGCTGGCTGCTGTAGTTCAGCGTCGCGTAGAACGCCTTCGCCTCCGGGTCCGCCTCCAGCGCGGCGGCCAGGTCCTCCGGGACCTCGACGACGCGCGGCTGGGTGTCCACCTCGACGTCGACCTCCACCGTGTCGCCGCCGGCCACGCCCGTCAGGGCCCGGTTGGCGGCGCTGACGCCGATCATGTTCTGCCCGCCCATCACCGCGATGCTGCTGCGGTAGCTGGCCCCGTTGATGGTCACCACCACGGGCGGTTTCCGGCCGGCGCCCAGTGCGTCGACCACCTCCTGCGGCACGACGATTCCGGTTTTTGTGGCGCTGCCCTGGATGGTGGTGGTGAATTTCATGATCACAGTATGCCCCGGGAGGAGCCCAGCGCCGCCGGAAGCTCCGTCAACGCCGCGACGGTGATGTCCGGCGCCTCGAAATGCGCCGGGTAGCCGTGGCCGGACCGGTTCAGCCAGGCGGTCCGCAGCCCGGCACGGGCCGCGCCGTGGATGTCCCACGGGTGCACGGCCACCAGCAGCATTTCTCCCGGCTCCACGCCTAAGCTATCGGCCGCGTACTCGTAGGACGCCCGCGCAGGCTTCCAGGCGGGCGCATCTTCCACCGAGAGCAGCGCCTCGAACGAATCCCGGATCCCGGCGTCGTCCAGCAGCTTCCCGGCGATCCGGACCGAACCGTTGCTGAGCGTGACCAGCCGGAACCCGGCGGCTGCCAGGGACCGGATCCCGTCCGGGACGTCCGGGTGGACGCCCAGGCTGCCGAAGCCGTCCATCACGTGCTGCACGGCGTCGTCGAGCGGACGGTTCAACTCAGCACCGGCGAACAGCTCCCGGAGGACGGCCGCGCCGATCGCGGCAAAGTCCTGGTTGCTACCGGCCGCGGCCAGCGCGAAGCCGTCCCGCAGCAGGGAGGCGAACCAGAGCGGGGCCAGCTCCACCGGCGCTCCCACCTCCTCGAAGCGGCCGCCCATCGGCGACATGTCGGACAGGGTCTCGTTGACGTCAAAGACGATGACGGAAAGCGGTGCGGTCATGGCTGCTCCTCGGTTGCCGGTGACTCCGTTATACGCCCCGCGGCCCGGCGCTTCGCCGTGGACCGGAACACCGCGGCGGCCTGCTGCGCCGCGGGGCTGAGCCGGCGGTTGGCCAGCTGGGCCAGGAGGATCCGGCGTTTCGGGGCGCCGGCAAGGGGGACGGCGACGACGTCTGGCCGCAGGGCGCTGAGCGCAAGCTGCGGTGCCAGGGCGATCCCGATTCCCGCCGCCACCATGCCCTGGGTCTCCTGGTAGTCGTTGGCGTCGAAGGCGATCCGCGGCTCGAACCCCGCCTCGCGGCAGACCCGCCGGAGCACGTCCGCCACCGGGTGCTCATCCCGGACAATCCACTCCTGGTCCCGCAGCGACTCGATCCGCACCGACTTCTTCCCGGCCAGTGGGTGGTCTCGCTGCACCAGCAGCATGGTGGGGTCATTCATCAACCGGACCAGGGAGAGGTCCTCGTCCGCGATCTCCTGCCAGGGGTAGTCCCAGAGCAGGGTCAGCTCGACGTCGCGCCGGCGCAGCGACTCCAGCAGCCCCTCGCGCCGGGCGCTGATCACTGTCACTGCCACGTCCGGGTACCGGGCCCGGAACGCCAGCACCACATCCGGCATCAGCGAGGCGCCCACCGTGGGGAAGGTGCCCATCCGCAGCTGTCCCCGGCGGAGCCCGGCGAACTCGTCCATTTCCGCCCGGGCCGCCTCAATGGTGCGGTCGATGCTGTCCGCGTAGCCCACGAGCGCCAGCCCTGCCTCGGTCAGGACAACGCCGCGCGGCTGCCGGTCCACCAGGGACACTCCCACCTCGTGTTCGAGCTTCGCGATCTGCTGCGAGACGGCGGAAGTGGTGAAGGACAGGGCCGCCGCCGCGGAGGTCAGGGACCCGGAACGGTGCACTTCGCGGAGCAGGTGGAGCCGGTGAAGATCAAGCTTTGCCATTCCCTGACTTTAGCAAAAGTGAATAGGTGTGGAATTTATCGTGATTGTGCTGAAGCCTCCGCTGCCGGATCGTAGAGAGGGAAGCGCAGGGATGCGCGATGAACCATCTGCACCACATGAAGGAGAACACCGTGGGACTGCGAGGCCACTGGTATCGGGGCGGGACCAGCAAATGCTGGTTGTTTGACGCGAAAGACGTCGCCCCGTTCGCAACCAACCGGGAAGAAATCCGCGAACTGCTCGCCGACGCGTTCGGCGCGGCGGACGCCCGGCAGCTCGACGGCGTCGGCGGCGGCACCTCCACCACCTCCAAGGCCGCCGTCATCTGGGCCACCCCCGGAGAGGACGCGGACCTGGACTACCTGTTCGCCCAGGTGGGGATCGGGGACCGGACCGTGGAGCTCGGCTCCAACTGCGGCAACTGCGCCACGGCTATCGCCCTGTTCGCCGTGCAGACGGGCATCGTCCCCGCCGCGGACGGACTCACCCGGGTCCGGATGCGCAACCTCAACACCGGCGCCGTGCTCAGCGGCACCGTCCCCACCCCGGGCGGCACCGTCCCGAAGTCCGGACTGGCCCGGGTTCCCGGCAGCTCCGCCGTCGGCGTCCCCGTCAGCCTGTCCTTCCACGGCCCCTGGGGCCGCAGCACCGGCGCCGTCCTGCCCACCGACGCCCCGGCGGACAGCATCGACCTCGGTCCACGCTCCGTGGCGGCAACACTGGTGGACGCCGGCGCCCCCGCGGTCCTGATTCCCGCCGACCAGGCCGGCGTGGACCTCTCCGACATGACCGGCAACCTCGCCGGGCAGCTCGGAACCCTGGTGGCGGCCCGGGCCGCGGCGGGCCTGAGGATGGGCCTGCGGAAGCCGGAGGACCCGCCGCAGAACGCCGTACCCAAGGTCGGCGTCGTCGACGAACCGGGCGACTACACCGCCGCGGACGGCACCCTGGTCACCGCGGACTCCCACGACCTGCGGGTCCGCATGCTCTCCATGCTCGCCCCGCACCCGGCCATCGGCCTCACCTCCGCGGTGGCCGTCTCCCTGGCCGCGGCCCTGCCCGGCTCCGTTCCGGCCGGGCTGCTCCGCCAGGCCCCGGAACTCGCCCCGGGCACCTCCCGCCTGCTGCGCATCGGCACCCCCGCCGGCGTGGTCACCACGGAAGTCGTCGCCGGGGACGACGGCTCCATCACCGAAGTCGCGCTGCACCGCGCGGCCCGGCACCTCGCTACGGCCGATATTGACGTCGCCAGGTCATCTGGCATCTCCGCCTAGCACCCGTACCTGTTGCCCTGTCATCATGAGAGGGCCGCATTCAGCAAGGAAGTTGTTCAATGAAGATCAAATCCATCCTCGGGCATCTCTACGTCCAGGTCCTCATCGGCGTCGCCCTCGGCGTCCTGGTGGGCTCCCTCTGGCCGGATCTCGGCGCCGGGCTGAAACCGATCGGCGACGGGTTCGTCAAGCTGGTGAAGTTCATGATCGCCCCGATCGTCTTCTGCACGATCGTCGGCGGCATCACCTCCCTGACGGACACCAAGCAGGTCCGGCCCACACTGCTCCGCTCCCTCGGCCTGTTCTACGCGCTGACCGCGGTGGCCCTGGCCCTGGGACTGGCCGCGGTGATGATCATCCAGCCCGGCACCGGCATGCACATCAACCCGGCGCACCTGGACTCCTCGGTGGCCGCGAAGTACACCAGTCAGCTGCCCAGCAGCAACCCCGTGGACTTCTTCCTGAACATCATCCCCACCACCTTCGTGGGCGCCTTCGCCGACGGTGAGGTGCTGCCCGTCCTGGTCATCGCGATGCTCTGCGGATTCGCCTTCAGCAAGCTCGGCGCCCCCGGCCAGGTGGCCCTGACCGTGGTGAACAGCTTCAACAAGATGCTCTTCGTGGTCTTCGGGTACATCATGAAGGTCGCCCCGCTGGGTGCCTTCGGCGCCATGGCCTTCACCGTCGGAAAGTACGGCGCGCACTCCATCGGCAACCTGGGCATGCTGATCGTGGCCTTCTACGCCGCCTGCATCGTGTTCGTCGTCGTCGGCCTGGGCCTGCTCGCCCGGATCACCGGCTTCAGCCTCTGGCAGACCCTGCGCTACTTCAAGGACGAGTTCTTCATCGTCCTGGCCACCTCCTCCAGCGAGCCCGTCCTGCCGCGGCTGCTCTCCAAGCTGGAGCGCGTCGGCTGCGACCGGAGTGTCGTGGGCCTGGTGGTCCCCACCGGGTACAGCTTCAACCTCTCGGGCACGGCCATCTACCTGACCCTCGCCTCCATGTTCATAGCCCAGGCGTGCGACATCCAGCTCAGCTGGGGCCAGATCCTGGTGATGCTCGGCATGATGCTCCTGACCTCCAAGGGCGCGGCCGGCGTGACCGGCAGCGGCTTCGTGGCCCTGGTGGCGACCCTGACCGTCATGCCCACCCTCCCGGTGGCCGGCGTGGCCCTGATCGTCGGCATCGACCGCTTCATGAGCGAGGCCCGCGCCCTGACCAGCACCGTCTGCAACATCGTCTCCTGCATCGCCGTCGCCAAGTGGCAGAAGTCGCTGGACACCGTGACCCTGCACCGCGAGCTCAAGGCCGGGTTCGTTCCCACGGAGGCCGACGCCGACGCGGCCGCCGCCGGGCACGGCACCGAAGCTCCTGCGGGCGGCAGCGTGGCGGCCGACGCCGGGCACGGCACCGAAGCCCCGGCGGGCGCCGTCGCGACCCCCGGCGCCGGCCAGCCGGCGGAGCCGGTCAAGGCGCCGCAGCCGGCACTGGCTCACTAGGAAAATTCCACCCTGCCCACGCCCAGCCTCCGGTCGTAAACTGACGGACGGGCCTGCGGTTATCGCGGTGCCGGTTGGCCATGACGGCCGGCCGGCACCGCTGCCGTGTGCCCCCGCATGACTGAACGGCCCGGCTCTCCCCACCCGGGCCGCCATCGAGAACTATGGAAAGGCACCCCCATGAAAGCCATCCAGTTTGCAGCCCCCGGCTCCTCCTTCGAAACAGTCGACCGGGAGGTCCCCGAGGTTCCCCGCGGCCACGTCCTGGTCAAGGTCCACGCCAGCGGTATCTGCCACTCCGACGCCATGGCCGCAGCCGGCTTCGCGTCCTCCTACCCCCGCGTCCCCGGCCACGAGGTCGCCGGCACGGTCGAATCCGTGGGCGAGGGCGTCACCCGGTGGGAAGCCGGCCAGCGCGTGGGCGTCGGCTGGTTCGGCGGCGCCTGCTTCGAGTGCGACTCCTGCCGCCGCGGCGACTTCATCACCTGCTCCGTGGGCAAGACCACCGGCCTGAGCGCCGACGGCGGCTACGCCGAGTACCTCGTGGCCCCGGCCGACGCCCTGGCCGCCATCCCGGAGGGGCTGAGCTTCGAGGAGGCCGCGCCCCTGATGTGCGCCGGCGTCACCACCTTCAACGGCCTGCGGCACAGCGGCGCCCGCGCGGGCGACGTCGTCGCCGTCCTCGGCCTGGGCGGCCTGGGCCACCTGGGTGTGCAGTTCGCCGCGAAGATGGGCTTCGAGGTCGTGGCGATCGCCCGCGGTTCGGAGAAGGAATCGTTCGCCAAGGAGCTTGGCGCGCATCACTACATCGACAGCACCTCGTCCGACGTCGCGGAGGAACTGAAGAAGCTCGGCGGCGCCAAGGTGGTCCTCGCCACCGTCACGGACGCCGCGGCGATGTCCGGCACCGTCGGCGGCCTGGCCCCGCGCGGCCGCCTGGTGGTCCTGGGCGTCCCGCACGAAAACCTTGAGGTTTCCGCGGCCAGCCTGGTGATGGGCAGCAGCTCCGTCAACGGCCACGCCTCCGGCACCGCGAAGGACTCCGAGGACACCCTCCGCTTCTCCGCCCTCACCGGGGTCCGCCCGATGATCGAGACCTACCCGCTGGAGAAGGCGGCGGAGGGCTTCGACCACATGATGTCCGGCAAGGCCCGCTTCCGCGTGGTCCTCACCACCAACTAGGACGGGCGTCCCACAGGCTGTCCGCCGTGCCCGGTCTGCGGTGCACGGCGGATAGCCTGAGGGCGGGGAGCGTCAACGCTTCCCCACGAGACTGATGACCGGCCCACCCCGCGAGGGTGGGCATGGCCGGAGACAAGGGAGCGACAATGCTGGAGAAAAGGCCGTTCGGCGATACCGGATTGGATGTCTCCATCGTGGGGCTCGGTGCCGGCCAGATCGGGGAATCCGACGTCACCGAGCGCGACGCCGCTGACGTGCTCAACGGGGCACTGGATCTGGGTGTCACGCTGATCGACACCGCGGCCAGTTACGGGCTGAGCGAGGAGCGCATCGGCCGGCACCTTGGCCACCGGCGGGAGGAGTTCGTCCTCTCCACCAAGGGCGGCCCGAAGATCAACGGCCAACGGGACTGGTCGCCGGGCAGCGTGCGGGAAAGCATCGAACGGTCGTTGCGCCTGACGCAGTCCGAACGCCTAGACATCTTCTACCTGCACTCCTGCCCGCTCGACGTGCTGCGGCGCGGCGACCTGCAGGACACGCTGGACCGGGCCGTCGCCGACGGCAAGATCGGCGTCGCCGGCTATAGCGGGGACAACGAGGCGCTGGCCTTCGCAGCGGAGTCGGGCCGGTTCGGCGCGATCGAAACCAGCGTCAACATCGCCGATCAGTGGAACCTGCGCAACGTCGTGGGCAAGCAACCCGAGCTGGGCGTCATCGCCAAGCGTCCGATCGCAAACGCACCCTGGCGGTTCCCCGAGCGGCCGGTGGGAAACTACGCCGAGCTCTATTGGGAACGGCTCCGGGCCCTCGAGCTGGACCCCGGGGCCCTGGACTGGGCCGAATTCGCCCTGCGGTTCACGGTGTACGCGCCCGGCGTGCACACCGCCATCGCGGGCACGGCCAAGCTGGAGCACCTGCGGCACAACATCGCGGCTGTGGCCGGCGGACCACTGGACGCCGACACCCTGGCGGCCATCGACCGTGCGTGGCTCGCCGTGGGGTCCGACTGGCCGGCTTCAACCTAGGAAGCCCGCCAGACGCAGGCTACAGCGGGTCGGAGAACTGCGCGGCGACCTTGGACGGATCCAGGCCGGGAACGACGACGGCGGTGACGACCTCGGGTTCGGAAAAGAGTGCTGCGTGGGCGGAAGCCGCGGCGGGGGTTTCCAGCGGAGACGGTGTCTGGGTAGAGGTCATGGTCCTCATGTCTACGCCATCGGGGAGGCTGGGTCGAACCGGCGCGCGGTGGAGGTAGTAATCAGGCTGACGATCGGCCGGCCATCGTGACCGTCGCCACAGATTCTGACGCCCGGACCGCGGTCCGGGATGGACAACGCCGCGCCCAGGCCACAGCCTTATCTCCAGGGCCGCACACGCCGTCGGCCGCCACCGCAGCGAAGGAGCACCGTGCCGCCCACCACTTCCCCCGGAACCGTGCCCGGAGACAGCATCCGCGCAACCTTGGCCTCCGAGGTGGCCGCCGCCCGCCGGCTCGGCACCACGGACCGGGACTGGGAAGCGTTTCAGGAGCGGTTCGACGCCGAATTCCCCCGGCTGGAGTCCCTGTTCCGGCGGATCTACGGCCCGGACGGCGACGCCGAACTGCGGCAGCTGGTCCTCGACGCGGCGGCGTCCTGGCAGGACCGGCCAGCTGACCTGAAGGCCCTGGACGCGGCCCGCGCGGCGGACCCGGACTGGTTCCAGTCCAACGGCATGCTGGGCGGGGTCTGCTACGTGGACCTCTACGCCGGGGACCTCTCCGGCCTGCGCGCCCGCATCCCGTACTTCCGGGAGCTGGGCCTGACCTACCTGCACCTGATGCCACTGTTCCGCGCCCCGGAGGAGAACTCGGACGGCGGCTACGCCGTCTCCAGCTACCGCGACGTCAACCCGGACCTGGGCACCATGGCCGAGCTCGCCGCCGTCGCCCGCGAACTCCGGGAGAACGGCATCGCCCTGGTGGTGGATTTCATCTTCAACCACACCTCCAACGAACACGACTGGGCGCGCAAGGCCGTGGCGGGGGAACCCGGCTTCGAGGACTTCTACCTGATCTTCCCGGACCGGACCATGCCTGACGCGTACGAGGAGACCGTCCGGGAGATCTTCCCGGATGACCACCCCGGCTCCTTCATCCAGCTGGAGGACGGGCGCTGGATCTGGGCCACCTTCCACTCCTTCCAGTGGGACCTGAACTACCGCAACCCGCGGGTGTTCCGCGCCATGGCCGGGGAAATGCTCTACCTGGCCAACCAGGGCGTGGACATCGTGCGGATGGACGCGGTGGCGTTCATCTGGAAGCAGCTGGGCACCCCGTGCGAGAGCCTGCCGGAGGCGCACCTGCTGCTGCAGGCGTTCAACGCCGTGTGCAGGCTCGCGGCGCCGTCGCTGTTGTTCAAGTCCGAGGCGATCGTGCACCCGGACGAGGTGGTGCAGTACATCAGCCCGGGGGAGTGCCAGCTCAGCTACAACCCGCTGCAGATGGCCCTGATCTGGAACACGCTGGCCACCCGCGAGGTGAACCTGCTGGCCCAGGCGCTGGAACGCCGCCACCACATCCCGGACGGTACCGCCTGGGTGAACTACGTCCGCAGCCACGACGACATCGGCTGGACCTTCTCCGACGAGGACGCCGCCGAGTTCGGCATAAACGGCCACGACCACCGCAGCTTCCTCAACGCCTTCTTCGTCAACCGGTTCCCGGACAGTTTTGCCCGCGGCGTGCCGTTCCAGGACAACCCGCGCACCGGGGACTGCCGCGTCTCGGGCACGACGGCGTCCCTCGCCGGGCTCGAGGCGGGTGACGGTTCCGCTGTGGCGCGGATCCTGCTGGCGCACTCGATCGTCCTCAGCACCGGCGGCATCCCGCTGCTGTACCTGGGCGACGAGGTGGGGCAGCTGAACGACTACGCCTACCGCCAGGACCCGGCCAAGGCCGAGGACAGCCGCTGGGTGGGACGTCCGGAGTACCCGGCGGAGCGGTACGCCGAACGGACGGACCCGGCAACGGACGCCGGGAAGATCTTCGCCGGGCTGACCCACCTGATCGACGTGCGACGGCGGACCCCCGAGTTCGCGGGCGGCCGCCTGATCCCGTTCCACACCCACAACCCGCACATGCTGGGCTACCAGCGCCCGGGGACTGCCGGCGGCGGGGAATCCACCATCCTGGTGCTCGCCAACTTCGGCGACACCGCCCAGCACCTCGACGCCGCGACGCTCGGCGGGATGCCGGACACGGCCGAGGACCTCATCGGCGGCGGACGGGTCACCCTCCGGGACGGCTTGACCCTGGAGCCGCACGGCCTCCGCTGGCTCCGCGTCTGAGGAGGCGCCCGCATATACTTCGGAGATGCCGACAACGTGCCTGGACAGAGGCTGCCGCGACCTTCCTTCTGACTCTCGACAGCCCGGAAGCGCCCGGTGAGCGGCGGTCTGGTCGCCCTGCTGGACGACATCGCCGCCTTGGCCAGGATCGCCGCCGCCTCGGTGGACGACGTCGCGGCGGGCGCGGCCAAAGCCGGTGCCAAGGCCGCCGGCGTCGTAATTGACGACGCCGCCGTGACCCCGCAGTACGTGTCCGGCGCGGACCCGTCCCGCGAACTGCCGATGATCTGGAAGATTTTCCGGGGTTCGCTGCGCAACAAGCTCCTGATCATCCTGCCGGCCCTGCTGCTCATCAGCGCCTTCATCCCGTGGATCATCCCGTTCATCCTCATGGCCGGCGGTACCTACCTCTGCTACGAGGGCGCCGAGAAGATCTGGCACAAGCTCCGCGGCCAGCACGAGGCGGATGAGGACACCCCGGCGGTGGACCGGGGCCCGGAGGCCGAAGCCAAGGTCACCAAGGGCGCCATCACCACCGACTTCATCCTGTCCTGCGAGATCATGGTCATCGCCATGAACGAGGTGGCGGCCGAATCGCTGTGGGTCCGCGCTGTCGTCCTGGTGGCTGTCGCCATCGCGATCACCGCGGCCGTGTACGGCGCCGTCGCGCTGATCGTCAAGATGGACGACATCGGCCTGCACCTGACGACCAAGGACTCCGCCGGATCGAAGCGCTTCGGGGAGCTCCTGGTCCGGGGAATGCCGAAGGTCCTGACCACCATCACCGTCATCGGAACGGGCGCCATGCTCTGGGTGGGCGGGCACATCATGCTGCAGGGCGCCCACGACCTCGGCTGGCACGGCCCCTACGACCTGGTCCACGCCCTCCAACACCCCGTCGCCGGCGTCGCCGTGGTGGGCGGGTTCCTTGCCTGGCTGGTGAACACCCTGTGCTCGGCCGTCCTGGGACTCGCCTGGGGCCTGGTGGTCATGACCGTCCTGACGCCGCTGCTCAAGGTGCTGCCCTTCGGGAAGAAGAACGACGGCGGCCACGAAGGCCGCGCCGCCACCGACGGACAGCACCCGGCACGGCACGACGCCGACCCCGCCTCCTAGCTGGTACTTCCGGGCGAGCCTTGCGCGCCGCCGGCGCGAAGGCCCTCCACGAAGGCGCGGTCCCGGCTGATCCGCTCCCGCAGTTCCCCGGTTCCGCCCACCGAGCCGTGCCCGGGGATGACGGCATCGACGCCGTCGGCCACGCCGTCGAACAGCTGCAGCGCCGCGAGGTAGTCGGCGATGGGATCCTCGGCGTTGAGGTCGAGGAACGGCGTCAGGACGTCGGAGAGCATGTCGCCGGCAACCAGGACACGGCGGTCCTCGATGAGCAGCGCCGCATGGCCCCGGGCGTGGGCCCGATGCTCGATGATGCGGATGGAGGGGCCGTCCCAGGGAATATGCGACGCGTTGTCGGGCAGACCGGTGATGAGCCCGAACAGCTCCATCGGAATCTCGTCGACGAACTCGGGCGGCAGGACACCGGCCACGCGGTCCTGCCAGTCCCCCGTGGACAGCAAGGCCTGAAGCGAAGCCCCGCACCGGGCCGTGCCGTAGCGGGGCGCGTCGCCTAAGGCCTCGTGCCACAGGACGTGGTCCCAGTGCGGGTGCGTGGCGAAGCCTGCCACGACGGGCTGGCCCAGCTCGCGGACGTCGTGAGCGAGGCCGGCCAGTTCGGTGCGCGTGATGCCGGGGTCGATCAGCAGAACCCCGCCGCGGCCCTGGACGACCACGCAGTTACTCTGAAGGAACTCGCTCACGTGCACCAGAACGCCCTCCGCGACCTGCCTCAGCATGGAATCCCTCCCGTGTGGTGGTGAACCGCTGGTTGGGAGGCTATTCCCGGCCTACGTGGAGCACAAGCACCGAACGCCCGGCGTCTTTCATGGGGGCGACTGCGGCGCCCTGATCCGGCCAGATTCCGCGGTACGTCCGCCCTGAGAGGAACCCGGTTCACGCCCAGCATCCGGACGTAGACTGGCGTTCGAACCAGCAGCGCGTGGGGACGCTGAGAGTGGCGCTTTCAGAAGTGGAGACCGGATGCTCTGGAAACTGCTCGTACAGTACCTGCGGCCGCAGCGCGCGCTGCTGCTCGCCGTCGTCGTCTTCCAGTTGGCCGCCTCCATCGCCTCGCTGTACCTGCCCACCCTGAACGCGGACATCATCGACCAGGGCGTGGCGCGCGGGGACACGGACTACATCCTGCGCACCGGCGGCCAGATGCTGATGATCACGCTGCTGCAGATCGCCTGCACCATCGCAGCCGTCTATTTCGGCGCGAAGGCCGCGATGGCGCTGGGCCGGGACGTGCGCGGGGCGATCTTCACCCGGGTGGCCGAATTCTCCGAGCAGGAGGTTACCCGCTTCGGCGCGCCCAGCCTGATCACCCGCTCCACCAACGACGTCCAGCAGGTTCAGCAACTGGTGCTGATGTCCGCCACCCTGATGGTCACCGCTCCCATGCTTAGCATCGGCGGCGTCATCATGGCCATCCGGCAGGACGTGCAGCTGTCCTGGCTGATCGCGGTCAGCGTCCCGGTGCTGCTGCTGGCGGTGGGCCTGATCGTGAGCCGGATGGTGCCGTTGTTCCGGCTGATGCAGACCCGGATCGACACGGTGAACCGGGTGCTGCGCGAACAGCTCACCGGCATCCGCGTGGTCCGCGCGTTCGTCCGGGAGGACATCGAGACGGAGCGCTTCGGCCGTGCCAACGCGGACGTCACGGACACCGCACTGCGCGCCGGCCGGCTGATGGCGCTGGCGTTCCCGTCGGTGATGCTGGTCCTCAACGTCTCCTCCGTGGCGGTGATCTGGTTCGGCGCGTACCGGATCGAGGACGGGTCCATGCAGGTGGGCACCATGATCGCGTTCCTGAGCTACCTCATGCAGATCCTGATGTCCGTCATGATGGCCACGTTCATGGCGGTCATGATCCCGCGCGCCGCCGTCTCCGCGGACCGGATCGGGCAGGTGCTGGGCACCGAATCCAGCGTCCGCCCGCCCGCGCATCCGGTCAGCCTCGCCGGTGCCGCCCGCGGCGAGCTGGAAATGCGCGACGTCGGATTCGCCTACCCGGGCGCCGAGGCACCGGTCCTCTCCGAAGTCAGCTTCACGGCCCGCGCCGGGCAGACGACGGCGATTATCGGCTCCACCGGTTCGGGCAAGACCACCCTGGTGAACCTGATGCCGCGGCTCTTCGACGCCACCTCCGGCTCGGTCCGGATCGACGGCGTGGACGTCCGCGAGTTGCACCCGGACCTGCTCTGGGGGCACATCGGCCTGGTCCCGCAGAAGCCATACCTGTTCTCCGGCACGGTCCGCAGCAACCTGCTCTACGGCAAGCCCGACGCCACCGAGGACGAACTCTGGCAGGCCCTCGCCATCGCCCAGGCCGAGGACTTCGTCCGCGAGATGGAGGGCGGCCTGGACGCGCCCATCTCGCAGGGCGGCACCAACGTTTCCGGCGGGCAGCGGCAGCGGATCGCGATTGCCCGGGCCCTGGTGAAACGGCCCGAGCTGTACATCTTTGACGACTCGTTCTCCTCGCTGGACACCGCCACGGACGCCCGGCTGCGGCAGGCGCTCAAGCAGCACACCGCCGGGGCGACCCTGGTGATCATCGCCCAGCGGGTCTCCAGCATCGCGGACGCGGACCGGATCCTGGTGCTCGACGACGGCCGAATCGTCGCGCAGGGCACGCATGAGGGGCTGCTGGAGACCTCGGAGACGTACAACGAGATTGTGAACTCCCAGCTCGCGGCGGAGGAGGCGGTATGAGCAAGGTCGAATCGCAGACGCCGACGGCGGGCGGCGGCGCGGGGTCCGGCGGCGGCAACGCGGGCGGGCACGGCCCGGGTGGCCCGCGCCCCGGCGGCACTCCTGCTCCCGGCGGTTCCGGAGGACCCGGCACCGGCAAGGAGGCCCCGCTCCGCATTCCCCGACCGGCCGGCGGTCCCGGCCGCGGCGGCCCGTTCGCCGGGATGAACGTCCCGGCGGAAAAGGCGATGAACTTCGGCCCGTCCGCGAAGCGGCTGCTGGGCGAACTCCGCCCCGAGCGGCTCTGGCTGACGCTGGTACTGCTCCTCGCCGTCGTCAGCGTGACGTTCTCCGTGATCGGCCCGCGGCTCCTGGGCGAGGGGACCAACCTGATCTTCGCCGGCGTCGTCTCCAAGCAACTGCCCGCCGGGGTGACCAAGGACCAGCTGATCACCCAGCTGCGCGCCGCGGGGGAAAACCAAAAGGCGGACATGCTCGGCGCCATGAACCTGACGCCGGGCACCGGGATCGACTTCACGGCGCTGTCCTCGGTGCTGCTGTGGGCGCTGGCGCTGTACGTGCTGGCGTCCGCGTTCATGTGGATGCAGGCATACATCCTCAACGGCGTGGTGCAGCGGACCGTGTACCGGCTGCGCGAGCGGATCGAGGCGAAGATCAACCGGCTGCCGCTGCGCTACTTCGACACCGTGCAGCGCGGCGAGCTGCTCAGCCGGGTCACCAACGACGTGGACAACATCTCCCAGAGCCTGCAGCAGTCCATCAGCCAGGCGGTGACCTCGCTGCTGACCGTGGCCGGGGTGCTGGTGATGATGGTGATCCTCTCGCCCACGCTGGCGATCATCGCGCTGGTGACCATTCCGCTGACCTTGGTGACGACGGCGCTGATCGCCAAGCGCTCGCAGAAGCTGTTCGTGGCGCAGTGGAAGAACACCGGCGAGCTGAACGGTCAGATCGAGGAGACGTACACCGGGCACGCGCTGGTGAAGGTGTTCGGCCGGCAGCGCGAGGTGGAGGAGACGTTCCGGCAGAAGAACGCGGAGCTGTATCAGGCGAGCTTCGGCGCGCAGTTCATTTCCGGGCTGATCATGCCGGCCATGACGTTCATTGGGAACCTGGTCTATGTGGGGATCGCGGTGGTGGGCGGCCTGCAGGTGGCGTCCGGGGCGATGCAGCTGGGCGACGTGCAGGCTTTCATCCAGTACTCGCGGCAGTTCACCCAGCCGCTGGCGCAGTTGGGCTCGATGGCGAACCTGCTGCAGTCCGGGGTGGCCTCGGCGGAGCGGGTCTTCGAGCTGCTGGACACCGAGGAACAGCTGACCGACCCGGACGCGCCGGTCACGCCGGAGTCGACGCGCGGACGGCTGGTGTTCGAGGACGTGTCCTTCGCGTACTCGCCGGACAAGCCGCTGATCTCATCACTTTCGCTGGTGGCCGAGCCGGGGCAGACGGTGGCGATCGTAGGGCCTACCGGGGCGGGCAAGACCACCCTGGTGAACCTGATGATGAGGTTCTATGAGCTCGACGCCGGCCGGATCACCCTGGACGGGGTGGACGTGGCGCTGATGTCCCGGCACGAGCTGCGCTCGCGGATGGGCATGGTGCTGCAGGACACCTGGCTGTTCGGCGGGACCATCCGGGACAACATCGCCTACGGCCGGCCTTCGGCCACGGAAGCCGAAATCCTGGAGGCGGCGAAGGCGACGTATGTGGACCGGTTCGTCCGGTCCCTGCCGCAGGGCTACGACACCGTGCTCGACGACGAGGGTTCTAATGTGTCCGCGGGGGAGAAGCAGCTGCTGACCATCGCCCGGGCTTTCCTGGCCCGGCCGTCGGTGCTGATCCTGGACGAGGCCACATCCTCGGTGGACACCCGCACCGAGGTGCTGGTGCAGAAGGCCATGAGCGCGCTGCGGTCCGACCGGACCTCGTTCGTCATCGCCCATCGGCTCTCCACCATCCGCGACGCCGACCTCATCCTGGTCATGGAGGCCGGCCAGATCGTGGAACAGGGGACACACGCGTCACTGCTGGAGGCCGGCGGGGCCTACGCGCGCCTGTACGAGGCCCAGTTCGCGGCTCCGGTGGCGGAGGTTTAGCTCATAGGAAAGGCATCGGTTGCAGCTCACGAGAGAACTATCAACTGCGCTGCAACCGATGCCGTTGGCGGCCCGATCGGTGGGCAGTGTGCCCCGGCGGGAGCTTCAGACAGCCGCCACGGCCGTAAGTTCGACATGCATGCCGGGACGGGCCAAACGGGCTACTCCGACCGCGCAACGGACGGGCAGAGTCTCCTCGAAGTACGTCCGATAGATCTCGTTGAACCCTGCGCGTTGGTTCTCGATGTCGGTCAGGTAGATAGTCAGGTGGGCGATTCGATTCAGGTTCGAGCCGCAACGCTCCAAGTCTGTTCGCATATTCTCAATGACGGCTACGCTCTGCTGCTCTATGGTCTCCCCTGCCAGTTGGCCGTTGGAATCCGTGGGGATGGAGGTGACGAAAGCGAGCCCTCCGACCACGGTTACATCGCTGGACAGGGATCCGGGCTTTGCGGTCTCGGGATAACGCCGAAGATCGCTCACAGTGCGGCTGCCTTCTCGGGAAGGGGCTCGCGGCGAACGGACGGGTTGATGCCTTCGACGGTGTTGACTCCGCAAAAGCCCATAGCGGTCTGTAGCTCTGCCCGCATGGTTTCAAGGAGCTGACCGGCTGCCTTTCCTCCGCCTGCGGCCAGCGCGTACGCTGCCGCCCGGCCGATACCTGCGGCCTGCGCACCTCGGCTGAGCACATTCAACACGTCGGACCCGCGTTGGACACCTCCGTCACAGTAGACCTCCACCTGGCCGTCGACTTCCGCCACCACTTCGTCGAGAACACTGATCGTGGCCGCGCCTCGGTCAAACTGACGACCTCCCAGGTTCGAGACGTACACGGCATCCGCGCCGAGGTCGATGGCGATTCTGGCGTCCTCAGCACACATGATGCCCTTGATGACCAGCTTCCCAGGCCACTGCTGCCGTGTCTTTTGAACGTCCTTCCAGGAGACCGTGAGGTCTTTGTTGGCTTTCATGAACGGCTTCATTTCGGGCATCCTCAGTGGGCGGCCCTCCGGCTGGTAGTTGCCGTATGTGGCTTTCCGACCTCCGAAGAGGACACCGGCAACCCACCCCGGATGCATGGCGCAGGAAACAATATCGGGGAAGGAGAGGGCCGGGGGCAGACGGGTCATTCCGTGCTGCATTTCCCGTTCCCGGTCTTCACCGACGGTGCAATCTCCTGGAAGAACCAGCACATCGATGCCAAGGTTCTGTGCCTCGGCGAGGTGGTTTTCGGTGTGGCGGCGGTCCTTCCAGAATTGGACCTGTGCCCACACGCGACCTGGTGCTGCGGCTGCGACAACTTCAGGGAGAGCCACACCCGACCACGCACTGTGGATGAAAATTCCGCCCATATCCGAGATGGCGCGGGCGATACCGGGATCGGCATCCGGATGGATCATGCCCAGCATGCCCATCGGTCCGATGAAGAAGGGAACCTCCGTTTTTTGTCCGAGCATGGAAGAAGAGAGGTCCATGTGGGCTACGTCGGGGAAGGCGCGTTGGCGGTACGTGACGGACTGCATGGCCTCGATGTTCCGGGCAGCCGTGACTTCATCGAGGACCCCTCCCTCGAGAAAGTCGAACATCATTTTGGGAAGCCGGCGGTAGGCCGCCTGCTTCATCCCGGCGGCGCTCAAGACGCGTTGCGACATTAGTTGTACTTCTTTCCGTTGGGGCTGTCCGAATCCGTGGACGGCTGAGGCGATGCTTATCGAACCTCTGGATTTTTCGTTTTGGGGGAGCGATGAGCTCTAGATGACCTTTGCCAAGAATTGCTTTGTGCGCTCATGCTGCGGGTCTTGGAGCACCGTTCGGGGATCGCCCTGTTCAATGATTCCGCCGCCGTCCATGAAGATCAGGTGGTCGCCAACCTCTCGTGCGAATCCAATTTCATGCGTCACAACGATCATCGTCATGCCCGCCCGGGCGAGGCCCCGCATCACATCCAGCACCTCACCCACCAACTCCGGGTCCAAGGCGGAAGTCGGTTCATCGAAGAGCATGAGGCTGGGTTCCATGGCAAGTGCCCGGGCAATAGCAACGCGCTGTTGCTGGCCACCCGACAAGGAGGAAGGGTATGAGTCAGCCTTGGCGGAGAGTCCCACCCGCTCCAACAGTTCCAAGGCCCGTTCCCTGACCTTTTTGGGGTTCTTCCGTTTCACCCGAACGGGCGCTTCGCAAATATTCTGCAGCACAGTCATGTGGGGAAACAGGTTGAAGCTCTGAAAAACCATGCCGATGTTTTCGCGCATTTTGGCCGATTCGGCATGGCTCTTCATATGCAGACGATCGTTCTTGATCTTGACGCCCACGGGCTCTCCCTGCACCACGATGTATCCACCGTCCAGGGACTCGAGTTGATTGATGCACCTCAGAAAGGTCGACTTGCCCGATCCGGAAGGACCAATGATGCAGGTGACACTTCCCTGCGGGATGACGAGATCGATTCCTTTGAGTACCTGCAGGTCCCCAAAATTCTTCGTGACTCCTCTGGCTTCGATCATCACATCGTTCATGGCTGGCCTTCTTCTGAGCTCGTTGTTGTAGCAGTAGCGGACTTGATGCGACGGCGGTCAGCCCGTGTATTGACCCGCCCGGCGGTTGCGGTCCCGCGGTTGTAGTGACGCTCGATGAAGTACTGGCCGAGGCTCAAGACACTGGTGACCAGCAGGTACCACATGCTTGCGGCAATGAGGAGGGGGATGGTCTTGAAGTTTGCGCTGTAGACCAGTTGGGCGGAGTAGAGCAGCTCAGGGAACGCCAGGACGCTGACGAGAGAGGTCGTCTTGAGCATCGAGATGGTCTGGTTTCCTGTGGGAGGAACAATAACCTTCATGGCCTGGGGAAGGATGATCCGGAAGAGAATTGCAGAGCGTCGCATCCCGAGCGCGGTTGCCGCCTCAGTCTGCCCGCGATTGACGCTGAGTAAGCCTGCACGAACGATCTCGGACATGTAAGCGCCTTCGTTCAGCCCGAGTCCTAAGACGGCAGCTACGAAAGGCGTGATGAGGGAGTTGGCGTCCACGGAGAAGAATTCCGGTCCGAACGGAACGCCGATTTCAATCCGTGGATATATAGCGGCAATGAAGCCCCAGAAGAGGAGCTGGACGAACACGGGCACGCCGCGAAAAAACCAGACGAGGAAAGCGGCAACTCCGGCGACGATTGTATTCGGGGCCAGCCGGGCCAACGCCAGGCAAACACCGACAACGATGCCCACCACCATGGAGATGGCAGTCAGGCCGAGTGTGCGCAGCAGTCCTGTGAACAGTCTCTCGGAGGTGAACCAAGAGAAAGCTACATCCCACTCGTAACGTTGATTCGTCACGAGGGAGTAGGCCACAAGCAATACGGTGACAAGGACCACCGAGGCAGTCAGCCACATTGCTCCATTGTGTTTGTGTGGCCGTCCAAGAAGGAGGCTTCGGGTCTTGTCGTCCACTGCTGAGGGGTGCTTTCTTTCGACGTCCAGTGTGCTTGTCATGTGGCACCTGCCTACTGGGCTTTGTTGAAGGCGAAGTCAGATATGGCACCGTTTTCCACGCCCCATTTGCTGAGGATCTCCTTGTACTTCCCGTTTTTGGACATCGCTTCAAGACCGAGTTGGATGGCTTTCTCCATGCCGGCCCCCTTCTTAAAGCCGATGCTCACGGGGGAGAGGTCCTTCTCGCCGACGAGAGCTATCTTGGCGCCCTGCTTGATCGCATATCCAAGGGTGGGGCCGTCGACGTAGACGGCATCGAGGCGACCGGCAGCCAATGCCAGGCTCGGCGCCTGCATGTCCGGATACGTCATCGTGTCGATTGCGGGTTTGCCGGCGGCGGTACACGCGGCAGAGAGGGCGGGAATCCGTTTGAGGTCCTGGAAGGAACCCTTGAGCGCGCCAACACGCTTTCCGCACAGGGTGTCCGCCGTGATGTTCTGCGGGTTGCCGGGGGCCGCGCCTATGCCGCTGCCTGACTGGTAGTAGTCGACAAAGTCGAGAACCTTCATCCGCTCGGTCGAGGGGGACATTTGCGAGACCGCCATGTCGAACTTCCCGGCGCTGATGCCGGGAATGATGCCGTCGAAGGGTCCGCTCCGAACCTCGGTCTTTAGCCCGAGAGTCTGGCCGAGCGCAACGGCCAGTTCCGGATCCACGCCCACCGTCGTGTTCCCATCCATGAAGTGAAGAGGAGGGGAGCTCTGGCTCATGGTAACGACGAGGGTCCCCTTGTCGCGGACGGCCTGGGGAAGGGCAGCTGCAGCAGCCTGGTCCACGGCAGCAGCCGAAGCTGAAGGCGCAGGCTTCTCGGCACTGGCGTTGGAGCCATCGGGATTGGAGCATCCCACCAGGAGGCCGCAGGCTGTCGCCATAAGGGTAGCGGTCGTGAGGATTGATCGGAACTGAGTCATCGGATGCGCCTTTGAGAGTTGGGAATGACGGATCGAAACGGCGTGTAGGCCGGCAATGTGTTCTTCATCACTGCTCCAGCCGGTAGCATGTACCGTACATCATGCACGATTTGTTGCCAACGGTCTCCGTCACCTTCGCGACGGCTGTGTGTAATGTTTAGTGACCCGCCATAAACCAAGGGGATTCAGCATGAACGCCGTTCCAACTGAAGAAACAGACGAGCTCATTCCTGCGCGGCCGATGTTGGCGGATCAGGTCTTCGAGGCCGTCCTTTCCCTGTTGTTGGACGACAAGATTCCCACCGGGGCTCCACTGAGCATTGATGGCCTGGCCCGGCGTTTTAAGGTTTCTTCCACACCTGTGCGAGAGGCGCTGGTGCGTCTAGAGGGCACCGGAATGATCAAGCGTGAAGCCCTCCGTGGTTACAGGGTGGCCCCTGAGCCGACGGCGAAGGATGCCGCTTCACTCCTCACCACCAGACGGGTTCTGGAGCCGGCCTGTGCTGGCCTTGCCTGCTCGACTGCAGGAGTAAACCTGGTGTCTGATCTGGAGCGCGTTCACGCGGTTCTTGACCAGTCGCGCCATGGCGGGAGCACCTTTGCCGGCTACCGCTCCTACTGGCGCGCAGACGAAGAATTTCACCGGCTGATCGTGGAAGCAACGGACAATGAGTTCCTGATCAGGGCCTATGCTTCAGTCGAAGGCCACATCCAGCGCTTCCGCCTAATGGTTCAGAACGACCTCAGCGGGGACGACACTCAACTGGAGCACCAGGCCATCATCAAAGCGTTCAGGGCCGGAGACGCTGAGGCGGCTGAGGCGGCGATGGCTGCCCACATCGGCGGGATCAGCCGCCGCCTCCTAGGTCTTCCGAGATTCAACCCGGCGGGGTGAACGATTGGCCAGCTCACGGACAAAACGTCGATTATCGGTGCAAGAGTGGGGGAGGGGAAACAAGCCTATGGCACCGCAATTGTCCGGTTCCAAGCAAGTCATCTAAGGTTTTGTCGGGTCCCCTGGGCTTTGCGAAACGTCATGGGCCATCCCCTGCACTCAAGTCCCTACTGGCTTCGGTGCGACGTGACCATTCTTGCCGTCCAGGTCCTTTGTGGCCCTCACGCGGCAAGCCCGGTGAGAAGGAAGCGCGTCAGGTGGACGGCTAAGGCGGAAAGCAGATATCTTGCCGTGTCCGCTGGTGCGCAGTTCGAATCACGACAGCCGCAAGGCATTCTGAACTGTCTTACGGACAGCATCTCGTGAGCTGTAGTCTCGTGTTGGCTGAATTCTGTAAAGCCGAATTTCGGGAAGATGCTGGTGGTCGACTGCTTCGGGTATCCATGGCATTCGGATTTCGTCGAGGTAGATTCCATTCGCTACGGTGGCGTATTGGTCTACGTCCAGGACTCTGACTGCACCTTCGGATGCAAGAGGCCTGATGAGTTCTTGAAGTCCTTTAGGGATCAGATCTTCCCCTTCGGTTTTCAGAATGCCAATAAGCACGCTGCACCCTCGCGCAAGCTGATCTGTTAGCATTGTCAGCAATTGTCTCATGGCGGCGCAGTCGTTTAATTTCTCAATAACTATGATAATTTCTTTTGCATCTCGAAGAGATTTATAGAGCATTCCAGCATATTCGAAAGCTGTCAGTTCGCCGACGCCTTCGTTCGCAGGCATGGCCCCTGATTCCGAATATGTCGGTTCGACTTCAACTTTTAGAGACTTGAGGCCGCCACCCGCGAGAAAAGCCAAATCATGCTCCTCGCTAGGATCGTCGTCGATCAGGAATGCGGCCTCTAACGTCTGCCCGGACTTGTCTGCATAGAGTATAAGTTCAGCTTCGTAGTACTTACTGGCCCGGGAACGCAGATCTACAATGCCGAGGTAGTCGACTTCTACGTTTCGCTCGTTGGATCGACTGAGCAATGCCCGGAGGTCGCGAACCGTTACGTCGGGCCTCTCGATCCTCCTGGTTTGTGACGCGGGGATACGAGTCACTCCTCTGGCAACGGTATCCCTTCGATTTATTAGTCTCCCGGATCTGTAAGCAGCTACCTTCCAAGTCAATCGGTCGAAGCTCAAGTTCAGAGTCTCCACGCTCGGGGTGACTAAAGTAAGTTCGTCCGCGAGCATACGCCCAATGGGCGTGAGCCGGATCGCCGAGGAAGAACTTGTCGTGACATGACCTGAGACTGCCAACTCAGCGACGGTCTCTGAAATGACGCGATTTTCCAGGCCGGTCAGATGCGCGATTTCGTCAGTCGCTGTAAGGCCAGCGTCGACGGAGCGAAGGATGATCTCGTGCAGCAGGGCTATCTGTTTCTTCCTTTGAGCATTGACCACCAAGCGAAGCATCGTTACAGGAACTGCCACTTCGATCAGCGCAACTGGGGAGAGTCCGGGGCGGGCGTTCCGCAGTCGATTGTTGAGGTCATTCATACGGCCGATCATCCTATCTCCCTCACTTCGGCTGACTCAGGATTGCGCTGCATGTAGTTCGCAATCTTCTTAAGGGGACCCTCCGCTGATGTAGCAAAGTCGAGGTCTCCGACGATGATTAGCCCTAACCGTGAACGTGAGACTGCAACGTTGATGCGCCTCCAATACTTCTTTCCGATGAACCCAAAACGTCCATTCAGGTTGCTTCGGGTGACCGAAAAGAAGGTGATATCAGCTTCTCTACCTTGGACCGCATCAACAGATTCCACTGACACGTTGAAACTGTATTGACTCTTGACCAGTTCACGACGGATTGCTTCTAGCTGGCTGCGGTAAGGTGCGATAACCAACACTTCCAGTTGTTGATTTCCGGTTAACTGTACTAACCCTCTTTCCAGAGAGCGTTGTAAAACATTCAACAGTGCTGCGATTTCCAGAGCTTCCCGACGGTTAGCGTAGCTACGTTGAGCGGACTTATCTTCTTGTTCCAACCTATCTTTGCGAGAGCTGGTCGAAACCCAAAGCAGAGGCGACCAAAGATTAGACAAGTTAACTGATGGTGCCTGAGTTGCCGAGGTCAAATTGGAGTCGTAAAAGCACTCTGAAACAAGATCGCCGATTGCCTTTTGCATTCGAAATTGCTCGTTCAACTCGATAACGAGGGATTCAGGAAGAATTTCTGACAGAACGTCATAAAGTGTTTCGGATAGTTCCTGGGGTGTAGTGCCGAACTCCTCGAGGAGTTCCCGGTCCCTTGATGCTTCCTCTTCCATAGGAGGGAGCTGGCTCGGATCACCGACAAGAACTACACGTTGAGACCTCACGACGGGCACAAGGGCCTCGGTAGCAGTGGCTTTTGATGCTTCATCCACAATGCACAGATCGAACTCCAGGTCTTTGGCTGCAGCATGAGACAGGAACCCGAGGCAGGTCCCACCAATTACTGTGGCATCGGCAAGAAAGGTCGCCACAATAGAGGGATCTATGGGCATCCGCTGAAGCCAATCCGCCTGGAGTTCAACCAGTTTGAGCAGGTGCGCTCCTTCGGCAAAACCGGCAATCATCTCTTTGGATACCTGCCTGAGTTGGTCCGGGCCGTGACTTTCGTATGAAACCAAAGATCCTGGAAGTAGATGGTCTAGGTCGTTCCAAAGCTGCACCACCAAGCTCTCTTGGGCGGCAACGTCTACTGACTGGTCGCTCTGTACGGCCAAACCAGAATCTTCGGCGATCTCGTCAAGGATGGAGGTTACGTCCCGCTCTCGCTGGCGGGCAATTAGCTGACTGATAGCGGCGATCTGTTGGAGGATGAAAGCGGCACGAACCGTTGTGGCAGGCAGACCCACCTGTTCGGACAAATCCTCCAGATGTTTCTCCGATCGGCGACGCGCTTGTTGAACCCACTCATCGATCAGCGTATCCAGAAGTAGGCGGCGAGATTCTGGTGAGATGCGCTCGTCGTTAGGTTTGCCCAGTCGTACCACACGGTCTATGCCCAGCGATGCAATCCTCGCAAGCGCATTATCCACCGCTACGTGGGTTTGGCTGACGAGCAGTATCCGGCTTGTGGGTGATTTTCTCAGCTCTTGCGCCACAATTTCTGCAATCAAGCGCGTTTTGCCCGTGCCTGGGGGACCTTTCACCAGCATCACGGGATTGCCGGCAAGGGCGGTACCCACGGCACGCTGTTTCGCGGCGTCCAGGTGTTGGAACCATCCTCCTTCAGGGGTGACTGGAGGTAGGGGAGCCTGCTCAATACCATCCAGAATCTCCCCTAGGCAATCGTTCGTTGCAGAACCATGCTTGAGGGACGCCAGGGCATCCATTTGGCGTCTTAGCGAGACGAGTGTGGGGCCTAGATCTGGTTCGAGAACTCCTCTGCGATACCCCCGGAGGGGTTGCCCCGAACGACTTCTCAGAGTAGACGAATGATCGACATGACGAATCACCTCCACCCGCGTCCCTGACAGCGAATCGGAGGATGTCTTGAGTATCCACTCTGAGCCGACTAGGTCTTCCTCCACAGATTCGCAGAGGGCGACCGTCAGGTCACGCCCGTCATTTGCACCGTTGTCAAACCGAATATTCCGCCGTTTACGACGTTCGAACTCGACTATCACGTCAAGGGTTCTGGTCCAACGAGCGAGATGGGTCGCGAGACCGCCCAGCGAAGAAGCGTCTCGCGGTGACTCATTGTGGTCGCGCAAGTCCGTGAGGAATCCGGACAGCTGGGAGATCGCACGCTCCTTGTCGAGGGGGGTTCGGTCGGAGAAATCAACGTCGCTGGCGACCACCCTTCCGGAACGACGCAGCCACTCCAGAGCCTCCAGTTCATCGACGCTGACACCGGTTACCAGAAGAATGCCTTCTTTCGGCTTGGGACTGCACCGGTACAGACCCCGGTCGCCGGCGAGTTCCACCATAGGTGAACCATCGGGGCCCTCCCCGAGGCGGGCGACCGTTGCCGACGCCAGATCGTCGATGACAAATGAGGTCGACTGTCCCGGGTCAGGGAAGACTTCACTCAATGTGCGAATCGCGGACTTCGTGAGCACAAGGAATAGAAGCCGACGGGATGAATAAGACCTCGTCGAGTGGTCAAAAGCGTATTGCAGCTCCGATTCCATAATCGAGCAGTCTGCCTGTCTGGCCTCCGGGTCGACGTCGAGGGACTGTTCGAGCACGCTACGAACTGCGGACGGACAATCAAGAGAATCCAAGGCTGCCACGACTTCGGCGTGGTTCTCTATCTTTTTGTCGGAGGCGGCCACAACAAATGTAGCCGCCAGTGAATAAACGTCTCGAACGTAAGGCTGCTTGTCCACCAACTCTGGCGGCGCGAAAGGTGCAGTCCTCCAGGCTTGCAGTGTTAGTCCGGAGCTATTAGTCATCATGGTTTGTTTGCTGATGCTCATATCCGCGAGAAGCGGCACTCCGTCGGACGTCATAAGAATATTCAACGGTTTGATATCTCTGTGCTCTAAGCGGTGTCGATGGAGGTGTCCGACCGCCGAGGCCAAGGGTAGCAGGAGGGATCCAACGCTCTCGCGGGCATCCGCAAAGTTTCCGTCTTCGATCCACTCTTGGAGATTGCGTTCCACCCACGGCATTACAAGGTAGGGAGTTGAAGTGTCATCGATACCTGAGTTCAGCAATGGGACAATATTCTTATGGCGGGCCGTCTTGAGAACTTTCACTTCTCGTTGGAAGATGGACTCGGTCATTTCCGTCCCCCGTCCAACGATGAACTTGATGGCCACGGGGTCACCAGAGGTTAGGCTGACGGCTTTCCGCACGGAGGAATGACCGCCGTGCCGGGGCTTCTCGCCTTCCAGAACAAGATAAGCATTTGCGATAATTTCCGGTACCAACGTCCCGCCCCCTGAACTCGTATAGCATCTGTGGGAGCTATGCACCCTCACAGCAAACTGACCACGAGTCTAGACCAGTAAAGATTGAGGGTCTTACAGCGTTTCGGCGCCATGGTTTTCGGTCCTAGGGTGTTCACCCTTCGAGGCGATTCTTCTCGAAGGCCGCGGGGTGCTGCGCTACTGCCCCAGGCTGACGAAAGGTCCGTTATCGGCGCAGCGTACATGCCAGGTGAGGCTGACGAACTCTTACAGCCGCTGCGGGTCTTCGGCGTACATTTGCAGGCGGATATCCAGGGCTTCGGTCATGTGGCGGGCGGCGATGTCGCCAGCTGTGGTCGCTTCGCCGGCCTCGATCGCCGCGACCAGGGCTTCGTAGTCGGCCAGCACGGCGTCCCAGCGGCCCGGGTGGGTGAGGGTGGTCAGGGTGTAGCGGCGGACCTGCTGGTCCAGGCCGGTCAGCAGCCGCATCAGTGAAGGGCTGTGGGCGGCGGTCCAGATCAGGCCGTGGAACTCCCGGTTGGCCTCGGCCAGTGACGACCCGTCCGCCGGATCCAGCGCGCGCATGCTCTGGCACTTGGCCCGGAGCAGCCGGACATCCAGGTCCGTTCGCTTCCGGGCAGCCTTGGCCGCGGCGGCTTCCTCGAGCACGATCCGCGACTCGTAGATGTCCACGATTTCCTCGGCCGTGTGCGTCCGGACCGCCAGGATCTTGCCGCGGCGCTCCAGCAGGCCGTCCTGCTCCAGCCGCTGCAGCGCCTCGCGGACCGGGGTGCGGGAGGCGCCGTACCGCTCCGTCAGCTTGACCTCCGTAAGGGTCTCCTCCGGCGTGATTGCCGAACTCAGTATGTCCTCCCGCAGGCGGCTGTAGACCGACTTCTCCAACACCACGCACGCTCCTCACCAGGCCCGGAGCTGACGTCCACATGCCGTCATCCGGGTTCCCATCACCCAGATCGCAGTATACATTTGCATTCAATCGCGGCGCCGGAGCCCCGGCGGCCGCACCCGGCCCCACCGAAGGAGCGACCGTGCCCGCCGAGATCCTGCTGGTCCACGGAAGCATGCTCGGCGCCTGGTGCTGGGAAGGCGCCATCGCCGAACTTGCCGCCCTCGGCACGAAGGCCGAAGCTTTCGACCTTCCCGGCCACGGGGATGACGCCACCCCGCGCGGCTTTGTGACCGTGGCAGGTTACGTGGCCGCCGTCGTCGAGCGCTTGGACGCCGCCCCGGAGCCGGTGGTCCTCGCCGGGCACAGCATGGCCGGGTACCCGATCGCCGCCGCGGCCCTGCAACGCCCGGACAAGGTGCGGCACCTGGTCTACTTCAGCGCCCAGGCCCGCAAGCCCGGGCAGTCCTGGGCGGACACCCTGGACCCCGCAATCAGCGAGACCTACGAGCGGGAGGCCGCGGAGCGCGGGGACGGCAGCTACGTGGTCCCCGCCGAGGTGGTGGCCACCCGCTGGCTGTCCTCGCTGGACCCGGGAGACCAACAGGTCGAGGCGATCCGTTCCCGCCTCACCCCGCAGCCCGCCGGGCCGCTCTTCGAACCATGGGCCCTGCCCGCCGGCTCCCTGGACGGCGTTCCCGTGACCTACATCTGGCCCGAGGAGGACCGGCAGAACACCGAGCGGCGGATGCGGATGTCCCTGTCCAACCTGCCGGCCGCCACCCGGCTGGTCACCATAAGCGGTGACCACTGCGCCATGCTGACCGACCCCGCGGGCACCGCGGCCGCCCTCCACGCCGTCGTCGCCGGGTAGCGAAGCACAAGGAGTCGGATAGGCATTAGGCGACGGAGCCGGCCCGCCGGCCGAACACCGCGCCGGCCGCCAGTCCGCTGCCGCCCGGGTAGTTGCCGCTGAAGAGCCCGCCGAGGGCCTCGCCGCAGGCCAGCAGGCCCGGGATGGGCGCGCCGTCGTTATCCAGCACCCGGCCATAGGTGTCCGTCTTCAGTCCGCCGAACGTGAACGTCACGCCGCAGGTGACGGGGAAGGCGTAGTAGGGGGCCGTCTCGAGCGCCAGCGCCCAGTTGCTCTTGGGCGGCACCACGGCGGCCGCGCGGCCATCCTTGACGTTCGGATCGAACGCGCGGCCGGTGTCGATCCCGGCGTTGAACTCGGCCACGGTGCGTTCCAGTCCCGCCGGGTCGATGCCCGCCCGCTCGGCCAGGGTGGCCAGGTCATCGGCCTCGATCACCGAGACGCCGGGCATCTGGTACTCCTCGGCGCGGAGCATGGGCCGGGTGGTGGCGTCGAAGAGCTGGTACGCCACGGCGCCGGGCTGCTGCAGGATGTCCTTGCCGTAGCGGGCGTACGTGTAGTTGCGGAAGTCCGCGCCTTCGTCCACGAACCGCGCGCCCTCACGGTTCACCACGATCCCCAGCGGGTAGCCGCCGCGGGTGAGCTGGTTGGTCAGCTCATAGTTGCTCTCATTCTCCGCGAACCCCGCATCCCAGGCGACGCTGTGGCAGGTGGACCAGTCCCCGCCCTGCGCCGCGCCCGCGTCCAGGGCAGCGCGGATCATCTCGCCGGTGTTCCCCGGGGTGCCGCGGACCTTCGCGTTCTGCCAGCCCTCGCCCAGGTAGCGCTGCCGCATTTCCGGATTCGCCTCGAAGCCGCCCGCGGCCAGGATCACCGACTCTGCCCGCACCTCCCCGGTGCCGCCGTCGGCGTCGTTGAACCGCACGCCGGCCACGCGCCCGTCCTCGACAATCAGCCCGGTGACGGCGTGGCCGTAGCGTACGTCAACGCCGGCGCGCGCGGCCGCCGCGGCGTGGTCCGCCATGAGGCCCTTGCCGCCGCCGACGTTGCCGATGTGCAGGCCGCCCCAGAACAGGTACGACCCGTCCGGCTGGCTGTACGCCTGGCGCTCGTACATCAACCGGTACTTCAGCCCCTGCCGCTGCAGCCAGCGCAGCGTGCCGTGGCTCTCTTCCACCAGCACCCGGGACAGCTCCGGATCGTTCCGGCCGCCGGAGACCTTCGCCAGGTCCGCGAGGTAGTCCTCCTGCGTGTACGGCGGCACCTCAGTGACGGCGTGCCGCTCATCGGGTTCGACGACGTCGGCCAGGTCTTCCAGCCCGCTGTGCGGAATGCGGGTGGCGCCGGCCGTGTAGTAGCTGTTGCCGCCGGCGCGGTCCTTCTCCGACTTCTCCAGCAGCAGCACGGAGCGGCCGTTTTCCGCCGCGGCCAGTGCCGCCGCAAAACCGGCGTTGCCGCCGCCCACCACCAGAACGTCCACGTTCTCCACCATTGTCCAGACTCCTATCTCATTGTTTGAATACGAATGTATACAACAGAATGCAATCCGACAAGAGGTGGTCCACAGTGTTGCGGGGGAGCGGCGTTAGAAGCACGGAACGCAGCAGGGAGCCCGGCCGCGGTCTGGATTTCTCCAGTCCGGCCGGACTCCCTGCTTGATGCGCTGCGCCCGTGAGGGGCGCGCTTGGTCGGTTCTAGTTGGCGTTGCTCTAGTTCGTCTTGGCGATGAAGACGTCGCACGGCGCGTTGTGGGCCACCGTGTTGGCCACGCTGCCCAGGACGCGGCCCAGGCCCTGCATGCGCCGGTTGCCCACCACGATCACCTTCGCCTCGAGGCGCTCGGCCTCGCTGATAAGCACCTCGTGCGGCTTGCCGCGCGCCGCGGTGTAGGTGGTGCTGACGCCGGAGGCGCCGAGCAGGGCCGCCACGCGCTGGGCCACCTTGTGGGCCTGCTCCGAGTCGGAGACGGTCCAGTCCTCGCCCGCGATCTCCACCACCTCGGTCTTGTCGCTGGCGTACGCGGTGACCACGTTGAGTGTGGCGCCCATGGCCTGGGCCAGGTCCGCCGCGGTGCGCGCTGCCTTCATGGCTGTTTCTGATCCGTCGACGCCGACGATGACAATGCCTGACACTGGTCGATCTCCTTCGTTAGTTCCTCATGGCTGTGCTCCCAGTGCCCCGCGGGCACCGGGTGACGTGCGTGGGTCTTACGGCGCAGGGATCTCCTGGGCGTCGATGTACATCTCGATGCGGATGTTCTTGGCCACTTCCAGGTGGGCGCTGGCGATCTTGCCGGCGCGTTCGGCGTCCCGGTCCCGGATGGCGGCGACGAGTTCCTCGTGTTCCTTCAGCACCTGGCTCCAACGGGCCGGCGTGGACAGCGTGGTGCCGGGGTAGCGGATGAAGTGCACCAGGATGCGGTCCAGCAAATCCAGCAATGCCGCACTGTGGCTCGCGGCCCAGATGCGTTCGTGGAAGGCGCGGTTCACGGCGGCCAGCTGCGCCGCGGTGGCCTCCTCGAACTTCAGGTCCACCATGCTCTGGTGGGCGCGCTCGATCAGCATGAGGTCCATGTCCGTGTGGCGCAGCGCGGCCGTCTTCGCCGCGGCCTCCTCCAGGAAGGAGCGCACCTCGTAGAGGTCCAGCATCTCCTCGGGCCGGTACTCCCGGACCTGCATGCGTGAGCCGATCCGCTCCACCAGGCCCTCGGTTTCCAGCCGGCGCAGGGCCTCGCGGATGGGGGTGCGGGAGACGTTGTACTTCTTGGCCAGGGCGGTCTCCACCAGCTGGGCCTTGGGCGGGAGCTCCTGGGCAATGATCGCGTTGCGGATCATCAGGTACGGGCTCATCAGGGCCGGATTGCTCATCGCTGGTCTCTTCCTCGTGGCAGCAACGGTGTGAACATCAGGCGGGCCTGATGCAACTCACCATACAGTCGAAGGCCATTTTAACACACGGTATACAGCTGGCCCTTTTCGTGAACAGCAAGCCCAGATGACAGCGAGACGGCCGTCACATTTCGGTAACGAGTGTGTGCCAATGCACATTTTTGTTGCTCGCTTCTTGCAAACGGTATACATTCGACCAAAAGCGAGGACAGTTTCTTAAAACTGTACCGAAAGTGCTTCAAAGATCGACCGGTACCAACGACGGTACGCAGGCACCATTGAGGAGACACGATGACCAGCCCCACCGGCACGGTCCAACTGGGGGAATCGGACTCCCCGCGAACGTCAGTTATTCAGGTCCCGGCCGCTCTGGTCCGCGGCGGGACGAGCAAGTGCTGGATTTTCCGCCAGAGCGACCTGCCGGCGGACACCGCCGACATTGAACGCCTGCTGATCCGTACCTTCGGCTCCCCGGACCTCCGCCAGATCGACGGCGTCGGCGGCGCGTCCTCCACCACCAGCAAGGCGATCATCGTGGACGACCTCGGCTCGGCGGACGGCGTGGTGAACTACCGCTTCGCGCAGGTGGCCATCGATACGCCCTCCGTGGAGTGGGACAGCAACTGCGGCAACTGCGCCACCGGCCTGGGCCTGTACGCTCTGCACGCCCGGCTGGTGCCGCCGGCCGACGGCGTCTCCCGAGTCACGATCGTCAACACGGTCACGGGGCTGAGCCTGGTCTGCGAGGTCCCAACCCCCGGCGGCGAGGTCCCCACCTACGGCTCACGGCAGATCCCGGGCCAGTACTACCCGGGCGTCCCCGTGGACATCATCTTCGAGAGCAGCAGCTGGACCAGCTTCGAGACGGAAATGCCCACCGGCCACGCCGTCGACGAGGTCACCGTCCAGGGCCGCACCTTCCACGCCACGCTGATCGATGCCGGCGCCCCGGCGGCGATCTTCGATCCGCGGGACTTCGGCTTCACCGGCAGTGAAGACGCGGAGGAGCTGGAGGAACTGGTGGCCCTGGCGCCGGAGCTGCGGGCCGCCGCCGCCAAGGTCATGGGCATCCCCAGCCACCTGACCTCCATCCCGAAGGTGGGCATCGTGGGCCCGCCGCCGGCGGGGGAGACCGGCGTCTCCGCGCGGATGATCTCGATGGGCGCCCTGCACCCGGCGATCGGACTCACCAGCGCCGTCGCCATCGCCGCCGCCTCCGGGCGCGCCGGCTCCATCGTCGCCAACGCCGCCGTCGGCACCTCCGGTAACTCCGGCACAGCCGACAACACAGACCACGACGGCGGCGACACCCTGGCGATCCACCTCCTCAACGGCGCCACCAGGACAGCCCTGGACGCGCCCGTTCCCAGCAAGGTCGCCTTCCAGCGGTCGGCCCGGGTCATCAGCGAAGGAACCGTGCTCGTCCCCGGCGACTGACCGGGCGGCAGGCAAACCACCATTCACAAGGACGTGTCATGAAAATCAGCATCCAGAATCTGCAGCTCAAATACGGCGACTTCGTCGCCATCGAAAACCTCAACCTCGAGATCGGCGACGGCGAGGCCCTGGTCCTGCTGGGGCAGTCCGGCTGCGGCAAGACCAGCACCATGCGCTGCCTCGCCGGACTGGAGGAGCCCAGCTCGGGCCGGATCATCATCGACGACGTCGTGGTGTTCGACTCGGAAAAGGGCATCAACCTGCCGCCGAACAAGCGCAACGTGGGCATGGTCTTCCAGTCCTACGCCGTCTGGCCGCACATGACCGTCTTCCAGAACGTGGCCTACTCCCTCAAGCTGCAGAAGCTCTCCAAGTCCGAAACCCGGGACCGGGTGATGGAGGTCCTGACCCTGGTGGGCCTGGAGAAGTTCGCCGACCGGGGCGCCAGCCTGCTCAGCGGCGGGCAGATGCAGCGCGTGGCCCTGGCCCGCAGCCTGGTGATGCGCCCCAGCGTCCTGATGCTCGACGAACCGCTCTCCAACCTGGACGCCCGGCTCCGTGACCGGCTCCGCGTGGAACTCCGTGAGATCCAGCTCCGCCTGGGCCTGACCTGTGTCTACGTCACCCACGACCAGCACGAGGCGTTCGCCCTGGCGGACCGGATCGCGCTGCTGCAGGGCGGCAAGATCGTCCAGATCGGCGGCCCCCGCGAGATGTACGAGACCCCCGCCAGCGCCTCGATCGCGCACTTCCTGGGCGTCTCCAATGTCATGGACTGCGAGTCGGTGCCCGCCCCGGACGGCTCCGCCACCGCCAAGGTGACCGACCACGGCCTCACCATCCACTCCGCCCAGCGCGCCGCCACGGCCCCGCAGCAGATGAAGGTCTGCATGCGGGCCGAGGACCTGCAGCTGTCCGCCCAGCCCACCGCGGCCGCCAACGCCTGGAAGGGCAAGGTCCGGGTGGCCGGTTTCCAGGGCAACGACGTCCGCTACGCCGTGGAGCTCGACGGCGGCCTGGAACTGGACGCGCTGGGCACCATCAAGCGCGGCGAACAGCACGAGGTGGGCGACTCCGTCTGGGTCAGCATCGATCCCGCCCAGGTCCAGATCCTCCCGGCGGAGGTGCTGGTATGAGCCTCAAGACCCCGCTGGCGGACCCCGCCGTCGCGGCTTCCCCCGTCCCCGCGTCCTCCCGCGGCACCAAGGCCCTCGGGAACCTGCGCAAGAGCACCCCCGCCATGATCATCATCGCGATCCTGTCCGTCCTGGTGCTCCTGCCGCTGGCCCTGGTGCTGCTCGCGGCGTTCTCCGACGCCGTGCCCCGGCCCGGCAACATCTCCCTGGGCGGCCTGACCCTGGACAACCTGATGCTCCTGGCCAGTCCGGAGGCCCTCGGCGCGCTGGGGAACTCGCTCATGGTGGGTGCCGGATCCGCCGTCGTCGCCCTGGTGATCGGCGCGTTCCTGGCGTTCGTCTGCGCCCGCACCGACGCGCCGATGCGCAAGTTCATTTTCTTCATCGGCATGGCCCCCATGTTCATCCCCGCCCTGGTGGGTGCGCTGGCCTGGTCGCTGCTGTCCTCCCCGAGCGCCGGCTACCTGAACATCCTGCTCCGCGACCTCGGCATCGACTTCGTCATCAACATCTACAGCCTGCCGGGCCTGATCTTCGTCCTCGGGATCTTCTACGCCCCGTACGCGTTCCTGCTGATGCACAGCTCGCTGTCGATGATGAACGCCGACCTCGAAGAGGCCGCCACCGTCCACGGCGCCACCCTGAAGACCATGCTCCGCACCGTCACCCTGCCACTGGCCCTGCCGGCCGTGCTGGGCTCGGCCATCCTGGTCTTCGCCCTGACCATGGAGAACTTCCCGGTGGCCCAGGTGATCGGCAACCCCGCCGGCATCGACACCCTGCCCACCTACATCTACCGCCTGATGAGCGCGACGCCGGCCAAGAGCAACCAGGCCGCCAGCATCGCGATCGTCCTCACCGCGGCCCTGCTGATCATCACCGTGATCCAGCAGCGCATCATCAACAAGCGCAAATTCACCACCGTCACCGGCAAGGGCAACCGGCCCCGCCAGGTGCCGCTGCGGAAGCTGCGCTGGCCGTTCACCATCATCGCCCTGGCGTACTTCGCCGTCGCCGTCGTCCTGCCGATGCTCGCGCTGCTGGCCGCCTCCATGCAGGCCACCCCGTTCGTCGCCTCCATCTCCCAGCTCTTCGAGACCGGGGCCATGAGCTTCGCGAAGCTGGCCGACGTCCTGGCCTCGCACGACTTCCAGCTGGCGCTGCGCAACAGCGTGATGGTGGCGCTGCTGGCCGCGATCGCCGGCACCACGCTCAGCTTCATCGCCTCCTACGTCCGCTACCGGACCAAGACCCGCGGCGGCCAGCTGATCGAACTGATCGCCATGACCCCGCTGGCGGTCCCCGCGATCGTCATGGGCATCGGCCTGCTCTGGACCTGGCTGCTGCTGCCGGTCCCGGTCTACGGCACCCTGCTGATCCTGGCGATCGCCTGCGTGGCCGTGTTCCTGCCGCAGGGCTACCGGGGCATCTCGGCGTCGATGCTGCAGATGGACCAGGACCTGGAGGACAGCGCCGTCATGCTCGGCGCCCGCCGCTCCAAGGCGATCGTGAACGTGACCCTGCCGCTGATGCGGGTGGGCATCACGTCCTCCTTCCTGCTCTTCCTGATGCTCTCGATGCGTGAACTGAGCGCCTCGATCTTCCTGTTCACCTCGAACACCCGGATCCTCTCGATCCTGGTCTTCGACAACTTCGACAACGGCCAGAGCCAGTCGGCCGCGGCCGTCAGCGTCCTGTACATCGTCGTGATCGCGGTGCTGGCGGTGATCGCCCAGAAGGTGGGCGCCGACCGCAAGCTCGAGACCAAATAACGCTTCCCGCACCACACCATTTGAAAGGGTCTAAACAATGAAGTTAGCGTCCAAAATCCCCCTGCTCGGCCTCGGCGTCGTCCTCTCCCTGAGCATGGCTGCCTGCGGCGGCGCCGCCGCGAGCAACAGCGTGGTCACCGCCACGGCAGAGGTCAAGACCGACGACGGGCTGGTGATCAACGGCGAGAACATCGCGGACAAGGCCACCTACGACAAGGCCAAGACCCAGACCCTGAGCCTCTACTCCGGCTACACCGAGTCCTCCGAGAGCGCCCTGGTGGCCGCCTTCACCAAGGACACCGGTATTAAGGTCAACGTGGTCCGCCTGACCCCGAACAAACTGGCCGAGCGCGTCCAGTCCGAACAGGGCGCCGGCAAGCTGGGCGCCGATGTCATCCGCACCTCCGACTACCGGATCGCCAAGACCCTGGAGGACGCGAAGGTCTGGAAGGCCTACGACGTGCCGGGCGCCTCGCAGTTCAAGGACGTCTCGGTGGACGGCGGGCAGTTCACCCGCATGTTCAACTCCGTCTACACGCTGGGCTACAACACCCAGCTGGTCAAGGAAGCGGACGCCCCGAAGTCCTGGGCCGACGCCGTCAGCGGCAAGTGGCAGGGCAAGCTGGGCATCGTCCAGGGCGGCTCCGGCGGCAGCACCGCCTCGCTGAACCGCTTCATGGAGTCGAAGCTGGGCGCCGATTACTTTGCCAAGTACGCCGCGCAGAAGCCCACCATCTACGACTCCCTGGGCGCCGAGGCCACCGCGCTGGCCCGCGGCGAGGTGGCGGTGGGAACCGTGACCATCAGCGGCACCAACATCTCCGCCGTGCAGGACAAGGCTCCCGTGAAGTTCATCGTCCCGGACGAGGGCCTGGTGGCGTATGACTACTACCTGGGCATGGCCGGGTCCGCTACGAACGTTGAGGCTGCCAAGGTCTTCATGAACTACAACCTGTCCAAGCAGGGCCAGAAGGTTTTCGCACAGCTGGGCGAATACCCGGCCCGCACCGACGTTGAGCCGCCCACCATCATGGGCATCAAGCTGCCGGCCGCCGACTCCGGCAAGGTCTACCGCATGGCCAACACCGACGCGATCAGCTTCGGCAAGGACGACCTGGCCAAGTGGAACAAGGTCTTCGGCTACAGCAAGTAACCCGCAAGCTGCCCGGGCCTTCACCGGCCCGGGCAACGAACCGCAGTGGGGCGGCGAATGATGGTCACCGGGACCATCGCCTATTCGCAACGTGCGCCGCCCCGCTGCGGCTTCTTTATGCCCTTTTGCTATCCGCTAGGCTCGGCACATCTGAGCCCCGGCCAACGCCGTCCCGTCCGTGAAGGAGCAATGATGCCCCGCGAGCACTACAAAGCCGTTCTCTTCGATGTCCAGGGCACCCTCACGGACTTCCGGACCACCCTGCTGGACCACGGCCGGTCCGTCCTGGGCAGCAGGGCCGCGGCGCTCGACTGGCCGCCGGTGGTGGACGAGTGGCGGGCGGTCTACCGGACCATGGTGGCGGAGCTCTCCGAGGCGGGGGAGTGGCGGTCGGTCCGGTCCATCTATGCCGACGGGCTGGCGGACATCGTTCGACGACGTGGGCTCGGCGATGTGGTGACGGCCGACGAGATCGCTCCCCTCACGGACGGGTGGGAGCAGTTGCGTCCCTGGCCGGACGCGGCCGCAGGACTGCAGCGGTTACGGCGGTCGCACCTCGTGGCCGCCCTGTCCAACGCCGACCTCTCCGCCGTCATCTCAACCTCACGAACCTGCGGCTTCGACTGGGACGCCGTCTTTTCCGCGCAGCAGTTCCGCGCCTTCAAACCGCACGAGTCAACCTACCTGGGTGCGGCGGGACTGCTGGGAGTGGACCCGGCAGAGATCCTCATGGTGGCCTCCCACCGCTATGACCTGGACGCCGCCGCGGCACTGGGCCTGGGGACGGCCTTCGTCTCCCGGCCAGACGAATACGGGCCAGACGGGCACGCGGACCAGGCGTCCGACGGCGACTACGACGTCGTCGTGGAATCGATCGAGGACCTCGCCGGGACGCTCGGGGCCCGAGGCTAATTAGCGCCCGTTAGTACTCGCCCTTGATCACGAAGTACGAGCCGCGGATGGTGCCGGCCAGCTTGGACTTCTGCCGGGCGAACTTGAACTTGTCCGCCAGTTCCTCCGGAACCTCCATGCCGTCCGAGAGCTTGAACCCGACGGCCCGCTTGCCGCCGTCCTCGATGCTGTACATGACGTTGATGGACAGGCCCGACTCGTAGAACACGTAGTCCATCCGCAGCCCGTCCACCTCGAAGCTGGTGGCCTCCAGCGGCCGGGACCCGATGACCAGGTCCCGCTCCTCCTTGAGGATCCGGGCGACCCGGTCCACGGTGTCCTGAGCCTCCCCGGCGGGGCTGACCGTGAAGGCGTGGCCGTACTTGGTGTTGTAGTAGCGGGCCTCGTTGGCGCGCAGCCCGGCCAGTGCCTCCGCCACCGGGGAGGACTCGAGCCCTGCGGTGGACACGTCCTTGAAGTCGACGACGTACGGCATGGGGTTCCTCCCGGGTTTGTCCTGTAGTGGGACTAGGGTAGCGCCGCCTGGTACCCGCGCGGCAACCCGGTCCGGCTCACCTTCCGAAGTGCCGCTGAAGCAACTGAAGGCGTTCGCAGCTGCGCCGAAGCGCGGCCAGCTCCCGCCGGGCGTACCGGGATATCGGCGTAGCAGTGGCCCGGCCGAGGGGTCGCAGGTACCGCGAAACCAACCTCACGGCAACCCATGCGCCGCACGGCGTCACAAGCCGTCACCGGGGCTCTTCCGTCCTCCGCAGGTCTTGCTATCGTCGCAGGTACGAAGCCGGCCATTTGCCTAAGATAGCTGCCCCCGGCGCCTGGACGAAGGACCACCATGAAGCGCACACGAATTTCTCTCATCGGTCTGATCGCAGCTGCGGGGCTGGCGTTGGCCGGCTGCGGGTCTGCCTCCACGACCCCCGCAGGTTCGGCGCCGGCGGGCGGCGCTGACACCTCGTTGAGTGACGTCAAGAACGCCGGCGTCCTCAAGGTCGGCACCGAGGGCACGTACAAGCCCTTTACCTTCCACGCCAACGGCAACGGTGAGCTGACCGGCTACGACGTCGAGATCATCACCGCCGTCGCCGGCAAGCTTGGCGTCAAGCCGGAGTTCCAGGAGACGCAGTTCGACGCGATCTTCGCCGGCCTCGAAGCCAAGCGGTTCGACGTCGTCGCGAACCAGGTTTCGATCACGGACGAGCGCAAGGCAAAGTACGAATTCTCGACCCCGTATACGGTGAGCACCGGCGTCATCGTCACCAAGTCGGACAATTCCAGCATCACCTCCTTCGACGGGCTCAAGGGCAAAACCACGGCCCAGTCGCTGACCAGCAACTGGTACAAGCTGGCCCAGCAGAGCGGCGCCAACGTGCAGTCGGTGGAGGGTTGGGCGCAGGCGATCACCCTGCTGAAGCAGGGCCGCGTCGACGCGACCATCAACGACAAGCTGACCTACCTGGATCAGCAGAAGACGGCCAAGGACGACGGCATCAAGATCGCGGCCGAGACCACCGATAAGTCCCTGAGCGCGTTCGCCTTCCGCAAGGGCTCCAGCAGCCTCACCGAAGCCGTCAACAAGGCCCTGTCCGAGCTCCAGGCCGACGGGACCCTGACGAAGATCTCACAGAAGTACTTCGACGCCGACGTCACCAAGTAACGGCATGGGTACCCTCGGCGTAGATCGGGTCAGGCCATGACTGTGAACTGGGAGCTGGTCTGGAGTTCGCTCGGACCGATCCTCATGGGCGCCGTCACCGGAACAATCCCGGTGGCGCTGGCCTCGTTCGGCCTGGGCCTGGTGCTGGCCCTGCTGGTCGCCTTGATGAGGCTCAGCCGCAACGTGGTCCTCTCATCGATCGCCCGCGTCTACATTTCAGTGATCCGCGGGACCCCGCTGCTGGTCCAGCTCTTCGTCATTTTCTACGGACTGCCGTCCGTCGGCATCACCATCAGTCCCTGGCCCAGCGCAATCATCGCCTTCTCCCTCAACGTGGGCGGCTACGCGGCGGAGGTCATCCGGGCTGCCATCCTGTCCGTGCCGAAGGGGCAGTGGGAGGCCGGTCACACGATCGGCATGTCCCGCCGGCAGGCCCTGGTGCGGATCATCCTGCCGCAGGCGGCAAGGGTCTCGGTCCCGCCCCTGTCCAATACCTTCATCAGCCTGATCAAAGACACCTCCCTGGCGTCGTTGATCCTGGTGACTGAGCTGTTCCGGCAGGCGCAGCAGGTGGCGGCCTTCAGCCAGGAGTTCATGCTGCTGTACCTGGAAGCCGCCGTGATCTACTGGGTCATCTGCCTTGTCCTCGCCGGCGGACAGTCGGCCCTCGAGAAGAGATTGGACCGCTATGTCGCCCACTGAATCCGCACGCCCGGACGACGGCGCCCTCCTGGCGGTCCGCGGACTCCGCAAAGCCTTCGGCCAGCAGGAGGTGCTGAAATCCATTGACCTCACCGTGCGCCGCGGTGAAGTTGTCACGCTGATTGGGCCCTCCGGGTCGGGGAAGACCACCGTGCTGCGCTCCCTCAACGGCCTGGAAATCCCCGACGCCGGGGTCGTGGAGTTCGCCGGTGGTTTGAGCGTGGATTTCTCCGCCCCTGTTTCCAAGAAACAGCTGGCGGCGGTGCGGGATCGAAGCGCGATGGTGTTTCAGCATTACAACCTCTTCCCGCACAAGACCACCCTTGAAAACGTGATCGAGGGCCCGGTCCAGGTTCAGAAGAAGCCCAAGGCCCAAGCGGTTCAGGAGGCGCGGGAACTCCTTGCCCGCGTCGGGCTCGCGGACAAGGAAAACAGCTACCCCTTTGAGCTGTCGGGCGGCCAGCAGCAGCGGGTCGGCATTGTCCGCGCCCTGGCCCTCCGCCCGCAGCTGCTGTTGTTTGACGAGCCGACGTCGGCCCTGGACCCGGAACTGGTCGGCGACGTCCTGACGGTCATCAAGGAACTGGCGGACGAGGGATGGACCATGGTGGTGGTCACCCACGAACTCGCCTTCGCCCGGGAAGTTGCCGACGAGGTGATCTTCATGGAGGGCGGCGTCGTCGTGGAACGGGGACACCCCGACACGGTGCTGCGGGATCCCCGCGAGGAACGCACCCGGCAGTTCGTTAACCGGCTCCTGAACCCGTTTTAGGCCCGGCCGGAGACCGGGTGACGGCGAGGATCATGCCGATGCCGGCGAGGGAGGACACCATCGCGGAACCGCCGTAGGAGATGAACGGCAGCGGCACGCCGATCACCGGGAGCAGGCCGCTGACCATGGCGATGTTGATGACGGCCTGGCCGATGATCCAGGTGACGACACTGCAGGAGAGCGCCCGGGCGAAGGTCCCCTCGGTCCGGGCGATGGTCTTGAAGATGGCGACGGCGAGCACGGCGAAAAGTGCCAGCACCAGCAGGGTGCCGGCGAATCCGAGTTCCTCACCCAGGATGGTGAAGATGAAGTCGTTGTGCGCCTCCGGGATCCAATTCCACTTTTGCCGGCTCTGGCCCAGCCCGGTGCCGAACCAGCTCCCGGAGGCCAGGGCGTACTGGCCGTTCAGCGCCTGATACCCGAGGCCCTGGGAATCGTCGGCGGAGCCGCCGCCCAGCCAGGAGGAGATCCGCCCCATGCGGTTGCCGCTGGTGGCGGCGAGGATCAGCGCCGCGAAGGCGGAGATAGACCCCGTCACCGAGATCACCTTCATGGGCACCCCGCCGTAGAACAGCGTGGCAGCCAGGATGAGCATGACGATCATGGTGGTGCCGAGGTCGTGGCCCAGCGCGACGAGTCCCATAATGATGCCTCCGACGGGCAGCAGGGGGACGACGGCGTGTTTCCACTGGCCGAGGAGCTTCTGCTTGCGGGTCAGGATGTCGGCGGCCCAGACGATGAGGGCGAGCTTGGCGAATTCGGACGGCTGCGCGGTGAAGCCGCCCACGCTGAGCCAGTTGCGGTTGCCGTTGACCGTCATGCCCAGCGGGGTGAAGACCAGGACAAGGGAAACGACGGCGGTGATCAGCATGGGCCAGGCCAGCTTCCGGATGTGTTGCTCCCTGAGCCCGGCCAGGAAGAGCATGAGCACGATCCCGGCCACCGTCCACATACCCTGTTTCAGCGGCAGATCGTAGGGGTTCGCGCCGGCGGCGACTGATTCCACGGAGGAGGCAGAGGCCACCTCCACCAGGCCGATCGCGGCGAGCGTCAGCACCACGGCCAGGATGATGGGACGCTGCCGGTCCGAGGGGTCATCCCCGATCCAGGTGCGGATCCGGCCGGGTTCCCGCCGGGCGCGGGCCGGCCGCGGGTGGGGTGTCCTGATGAGGGTGCCCATCGCTGTTCTCCTTGATTCATGCCGGCCGTGCGGGGGTGTCTGCTGCGTCCGGCGCGTGAGCTCACGGAAGCCGGGCAGGAACGGCAGACTATCCGGCGGCCGCCGTCCGCGATGGCGTACACGCCGTGAAACGGCTAACTCCCGGGCAATTCACTGCCGTGCACGGCGACTAACTGCCGAGCCCGGCGACCATCTGCCGGGCCCAACGACATTTGCAGGGAACGGCGATGCCGCCTACACCAGCGGCCAGGGGTACCGCATGCCGGTGCGGTCCACCGGCAGGGACCCGGCGAGCATCATCCGCTGGACGCGGCGCTGCAGGGCGGTGACCTCGTCGTCGTCGAGGAGTTCCGCCAGCTCGGCCGGGACGGACTCGGCCAGCGGGGCGATGTCCGCCAGCAACTCCTCGGGGATGGGTTCGCCGGCGAAGTCCCAAATCACCGTGCGGAGCTTGAACACGGCGGAGAAGCAGAGCCCGTGGTCGATTCCCCAGATCCGGCCGTCGTCGCCCCGGAGCACGTGGCCGCTCTTGCGGTCCGTGTTGTTGGCGACGAAGTCGAACAGGGCCATCCGGGACAGCGCGGGATGCGTCTCCGGGGCGTCCTCGAACAGGGTGAAGTAATGGTGCTGGAAGTCGCACTCGATAAACCATTGCAGCGAGCCGACGCCCAGGGGCGCGTCCTCCCGGATCACGGTGTGCGGGATGAAGCCCCAGCCCAGCCACTCGCTCAGCAGGTAGGCGGCACGTTCACGCTTGTAGAGTCCGGGGTCGAAGTCGGAGAGCGGCCGTTCGCCCGACTCCGGCTTGTACACCGCAAAGCCCACGTCCTCGCCGAGGGACACCTGCACCAGGAACGTCTGGTTGCTGCTGCGCGGGATGACCCCCACCAGCTCGATGCTGCCCTCGGTCAGCAGGGTCAGTTCGCGGCCGGCCACGGATCCACCCGTCGAGACGCGGTCATTCCGGCCTCAGCCCGCTCAGCGGCTCCGCCGTCGAATTCACCATCAGCACCGCCGGGTCCTGCCCGTCCGTGTAGGAGATCGCGGACACCGATCCCGGGCTGATGTAGATGCGCTGGAACAGGTCCAGCGGGGTACCCAGGGCGTGGGCGACGGCGGCCTTGATGGGGTCCGCGTGCGAGAAGCAGACCACCACCCCGCCGGCGTGGGCGTCCCGGGCCCGCTCCATCGCCCCGACGATCCGGGCCTGCATCTCCGGGAAGCTTTCGCCGTCCGGGAACCGGAACTGGGACGGGCTGTGCTGCACCGTCTGCCACTCCGGCAGGGCCGCCAGGTCCGAGATCGCCGAGCCGGTCCAGCCGCCGAAGTCGCACTCCAGCAGCCCCTCCTCGGCGGTGACCGCCAGGCCGGTGCGCGCCGCCGTCGGCGCCGCCGTTTCCTGCGCCCGTTCCATCGGCGAGGAGTAGAGGGCGTCCACCCGCAGCCCGGCGAGCCGTTCCGCGACGCGTTCGGCCTGCTCCCGGCCGCGGTCCGAGAGGTGCAGCCCCGGCGCCCGGCCGGGAAGGACGCTGCCGGTGGTGGGCGTCTGCCCGTGCCGCACCAGCAGCAGGAGCGTCGCCGGGCGCGCCGGTGCCGGGGGAACGGGGGCGTTGTCTGCTGTTGCGGTAGCCATCGCTACCAACCCTAACTTCCCGGCCCGAGGAAGCGCCGAGGTTTCTCAGGAAATCCCTCGATTACGCCCCGGGTGCAGGTCTACGGTGGAGGAGTGAGTGAACGCCCCGAGATCTACACCGTTGGTGAACTGCGCGCCTCCGGCCACGTCCAGAAGGACCTGCGCCGCGAGATCCGAGACAACCTGCTGGCAGCGCTCGCCGCCGGCCGCGATCCCTGGCCCGGCATGTTCGGGTTCAACCGCACCGTCCTGCCGGAGCTCGAACGCGCCCTGCTGGCCGGGCACGACGTCGTCCTCCTCGGCGAACGCGGCCAGGGCAAGACCCGCCTGCTGCGCACCCTGGCGGGGCTGCTGGACGAGTGGTCGCCGGTGATCGAGGACTCGGAACTGAACGAACACCCCTACGAGCCCATCACCGAGCACTCCCGCGCCCTGGCGCTCACCGAGGGGGACCGGCTGCGGGTGGCGTGGCGGCACCGCTCGGAGCGGTACGTGGAGAAGCTCGCGACGCCGGATACCTCCGTGGCGGACCTGATCGGCGACGTCGACCCGATGCGGGTGGCCGAGGGACGCCGCCTGGGTGACCCGGAAACCATCCACTACGGCCTGATCCCGCGCTCGAACCGCGGCATCATCGCCATCAACGAACTCCCCGACCTGGCCGAACGGATCCAGGTCTCGATGCTCAACGTCATGGAGGAGCGGGACATCCAGATCCGCGGCTACGTGCTCCGGCTGCCGCTGGACGTGCTGGTGGTGGCCTCCGCCAACCCGGAGGACTACACCAACCGCGGTCGCATCATCACCCCGCTGCGGGACCGCTTCGGCGCTGAAATCCGCACCCACTACCCGATCGAACTCGAGGACGAGGTGGCCGTGATCGAACAGGAGGGCCACCTGGTGGCGGCCGTCCCGCCGGTCATCCTGGAAATTCTGGCCCGCTACACCCGGGCGCTGCGGGAGTCCCCGGCGGTCAACCAGACCTCCGGCGTCTCGGCCCGGTTCGCGATCGCCGGCGCCGAGACCGTGGCTGCCGCGGCGCTGCGCCGGGCCAGCGTGCGCGGCGAAGACAACGCCGTCGCCCGGATCATCGACCTGGAGGCGGCCGTGGACGTGCTGGCCGGGAAGATCGAGTTTGAGTCCGGCGAGGAGGGCCGGGAACAGGACATCTTGGACCACCTGCTGCGGATGGCCACGGCGGAGACGGTCCGGGCACATCTGCACGGCATCGACCTCGGCCCGCTGGTCTCCGCCCTGGACGGGTCCTCCACTGTCACCACCGGGCAGTTGGTCACCGCGCGCGAATTCCTCGAGGGCCTGCCCTCGCTCAACGGCTCGCGGCTGTACGACGAGGTGGGTGAGCGGCTGGGCGCGGAGAACGACGGCCAGCGCGCCGCCGCCGTCGAACTGGCCTTGGAGGGCCTCTACCTCGCCCGCCGGATCTCCAAGGACTCCGACGACGAGGAAACCATTTACGGGTAGCTCCGTCCTGACACGGGAGACCAGATGAGTGCTCACAACCGGTCCCGGTACGGCCGCTACAGCGGCGGGCCGGATCCGCTGGCGCCCCCGGTGGACCTGACCGAGGCCCTGGACGCAGTCGCCGAGGACGTCATGGCCGGGTACTCACCCCGGCGTGCCCTGCAGGAGTACCTGCGCCGTGGCGGCAGGAACCGGGACGGCCTGGACGACCTCGCCGGCCGGATCCAGCAGCGGCGCAAGGACCTGCTGGGCCGGCACAAGCTGGACGGGACGCTGGAGGAGGTCCGCAAGCTGCTGGACACCGCGGTGCTTGAGGAGCGCAAGCAGCTGGCCCGTGACGTCAGGATGGACGACACGGACCGGGCGTTCCGCGACATGCAGATGCAGAACCTGCCCAAATCCACGGCCGCCGCCGTCAACGAGCTCTCCTCCTACGACTGGCAGTCCAGCACCGCACGGGAAGCCTACGAACAGATCAAGGACCTGCTGGGACGGGAGGTGCTGGAGCAACGCTTCGCCGGGATGAAGCAGGCGCTCGAGGGCGCCACGGACGAGGACCGGGCCGCCGTCGCCGCCATGCTGGGCGACCTGAACGAGCTTCTGGACAAGCACCGCCGCGGCGAGGACACGGACCAGGACTTCCAGGACTTCATGGCCAAGCACGGTGACTTCTTCCCGGAGAACCCGCAATCCGTCGAGGAACTGATCGACGCGCTCGCCCAGCGTGCCGCCGCCGCGCAGCGGATGATGCGCTCCATGACCGCCGAGCAGCGCGCCGAACTGATGCAGCTCTCCGCCCAGGCCTTTGGTTCCCCGGAGTTAATGGCACAGCTGGGCCAACTCGACGCGAACCTGCAGTCGCTGCGTCCCGGCGAGGACTGGTCCGGGTCCGAGCGCTTCGAGGGCGAGGAGGGACTGGGGCTGGGCGACGGGACCGGTGTGCTGCAGGACCTTGCCGAGCTGGACGAACTGGCCGACCAGCTTTCCCAGTCCTACAGCGGTTCCAGCCTGGACGACGTGGACCTGGACGCCCTGGCCCGGCAGCTGGGTCAGGACGCCGCGGTATCGGCCCGGACGCTGGCGGAGATCGAGAAGGCCATGCACGACGGCGGCTTCCTGCGCCGTGGCGCCGACGGTGACCTCAGCCTCTCACCGCAGGCGATGCGCCGGCTGGGCCGCTCGCTGCTGCGGGACACCGCCAAGCAGCTGTCCGGCCGGCAGGGCCGCCGGGAAACCAGGGCAGCCGGTGCCGCGGGGGAGCAGACCGGGTCCAGCCGGCCCTGGCAGTTCGGCGACGCCGAGCCGTGGGACGTCACCCGGACCATCACCAACGCGATCCGCCGCACGATCGGCGACGGCGGCGACCCGCGCCGCGGGCTGCGCCTGGCCGTTGACGACATTGAGGTCATCGAGACCGAGGCCCGCACCCAGGCCGCGGTCGCCCTTCTGGTGGATGTTTCCTTCTCGATGGCCGCCGAGGGCCGCTGGGTACCGATGAAGCGCACCGCCCTGGCCCTCCACCACCTGGTTTCCACCCGGTTCCGCGGCGACCGGCTGCAGCTGATCAGCTTCGGCCGGTACGCCCAAACCATGGACATCGGCGAGCTGACGGCCCTGCCGGCGGTGCGCGAACAGGGCACCAACCTGCACCACGGGCTGCTGCTGGCCGGCCGGTTCTTCCGCAAGCACCCCTCCATGCAGCCGGTGCTGCTGGTGGTCACCGACGGCGAGCCCACCGCCCACCTGGAGGCCGACGGCGAGTCCTGGTTCAACTGGCCGCCGGACGCTGAAACCATCCGGCTGACCGTGGCGGAGCTGGACCGGCTGGGCCGCGCCGGGGTGCAGGCGACATTCTTCCGGCTGGGCGACGACCCCGGACTGGAACGGTTCGTGGCCCGGATGGCCCGCCGGGTGGAGGGCCGCGTAGTGGCGCCGGACACCGGTGACCTGGGCGCCGCCGTCGTCGGCGAATACCTCAGAGCCCACTTCCGCGGCCGCCCCTTCAACGAGGAGGACTGGGCCACGTAGGGCCATCACTAGGCGGTGAAAGACATGACTTCCGACGATGTTGCAGGCGACCCGACGCCACGGCGGGCGACGCCGGACGATGCCGCCGCCGTTGCCAGGCTGCTCCATGACTTCAATACCGAGTTCTCGACGCCGACGGCCGGCACCCAGGAGCTCGAATCGCGATTGACGCAACTGCTGACGGGCGACGATGTAGTGATCCTGCTGACCGGCGAGCCAGCAAGTGGGGTTGCTGTGCTGAGTTTTCGGCCTAACGTCTGGTACCGGGGGCCGGTCGCGATCCTCGACGAGCTTTACGTCCGCCCTGAGCTCCGTGGCCACCGCCAGGGCAGCGCACTCCTGGACGCGGCCCTGGATCTGGTGCGGGGCCGGGGCGGCGAACTACTTGAGATCAACGTGGACGGCGAGGACACCGATGCGCGCCGTTTTTATGAGGCCCACGGGTTCACCAATACGGAAGCGGGCCGGGCAGACCCAATGCTTTACTACTATCGCGAGCTTTGAAGCGGAAGAAGGGTCCTGAATGGCGGTCATGCCAAGCGCCACGCTGGAAGTGGATGCCGCCGTCGTCCGTTCCCTGCTCCGCGCCCAGCGTCCAGACCTCGCCGACCTCTCCTTGGTCCGGAACGCCCATGGCTAGGACAACGTGACGTTCCGCCTCGGGGACGATCTGGCCGTCCGATTGCCCCGCCGGGCAGAAGCCGTGCCGCTGATCCTGCATGAGCAGCTGTACCTGCCCGAAATCGCCAAGCGCTCGCCGGTTCCGGTGCCCGTCACGGTCCACGCGGGCCGGCCGACGGCGGACTTTCCGTGGCCGTGGAGCGTCGTGCGGTGGATTCCCGGTGCCTCGGCGGCCGATGCGGGGGCAGCTGATCGCGGACCGGCCGCCGCTGGCCTCGCGGCGTTCCTGCGGTCCCTTCACAGTCCAGCCGGCGCCGGAGTCCCGGTGAACCCCGTCCGCGGTGTGCCGCTGAGGCACCGCGATACGGCGGTTCGTGAGCGGCTCCAGGACAAGGAACGCTATCCCCGGGCGGCGGAACTGGAAGCAGTCTGGGTAGCGGCCTGCGCGGCCAGCGCATGGGACGGTCCCGCGATGATGCTGCACGGCGACCTTCACCCGGCCAACATCCTCCTTGATGCTTCCGGCTCGCTGGCCGGCGTGATCGATTTTGGCGATGTCGGCGCCGGGGATCCGGCCGTGGATCTTGCCGCCGGGTGGTTGATGTTCGACGCCGGCACCCGTCGGCGCTTCCGTGAGGCACTCGGCCCGTCCGCTGACAAGGAAATGTGGACGCGGGCGCGTGGCTGGGCCCTCGTGCTATCCACTGCCATGGTCACCACGTCGGACGACAATCCGCGCATGTTCTCCGTGGGGGCCTTCGGGATCGGACAGGTCCTGGACGGCTGATCCAGTCCGGCCAAATTCTGAGCCAGGCTTGGGTTGCCGGCTGACGCCGGACAAATATCCGCCCCCTTCCTGTCGGATCGGGGCAGAGTGGTTCGTAGCAAGGGTGAGAGGTCCACGCTGGGTGGGTCCCAACCACAGGAGATGATGCGACATGCAGTATTTGCTTTCCGTGATCCATGACCAGCGTGAACTCGCCCCCTCGGACGAGATGGCGGCCATCGACGAATTCAACGACCGGCTGCAGGCCGACGGCCACTGGGTCTTCGCCGGTGGCCTCGGCTTTCCCGACACCGCCACCGTCATTGACAACCGTGGCGCCGCTCCCGTGGTGACCGACGGTCCGTTCGTCGAAACCAAGGAGTTCTTGGCGGGTTTCTGGATTATCGAGGCCCCAGACCTCGACGCGGCGCTCAAGCTCGCCGCCGAGGGATCCAAGGCCTGCAACCGCAAAGTCGAGGTGCGGCCGTTCCTGTGAACGGAAGCGACGTCGGGGATGCAGTCAACCGGGCTTACCGCGCCGAGTGGGGCCGGCTGGTGGCCGTGCTGGCCCGCCGTTTCGGCGACCTCGACCTCGCGGAGGACGCGGCGGCCGAGGCATTTGCGGCCGCCGTTGAGCGGTGGCCCTCCGACGGCGTACCCGCCAACCCCGGGGCCTGGCTGACCACCACTGCCAAGCGCAAAGCCATTGACCGGCTCCGCCGCGAAAGCAAACGCGCCGGCAAGCACCAGGAGGCGCAGGTGCTGTTCGATGATCAGCCCCCTGAGCCGCTTGGCGCCGTCGAGGACGAACGGCTTCGCCTGATCTTCACCTGCTGCCACCCGGCGCTGGCGATGCCTGCGCGGGTGGCACTGACACTGCGGATGCTGGGCGGACTGACCGTGGCCGATATTGCCCGCGCCTTCCTGATCCAGGAGAGCGCCGCGGCGCAGCGAATCACTCGGGCGAAGACCAAGATCAAGGCCGCCAGGATCCCCTACCGGGTGCCGTCCGAGGAGGACTTCCGGGAGCGGGTCTCCGGCGTGCTCGCCGTGCTTTACCTGATCTTCAACGAGGGGTACCTTTCAACCGGCGTCGGATCGGACCCCATCCGCTCCGAGCTGACCGACGAGGCAATCCGGCTCACCCGCCTGGCCCACGCCCTAATGCCCGACGACGGGGAAACGGCGGGCCTGCTGGCTCTGATGCTCTTCACCGAGGCCCGCCGGGCGACACGTCTTTCGGCCACCGGTGAGCTCATCACCCTCGAGGAACAGGACCGGGGGAGCTGGAACGCGGCACTGATCACCGAAGGCCGGGCCTTGATGCGTGCCCGCCTGGCCACGGGACAGAAGCCCGGCCCCTATCAGCTCCTTGCCGCCATCAATGCTGTCCATACCTCTGCCCGCGACGTTCGGGACACTGACTGGTCACAGATTCTCGACCTCTACGACATGCTGACCTGCCTTGACCCGTCGCCGGTGATTGCCCTCAACCGTGCCGTGGCAGTGGCCGAAGTGGATGGGCCCGTGGTGGCGCTGGCCGCCGTCGACCGGCTGGCCGAGGACCTGGCCGGTTACCACGCCTACTACGCCACCCGCGCCGAGCTACTTCGGAGACTGGACCGCCACGCCGAGGCGCGTCTCGCGTACGACGAGGCCATCGAACTGGCAGGCAATTCTGCCGAGGCCGCCACGCTGAAACGCCGCCGCGACCTGCTGGCCTCCTGAGCCGGAGCTTCCGTTGGGCCGCGATACTTGACTCTGACACTGTGGAAGGCAGGAGAACTGAGTCATGTTATCCATTGGAGCGTTCGCGCAGATCGGCCAGGTCACCCACCGCATGCTGCGGCACTGGGACACCTCCGGACTGCTCGTTCCCGCGCACGTGGATGAGTTCAGCGGTTACCGCTCCTATGATCCCGCCCAGCTGGAACGGCTGCACCGGATCGTCGCGCTCCGCCAGCTCGGGTTCGGCTTGGCGGACGTTGCCGCCATGCTGGAGGCCGGGGTTGATGCGGAGCGGATGGCCCGGCTGCTGCAGATCCGGCGCGCCGAAGTGGCGGAGGAACAGCGGCTGGCCGCGGCACGGCTCATCGACGTCGAGCGGAGGCTCCACCTGATCGAGAAGGAAAAGCACATGACCCAGATCGAAATCATCGAAAAGTCCCTCCCCGCCGTCCGTCTCGCGGCCCGCACCGCCGCCGTCGCCGAACAACCGGAGGTGGCCGGCGTCGTCGGGCCGTTGTTCGACGACGTGGCCCGGGTGCTCAGCGCCGCCGGCGGGTCCCTCGAGACGCCCATCGCCCAGTACGAGGCGGGTGAGGACGGCATGCGCATCACCGCCGGCTACGCCGCCACGGGAAACATCCCCGAAGGCGTCGAGGCGGTGGAGCTTCCGCGCGTCCCTGCCGCGATCTGCGGCGTCCACCTGGGCCCGATGGACCGCATCGGCGAGAGCTGGCAGGCCGTCCACGCCGAGATCATTGCCCGCGGCTACACCCCGTCCGGACCGTGCCGCGAGGTGTACCTCCGGGCCGAGTCCGAGGATCAGGCGGACTGGGTGACCGAGTTGCAGCAGCCTGTCACGCGCTAGGTCAGGTACCGCGGCGCGTCGGGGAACGACGATGGCGGCCTTTCGGAGAGGCAGGAGGGCCGTGCCGGGCGCCTCGGACCTACGCGCGGCCCTTGAGGATCAGGTTCCAGTACACCTGCGGGAAGATGTCGCGGTCCACAATCCAGGACGCGCGGCTCTCCTTCCAGGTCGGCACCTTGGGAATCGTGGGCATGGGCCGGTACTGGGCATCGAATTCGGCGAAGACCACCGTGGAGCGGGACACCGTGAAGGGGCAGACGGAGTAGCCGTCATACCGTTCCGGAAGAGCCTTCCCTTCGCGGGCCGCCATCAGGTTCGCAGCCAACACCTTGGCCTGCTTGCGCAGCGCGCCGCCCGACTTGGAGTTGGCGGTGCCGGCCGCATCCCCCAGCGACCAGACGTCCGGGAACCGCACATGGCGCAGCGTCTCCGGATCCACCTCCACAAACCCGCCGTCGTCGCCGGCCGCAGGCAGATCGGTGGCCTTGAGCCAGTCCGGTGCCGACTGCGGCGGGACAACGTTGAGCACGTCGTAGTGGAGTTCCTCGGCGATTCCGGTGCCGTTGTTCTTGACCAGCACGGTCCGGGCCGAGGGCTCCACCAGGACGACCTCGCTGTTCAGGCGCAGCTCGATGCCGTATTCGGCGATCTTGCGATTGAGCTCCTCGTCCACACCCGGTACGCCGAAGACCGTTGCGGTGGGCTGCACCATAATCACCCGGATGTCCTTCAGGACTCCCTGCTTGCGCCAGTAGTCACAGGCCAGGTACATCGGCTTTTGCGCCGCGCCGCCGCATTTGATGGGCCCGGACGGCATGGTGAAGATGGCTGTCCCCGACCGGAGACCCTTGAGCAGCGTCCAGGCCTTCGTTGCCAAGGACAGTTCGTAGTGGGAGGCGCCCGAGGGTGACTGAACGGCCGCGGCCAGCCCCGGGATACTGTCCCAGTCAAGCTGCAGGCCCGGGCAGACGACCAGCTGGTTGTATCCCAGCGGGCCGCCGTGGTCCAGGGAAACAGTCTTGGTCGCAGCGTCGATGTCCACGGCCCGGTCTTGGATCCAGTGCACCCCGCGCGGTATGACCGAGGACTGCCTCCGGACCGCGGACGACGCCTTCGCCCGCCCACCGGCAATATGGGAGAACAACGGCTGGTACTGGTGCTCGGCCGCGGGTTCGACCAGGGCCACATCGTTGACTCCGCCGCGCTGAAGGCGAGCGGCCAGCGAGACGCCGGCATTGCCGCCGCCGATCACGACCACGTCGTGATGTTGCCTGGCCGCGGACTCAGGTCCCCCGGGTGTTTCCTTGCTCAGCGACATCGGCACTCCTTGGATGGTGCGAACTGACCTGCAACTGGATCCTCAATGGTAAGCACGGTGAGCTTTCCGCGGAACCGACGGCCCGTGCGCCCAATCCTTCGGAGGGGACGACGACGGCGGCCCGCATCCCGGGTGGGGTGCGGGCCGCCGTCGTCGGCGTGTGCTATTCCCGGACCGCCGCCATCAGCTCGGCGACGTCCAGGGCGTCCCCGAGGCCGAGGGCCAGCGCGGCCACCTGGTCCGTGTCCTCCGACGACCGCCGGCCGCCGACGTTCAGGCGGAACTTCTCGGCCAGTTCGTCGTCGCTCAGCGGGTTTTTCGGGCCGCCGCGGTTGAACTCCACCCGCGCTTCGTGCCATTCGCCGTCCCGGGTGTTGACGCGCAACACCGCCGGGAACTGGTGCGGGTAGATCTCACTGCTGCGCTCGTCGGCGTGGCAGCGGACCAGCCCGGCCAGCCGCAGGGTCTCCGGATCCTTCGCCATCCCGTCGGTGAAGTCGTGATGCCCGACGCCGAGGCCCGAGCCGCCCAGGAGGGCCCGGGCAACGGTGAAGGGGCCGGAGAAGGCGGCGTGGTAGCCCGATTCCGGCTTAGCCTTGGACTCGGCGGGCTCGGCGATAGTCCGCAGCACCGGCGCCGGGACGCCCAGCTCGATGCCGACGATGTCCTCCGGCCGGACGCCGCGGTCACGGAGCTCGCGGGCGGCGTCGATGCCGGCGTGGGTGAAGTGGTTGCACGGGTAGGGCTTGAAGAAGATGCCCGGGAGTTCCCAGTGTTCACCGAGGCCCTCGACCACCTTGGCGGCATCGGCGCGGTCCCCGCAGAAGGCGTGCAGGAAACCGAACCTGCCCTCGATGACGGTGGGCGGGCCGGTGAGCCCGTGCCGGGCCAGTTCGGCGGCCGTGATCCCGGAGTGCGCCGCCCAGCCGCAGTGCGTTCGCTTGACGGTCCCGCCGGTCCGGTTTGCCTCGAGCAGGCCCGCCCCGAAGCTGGCGGCGATGCCCATCGCGTCGGCGATGCCCTCGGCGTCGAGCCCGTAGAGCATCGCGGCGGCGGCAGCCGATCCAATAGCGCCGCAGATGGAGGTGGCATGCTGGCCGCGCTCGAAAAACTCCGAGTTTCCCAGGGCCTCGTCATAGCCGCCCATGCCCAGCCGCACCGTGATTTCGATGCCGACGCCGGCCGCGTCCAGGAGTGCCGCCCCGCTGGCGCCGGTGGCTTCCGCCACCGCCAAGGCCGCCGGGATGACGGAGGCGGAAGGGTGCAGGACCGAGGGCAGGTGAGTGTCGTCCGAGTCCATCGAGTGGGCCAGGGTGCCGTTCACCAGGGCCGCCGTCGCCGCGGGAAAATGGCGCCCGGTGCCGATGGCCGTGGCGTCCTCGTTTCCGCCCCAGCCGGTGGCGACGCCGATCACGGCGGCCGCGGAGGGCTGGTTGTGGGCGGCCAAAGAGTTTCCCAGCAGGTCAAGCACCCGGCGGGCCACGTCCTTGCGCAGGTCCGGGGCCAGGCCGTCTTTTCGGGTTCGGTCCGCCAGGGCGGCGAGCCGGCCGACGACGGTGCCGGTGAAATCGTGCCGGCTCATCGGGTCACCACCGCGACCGGGCGGATCGGGGAGCCGGTGCCGCCGACGATCCGCAACGGGGCCATGACGAAGGTGAATTCGGTCAGCTCGTGCCGGGAGGCATCCTCGAGGTTCAGGTGCTCGATGATGTGGATGCCGTTCTCCACCAGCATGATCCGGTGGACCGGCAGCACGCTGTGGCCCTTGCCGGCGGGGATGTGTTCGAAGGCGGTGGTGTCCGCGCCCGCGGCGACGATCCCGGCCGAAGCGAGCCAGCGGGCCGCTTCCACATCGGGACCCGGGACGCCGTCCGTCTGGCCGAGATACCGTGCGGGGTCCTCGAAGTGCCGCGCCCAGCCGGTCCGGATCAGGACCACGTCGCCGGAGCGGGGCGAGACCCCGGCGGCGTCGGCGGCATCCTGCAAATCCTTCGCGGTGATTGCCTGGCCCGCCTCCAGGGCCTCCACCCCGTGCAGTGCGGCGATGTCCAGGAGCAGGCCGCGGCGCAGCAGGAACGGGATCTGGTCCGCCCCGAGCTGGGAGAACTTCCCGCCGCGCTGGGCGTCCGCCGCGTCCACGCCGCCGTGCAGCATGCCCTCGTGGCTGACGTGGGAGAGGGCGTCGACGTGTGTTCCCACGTGTCCGCCGGTGACGATGATTTCGTTGGACGCTGACCCTCCGTCGGGCCGGACCATGTCTCCGTGCCGCCGGATCAGGGTCATCCGGAATCCCGGGTGGTTGGGGGAGCAGGGCATGCCGGTGAAGTGCGGGTGGCCGAGTTCGACCACTTCCTGGGTGCTGCCCGTGACGGCGCTGAGCAGGACATCGGTGGTGGACGTGGTGGCGTTGTGCATGAATCTCCTCGTAGGGGACTAGTCGCGGATGGCGAGGTCGAGGACCAGCCGGGCGTTCTCCACGACGGCGGGGTCAATGAAGCGCCCGTCGGAATCGAGAACGGCCGTCTCTCCGGCCTCGGCGGACGATTGGGCGAGGGCAACGACGCCCTCGGCGCGCGCCACTTCCTCCGGAGTGGGAGTGAACGCGGTGTTGACGACGTCGATCTGGCGGGGGTGGATCACGGTGCGGCCGAAGAATCCCTGCCTCCGGCCCTGCAGGCTGCTGCGGCGCAGGCCCTCAAGGTCGGCGACGTCGGTGTAGACACTTTGGACCGGGGAAGCGAGGCCGTGGGAGCGGCTGGCGGTGACAATCCAGCCGCGCGCCCACTCCAGGCCTTCCGGCGAAACCCGCAGATCAGCGGCGAGGTCGGCCTCGCCGAGGGCCAGTCCGGTGACCCGGGGATGGGTGCCGGCCAGCAGCGGGGCGTCGCGGAGTGCGGCCGCCGTCTCAACCAGGAGATGAAGCTGGCAGCCCAGGGCATCGCCGGCCCGGCGGATCGCGGCGGGATCCTCGGCCTTGGCGATTCGGACGCCCGCCGGTTTGCGCTCCGCCCGGCCCAGCGTCTCAAGCTCCTGCGCGGACCACGGCGTGTCCAGCGGGTTGATCCGGATCCAGACCTGGCGCCCGGCCCCGGCCGTTTCGAGGGCACCGACTGCATTCGCCAGGGCCATGTCCTTGGCCGTGGACGGCACTGCGTCCTCGAGGTCGATGATGACGGCGTCGGCGGCCGAATCCAGCGCCTTGGCGATCCGGTCCTCCCGGTGGCCCGGGACGTAGAGCCAGCTGCGCGGAATCATGAGGCGGCCTCCCGGCCGGCGGCCTGGGGGTTGTAACCGAGGTTGCGGGAGACCTTGGCGGCCGCTTCCAGCAACGCTTCCTCGTACCGGGAGCGCTTTTCCTCGGACATCCGGTAGCTCGGCCCGCAGACGGAGATGGAGCCAACCACCTGTGCGTCGTCGGAGAAGACGGGGGCGGCCAGCGACGCCGCACCCTCCTGGCGTTCACCCTCGGAATGGCACACGCCCCTCGCCCGTGCGTCCCGGAGGGAAGCGCGCAGCGCCTCGGGGTCGGTCACCGTCGCCGCGGTCTGCCGGGGCAGCGGCCTGGAGAGGATGTCCTCCTGCTCGTCCTCGGACAGGAATGCCAGGATGGCGCGGCCGGAACTGCCGCTGTGCAGGTCGAAGCAGCGGCCGATCTCCACGGTCATCTTGATTTCCTGGGTGCTCTCCACCTGGTCGAGGTAGACCCGGCCGCCCGGGATCCGGGCCGATACCGTTGCGGTTTCGCCGGTCTGCCGCTGGAGTTCCACCAGGGCTTCCCGGGCGGCCCGCCGCAGCGGCGAGGTGTCCAGCGCCCGCGCCCCAAGGGTGACGGCGGCTGGCCCCAGCCGGTACCGGCGGCTGCTTGCCTCATAAGTGAGGAGGCCGCGTTCGACGAACGTGGACACGATGCGGTGCACCACAGCCTTGGACAATCCGGTGGAGCGGGCGATCTCGGAGATCCCGAGGGCACTGTTCCGGCGGCCGAAGGCCACGAGGACGTCGGCCGCACGGGCCGCGGAGGTGGTCCCGCTGGACGTGGTTTCCATAGTTGGCTCCCTGGATGACTGACGAAGTCCGGATTGACGACTTTCACCATTTGTACCGCCTAACGGAACGCTTGTCGAGACTTCCGCCCGAGAGAAACCCGCGAATTATCGGAAGTTTCTGAAAAATAACCCTTGCGCACTGGAATGTGATCGGGCAAAGTGTTCCACGACACAGACCAAATATGTTCCGCCAAGCGGAACAGGCAGGGAGGTGAGAATGCCCGAGTACGATTTCGATCTGGCCGTGGCAGGTGCGGGCGGTGGTTTGATCGCCGCGCTGCGTGCCGCGGATCTGGGCCACGACGTCGTCGTCATCGACGCGGATGACCAGTTCCAGCGCGGAAACAACACCTCGATGTGCACCGCCATGATCCCCGCGGCCGGCACCCGCTGGCAGGAAGCCGCCGGAATCGACGACAGCCCCGGCCGTTTCCTCGGAGACATCGACCGAAAGACCGGCGGCAGCGCCGACCGGCGGCTCGCGGAGGCCCTGACCGCGGCGAGCGCCCCCATGGTGACATGGATGGCCGACGAACTCGGGCTGCCCCTTGAACTGGTGACCGACTTCCACTACCCCGGACACAGCGCCGACCGGTGCCACACCATCTCCGGCCGGCACGGATCCACCCTCTTGGCCCACCTCGTGGACCGCGCCCGCCGCCACGAGCGGATCGAACTCATTACCCCCATGACCCTGGAAGAGGTCGAGGTCAGCGGCGGAGCGGTCTCCGGCATCGTCGCCTCCACCCCGGACGGTTCCACGGACCGGCTGTCCGTCCCGGCCGTGCTGCTGGCCACCAACGGATACGGCGGCGCGCCGGAACTGGTGGAGCGGTGGATCCCGGAAATGGCGGGCGTCCACTACCACGGCGGGTTCTACAGCCGCGGGGATGCCCTGCGGATCGGCGCCGGCCTTGGCGCGGACTCGGCCTACCTTGACGCCTACCAGGGGCACGCCGCCCTCTCCGCCTCCAGCCAGACCCTCGTGGGCTGGGCCACCGTCCTGCACGGCGGCCTGATCGTGAACACCGAAGGACGGCGCTTCGCGGACGAGACGACCGGCTACTCGGAGTTTGCGGCGATCCTGGCCGCCCAGCCCGGACAAACCGGCTGGATCATCATCGACCAGCACATCGAACAACAATGCCTGGCCTTCACGGACTTCCAGCAGGTCGCCGACAGCGGGGCGCTGGTGCGGGCCGAGACCGTGGCCGATCTGGCGGAGCGCCTCAAGGTTCCCGCGGACGCGCTCGCCGACGACGTCGACGCTGCCGCGAGGGCAGCCCGGGGTGAGGAGCCCGACCGGCAGGGCCGCAGCGACGAGCGTCACGCCTTGACCGGCCCCCTCGCCGCCGTCCGCATCGTTCCCGCACTCTTCCACACCCAGGGCGGCCTGGTGGTCGATCACCACGCCCGCGTGCTGACCCGGGTGGACCAGTCGCCCATCCCCGGCCTCTACGCCTCGGGCGGGGCCGCCACCGGAATCTCCGGCCACGGCGCCGCCGGTTACCTGGCCGGCAACGGCCTGCTCACCGCCTTCGGCCTGGCCTGGCTGGCCGCCGAAGACCTGGGCGCACGCACCTGACCGCGTTCCGCGCGGTCCCACCTTTCCATCACCAGAGCATCAGGAGTTTCACGTGAGTACCTTCCTCATCAAGAACGGCACCGTTGTGCGGCCCGAGGAGAACGCCCCCGACGACGGCGAATTCTTGGACATCCTCGTCACCGACGGCAAAATCACCGCGATCGGGCCGAACCTTTCCGCCGACGGCGCCGAGATCGTCGACGCCGCGGGCAAGCTGGTCTTTCCCGGCGTCGTGGACGCCCACCAGCACTGGGGTATCTACAACCCGCTCGGCGAGGACACCGTCACCGAGTCCCGGGCAAGTGCCCAGGGCGGCGTGACCTCCGCGATCACCTACATGCGGACCGGTCAGTACTACCTGAACAAGGGCGGCCCCTACAAGGACTTCTACCCCGAGGTGCTGGCCACCTCCGAGGGCAAGGCCTACATCGACTACGCCTTCCACCTTGCCCCGATGTCCAAGCAGCACATCGAGGAAATCCCGTCGCTGGTCGAGGACCACGGCGTCACGTCCTTCAAGATCTTCATGTTCTACGGCAGCCACGGCCTGCACGGACGCTCCACCTCGCAGAGCGAATTCCTGATGATCCCCGAAGACGAGAACTACAACCTGGCGCACTTCGAATTCGTCATGCGCGGCATCCAGGCCGCCCGGGAGAAGCTGCCCGAGTTGGCCCCGCACATCTCCCTCTCCCTGCACTGCGAGACCGCCGAGATCATGAGCGCCTACACCAAGCTCGTGGAGGAGGAAGGCACCCTCACCGGTCTCGCCGCCTACAGCGCGTCCCGGCCGCAGCACTCCGAGGGCCTGGCCGTCACCATCGCGTCCTTCCTGGCCGACGAGACCGGCCTGCCCAACATCAACCTCCTGCACCTGAGCTCGGCCAAGGCGCTGAAGGCCGCGATGAAGATGGCGGAGGCGTTCCCGCACGTGGACTTCCGCCGCGAGGTAACCATCGGGCACCTGCTCGCCGACATCGACACCGCCCATGGCCTGGGCGGCAAGGTCAACCCGCCGCTGCGTCCCCGCGACGACGTCGAGGCCCTCTGGGAGCACATGCTCGCCGGCAACATCGACTGGGTGGTCTCGGACCACGCGTGCTGCAAGGACGAGCAGAAGTTCGGTGACGACCGCGACGACATCTTCGCCGCCAAGTCCGGCTTCGGCGGCACCGAGTACCTGCTGCCCGGCCTGATCACCGAGGGCCGCAAGCGCGGACTGTCCCTCCGCCGCATTGCCGAGCTGACCTCCTCGAACCCTGCGTCCCGCTACGGCCTGCCCGGCAAGGGCCGGCTGGTGGAAGGCGCCGACGCCGACATCGCGATCGTGGACCCCGACGCCGTCTGGACCGTGCGCGCCGAGGACTCAGAATCCACCCAGGAGTACACGCCGTTCGAGGGTTTCGAACTCGGCGCCAAGGTCACAGACACGTTCGTCCGCGGCCACCGCGTGCTGACCGACGGCGTCATCACCGGCGAACCCGTCGGCCGCTACCTGCAGCGCCCGTACCTGTGAGCGCCAACGCCTTCGGCGCCGTGGCCGAGACCAACCACGGGCCGCTCCGCGGCCTGAAGGTCCTGGACGCCTCGACCATTCTGGCGGGTCCGCTGGCGGCCCAGATCCTCGGTGATTTCGGCGCCAACGTCATCAAGATCGAACACCCCACCAAACCCGATGGGATGCGCGGCCACGGGCTGGACAAGGACGGGATCCCGTTGTGGTGGAAAATGGTCAGCCGCAACAAGCAGACCGTGACCCTCCACCTCGGAACCCCGGAGGGCCAGGAGATCTTCCGGGAGCTCGCAGCCACCGCGGACGTCGTCGTCGAGAACTTCCGGCCCGGAACCTTCGAGCGCTGGGGTCTCGGCTATGACGTCTTGTCCAAGGACAACCCCGGCCTGGTGATGCTGCGGGTCAGCGGCTTCGGTCAGCGCGGCCCGTACTCGTCCCGGCCCGCGTTCGGGACCCTGGTCGAGTCGATGAGCGGGTTCGCGCACCTCACCGGCGAACCCGATGGACCGCCTACCCTGCCCGCGTTCGGGCTGGCGGATTCGATCGCCGGCGTCGCCGGGTCCTCCGCGGTCGCCATGGCCTTGCTGGAGCGGGACCGCAACGGCGGTGAGGGCCAGGTGATCGACCTGGACCTGCTCAGCCCGATCATGACCGCTGTCGGACCCGCCGTGATCTACGCGGACCAGTTGGGACTGGACCAGGACCGCACCGGCAACCGGTCCCAAAACAACTCCCCGCGCAACTTGTACCGGACCAAGGACGACCACTGGGTGGCCGTCTCGACCAGTGCGCAGGCGATCGCCGAGCGGGTGCTGCGCCTGGTGGGCCACCCCGAGGTCATCGACGAACCCTGGTTCGCTACCGGCAGGCAGCGTGCCCAGCACGCCGAGCTGCTCGACGGCTACGTCGGCAGTTGGGTCGAACAGCGCACCCGGGACGAGGTGGTGCAGGAATTCGAGGCCGCCGGCGCGGCCGTGGCGCCGGTCTACCGTCCCAGCGAGCTGCTCGTGGACGAACAAATTGTGGCCACGGAGATGATCACCCGAGTCCCCGACCCAGATCTTGGATCGGTCCGCATGCAGAACGTGATGTGGCGGATGACCAAATCCCCCGGCTCCATTCGGCATACCGGGCGCCCGCTCGGTGCCGACACCGACGAGGTCCTCACCGCCCTCGGACATGATCCCTCCGAACTCCGCGATCTCCGTGAACGCGGCGTCATCTGACCCCTAGGAACCCTATGAAATCGCGTTGGTTTACGCTCTGCATTGTCCTTGGACTGGTGCTGGTCAACTACATCGACCGCAGCGCCATCTCGTTCGCAGCGACGCCGATCCGGGAGCATTTCGGTATCTCCGCCGCCGAATACGGCATCATCAGCTCGGCCTTCTCCGTCGGGTACATGGTCTTCGCCCTGCTCTCCGGACCTCTGGTGGACCGGTTCGGCTCCCGCAAGATCCTCATCTGGGGCATGATCGTGTGGGCCGTGTCCTCCGCGCTCACCCCGGCCGCCGGTGGCTTCCTCGGCCTCATCCTGGTCCGGATCGTGCTCGGCGCCGGTGAGGCTCCCTGCTTCCCGGCCGCCACCCGCATCGCCAGCCGGTGGCTTCCCGCCCAGGAACGCGGCAAGGCACTGGCTCTGGTGGGCGGCGTGGCCGTCTCCGGCAGCCTGCTGATCGGCGGCCCCATCCTCACCCAGCTGGTCTCCCTGACCGGCTGGATGGGCATGTTCTGGATCCTCGCCGCCGCCGGTGTCCTGTGGGTCCTCATCGCGGTGCCGTACCTGAAGAACTCCCCCGCCGAGGCGGCCTTCTGCTCCGAGGAGGAGCGCGCCTACATCAAGAGTGGCCAGACCGAGGGCGAAGCCTCCGGCCGGGAAGAAAAGATGGAGTGGGGACCCATCCTGCGCAACCGCAACCTCTGGATCGTGGGGCTGGGCTACTTCGCCTGGGGCTTCATGTTCTGGGCCTTCATGTACTGGCTGCCGCAGTACCTCCAGGCCGGGTTCGGGCTCTCGCTCAAGGCAGTCGGCGCCTTCTCCGTTGCTCCCTGGGCGGCCGGCGTCGTCGGTGCTTTGGTGGGCGGCGTGCTGGTGGACCGCATCTACAAGCGCACCCAGCAGGTCCGCTCCCGCTTCACCATCATCGGTGTGGCGCTGCTGCTGGCCGGCGCCTCGCTGGTTCCGCTCCTGGTGATGCCGGTGACCCTGACGCTCGCCCTGGTCTGCATCTCCCTGGGTGTGGGCTTCGGCTTCATCACGGGCGGTATCTGGTGGGTTGCGTCTATTGACGCCGCTCCCAAGCAGCCCGGCACCGCCGCCGGGTTCGCGGACGCCTGTTTCGCGCTCTCCGGCATCATCGCCCCGAGCGTCATGGGCTTCATCGTCTCCGAGTCCGGCAGCTACACCGGTGGCTTCGTGATCATGGCCGTGCTCTGCGTCATCGCCGCCGCAGCGCTCCTGTTCTTCACCAAGGAACCGGCCCGCGTCACCGCCGAGCAGGAGGCGGCTCCGGTGCGTGGCTAGTCTCCCGGAGACGCCCTGAAGGGCCGGGCAGCCGAGGGGCTGCCCGGCCTTTCTGTTGGCATCCGGCTGCCAGCGATGGATGATCGGGGCAGGGCATCCGCCCGCCGTTGCCGCTTCCAACCGACAGGAACCCCATGAGCAGCCAGCAGCCCGAACCCACCGCACGGACCGTCCTGATCACCGGAACCTCCTCCGGCATCGGGCTGGCCACCGCCGTCGCCGCCGCGCAGGCCGGCTGGACCACCGTCGCCACCATGCGCAACCTCACGAAGGCGGATGCCCTGCGCGCCGCCGCCTCGGCGGCAGGGGTGGAGCTGGACATCCGCGAACTGGACGTCACCAGCCAGGCGGCCATCGACCGGGAGATCGCCTACTGCTCCGAGCGCTACGGCCGGCTCGACGCGGTGGTGAACAACGCCGGGAGCGCCACGCTGGGGACCGTGGAAACCCTAACCGTCGACGACATCCGCGCGGCCATGGAGGTCAACTTCTTCGGCGTCGTCGCGCTGACCCGGGCCGCGATGCCCCTCCTGCGGGCCAGCGGCGGCCGGCTCATCACCATCAGCTCGGTAGGCGGCGTCGTCGGCCAGCCCTTCAACGAGGCCTACTGCGCGGCCAAGTTCGCCGTCGAGGGTTTCATGGAGAGCCTCCAGCCGCTGGCGGCCTCGGTGGGGGTGGGGGTGCACGTGATCGAACCCGGCCCGGTCTCCAGCGAGTTTGTCGCCAACGCCGGCATCGACCCGAAGACCATGCTCGCCGACGCGGGACCCTACGCCCCGGCCCTGACCGCCTACCTTAACCGGACCACCCAGCAGTTCGGCAGCTCCAATGCGCAGACACCCGAGGAGGTCGCCGAGGTCATTCTGTCCAGCCTCCGCGACGAGGGCACGCCGTTCCGTGTGCAGACCTCCGACTGGGCACGCACCTTCGTGGGCACCAAGCTCAAGGACCTTGACGGCAGCCAAGTAACCGGGATGACCGCGGGGTGGGTGACCGCCTGAAAACAGGGGCGGTCGCTCCTTGCGCACTGCCGGGGCATCCACGAGGATAAAGCCCTCCCCGCCGCGACAAAGGAGTCAGCGCCATGACCAAGTATCTGATCTCGTTTCCGAGCGCCGCCATGGACGTCCCGCTCGAGGAGCTCCCCGCCGTCGCGGACGCCGCGCACGCCGTCGTTCGGGAGGCTCAGGCCGCCGGGGTGTGGGTGTTCGGCGGCGGCATCGACGAAAGCGTACCGCCGGTGGTGGTCGACGGCGGCGGCGAGGCCCGGGCGGGCACCTACCCGCAGACCGCGCACATGGAGGGCGGCTACTCGATCCTGGACCTGCCCTCCCACGAGGCGGCCGTGGAATGGGGCGCCAAATTCGCCACTGCGTGCCGCTGCCCGCAGGAAATCCGCGCCTTCGGCGACGACGCGGAAGCTTGACCCGCTGTTCATGGCGGACATGGACTGCCTGGTGATCTACGTGCCCGCCGCCGACGCCGATGCGGTCCGCCGGGCGATCGGCGACGCCGGCGCGGGACGGCTGGGCAACTACTCGCATTGCTCTTTCAGCACAGCCGGGACGGGCCGGTTTACCCCGCTGCCCGGGGCGGCGCCCGCCGTCGGCGCCGTGGGCATGCCGGAGGAGGTCGCCGAGGTCAGGATCGAGGCCATCTACCCACGAGACCGGCGCGACGCCGTCGTCGCAGCCGCGCTAGCCGTGCACCCGTACGAGACTCCCGCCTTCATGACCTTCCCGGTGAACGTGACCCGGCCCGGGGAACTTAGCGGCTGCTGACCTTCCCGGACAGCCGGGCCAGCGGCGCCAGCACCAACGGCCGCGCCGCGAACCAAGCCCCCGCCGTGACGGCCAGGCCCGCCGCGAAGAGCCAGAAGCCCACCCAGTTCACCTCGTCCGAACCGGCGAACATGTGGTTCAGGTTCCGCAGCGCCCCGGTGGCGAACACCAGGAACACGTGGACCAGAATGAACAGCACGAAGAACAGCATGGTGGGGAAGTGCAGCGCCCGGGCCACCTCCACGGGATAAATCCGGTTCAGGGTGGCGGCGTTCTTCGGCCAGAGTTCGCTCATCCGCACCCCGGTGATTACGGCGAGCGGCGCCGCAATGAACACCACCACGAAGTACATCAGCTGCTGCAGGCTGTTGTAGTTCACCCAGCCGTCGTCCACCGGCCAGTCGAGAGTCAGGTACTGCAGCAGGGCCGACGCGGCGTTGGGGAACACCTCCCAGCTGGTGGGCACGATCCGCAGCCAGTGTCCGGAGGCGAACAGCAGCACCGCGAAGATCAGCCCGTTCGCCAGCCAGAGGATGTCCAGCGACTGGTGCAGCCACAGCGTGATGCTGATCTTCTTCCCGCCCCGCGCCGGCGTCCAGTAGGCGGGCGGTTTCTGCTGGGTCCGCACCTGGTAGCCGGAGCGGATGATCAGCACCATCAGGAAGAAGTTCAGGAAGTGCTGCCACTGGGCCCACCACGGGAAACCGGCCTGCGCGGTGTCCGGCAGCTCGTAGGCGCCGGGGTAGCGGCGGAGGAACTCCGGAACGCCCGGCAGCGTGGTGACGCCGCGGGCGGCGAGAATCAGGATTCCGGCGGCGACGACGGCGCCCAGGGCTATGAGCGCGACCCGGCGGATCCAGCCGGCCAAAGTCCGCGACCCGTAACGGCGGGGTTCGGGCTTCGGCGCGGCGGGCTTCTCCTTGGCGGGTGCAACCGGGGCAGCGACCGGTGCGGGCGCCTCGGCGGCCGCCGGGGCAGGAGCCTGAACAGGGGCCGCCGCGGGAGCCTGGGCCTCGGGCGCCGAGTCGACGACGGGTTCCGGGACCACGGGTTCCGGGGCCACGGGAGCCGCCGGTTCGCCGGCGACAGCGGGAACCGAAACCGGTGCCGCTGAAGTGGCATACCGGGCCGGGGCGGTGCCTGCCGGGGGCCACGGCTCGCCACCGGCAACCCGCGGGAGGCCACGGCGCAGGGGAGTGGTACCGGCCTGAGCGGGGGCCGGAGCCGCGGCGGCGGGTGCCGTTGCCGCGGGAGCAGGAGCCGGGACGGGTGCGGATGTGGCCGCTGCCGGGGCGACCGCTGCGGGGGCCGATGCCTCGGCCGGCGCGCTAGCAGCCGCTGACAGCGGCGTCATTCCGGCGGGTGGCCAGGGCTCACCGCCCGGGACGCGGGGGAGGCCTCGCCGAAGCGGCCGGCCACCGCCGGACACAGGGGCAGTTGCCGATGCGGGAACGGGCTCGGCCACGGGAGCAGCCGCGGGCGCCGAAACTTCCGGAGCGGACGCGGGCGCCGAGACAGCCACCGATGCAAAGCGCTCCGGGGCCTCGCCCGCGGGGGGCCAGGGCTCGCCGCCCGGCACCCGGGGCAGTCCCCGGCGGAGCGGTCTTGAGGGGGCCGCCACCGCTACTTCTTCCGCGCTTCGAGGGCGCTGATCAGCTGGGGGACCACGGTGAAGACGTCGCCCACTACGCCGAAGTCGGCGATCTCGAAGATCGGCGCGTCGGCGTCCTTGTTCACGGCGACGATCGTCTTCGCGGTCTGCATGCCCGCCCGGTGCTGGATGGCCCCGGAGATGCCGAGCGCCACGTACAGCTGCGCGGACACGGACACCCCGGTCTGGCCCACCTGCTGGGACTGTGCGACGTAGCCGGCGTCCACCGCTGCGCGGGAGGCTCCGACGGCCGCGCCGAGGGTGTCGGCGAGTTCCTCCACCAGGGCGAACTGTTCCTTGGAGGCCAGGCCCCGGCCGCCGGCCACCACCTTGGCGGCCCCGCGGAGTTCGGGCCGGGTGGAGGCCGCCGCCGCGCCCTCGAAGGACTCGATCCGTGCCGCGGGCTTCCCGGAGGCGGTCACCGTGAGGGTCTCCGGGGCCGCGGTCCGCGCTTCGGCGCGGGCCTCGATGGACCCCTGCCGGATGGTGATGACGGGCGGCCCGAAGGTGGCCGTGGCGGTGACGTTGTAGGCGCCGCCGTACACCGAGTGGTGCGCCACCACGCCCTCCTCGTCGCGGGAGACCCCCACGGCGTCGACGCAGACGGCGGAGCGGGTCCGGGCGGCGAAGCGGCCGGCAAGGTCGCGGCCGTTGAGGGAATGCGAGATCAGCACGGCGTCCGGCCGGACCAGCTCCACGGCAGCGGCCAGGGCGTCCACGGCCGGGACGCCGAGGGCCTCAGGGGCCGGATTCTCCGCGACCAGGACACGGGCGGCGCCGAGGGCCAGGGCGTCCGCGGCGGGATCACCGGACGGAGAACCGTCGCCGGGATAGTTCCCGGCTTGCGCAGCGGGCAGCACCAGCGCCACGGGGGTGCCCACGGCGGCAGCCGCGCCGAGCAATCCGGCGGCGGCCTTTTCCAGGTCTCCGGCGGCGGTGGTTTCGAGCGCCACCAGGATGGCGTCAGTGGGAAATTCAGTCATGTCGGTGCTCCCTACGCCAGGCGGTTTTCGATCAGGAATGCGGCGATCTTCTCGCCCGCGTCGCCGTCGTCGACGATCTTCACGCCGGCCGCACGCGGCGGCCGTTCGGCGACGGAGAGCATGATGGACCGCGCCGCCTCCGGATCGTCGGCCGCGACGCCCAGGTCCGCGAGGGTAAGCACCTCCAGCGGCTTCTTCTTGGCCGCCATGATGCCCTTGAAGTTGGGGAACCGCGGCCCGGGCAACGCCTCGGTGATGGAGATGACCGCCGGCAGTTGCGCGGAGACCTGCTGCACGCCGTCGTCCACCGGCCGGGTGCCGGATACGCTGCCGTCCCCGATCGAGACGGAGCTCAGGCCGGTGGCGTGAGGGACGTCGAGGAGTTCGGCGAGCATCGCGGGGATCATGCCGCCGGTGCCGTCGGTGGAGAGGTTGCCGGTGACCACCAGGTCGAAGCCGGTGCGGCGGATGGCGGCGGCGAGGGTCTCGGCGGTGAGGCCCAGGTCCGCGCCGCGGAGCGCCTCGTCGCAGACGTGCACGGCGCTGCCGGCACCCATCGCCAGGCCCTTGCGGAGGGTGGCGGTGGCGGATTCGGGGGCGAGCGAGAGGACGACGACGTCGGTTCCCTCGTGCGCGTCCGCGTGGCTCAGCGCCATTTCCAGGGCGCGCTCGCCGATCTCGTCGATCACCGCCTCGTTGGCCCCGCGGTCCGCGAGGCCCGTTTCGAGGCTCAGTTTCCGGTCCCCGTAGGTGTCCGGGACTTCCTTGACTAGGACGACAATCTTCATTGATGGCTCTTCCTGTGGCGGGCATGCCGCCGGGAGGCGGCACGCCGAATCTCCCTAGAGTCTACGAAACGTGCCGCCGTCCTCAGCGCGCCGAGGCCAGCGCGTCCCAGGCGAAGCTGGCCAGCCAGTGGCTGGACATGAATTCGTCCGTGCTCACCGCGGCCAGGCCGGCCTCCAGCAGCGGACCCGCGGCGCCGTCGAGAACGCCGCGCAGCTCCTCCGTCGAGGACCCGGACGCGGATCCGGAGTCGGAGAGCGCGGCGCTGATCCGGATCAGCTGCCCGGCCCGGCTGAGGTTCAGGCCGTTCAGATGCGCCAGGTAGCCGTCGGTTTCGTCGGTGACGGTGAACGGCGCCAGGATCCGGGACTCCGGCTCCAGGTCCGGCAGGAAGCGGGTGAACCAGGCGGCGAAGTCCCCGCCGTCGAGCACACGCGCCATCAGGTCCGCCTCGCTCAACCCGGCGGAAAGGAAGTCCTGGCCGCTGAGCTCCCACTCGCCGGGCCAGCCGGCGTCGCCCTTGAACCAGCGCAGCGCCGCCTCCTCGCACACGGCGGCGGCCCGGTCCCGGCCCAGCACGCGGAAGGCGTCCAGCATCAGCCCCAGGCCGAAGGCGGCGTTGGTGTGCAGTCCGTGGCGGACCGGGAACTCGGCCTTGGCCGTCCACTCCGCCACCAGCGACGCCACGATGTCCACCAGCGGTTCCAGGGCCGAGCCCCAGTCCCGGACCTGCGCGTCCTCCGCCGTGATGGCGGTGGCGGCGAGCCGCACCAGCCAGGCCCAGCCGTAGGGGCGTTCCCAGCTGGGGTTGGCCTGCAGGTAGGCGCCCTCCACGGCGAGGTTCTCCGGGGTGAGGTTGGCCGCCAGTACCCGGCGCAGCTCCGCGTCGCGGTCCGGGCTGACGCCGTGTTCCAGCAGGGACACGCCCAGCCAGGTCATATGCACGCAGGAATGCCAGTCGAACGAGGTGTAAAACGCCGGGTGGAGCTCGCGGGGGCTTGGGCGGTCCTCAAGCGACGTCTCCACGTGGTGCGAGGCGTAGGGGTACGGCCGGCCCAGGTTCTCCAGCACGATGTCCGCGTAGGTGTCGGCCAGCCGGTCCATCTCTTCGGTTCCGGCGGTGACTACAGTGACGGCGGACGGTGCGGCGGAGTGGCTCATGGTGCCCCTAACGGGTGGTGGCGGACGGGATCAGTTGAAGGCCAGGAAGTACATCAGGCCGATGTTGGCGGCCAGCAGCGGCACGGCGGTGGCGACCTGCGCCTTGATGACGCCGTACTTGTTCTTCATCTCCAGCAGCGCCGAGGGCACCAGGTTGAAGTTGGCCGCCATGGGGGTGCAGAGCGTGCCGCAGAACCCGGCCAGCATGCCGATCGCGAAGATGATCGCCGGGGTGCCGTGGAAGCCCTGGACCAGCACCGGCCAGCCGATGGCCGCCGTCATGATCGGGAACGCGGCGAACGCGTTGCCCATCAGCACCGTGAAGAGGAACATGCCCACGGAGTAGACGATCACGGCGGCGATCAGCGAACCCTCCGGCAGTACACCCGTGGCCAGGGTGCCCACGGCCTTGCCCACGCCGGCCTTGGTGAACAGGATGCCCAGGGTAGAGAGCATCTGCGGCAGCAGCGCGGCCCAGCCGATGGATTCGAGGATCCGGCGGCCCTCGAAGATGGGGGTCAGCTTGTTCTTGGGCTTGAGCAGCACGACGGCGACGACGGCGGCCGCGATGGCGCCGACGGCCAAGGCCAGCAGGGTGGTGTTGGCCGGGTCGAACAGCGGCTGGCCGCCGACCTTCAGGACCGGGGCGAGCAGGACGATGATCACGGTGACCACCGGCAGGGTCAGCGCCGGGATGAAGAGCTTGTTACCGAACCGGGCGGCGAACGCAGTGCGTTCGGCCTCGCTGGTGGTGCGGGACTTGCCGTCACCGAGGGGCCCGGTGCTGGCCAGGACCACCAGGACCAGGACGGCCACGCCCAGGACCCAGGCCGGGGCGGTGTTCGCCTGCACCCAGGAGCCGTAGAAGAAGCAGAGACCCAGCAGGCCCCAGAAAGCCGAGCTGCCCCAGCGCTTGGGGTGGGTGGTATCCCGGGAAATCAGGAACGCCCAGGCGATGAAAAGAATGCCAATCAGCCAGAAGACGGCTTCAACCTTGATCATGCGGTCTCTCCTACTGTGACGGCGGACTTCTCTTCCTCGACGGCGGCGCGGACGTCCTTGTCCAGCTGGCGGTCCAGCCGCAGCAGCCGGAAGCCGTGGATGAGGAAGGCGATGATGGCGGTGGGGATGGCCCAGACGGCCAGCTCCAGGGGTTCGAGGTGCAGCTTGTAGGTGGTGTCCACAAACGAGGTGATCAGCAGGATGGAGCCGACGGCCACGAAGATGTCCTCACCGAAGAAGACACCCACGTTGTCCGCCGCGGCGGAGTGGCCCTTGATCTTCTCGCGGACCTTCTCGGGGACGTGGCCGTAGCGGCGCAGCGCGGCGCCCTCCGCCATGGGGAACACCAGCGGCCGCACGGTCTGGGCGTGGCCGCCGATGCCGGTGAGGCCGACGGCGGCGGTGGCCTGGCGGACCAGCAGGTAGCCCAGCAGCACGCGGCCGGCGGTCAGCCTGGCCAGCTTCGCGATCAGCGTCTTGGCCTGCTCCTGCAGCCCGAAACGTTCGATGATGCCGATGACCGGCAGGACCACCACGAAGATCGTCACGGACCGGCTGCTGGCAAAGCCGGAGCCGAACGCGTTGAGGATCTCGAGTGGGGACAGGCCGCCCAACAACGCCGTAACGATGCCGGAAACGGTGACAACAATGAGTGGGTTGAGGCGGACGGCGAAGCCGACGATGACCAGCAAGACCCCGATGAGTACGAGCATATCCATCCATCCCCGCAGGACGCAGCAGTGTTCCGCGGACGAGAGTAGTTAGGGGCATGGCCGGCCCGGCCGAGCTGAAAGGGGTGACTTCCGCAAAGTGATGCCCATCACTGTGATCCACAGCTTATGGTTTTGTTGAACAATGCGCAAGAGGGGTGGCGGACCGTGCCGTCCGGGCCCCGGCGGCCGCCCCGCTTCCGGTGGGAATCCGGCTTAGTGCAGCTCGTGCGCCATCGCGGCCAGCAGCTGCGCCTCGGCCCGGTTGAGGTAGTCCCGCATCAGCTCCGCCGCCTCGGCGTTGTGGCCGGCGGCAATCAGCTCCAGGACCCGGGCGTTGTCCGCGACATAGGGTTCGTGGAAGGCGGGGTCCGAGCCCATCGAGTGGAACACCAGGCGCATCTCGGCCAGTACCTGCTTCATCAGTGAGTCCAGGCGCTCGCTGCCGGCGCGGGCCACCAGGGCGCGATGGAACTCCTGGTTGGCGCCCGCCATCCCGGCGATGTCGCCGCGGGCGCGGGCATCCTGGGCATCGGCGACGACGGCGCGAAGCTCGTCCACCGGCGCGGCCTCGTGCCAGAGGACGGCGGCGGGTTCGACGAAGCGCCGGACCCGGTAGATCTCGCGGATGTCCTCGGCGCCGGGCCGGGCCACAAACACTCCGCGGTTGGGGATCCGGGTCACGATGTGCTCGGCGTGCAGGGCGGTGAAGGCCTCGCGGAGGGTGTTGCGGCTGACGCCGAGGGCCTCGCCGAGTGCCTCCTCTGAGAGCTTGGTCCCCGGGGTGAGGTCGCCGGCGGCGATCCGCTGCCGCAGCTGGTCCGAGACCCACAGTCCGGTGTGCGAGTGGGTGGACCCCTTCGCCACGCCGCGAAGGGACTCCAGGACCGCTTCAAATGTCATGGCGCCAAGCCTAGTGGAGCGGCCGCGGTGCCCCTTACGGCAGGCGTGACGGGCGCAGGACCGACGCCTCACCAGCCCGCGCCGGGTCCAGCGGCACGGGGCTGACCAGCACCGCGGGGCCCCGGTGCAGCACGCCGTCGGACACCACCCGGCACCGCACGCCGCCACGCCCGCGCATCGCCTTGTGGGCGCCGGGGGCCAGCATCGAATCCATCCAGGCGCAGGGGTGGGCGGGTCGTCCGGCCTTGAGTCGGACCGTGTCCCCGCCGGACTCCAGCACGAACTCGTGGCCCAGCAGCGGGGCCAGCTCGGCGCCGCGGATAATCACGTTGCGACGGGTCAGCAGCGGGTCCAGGGGCGGCGTGCCGAGCTCCGCGGCGATCGCCTCCAGGCCCTCGACGGCGAACAGGGTCGCGGCGGCGTCCATGTGCGCGGCCTTGCCGAAGAACCGGTCCCCGGTGATCCCCTTGCCCGCGACGAATTGTGCCTCATTGGCGTCGTGCGTCGGGACGTCGGCCGCGCCCTCCCTGGCCCGGCCGAAGTAGGCGTGGGCGGGGGAGACCAGCAGGTGCAGGATCTCGACGTCGTAGCGGTAAGCCTCGCTCATGCCTCCACGCTACCGCCGGCGCCTCCGGTCCGGGTGGGCTTCATTATCTTGACGATAACTTCACTATGGCGGAGCATCGTGGCATGGACAATCTTGGCGGCCACCCCGGCCTGACGCTTGAGTCTCCCGGGGTCGAAGACCAGGCCGAGCGGGCGATGACCGCCGTCGGCGCCCTGGTGCTGCACCTGCGCCGCGAGGCCGGCTTCAGCATCGGAGGGCTCGCCGCCGCGGCCGGGTTGAGCCCGGGCCTACTGAGCCAGATCGAGCGCGGCCAGGGCAACCCCTCGCTGACCACCCTGATCAAGCTCTCCCAGGCGCTCAAGGTGCCGGTGGGGCGCTTCTTCGACACCAAGGACCAGGGCGGGGCACTGGTCCGCCGCGACGAACGCCGCCGCCTGGAAGTGGCCGAGGACAACCTCATCTATGAGCTGCTGACCCCGCACATGAACGGCCAGCTGGGCATGCTGCGCGCCCAGATCGCCGCCGGCTGGGACAACAAGGACGCCCCGTTCAAGCACGCCGGCGAAGAGTGCGTGACCGTGGTGCAGGGGCGGCTCTACGTTTGCGTCAACGGCGTGGGGTATGAGCTGGAGGAGGGTGATTCGCTGACCTACGACTCCTCCCTGCCGCACTGGTACCGCAACCCCACCGACCAGGACGCGGTGCTGATCGGGGCGATGACGCCGCCATCGTTCTGAGCGGACACGCCCCCGGCTTCGTTCAATAAAATGAATAAATGCGGCTCAAAGTGTTGACAGGCGTCGTCCGGGGGCCAAATACTGGGGACAGCGGGGCCGTTTGGCCGCCGCCGCGCCGGGCCGGAGACCGCAACCGGACCGCCATGGCGCAGCACTCCAACACCGTTCCGGGGGAATCCACCCATGACGCCTGCCACCTCACCGGCTGCCACGTCTCTGCCTGCCACGTCTCTGCCTGCCACGTCTCTGCCTGCCACCTCTCTGCCTGCCACCTCTGGGGCCGGAGCGCCCAGCGCCGCGGCCGTTGACTGGTCCGCCACGCTGATCGGCTTCGATACCACCAGCCGCAACTCCAACCTCGAACTCATCCGGTTCATTGCCGACGAACTCTCCGCCCGCGGCATCACCCCGCTGGTGGTCCCCAGCCCCGACGGCCGCAAGGCCAACCTCTTCGGCACCATCCCGGCCGCCGACGGCACCGTCACCGGGGGCATCGTGCTCGCCGGGCACACCGACGTCGTCCCCGTCGACGGCCAGGACTGGCATAGTGACCCCTTCGCCGCCGAGATCCGAGAGGGCCGGCTCTACGGCCGCGGCGCCACCGACATGAAGGCTTTCAGCGGCGCCATCCTGGGGTTCCTGCCCGAGTTCCTGTCCCGGCCCCTCGCCGAGCCGCTCCACTTCGCCTGGACCTACGACGAGGAGGTTGGCTGCCACGGCGCCGTCGTCCTGCTCGCCGAACTGGAAGCCCGCGGCATCCGGCCCCGGCTCGGCTTCGTGGGGGAGCCCACCAGCATGCGGCCGGTCTCCGCGCACAAGAGCAGCCAGCTCTTCCGCGTCACCGTCTCCGGCATCGCCGCGCACTCCTCGATGACCTCCACCGGCGTCAACGCGATCGAATACGCCGCGCGGGCGATCGCCGCCATCCGGTCCCTCGCCGACGAGCACCGGCTCTCCGGCCCCTTCGACCCGACCTTCGTGGTGCCCTACACCACCGCCAACGTCGGCGTCGTCAGCGGCGGCGCGGCCGTCAACACCGTCGCCGAGCACTGCGCCTTCGAGTTCGAATTCCGGACCATCCCCGGCGTCGACCCGGAGGGCATCATCGCCCGGATCCGGGAGGCCCTCGAGGGGCTCCGGGCCGAGATCCAGGCCGAGAAGCCCGGCACGGACATCGTCATGGAACAGCTGGGCGCCGTCCCCGGCCTCAGCCCCGAGGGCCCGCGCGCTGCCCTGGACCTGGCCCAGCGGCTGACCGGCAACGCCGTCGAAGAGACGGTCGTCTACGCCACCGAGGCCGGCCTGTTCCAGCGCGCCGGCATCGACACCGTGGTCTGCGGACCCGGGTCCATGGACCAGGGCCACACCGCCAACGAATACATCAAATTGAGCCAGATCGCCGCCTGCGAGGACTTCCTCCGCGCGCTGGCCGACCACCTGACCTCCACCGAGCCCACCGAAGGGACCCCGCAGCCATGAGCCAACCCACCACCACCGGCACGGCCGCCACGGGAGTCGACGCCGACGCGGACAGCCAGGCCGCCCCGCGCACCCTCAACGCCGTCGAACGCGGCAACGCCCGCAAGGCCGTCGTTGCCGCCTCGATCGGCAACGGCCTCGAATGGTTCGACCTGATCGTCTACGGCACCTTCGCCGTCACCATCTCCAAGCTGTTCTTCCCCACCACCAGCGATGCCGCCTCCCTGCTGCTGACCTTCGCCTCGTTCGGTGTCTCCTTCATCATGCGGCCCCTCGGCGGCATCCTGATCGGGCGCTACGCGGACAGGGCCGGACGGAAGGCCGGCATGCTGGTCTCCATCCTGGTGATGTTCGTGGGCACCCTGCTGATCGTCGTCGCGCCCACAGCGGCCATGATCGGCGTGACGGCCAGCATCATCGTCCTGGTGGCCCGGCTGCTGCAGGGCTTCGCCACCGGCGGCGAATTCGGCACCGCCACGGCCTACCTGATCGAATACGCCCCCACCCGGAAGGCGTTCTACGGCAGCTGGCAGGTAGCCACCCAGGGCGGCGGCATCCTGCTGGCCGGGATCTTCGGGTTCGTCCTCAACGGCTACCTCAGCACCCAGTCGCTGGAGTCCTGGGGCTGGCGGCTGCCCTTCATCTTTGCCCTCGCGATCGGCCCCGTGGGCTGGTACATCCGCTCCAAGATGGAGGAGACCCCGGAGTTCCTCGCCACGGAAACCTCGACGGCGCCGCTGCGGGAAACCTTCGTCGGCAACGGCGGGCGGCTCTGGGCGATCGTCGGCGTCGTCTCCCTGGGCTCCGTGGGCGTATACATCGCCCTCTTCATGCCCACCTACGCGATCGTGAACCTGAACATGCCCAAGGCGGTCGCGTTCCTCTCCACCCTGATTTTCGGCATCGTGATGAGCGCAGGCTCCCCGTTCATCGGCATGCTCTCGGACAAGGTGGGCCCGGCCCGGGTCATGACCTGGGCCGCCGGCGGCACGATCGTCGTCGGCATCCCGGCGTTCCTGGCCCTCATCGCCGCCCCGGAGCTGCCCACCATGATCGTGGTGGAACTGGTGCTCTCGGTCCTGGCGACCGCGTATTTCGCCCCGCTTCCGGCGATCATGTCCTCGATGTTCCCGGCGCGGATCCGCTCCACCGGCCTCTCGCTGGGCTACAACATCGGCGTGACCGTCTTCGGCGGCTTCGCCCCGTTCATCCTCACCGCGCTGATCGGCAGCACGGGATCCCTGCTGGTGCCCGGCTACTACCTGGTGGCCATCGCCATCATCGCTGCGGCCAGCCTGACCGTCGCCCGCAAGGTCTACAAGCAGGCGTAACGCCATTCCACCGCTGAGGGAGCCCGTCCCGGCCGAGTGCCGGGGCGGGCTTCCTTGCTGCGGGGGCACTGTTGTCCAGCGTCCTGGCGCCTCACGCCGCCGGGACCGGCTTGACCCGCAGCGGGGCGAGGAACAGCACGATCACCACGGCCGTGATGGCACCCGCGGCCATGATCGAGGCCAGCACCACCACCTGGAACACCCCCGCAGACAGCGGGGAGATACCGCCGAAGATGGCGCCCACGAAGGCGCCGGGCAGGGTGACGAGGCCGGTGGTCTTGCTCTGGTCGGTGGTGGGGACCAGCCCCGCGTGCACCGCCTCGCGGGCCAGCTCGGTGGTGGCCTGGCGCGGCCGGGCGCCCAGGGCCAGCCACCCCTCCACCTCCTCCCACCGGGCCGCGGCCGTCTGCTGGAAGTGCCGGCCGGCCAGGGTGGTAATGGACATGGCGTTGCCGATGACGATGCCGCCGATCGCCAGCGCGTAGCGCGGCGAGAACTCGATGGCGCCGGTGGCGAAGACGACGGCGAGAGTGACGGCCACCCCGGCGCCCATCGCGGCGCTGACCCGGCCGAACATCCGCCGGTCCCGGCCCAGCCGGCGGGTGGCCGTCCAGGCGGCCACCGTGAACATCACCAGCAGCGCCAGGGCCACCAGGTAGCCGTTGGTGATGACGCCGCTGAGGATCAGGCTGATGGCCGCCAGCTGCAGGGCGCCGCGGAGGATGGCCCAGGCAGGTGAGAACCGGGCGGGGACACGGTAGGCCGTGAGCACCGAGAGGGTCACCGCCACCAGCACGGCGACACCAGCCAGCGCCGGCAGCAGATCTGCGGGAGGGGTCATGCGGCCAGCCTATCCGGAGGCAAAGAAAGCGCCGCCCGGCATCAGCTGGGCGGCGCATTCCTCAGGGACGGGGCAGGCGGCGGCCTGCTCCGGAGGGGCTACTTGCCTGAATCGTCTCCCTGCGCGTCCCCGTCTTGGCCGTCATCCTTCGGGCCGGTGACGGAGGCCACGGACCCGGTCTGCTCATCCAGCAACACCGTGCCGGGACGCTTGTGCTCGAAGTTAAACATCGCCTTCAGGGAACCCGCCCCGGCGTCCGCGGAGGCGTCGCCGACCTGGCCAGTGTGCCAGTTGTCCTCGATGAAGCGCAGGATCGAGGCCTGGTCCGTCTGCGTGTGGTCCACGAAGTTCTTCTTGGCGTACGGGGAGATGACCACCAGCGGCTGGCGCGGGCCGGGGCCGCAGCGATCGGCGTAGCCGCCGGCCATCGGGACACCGGCGGCCGCGGCGTTCTGGCACCACGCGGCGTCGTCGGCGGTGTTGGAGGAGTTCTTCACCTTAGCGGCGGCGTGGTCGTACCAGCCGTCCGAATCGTCGTAGGCCAGAACCACGGCGGTGTTTTCCCAGTTCTTGGACTTCTGGATCTGGTTGACCGTGGCGGTGATGAACTTCTGCTCATCGATCGGGTCGGAGTAGGCGGCGTGCCCGTCCTGGAACATGCCCGCCTTCAGGAAGGAGACGGCCGGCATGTTGTCCGTGTTGACCACCTTGCCGAAGTCGGTCAGGTCGTACTGGTGGTTCGCCTGGCCGTCGTGGCCGATTTCCGCGTCCGAGGCCGGGGCCAGGTGGTGCGGGTTGGCCGTGGACTTGTAGTACTGGAACGGCTGGTGGTGCGGGGAGTAGTCCACCACGGAGGCACCGGCGGCGTTGGTGTGGCTGGTCAGGCAGGACGCCGGGGCCGTGGCCGTCGCGGGGGTGCTGGGGCTGAAGCCGCCCTGGAACCAGCCCCAGGAGGTGCCCTTGGCGCTGAGCAGGTCACCGATGTTCTTGCCGGTCATGCCCGCCAGGTTGTTGGTCTTTGCATGGCTGTTATTGGAGCAGTCGTCGTAGACAGGGTCCGGGTCGTTGATGACCGTGCCCACGCCGTTGGCGTCGGGCTGGCGGACGGTGTAGCTGCCGGCGGCGGGCGTGGCCACGGGCTTGCCGTCCGCGGTGAACTCGGTGGCGCCGTGGGTCTGGCCGGAGACCAGGTTCAGCGCGCCCGGGGTGGAGGGACCGAAGACGGTGCTGTAGTGGTTGTCGCTCATGGCATAGTTCTGGGCGTAGTTCCAGATGCCGGTGACGGTGTTGCCGTCGTAGTAGTCCATGGTCAGCCCGTTGCGGCCGTACTGGTTGGGGCCGCACGCGTCCCGGCTGGTGTACTCGACGAACTTATCCATCAGCCCGCCGTTGTAGGCCTTCTGCTCGGCGCCGTAGTTGTGGTCCTGGTCGCAGGTGACGGCCTGCTGCGGGGTGAGCCGCTCCGGCTGCTTGGCGTTGGGGTTGTTCGGCGCCAGCAGGCCGGCGGAGGCCAGGGTGTCGATCTTCTTGGGCGTGTTCTTTGCGGCGGTGAAGGTGGCCGCCTGGGCGCCCGAACCCTGCTGGGTCTCGCCGGGGATGTTCGCGGCCTTCGGGTAGGTGGCGAAGTAGTGGTCGAAGGAGACGTTTTCCTGGAAGATCACGACGACGTGCTGGATGGGCGTCGCGGTGCCGCGGTGGTCATCGCCGCCGGCGGAGGCGGGACCGGCGCCGACGCCGACCAGGCCTGCGGTAAGGGCCGTGGCGGCCAGGGCGGTGGCACCGGTGGCGGCGGCGATGCGCCGTCGGGTGGAGCGGTGGGCTGGGGGAATCATGATTTTCCGATCGGTTCGGGCCTGCATTGGGGCTGGTGCCGCTAGTTGGCGGCTTTGACGGTGGCTTCGTAGGTGAGGATTTCGGTGCCGTTGCCTTCGTCGCCGTTGTCCGGAGCCACCTTCAGGGTCAGGTGGTCGCCGTCGGCGGTCATTTTGAACGGGTTGCGGGTGGCCACGTGGCCGGCGGTGGACCACTGCTGGAACGGCACCTCGCGGGTCACGGCGTGGGACTTCAGGTCGGTCATCGCCATCCCGCCGAGTTCGTAGGTTCCGGCGGTCCCGCCGGCGGCGGGCGTCTGCGGGAGGTTGGTGATGCCGCCGCAGAGCATCTTGGAGGAGGGGACGTACTGGCAGTCCTGGTAGTCGACGAAGTAGTTCGGGTTCTGCCAGGTGGCGAGCTGCTTACCCTGGAGGTCCCATTCGGCGAAGCGCCGCGATCCCCAGGTGTTTCCCACCAGGTGGCCGGTCTGCTTGTCCATGACGATGCCGCCGAAGTGGTCCTTGACCTCGAACTGCTTGTGCACGTCCAGGGTTTTGGCATCCACCCGGTAGATGATCGCGCTGCTGTCCGGGCGGTACTGCGCCACCGGCACCCAGACGTTAGTTCCGTCAAAGTCGATGCCGCCCGGGTGGTACATATCGCCCTCGCCAAGGGTGATGTCCTTCTGCAGGTTCCCGGCCTTGTCCATGACGAACAGGTGGCCGATGCCCTTGCCGGGGGTCCGGTCGAACCCGTTCTGCGGGGCGGCGAACTTGGTGGTGGGCTCGGTGATCTGGACGGCCGAGAGGAAGATGTGGTCCCCGCCGAACGCGATGCCCTCCGTGTGGTACGTCGGGAAGTTGAGCTTCAGCTTGGAGGTCTGCTGCCAGGCCGTTCCGCGGTCCACGCGGTTGAACGCGTCCGCCAGGGCACTGTCGCGGCCGTCCTGGGCGTGGGAGCCGGGGTCCGTTCCACCGCGGTTGTCGTTGTCCGCGGCTTGGGCGACGGCGGTGCCGCCGATCGCGGATGCGGCCAGGACGATGGCTGCGGCGGCGGTAAGGATGCCTCGGGTACGGGTCGCGCTCATGGTGAGCCTCTCAGGGTTGGAGCTCCGGCTGACCCGGCCAAGCTACCCGCAGGTAATGAACCGGGCGTGGAGCGAAGATGAACGCCCGGGGGCCGGTTCCGGCCCGCTCCTGACTGCGCACAAGACTGTGATGCAGCTCACGTGAAGTCGACCGTGAGGTTTCCCGTGCCCGCCCCGTCTTCCTAGTGACGGCGCATCAGTGCGCCTCCCTCAACGAACAGGAGTGATAGCAATGACCAACCAGACGCACACCCCCGCAGACGTTCCGGCCAAGACCACGTCCACCGCGGTCGCCACCACCAACCAGCACACCAAGAACGACGGCCGCGGCAACACCACGGTGGCCGACGGCGTCGTCGCCAAGATCGCCGGCATCGCCATCCAGGAGATCGAGGGCGTCCACGCCCTCGGCGGCGGCGCGGCCCGGGCCCTAGGCACCCTGCGCGAGAAGGTTGGCCAGAAGGACCTCACCCAGGGTGTCAGCGTCGAGGTCGGCCAGACCCAGGTTGCCGTCGACGTGACCCTCGTCGTCGAGTACCCCTACCCGCTCCAGCAGGTGGCCGATAACGCCCGCGACGCCGTGTACAACGCCGTCGAGGACCTGGTCGGCATGGAGGTCACCGAGGTCAACATCACCATCACCGACATTCACGTCCCCTCGGATGACCAGGATGACGACGACAACAACGAGCCGAGGGTCGCATGAGCCCGACGGTAGCCGGCGTCGCCGTCGGCGCCGTCCTGGCGGTCGTCGCCTTGGCGTTCGGCTTCTGGGGACTGGTCCTGACCGCCCTGTTCATGGGCATCGGTGCCATCCTCGGCCGCAGCGCCGAGGGGCGGCTGGACCTGGCCGGAGTGCTGGACGCCCTGCGCGGCAAGCGCTCATCGTCATGACCCGCACCGGCCACACCCGGATCACCGGGACGGCCCTGCGGCACACCATCGAAGCGGTCACAGCAGAAGCCTTCGGGGTTCCCCGGGGCAACGTCTCCGCCCAGATGGACGACGACGCCGGCCAGCTGGCCGCCGCGGTGACTGTGCAGCTGGCCGTGCCGCCGCTGCTCGGCCCCCGGCCGGACCAGCCGGTCAGCCTCTTCGACCAATCCCGCGCAGCGCGGCAGGCCATCCTTGACCGCGCCCCGCAGCTGACCGGGATGCAGCTGGGACGGGTGGACATCCGGCTGAGCGGCGCCAAGACCCCACGCGAGCACCAGGAAAGGAGAGTGGCGTGAACCAGAGCCAGGCAACCCGGCGGATTCTCCGGCGGGAAACCCACTCCTCCCGAGCGACAGTCTCGGCCGTGACCGCGATCCTGCTGGCCGTCCTCTTCCTCTGGCTGGCGCTGGAGACCGTGCTGGGACTGCTCGGCGAACCCGCCCTGCTGGCCGCTCCCGGACAGCTGTGGCGCTGGCTGACCGGACTGCCCCAGGCCACCATCCCGGCCGGGTTGGCCGCGGCCGGCGCGGGCGTGGCGCTGCTGGGCCTGGCCCTGCTCCTCACCGCGCTCGCGGGCGGCCGCCGCTCCCGGCGGGCCCTCGAAAGCGACCGCACCGCCGTCGTGGTGGACGACGAGGTCATCGCCGCCGCCGTCTCCCGGCGGGCACGGCTGGCCGCCGGACTCACCCCCGGCCAGGTGACCTCCACGGTTTCCTCCCGGTCGGTCACGGTCCAGGTCCGCCCCACCTCCGGTGTGCCCGCCGACCGGGATGCCATCCACGCGGCGGTGGACGGCGAACTCGCCGCCTACCGCCTGGACCGCCGGCTCGCGCCCTCGGTCCGGATCCTCAAAGAAGGAGTGCTGGGACAGTGAGCAACACGAACAGGGCACTGAACCGCATCCTGCTGGCGCTTGCCGGGCTGGTCCTGCTGGCCGCCGGCGCCGTGACGGCCGCGGCCGGGCTGGTCCCGGACATCGCCGCCGCCTGGACCGCCACCGGCACTTTCCTGGCGGACCAGGCCCGGGCCGCACTGGGCTCGGCGCCCCTGCCGGGACGGCCCGGGAGCTGGTGGTCGGTGGCCGCGGTGGCCGTCTTCCTCATCGCAGCCGCGCTTTCCGTGGCCTGGCTCGCCTCCCAGGGCGGCGGCCGGACTCCCCGGCTGGCCCGCGACGACGACGGCGACCGGGGTGCCACCACCATCGACGCCGGTCTCATCGGCACCGCCGTCGGCGAGGCGCTGGACGGCAACCGCCTGGTGGTCGGCAGCAACGTCTCCGCTTGGGAAAACCGGCGCGGCACCGGACTGCGGCTCCGGCTGGAGGCCCGGAAGGGCGCCTCACCGCGGGAACTCGCGGACACCGCCGAGGAACTGGTCCGCGGCATCGACGCGCTGATCGGGCATCCGGTCCCGGTCCTGGTACGAATCACCACCGGAGTACGGTCCCGGGTGGCCGGCGCAGACCGCGCCCGCTGACCGGTACCGGAACAGAGCACCACCCCTCACACGAGCACGACCGATAGGAAAGGAACACGATCATGGGGATCGATGACAAGGCCAACAACGCCGTGACCAACCACCTCGGCGCCGCCAAGGAGGGTGCCGGCAAGCTGACCGGCAACGAACAGCTGGAACGCGAGGGCCAGCAGGACCAGGCCAAAGCCCAGCTGCAGGACGCCGGCGAGAAGATCAAGGACGCCGCGGCCGACGTCGGTGGCAACCTCCGGGAAGCCGCGCGCAAGATCAAAGAAGGCTTCAGCAAGAACTAGTTCCACCGGCCGCACCCGGCCCGGGCCGCCCCCTACGGGTACCCGGGCCGGTGCCCGGCCCACTTTTATGGCCCGCTCTCTACGGCCCGCGATGAAAGCGACAGACACGTGACTGGTTCACCCCCGGCGCCGCACCACCTGGACGCCGTCCCGGATGCGCTGCTTGCCGGCCGCGCCGCCGACGGCGACACCGCGGCCTTCGAAACCCTCGCCCGGCGTCACGGGCCCGTGATGCGGGCCGCCGCACGCCGCCTGACCGGCTCCCTCGCCGACGCCGATGACGTCGTGCAGGAGGCGCTGATGCAGGCCTGGCGCCAGATCGATACCCTGCGGGAACCCGGGGCGGTCCGCGGCTGGCTGCTCCGCATCACCGGCAGCCGCAGCATCGACCACCTGCGCCGCCGCCGCTTCCACACCGACGTCGACTCGGTCGAGGAGACCCTCGACGCGGGCATGGCCGGACGGCCCGCCAGCCCGGACCCGGAATCTTCGGCAGTCAGCGGCTCGCGGATTGAAGCACTCAAGCGGGCGCTGGCAGCACTGCCGGAGGAACAGCGCCGCTGTTGGGTGCTCAAGGAATTCAACGACCAAAGCTACGAGGACATCGCGCAGACCCTGAACATCAGCACCGCGAGCGTCCGCGGCAGGCTGGCACGGGCGCGGGTCACCCTGGCGCGCGAAATGGAGGAATGGCGATGAGTACACCCAACGACACCCTCGACTGCGGACATACCCTGGCCGAACTCAGCACGTATCTGGATACCGGCGAGTTCGCCGACCCCGGACACCTCAATCAGTGCCCGGAATGCCAGGCGGGACTGGCGGCGCTGGGCAGCATCTCGGCGCTCGGCACCGACCTGCGCGACGCCGACATCGCGGCGGCGGGATCCGGTACCGACGACTGGATGCAGTCCATCCTGGACAACCTGCGGCTGGAACTCAGGCCCGGGCGGAGCATTCCCGTCCGCGGTGGCCACGTAGACGACATCCTGTCCGAGACGGAAGGCGCCATTTCAGCGGTGATCCGTTCCGTGGCGGATGCGTTGCCCGGGACCGCGGCGGGAAAATGCCGGCTGCACGGGGACGTAGGAACCCCGGGGGCGCCGGTGACCGTCTCCGTGGACCTGGCCGTGGTGTACGGCCACCCGTTGGAACAACGGGCGGCCGAGCTCCGCAGCCAGCTGGCGGAAACGCTGTCACAGCAAACCGAATTGAACATCACGTCGATCGACGTCACCATTACCGACATCCTGGCCCCGCCCCCATCGGCGGACCGGACCCAGACCACACCGGAGGAGAAGCCATGACCGAGCCCCTGCGCCCGAGCGCCAGCGCTTCGGACCACGCCCCGGCCGTCGCACCGGACACTGCTGTCAACGGCGTGCCGGACAGTGCCGTGGCAGGCGAACTGCGCCGGGTCCTCGAACAGGTCGACGGCGTCCAGAAGCTGTACCCGGCCCACCCGGTGTGGCAGAACATTGCCGGCGCCGCCCACGCCGCGGTCACCGGCGAGGCTCCCAACCCGGTGGCTGTGGACGCCTCCGGCGACGTCGTCACGGTCAAGGCCCGCATCGGCGTGGCCACCGGACACCGCGCCCCCGACGTCGCACGCGCAGCGGCAGCCGCGGTCCGCGCACACCTGGAACCGCGCCGCTGTGCGGTGGAGGTTGCCGTCGTCCACATCGCCGGATGAGCGCCCGGCCGGCATTACCGGTCGATGCGCTTCAGGGCGCGAGCGACGGCGGCGGCTGTGGGCCGGCGGGAGGGTTCCGGATCGGTCATCGCATGCAGCAGCACGGACCAGCGCCGCCCGACCGTCGACGGGAGCCGCGGCAGCCGCAGCGTCCGGGCCACCATCGATTCCAGCGCCGGACCGGGGAAGGCCTTGATGCCGGTGAGGCATTCGAAGATCACCAGGCCCAGGGCATAGATGTCGCTGGCGCTGCTGGTCCCGGTGCCGTGGACCGCCTCGGGGCTGAGGTAGTGGGGCGTGCCGGACGTGGCGCTGTTGGCCCGGTGCCGGGCGCTCGTGGCGATGCCGAAGTCTGTCAGCATGGCCCGGCCTCCTGTGCCGGTGTCCCCGGATATGAGGCCGCCCAGGATGATGTTGGCCGGCTTCACGTCGTTGTGCACGATGCCGCGGCGGTGAAGGTGGGCCAGTGCCCCGGCAATGTCGGCCGACCAGACGGTCACCTGCCGGGCGCTGAGGGTGTTGCCGTGCAGGTGGGAGCGCAGGTCGGGGCCGTCAACCAGCTCGGTGACGACGTAGCCGCGGCCGGCCTCCGTTGTGGCGTGGTCGGCCGCCCGGCCGTGGCCCAGCACCCGAACGATCGCGCGGTGCCGCAGAGGGCCGTGGAGATCCCGCTCGCGGATGAACGGCGAGGCGGCGTCCTCGGTCCCGGCGCGGAAGATTTTGACTGCCAGCTCGGGGGCGGAACCCCGCGCTGCCAGGTCGGTGGCCCGGTAGACGTCCGCCTCGGAACCGCGGCCCAACAAGTCCCCGAGGCGGTAGCGGCCTTCCAGGAGGCGTTCGCCGGCGCCGGTGCGCGTGGCGGCGGGGGTGCCCGCCGCCCGGCTGACGATGCCGGGGGTAGCCGCGGGGCAGGTCCCGGGCTTGGCGGGGAGCGGCGTGTGTGTGGCCGGAGCTTGGCCGGGCGTCCGACGGTGCAGGGGGCGGGCCGCGCGGTGTTGGTCGCCGAGAAGTTGGGCGAAGGTCACAGTAGGAGCCGGGCGAAGTCGTCGTCGGGCAGTCCGGCAGCCTCGATGAGCTCGGTGCTAGTCGAACCGTTAGCGGCCGCGGTGCGCAGGGCGGACAGCAGTTCGTCCTTCGCAGCGTCCAGCTCCCATTGCAGGCTTTCGACCCGTGCCGCGGCGGTGCGGACGGCGTGCAGCGGTTCTCCGGCGGCGGCCGCGTCCTGCCGGAAGCCGCAGGGGCAGATCCACTCCGCGGAGCCGGGCAGCTGGAAGCCCCAGAGCAGGGAATCCAGCGACGCTTTCCGTTTCACCATGGTCCCACCGCAGTGCTGCGGGGCGGCGTCGACGGGCACTGATGAGGCGGCGGGGGCCGCCTGCTGGGGTTCGAGGACTGCCGTCATGGGATCACCGATCTATTAGCTAGGAGACAACGTAGCTAGTCTAACTAGTATTATTGTCTTGTCCAGCCCGGCTCCAAGGCCGGGGGCAGGCCGGGGCTAGGATGGTACAACTCATCCGCCGTTTCCAGGCCGGCCGGCAGGGGCAGCAACGAGACCGACGAGGGTCGGTGAGAAGGCGGGATGATCACGTGGTAACCGATGTGCTGGTCCGCAACAACGTCCGGACCCTGGGTCCTGAGGACGGCCCGGCTCTGGTCTTCGCGCACGGCTTCGGAACGGATCAATCGATCTGGCGCCGGATCCTTCCCGCCTTCACGGACCGGTACCGCGTGGTGCTGCTGGACCACGTCGGCTCGGGCGGCTCGGACAAGGCGTCCTACGATTCCGGCCGCTACGCCTCGCTGGAGGCCTACGTGGACGACCTGCTGGAGGTCTGTGCCCGGCTCGAGCTGCGGGACGCGACGCTGGTGGGACACAGCGTGGGGTCCATGATGGCGGTCAGCGCCGCGGCACGCGACGGCGCGGACCGCTTCGGGCGCCTGATCCTGTTGACCGCCTCGCCCTGCTACGTGGACCACCCGGACCAGGGCTACGAGGGCGGGTTCAGCCGCGGCGACCTTGACGATCTTTTCCGGTCCCTGGATTCGAACTATCTGGTGTGGGCAGAGTCCATGGCGCCGGTCTATATGAACGTCCCCGACGCCCCCGAGCTGGACCGTGAGGTCCAGGGCAGCTTCGGCCGCATCGGGCCGCGCGTGGCCCGGGACTTCGCCCGGGTGGCCTTCCTCTCCGACACCCGCCACCTGCTTTCCGGGGTTCTGGTTCCGACCCTGGTGCTGCAGGCGACGGACGACGTCGTCACCCCCGATTCGGTGGGCGCCTACCTTCAGGAGAACCTGGCCCACGGCACGCTGGTCCGCCTCGCCGCCACCGGCCACTTCCCGCAGTCCAGTGCGCCCGAGGAGACCGCGGCCGCCATGCTCGACTTCCTGGCAGCGTCGTGACCGGGCCCGCGCCGCTGGACTACGGCGAACTCTTCCACGCCGCGCCGGCCGGATACGCCGTCGCCGGGACCGACGGCGTGATCGAGGCCGCGAACGCCACCCTCACCCGCTGGGCCGGGGCGTTGCCGGGCGCCCTGGCGGGGACGCGGCTGCTTGACCTTTTCCCCGCCGGGGACAGGCTGATGTTCCGGACCCACGCCGGCCCGGTCCTGGACCGGGAAGGCCAGCTGTCCGAGCTGGCGGTCTCCCTGCTGGGGCCGGATGGGGAGCGGCGGCCAGTCTTGCTCACGGTGACGCGGACCGAAATCGGGGGAGCGATGCGGGACCTGGCGATTTTCTACGCCGCACCGGAACGGCGGCGTTACGAATGCGAGCTGGCCGCCGCCCACCGGCAGCTGGAGGACGCCGCCGCGGAGCGGGCTGCCCTGTTGCGGGAGGCGCACCACCGGGCGCTCCACGACCCGCTCACGGGGCTGCCGAACCGCCGGCACCTGCAGGAGAGCCTGATTGCGGCCCTGGCGAGGGCCGGGGACGACGGCGGGCGCGTGGGGCTGTTGTTCTGCGACGTCAACGACTTCAAGCTCGTCAATGACTCCCTGGGCCACGCCGCGGGGGACCGGGTGCTGGAGCACGTGGCCCGGATGCTGTCCGGTGCGGTCCGCGGTTCCGACATGGTGACCCGGTACAGCGGGGACGAGTTCGTCATCCTGGTTCCGGACCTGGTGACCGCGGCAGAGCTCGACGCCGTGGCGGCACGGGTCCGGGGCTGCCTGGCGGCCCCATTGGCGGTCGAAGGCGCCACGCTGCCGTTGTCGATCGCAGTGGGCCAGGCGGAAACGGCAGTGGACCCGACCGCCGGAGCGGACCGGGTCCACGATCTTGCCGCCTCATTGCTTGTCGGCGCTGACCAGGATATGTACCGGGCCAAGACGGCCATGCGGTCAGCGGCCGGTTAGCCGGATCCTAGGCGGACGCCGCCTCAAGGTTGCCCGCGCCGTGCTGCACGCTGAGCGTAAAGGTGTTGGGGCCGCTGGCGTGGACGGCGACGTTGGACTTGGCGGTGTTGTGCCGGACCGAGTGCTCGTGGACCAGGGCGTCCAGCTCGTGGTGCATCGTGGCACGGTCCCAGAATTTGTGGGTCACGGTGGTGGCAGTTTCAAACGTCATTGTTCAGGCTTCCATTCTTGATCCGGATCTCCGGCTGCCGCACCGATGCGGAGCCGCCGTCAGTCCACACCGGAAACACCCGGGACCAGGGCGGCTGGAAAGCCCACCGGTGTGGCCCCGTTGCGTCCACCAGTATGGATTTCCATGATGCACAGCGGCCGGAAGGGCCCTCAAGCCAGAAGTCGAATATTGCAGGTGAGACTGGTCACATGCCCGGGCGGGACGGCCCGGCGGCTACTTCTTTTCGGTCAGGGCCGAGGCCTTGTGGGCTGCGCGGGCGCCGGTCTTGGCCGACTCCACTACGTACTGCGGCTCGTCCTCGCTGGCCCGGTGCGTATTGCCGTCCAGCTCGAAGTCGCTGGTCTTCTTTTCCACGATCTTGCCGTGGGTCTTTCCCTGGGGCGAGTTCCACTCCACGGACATTCCTTTGCGCAGTGACACGGGTGCTCCTTCGGTTGGACGGATCGGGCGGACGGAAAAGGGGGTTGGCGGCCGCTACTTCCCGGACGCGGTGGGGGAGGCAGTCGCCGACGCCGTTGCCGATGGCGACTGCAGCTGGGCTGCCGTGAGCTTGAGCCAAGGGGAGTCCGGGGCGCCCTCCAGCATGGCCTGCGGGCTGTCGCCTTGGCTCCACCACTTGGCCTCGAAGGCGTACCCGTCGAAGAGAATCCGGGTGCCGCGCTGGTACACGGTGGTCGGAGACCAGTCCGGGTAGGTGCCAGCCGGGACCGTGGCGCGGGGGCTGGGGCGGTCGCCGGGCAGAACCGGGCCGATCAGCTTCCACGGCACGGCTGCGCCCTGTTCCACGGGGTTGTCAGGGCTGTCGCCCTGGGTCCACCACTTGGCCTCGTAGACGTTGCCATGCCAGACGATCCGGTCGCCGCTGACGTAGCGGGACGTCTGGTTCCACACCGGGTACGGGCTGGTGGAGGGGTCATCGGTGGCAGTGGGGGTCGCGGAGGCCGCCGGTGCGGGTGCGTCGGCGCTGCGGGTCGGGATGACGTCGGCACCGAGGACCGTCGAGAAGGAGGAGCTGCCCTGGTTGATGCCGCTGCAGCTGTCCGAGACCTTGGTGACGTCGGGGTAGTTGCTGCCGCAGGTGCGGTCGCGGTTCAGGGACCACATGGACACCCGGCCCACGCCCTTGGACTTGGCGTAGGCGTTGAGCGCTGCCGCGTCGTCCAGGGTGAAGATTTCGCCGGCAATGTCGTTCTGGCCGATCATCGGCGTCAGTCCCAGCCGGCGCCAGGTGGTGTCCGTGCCGAGGTCCTCGCCGTTGTCGCGGTACAGGGCCTGAAGCTGCTTGTGGGCGGCCTCGGCGGCGGACGCGGAGGCCTGGTACATGGACTGTCCCGGCTGCTTGCTGCCGCCGAAGTCCATCGTCATGATGTTCACGCCCGTCAGCTTTACGCCGGCCCGGAGGGTGCGGGCCACGGCGTCGCGCCCGGCCTCGGTCAGGCCGTTGGGGTCCGCCGGGAGGGTGAGCCAGACGTCGAGGTTCTTGCCGGCGCCCGAGCGCTGCTGCTGGAGGGCGGCGACGGCCTTGCCGCGGCGGTCCAGCGAGGCGGTGTCACTGAGCGCGGCACCCTCGACGTCGAGGTCGATCGAGGCGAGGTCGTAGCGTTCGACGACGTCACGGTAGGCGCCGGTCAGCCGGTCCTGGTCCGTGCAGGCGACCGCCAGTTCGCTGTTGGTCAGGCCGCCGAAGGACACGGACACCGTGCCCCCGGCCTGGCGCAGCCGGGCGATGCGGCGGTCCAGGTCAAGGTCCGACTCGGCCTGGGCCAGGCCGTAGGCGGCGCCCCAGGACGGGACGCAGGGGTTCTGCTTGTCCGCGACGATGAAGGACAGCACGGTGCCCTTCGCCTCGGCCGTGGTGGGGGTCTCGAACGCGAACCGCGGCGTGGCCGTCACATCCACGTAGCCCGAGAAGACGGAGGGGATGGAGGAGGCGGCGTTGGCGTCCTGGAAAGAACGCAGGCCCAGGTAGGAGCCGCCGGCGAGGACCGCCACGACCAGGATCAGGATCCCCAGCCGCAGCTTGGAAAGGCGGCGTCCGGGAAAGCGGTTAGACACAGAATTACCCCAATGCTTGTCGGAGAGCTGTCCGGCAACCCCCTAATGCGGATACGCCGCCAAATCAAGGGTCTCCCGCCGGTAACGATCTTCGGCCGGGGGACTGATAATTCGGGGTCGTGCGCTTAGTATAAGGGCAGATCGCGGTGTGCAATGGCGGACAGCGCGGCCTGACGTGTGTCCGCTGGGGGTACACATATGCAGATGGGGAAGTATGACTGACGTCCTGGCCGCGCCTCGGCCCGAAGACCTGGACGCCGATGACGCGGCGTCGAAAACCCGGAAACGCCAATGGGGTGCGGAACGGCGGTCAGAGCCCCTGGCCATCGTCCACCCCGAGCCGTCGCGCCGGAAAATCATCCTTGGCCGGGTCGGCATCGTCGTCACCGTCCTGGCCTGGCTCGCCTATGTGGTGACCACCGTGCTGCGGCAGCTCATCAACGACCCCACCGCCGGGTTCCGGTTCCGTGCCGAATCCGTCTCCTACGTCGTCGTCGTAACATTCCTGACTTTTTCGGCGCTGATGTACCTGCTGGCCCGCCAGGGCGCGCTTAACCGCTTCCGCGACCACCGCAGGATCCCCCGCGGCGAACTGGACCGCCATTTCGCCGACTACCACTCCTCCGTCACCGTACTGGTCCCCTCCTACGCCGAGGAGCCGCAGGTGGTCCGGGCCACCCTGTGGTCCGCCGCGCTGCAGGAATTCCCCGACCTTTCCGTGGTGCTGCTGCTCGATGACCCGCCCTTCCCGACCGACCCGGCGGACCAGGAACGGTTGCAGGCCACCCGCGACCTGGCCGCCAACATCACCCGGACGCTGAAGGAACCCGCCACCCGGCTGAACGCGGCTCTGGCGGCCTTCGAAGCGGGCGGGGAGCACGGCGACGCCGGCCTGCGCGCGCTCATCGACGAATACGAATACGCCGCCGGCTGGCTCGAAGGCATGGCCGAGGCCGAACGCGTCGAGGACCACGTCGATGAGTTCTTCGTGGACCTGGTCCTCATGGGCCTGGCCCGCGAACTCCGGCTGGTCCTGACCGCCCTGCACGCCGCCCAGGCCCAGAGCGCCGTCCCCGAGCGTCCGCGGATGCGCGAGCTCTACGCCCGCCTGACCTGGATCTTCAACGCCCGGGTCGCCTCGTTCGAGCGCAAGAAGTACGTCAGCCTCTCGCACGAGGCGAACAAGGCGATGAACCTGAACTCCTACCTGAGCCTGATGGGCCACCGCTGGCGGCAGGAACAGACCGCGGACGGGACCGTCTTGCGGCAGGCCACAGAGCCGGCGCCCGGCGACCTGGTCGTGGCCGACAGCACCTACGTCCTGACCCTCGACGCCGACTCGCTGCTGCTGCGCGACTACTGCCTGCGCCTGGTCGCGTTCCTGGAATCCCCGGGCAACGAACGGGTCGCCGTCACCCAGACCCCGTACTCCTCCTTCCGCGGCGCCCCGACCCGTATCGAGCGCGTCGCCGGCGCCTCGACCGACCTCCAGCACATCCAGCACCAGGGCATGACCCGCTACGGCGCGACCTTCTGGGTGGGCGCCAACGCCGTGATCCGCAAGGTGGCGCTTGAGGACATCGTGGAGATCTCCTCCGAGGGCGGCTTCGAGGTGCGGACCTATATCCAAGACCGGACCGTCATCGAGGACACCGAATCCAGCGTGGACCTCGGCCGCGAGGGCTGGGACCTGGTCAACTACCCCGAACGCCTCAGCTACAGCGCCACCCCGCCGGACTTCGGGTCCCTGGTGGTGCAGCGCCGGCGCTGGGCCAACGGCGGCCTGCTGATCCTGCCCAAGCTCTGGGACACCATCCGGCGCCGCCGCGGCACCGACCGGAACGTGCGCGGCCGCGAGGTCATGCTGCGGGTGAACTACATGGCCTCCATCACCTGGGCCAGCTTCGGCCTGCTCTTCCTACTGGCCTACCCCTACGACAGCCGACTGCTCAGCCCGCTGGTGTTCCTCGCAGCCCTGCCCTACTTCCTGGCGATGGGCAGCGACCTCCGCGATTCCGGCCACCGTTTCAGCGACATCTTCCGGATCTACGGGTTCAACCTGGTGCTCATGCCGGTCAACCTGGCCGGCGTGATCAAGTCGCTGCAGCAGGCACTGACCGGGGACAAGATCCCGTTCGCCCGCACGCCCAAGGTCAAGGACCGGACCGCCGCCCCCGCGATCTACGTCCTGGCCCCGTACGCGATCGTGGCGTTCTCCCTCTTCACCGTCTGGCGGGACGTCTCCCTGCAGAACTGGGCCAACGCGGTGTTCGCGGCGTTCAACGCGGTCATGGCCACCTACGCGATCGTGGCCTACATCGGGGTCCGGAACTCCATCGTGGACATCTTCCTGGGCGTGCTGAACTGGCTTTACGTCAGGCCCAAGGCCCCCCGCGCCGAGGCTCCGGCCATCGTGCCGAAGGCTCCCGAGGAGATCGACTGGGAGTCCATTCTGTACCACGGCGACCGCCGGCTGAACCGGGACCTGCGCGGCAAGAAGGACCGCCGCAAGCGTGCCGGCGTCCGCTGACCGGGGTGTTGACACGCTGCCACTGCGCGCCGCGCCTACAATGGGCCGGATGACGGCCGAAACGATCCTCGCTGCGAACGGGAAGAACTCGCTGACGGTCACCGACGGCATCATCGAGTCCTCCTGGGCGCCGGGCTCGTTCGTGGACATCGCCGACGCGCGGGACGCCCTCAAGGCGACCGCCGCGATCACCGGGAGCGGCCGCATGCCGATGCTCTCGGTGATGACCGACGTCGAAATCAGCGCGGCGGCCCGGTACGAGTTCGCGAAGTCCTCCGACGTCCTGGCCATCGCGGTGCTGGGCTCCAGCGCGGTGGACCGGGTGATCGCCGCGGCCACCAGCCGGGACACCGACTACCCGCACGAGTTCTTCACCTCCCGGGCCGAGGCGCTGGCCTGGCTGCGCGGGTTCCTCGAGGACTCCGAAGGCCCGGAAACCGGCGGCCTGGCCGCCGGAAACCCTGCCCCGGGATACTCTGACGCCGCGAACCGCTGAACTGGTAGCCTCCCCGTAACGGCCGGCGCACCGCCCCACGACCGGGGGCCCGCCCGGCCGTGACCCGCCGCGCTGTGATCCGCCGCCTGCGGCGGGCCGCCAAGCGAGGGAGTGCCATGGGCGTCGCCGAAATACAGGTTGACCAGCGCGTGATCGGGATCGATTCGCGGCGCTTCGCCTCGGTGGAGAAGGCGCTGGTGGAACTCATCACCAACAGCGACGAAAGCTACGCCCGGATGGAGCGCACCGGCGCAGCGGTCCCGGGCCGGATCCGGGTCAGCTACGAACGGCACCTTACCGGCGCCGTGCTTACGGTCTCCGACCAGGCGGAGGGCATGAGCTTCGGGCAGGCCCGCAGCATCCTCAGCTACGGCGGGGCGCACAGCCCGCTGGCCCGCGGCGAGGGCAACGGCCGCGGCTACTTCGGCCGGGGCCTGAAACAGGCAGTCTTCGGGCTGGGCCACGGCTGGCTGGAAACCGTCCAGGACGGGCGCTTCACCCGGATCGACATCTTCCGCGGCGGCAACGGCGGGTACCTGTACGACGACGGCGGCGGGAGCCGCCCGGCCCTCCCCGCGGACTATGCGCGGCTGGGGCTGATGACGGACGGGCCGACGGCGGGGCACGGCACCCGGGTGACGATCGTCGTCGAAAACCCCCGCGTGGTGATCAGCCAGCACCACACCCTGCGTCAGTCGCTGGCCAACAACTTCTACCTGCGGGCGGTGCTGGGCCGGCGCACGGTGGAGTTGTCCGCGGGCCACCCCGGCTCCGGCGCGGACAGCCCCGAGCCCGTCGTGTTCACCGAGCCCGCGGCCGAGGTCATCATCGGACCCGGGCAGACGGGAAGCGTGCCCTTCGAGGGCCACGACTACCCGTTCACCCTGACCGTGAAGCGGGCCTCCGGGACCGAGCTCATCAGCCGCGGCGACGAGAGGACCAACGGGCTGGTGGTGCTCTCCGGCCAGGCCGTCCTGGACTGCCAGCTGTTCGACTTCGAGAACCAAGTGGGCACGGAGTACCTCTTCGGGGAGGTCCGCTGCGATGCCCTGACCGACATGCTGGGCCACGGCCGCGCGGTCATCAGCGACGAGCGGGAAGGCCTCAACGCCCGGGATCCCTTCGTGGAGGCCTTCTCGCGGGCCGTCAGCGCGGCGCTGGCCCCCGCCGTACTGGCTGAGCGGGAGAAGCTCTCACATTTGGAGCGGGCCACCACCTCGGGCCGGACCGCGGAGATGATCGAGGAGCTGCTGCGGCACATGAACCGCGCCGCCGTCGTCGACCTCGGCCTGCAGACGGAGCCCGAGGTTCCTTCCTTGACGCCCGGCACCGGACAGGCCGCCGCCGGCGTCCCTGCCCCAGGGGCCTCTCCCGCCACCCGGGGCGCCGACGCACCCGGCGCGGGCCCGGCGCTGCGGTTCACGACGCCGTTCTACTACCGCCCGCCGGGGCATGCGTTCCACGTGGGACTGCTGCTCGACCCCGCGCTGCTGCCGCCCGGTGCGGACGTCCCTGCCACGGGTCTTGCCGTCGAGCCCGAGCTGCCGCCCTCCATCCACCTCGAGGGGCCGGACACCCTGGGAAGCGATGAACCGGGGCGGCTGGTCTGGACGGTCACCGGGGACCGGGCGGGGGATCGGGGCACCCTCACCGCGAGGGCCGGGGATCACTGGGCCACCTGCGAGATCGTCATCGCCGAGCAGGCGTCCCGGCACGCCGGTGACCAGCCGGCGCACGCCGGGGCCGTGGCCACGCCGGCTGACTCCCGGGGCCGGCAGCGGCCCAACCGGGACCACGGCATGGACCTTTTCACCGGTTACGAGTTCCGCAGCCTGCCCGACGGCGCGGACCGGGCGGTGTACAGCGCCGCGGAGCGCAAGGTCATCATCAACACGGCTGCCCCCACTGTGCGGCTCTACGTCGACGGCCGGGGCCGGTTCCGTGACTCGGCCCGGCTGCTGCTGGCCGAACTGTTCCTTGACGTCATCGCGGACGAACTCGCCCGGCGCCGCGTGGCCCAGCACGGGCACGGCGGCGACCTCGAAGCGTTCCAGGCCGCCCGCCGGGACATCATCCGCCGCTACGGCAGCGACGTCCATCGGACTTTCCTGGGCTGACAGAAACCCTTGACGGTCATCAGGAAGCGGCCTATTCTACAACCAAATGGTTGCAGATCAGTTGGGTGAAGAGGCGGCGGACCGGGTGTTCCAGGCCCTTGCCGACGCCACCCGGCGGGACATCGTGCGGCGGGTGACGGCGTCGGAGTCTTCGGTCTCCGGCCTCGCCGAGCGTTACGCGATGAGCTTCGCCGCCGTCCAAAAGCACGTTGCCGTCCTGGAGCGCGCCACCCTGGTGACCAAGGAAAAACGCGGACGGGAGCAGATCGTGCGGGCCAACCACGACGGACTGCAACGGGTCCGGCGCCTTCTGGACGACTACGAAAACATCTGGAGGCAACGCTCGGACCGGATCGCGGACCTCCTCGCGGAAGGCACGCCGCCCGCGCCGGGGAGTGACTCCACGGGGGACTAAACAGCACCATCAATTGCAGGGAAGGGGACACCATGACCGTCATTAGTTCAGCCCAGGATCCCGGGGCGCTCAGCCTCACCGTGATCGCGGAGTTCGACGCCGGAGTCGAGCGCGTCTGGCAGATCTGGGAGGATCCGCGGCAGCTCGAGCGCTGGTGGGGTCCGCCCACCTGGCCGGCGACCTTCGAAAAGCATGACTTCGTCCCCGGCGGGGAGGCGAGCTATTACATGACCGGACCCGCGGGGGAGAAGGCCCGCGGGTGGTGGCGCTTCGTCTCCCTGGAGGCCCCGCACCGCCTGGTGTTCGATGACGGTTTCGCCGACGACGACGGCGAGCCGGTCGCGGAGATGGGCACTATCCACGGCGTGGTCACCTTCGAAGACCTGGGCGGCCGCACCCGGATGAGCGTGGTCTCAACCTTCGAAACCCAGGAACAGATGGAAAAGATCGTCGCCATGGGCATGGAGGAAGGCATGAAGGGCGCCCTCGGCCAGGTCGACGCGCTCCTTGTCGAACCTGCGCGCGCCTGAGCGACGCGCCCCTGAACCAGTCCGCCTGAGCCGGGCCGCCGCCCTCAGTTGTTGAGGGCGGCGTACAGGTTCAGGCTGGCCGAGAAGACCAGCCAGGACAGGTACGGGAGCATCAGGAGTCCGGCCGCGGTGCTAATCGGGCCGAAGCGGAATACCGTGGCGGCGGCCAGGGCAGCGTGCGCCGCGATCAGCCCCAGGGCCAGCCACAGTGCGGCCGACCCCAGCAGCGGATACATGCCGAAGAACATCAGGGGCCACGCCAGGTTCAGCACCAGCAGGCCGCCGTAGGCCAGGAAGGCCGGCCGGCGCGGGAAAAGCCGCTGCCGCCAGACCAGCCAGGCGGCGACCGCCATGCCCGCGTAGAGCAACAGCCAGACGGAACCGAAGACCAGCGCAGACGGCGTCCACGGGGCCGTCAGGGCGGTGGCGTACCAGCCGTCGGCGTTGGCCCGGATGGGCAGGGACCCCACAAACGACACCACAAAGGAGACGGCCAGGAAGGCGGCCAGGGCGGCTGCCTGCCGGCCCCGCGGGAGGGCGCCGGGGGCGGACGTGCCCGGAGCGCTTGGTTCGACGTTCAAGAGCACAGAATCACTGTGAACAACATCCGGCACTTCCGTCAAACCGTGACCCATGTTCCCCGGCTGTCCGCTGCCCTAAGCTGGCGCTGTCAAGGACTGCTGCGTCTGGAAGGACATCATGGGCAACGAAGCTGCATGGCAGGAAAACATCACCCCCGGCCGGTTCGCGGGGAGGACCGTCATCGTCACCGGGGCTGGTTCGGGCATCGGGCTGGCCACGGCCCTCCGGGTCGCGAGGGAGGGCGGCCGGGTGGTTGCCGCTGACGTGAGCGCGGAGCGCCTCGATGAGTTGGTGGCCGGGCACGGTGAGCTGGAGATCGTGCCCGTCTCGGGGGACATCTCGGCCGAGGAGACCGTCGCCGCCGTCGTCGCCGCCGCCGGCGGCCGCGTCGACGCCCTCGCGAACGTCGCAGGCGTCATGGACAACTTCGCCCCGATCCACGAGGTGGACGACGCGGTCTGGGACCGCGTGCTCCGGATCAACGTCACAGGAATGATGCGGCTGACCCGGGCGGTCCTGCCGCTGATGCTGGAGGCGGGGACGGGCTCGGTCGTCAACGTCTCCTCGGAAGCGGGCCTGCGCGGCTCCGCCGCCGGCGCGGCGTACACCGCCTCCAAGCACGCCGTCATCGGGCTGACCAAGAACTCGGCCGTGATGTACGGGCCCAAGGGGCTGCGCTTCAACACGGTTGCCCCCGGTGCGACCATCACCAACATTGTCGCCGAATGGGGTTCGCAACTGGCGGTCGAGCGGCTGGGCCCGCTGATGGGGGCGAACATTCCGACTCCCGCCTCGGCGGCGCAGCTGGCGGCCTCCATCACCTTCCTCCTCAGCGACGACGGCACCAACATCAACGGCGCGGTGCTCGCCTCGGACGGCGGCTGGTCCGCCCTCTGATGCGGGGAACCGGCGCCACGCAGGAGAATGCCCCGGCCGGATCCGGCCGGGGCATCGCCCTGTTTGGATTACTTGGTGCTGCTGCGGCTAGGCCGGCTTCAGCGCGGTGCGCCAGACGCCCACGGCCTTGGCCGTGCTGAACGTCCAGGTGGCGGTGCCGGAGGCCCCGGCGGTGGCCTGCGGCGCATCGGCGAGTTCACCGATCTGACCGCCGCTGGATTCCCAGCGTTCGGTCCAGCCGCCCGGCGGGGTGGCGCCGGGGCTGGAGCTGTCAAAGCCGACCCCGCCGATCAGCATGGCCCCGTTGCTGGCGGTGGTAATGCTCGGGGCTGTGATGCTGGTGGCCGAGTACGTGGTGTTGACCGCGGTTGCGACCGAGCTGTCCAGCGGCGTCGTGGTGTTGACGCCGCGGTAGGCGGTCACCCCGGCCCCCCATTTGACGGCTGTGCTCAGTGTCCAGCTGTAGCTGGCCGGGTCCGCGGATCCCACCACGTGGTAGTAGCTGAAGACCTTGGCCCCGCTGCTGGCGGAGCTGTTGATGCCCAGCCCGTTGACGATCGGCGTCCAGCCCGCGGGTGCGGTCACGGACGGGCCGAGGTCTGCGGTGATGGCGGCGACCAGGACGTCACCGGCTGCCACCCCGGAGGGCTTGGCCAGGCTGACCGTGGAGCTGGCCGTGGTGGCGACCGCCGTGGACGAGGCGCCCACCGTGATGCCCGACGACGTCGGCGGCGGGGGCGGTGGCGGTGGAGCGGAGCCGACCGTGATCACGGCGCTGGAGGTCGAGGACCCGGCGCTGTTGGTGGCGGTCAGCTTGGCCGTGAACGTTCCCGCCGCGTAGGTGTGGGAGGGGTTCTGGGTGGTCGCCGAAGTTCCGTCACCGAAGTCCCACGCCCACGAGGTCGGGGAGCCGGAGGAGGTGTCGGTGAAGGCAACGTTCAGCGGTGCGGTGCCCGACGTCGGCGTCGCCGTGAAGGATGCCACCGGTTTCGGGGCCGGCGGCGGGGTGCTTCCCAGGCCGCGGTAGGCGAACCAGTAGGTTTTGGTGACCATGTTGCTGGCCATGATCGCCATGCCGCTGGTGCTGTTCACGCTTTGCTTCGTGGTGGTGACGTCGTTCATGTTGAATGATGCGCCGTCCTGAATTACCGGGGTGCCGCGGCCCGAACCGAAGACCGGGTTGTCCATCGGGGCGGTCTTCTCGTAGATGGCGCCGGCGACGCCCGAGTACGCGCATCCGGTCACGGTGCTGCCCGGGGCGGTGTGGAAGGCGTGCACCACGTTGTTCTGGGTATCCAGCAGGATCTGCGGCCGCGACACGCAGTCGCCGACGGAGGCGATGGTGGACTGGCTGAAGGACCCGGTGGCCGGCTTGAAGACCAGCAGCAGCAACTGCGGCAGGGTCTTATCCGTGGAGGTGTCGTTCAGGCTGGTCTTGACGGCCGCAAAGACACGGCCGCTGTTGTCCGCCTGCAGGGTCTTGATGTTCAGGTGGTCGTCCGCCTGGCCCTTGCCCTTGATGGCGTCCTGGAAGCGCCATGACGATGTGGCGGTCGGATTGGTGCCGTCGGTGCGGATGGCCCAGTGCACGCTGTCCGTGAGCTGGTCACTCCACATCACGCCGATCTTGTTACTGCCGAACGCCACGATCGCGGAGATGTCGTCCGCCGCGGCTGTGGGATTGGCAACCGGGATGACAAACGGGGTGTTCCAACTGGTCCCGCCGGGCGCCGAATTGTTGACGTAGACCGTGCTCTTGTAGCCGTTGGTCGAGTCGCCGGTCACCTGCGTCCAGGTCGCCCAGATGGCGCCGGTGGTGTCCTTATCGATCGTCATCGACTCACTGCTCTGGTTGGTGATGGTGGTGGGGAATCCGGCGTCCAGGGTGTACGTGCCGCCCGAGTAGCTGTAGCGGTAGAGCTTGGCCGGCTGCCCGGAGAGGGAGGGCTTCGGCGTGGAGTCCGTGGAGACGGTCACCACGTGCGAGGCGATGTAGAGCTTGCCGCCGTCCCACAGCACGTCAGCCAGGGTGTTCGCCCGGCTGTCGTTGAGCAGCCCCGTGTCTACCCACTTGTTGGTGGGGACGTCCAGCCGGAAGATGTGCCAGCCGCTGCCGGAGGTCCACATGTCTGCCCACCAGGAGCCGTCATTCCACCACAGCTTGCTCTGGGGCTTGTCCGAGGTGGGAGGGTTGCTGACGCCGCTAAAGCTGATGCTGGGAGTTCCGTAGCTGTCCGCAGCCGATGCGCTTCCGGCGACCCCCAACATGCCGCCGGCGACGGCCAGGGCCACCACCAGGGACCGGCTAAGCCAGTGCGATATTCGTTTCATCATCGGGACCATTTTCTTTCATGCCGCGACAATCATTGGCGCGGGAGGGTTTTGGACGCGGGCCCTCATGCGGGCGCAATTGTCCGGTGTTGAATGAGGCCATGGTAGCCACCGGGCCGCCGGCTGGATAGATCCTTTTGCTAATTCTTTGTAAACTAATTCCGGCGACCAAGCGTTGTCTCTCGTGAAAGCGGTAATTGAGCGCTTCAACCAGGAATGCCGGGTGCGGCATCCGGTGCGGCGTACGCAGGCCGGCGGTCCTGGAAGGGAGTGGTCCGCCCGGACCGCGGGTGCCGGCCGGCTGCCGATGGAGTTGCTGCCCGGGCGGGAAGGGTTCCGCGGAAATGGGACGACAGGGCGGCTTCTTGCCCGGTATTCCGCTGTTTACCGCAGCCTGGCGGCGGGCTCCCGGCGGCTGAGTAGTCCATCGCGGAACCTGCCCTGCGGTCCGAGTAGCCGGGTCCGGGGACCCAAGTAGGGGTCCTTTGCTACTGCGGATATGAGTACAAAGGCCCAAGTAACAGCCACTCGTGACACAACTTTAGGTGAACTTTAGGCTTCGGATATGGCCGCAGCCCAGTGGCAAAGCTGGGATATGGGTCGGTACAGGTTTGTGAAATTCTCTCCGAATTTGTCCGATAGGTTCTCAATCGCTGGGGGTAATTCCCGGGCGTCTAAATTCATGAAGTGGTGAGGCTTTTGTCAGTTCAAAATTTGGCCCCAAGATCTGTCTCAACAACCGATAGTTCTGCGCTCCGGGCAACCGTCAGTGTGGTAATTCCAACCCTCAATGAGGAAATGAATCTGCCCTGGGTGCTGCGGCGCATGCCGTCGTACGTGGATGAGGTCGTGATCGTCGACGGACGCTCGCGGGACCACACAGTCGACGTCGCCCGCGCCCTGCGGGTCGACGTCGTTGTGGTCAAGGAGCCGCGTAAGGGCAAGGGCATCGCGGTCCGGGCCGGCTTCGCCGCCGCCTCAGGGGACATCATCGTGATGCTCGACGCCGACGGCAGCATGGATCCGCAGGAGATCGGCTGGTTCGTCTCTCCGCTCCAGCACGACTACGACTTCGTCAAGGGCTCCCGGTACGTCACCGGCGGAGGCTCGGAGGACCTGACCTGGCTGCGCAACACCGGCAACCGGGTGCTCACCGGCCTCGCCAACACGGTCCTCCGCAGCAACTACTCGGACCTCTGCTACGGCTACATCGCCCTGCGGCGCGAATGCCTGGAGGTACTGCAGCTCGAATCGGACGGCTTCGAAATCGAGACCGAGCTGATCGTCCGGGCGGCCCGCGCCGGCCTGCGGATCGCTGAGGTGCCCAGCTTCGAGCTGGACCGCATCTCCGGGGTTTCGAACCTGCAGACCTTCCGCGACGGCTGGCGCGTACTGCGCACCCTGGCCAAGGAATGCACCAGCTGGGAGGCGCCCTCCGCCGGCGCCCGGCCCGAGGCGCTGCGCCGGGTGAAGTACACCTACCCGGACGTCCGCTTCGCCCGCACTCCCACGGACCCGCGCAGCGTGCTCACGGTGGCGGAAGGGGCTTGAGATGCTCAACGCCAACTTCCGTCCGTCGGTTTCGGTGGTGATCTGCTCCTATACCGAGCAGCGCTGGGACCTGCTGATGCGCGTGATCGATTCCGTCCATGCCCAGACCCTCCGGCCCGAACAGGTGATCGTGGTCGTTGACCACAACGTGGACCTGTACAAGCGGCTCGTGGCGACCGTCCAGGACGTGACCCTCGTCGAGAGCACCGGTCCAAAGGGACTCTCCGGGGCCCGGAACACCGGCGCCGCGCTCGTGACCTCCGACATCGTCGCCTTCCTGGACGACGACGCCGAGGCCGAGCCGACGTGGCTGGAGCGCCTCACGGCCCTCTACGACGACTCGGATGTGCTGGCCGTCGGCGGTCGCGTCGAACCCGTCTGGGAAGGCGGCCGGCCCGGCCACTTCGGTCCCGAGCTGGACTGGATCGTCGGCTGCAGCCACCGCGGCCTGCCCACAGTGGCCTCCGAGGTCCGCAACGTGGTGGGTGCCAACATGTCCTTCCGTCGCGAGATCCTCCAGCACGTGGGCGGCTTCAACGTCAGCCTTGGCCGGCAGGCAACCAAACCGCTGGGCTGCGAGGAAACCGAGATCTGCATCCGTGCGGCCATCGGATCCCCCGGTTCGCGGGTCGTCTACGAACCTGCTGCCGTGGTCCGGCACCACGTTCCGGTCCAGCGGGGCACGTTCCGGTACATGCTCGAGCGCGCCTGGTCCGAGGGCCTCTCCAAGGCCCAGGTCAGCAAGGTCGTGGGCCACAAGCGGGCCCTGGGGCCGGAACGGCGGTATGTCCGCAGCGTCCTGCCCCGGGCGTTCGTCGGGGCCCTGTCGGACTGGGGCCGCGGCAAGGACCCGCAGGGCCTGCAACGAGCCGGCGCCTATGTGGCGGTGCTGGGCGTGACCGCCGCCGGCTACGTCAGCGGCCGCAGGCTTGGCACCGGTGAGGGCTCCCCCCTGGCTGCCGCCGCTCCTGCGGCCCAGCAGCCCTGGCGGGAAGCCACGTGATCGACGTCGCCGCGCCGCGCCGGCCAGAACCGGCGGGCGCGGTCCTCGAGCTGGCCCCGGCCATGGGGGCCGAAGCGGCCCCCGACTGGGCCGGTGCCCTCTGGGTCGGAGCCGTGGACCTGGGATCCCTGGGCGGGTGCAGCGAACTGCGGCTGCAGGACGCGCACGGTTACCGGCGGGCGCGTCTGCTGGTCAGGGAAGGTGCCGCCGTCCGCGGCTTCGTCGACCTGGAAACGGCCGACGGAACGCTTTCCCGGACCCGGCTCGAGGAGGCAGCCGCCGCCCTCCCGCGGGTCCCGGCGTCGGTTTCCACCACCACGCCGCCGATCAGTGTCGTCGTCTGCACGCGGGACCGGCCGGAGCTGCTCCGGAAGGCACTGCACGCCATCCTCCGCCTCGATTACCCGGACTTCGACGTCATCGTCGTGGACAACGCCGCCCGGACCAGCGCCACCCGTGACCTGGTCCGGACCGAGTTCTCCGACGCGCGGCTGGTCCTCATCTCCGAGCGGCGCCCCGGACTTTCCAACGCACGCAACGCCGGACTCCGTCACGCGCGCGGCGACATCGTCGCCTACACCGACGACGACGTCGTGGTGGACCCGGGGTGGCTGAGGGGGATCGCCGCCGGCTTCGAGCAGGCCCCCGACGTCGCCTGTGTCACCGGGCTGGTCCCGGCGGGCGAGCTGCGCTCGCTGGCGCAGGGATACTTCGAGGGGCGAGTGAGCTGGTCCAAGGCCGTGGCGCCCAAGGTCTACTCCCTGGCCGACCCGCCGGCGGACATGCCGGTCTTCCCGTTCTGCGTGGGGGCCTATGGGACGGGAGCGAACTTCGCCCTCGACCGCCGGACGGCCCTGTCGCTCGGCGCCTTCGATCCTGCCCTGGGGGTAGGCACTCGGACCGGCGGGGGCGAGGACCTGGACATGTTCACCCGGGTCATCCTGTCCGGGCGGTCGCTGGTGGTCCAGCCCTCCGCCGTCGTCTGGCATCGGCACCGCGCCGAACTCGACGACCTGATCGTCCAGGCCCGGGGCTACGGCAACGGCCTGGGAGCATGGCTGACCAAGATCATGCTCAACCCCCGGACCGCGCGGATGGCGCTGGTCCGGGCTCCCCGCGGCGCCGTCTACTTCCTGCGCAACACCCGCGCGCATGCCGACGGCGAGACGGCCGACGACGTCCCGAGGAACCCGGTGATGGCAAAGGCGCTGCGCACCGAGCTCGTCTCGGTGGCCCGCGGCCCGTTCAACTACCTGCTGCAGCGCCGCTCCTGCCGGCGCCGACGAGCCGCGTAGGCAGCCGCAACGCAGCACACGACGCACAGTTTTGAGGGGAATTCGGCGTCACCATGGAACACCGTTTTCCCCTCGCCACTTTTTCAACAAGCGAGGAAGTCAAGTTCATGAGTCTCATTATGGAAAACGAGAAGCCGGCGCCCAGGGCGCCCCTCTCGTCGGTGAACAGGCTCCGTACGGAGCGCCCCCTGGATGTCGGCCTGGCCATTGCCGGAGTCGTCCTGGCAGCACTGATCCTGCTCGGGCTGGGAGGACCCGCGCTGGCCCCGGTGACGCTGCTCGGCTGCCTGATCCTTCCGGGGTGGGTGGTGGTACGGCGCCTCACCGGCGTTGATCCGCTCGCGCGGGCCATCGGCACCCTGGTACTCAGCGCCGCCGTCTACACCATCCTGTCGCTGGCGATGGTGTGGACCCACCTGTGGCAGCCGCGGCCCGTCGCGGCCGCGGTGCTGATCGCTTCCTCCGTCCTGGTGATCGTCCTGCCCGCCCCGGCCACGGACCGGGAGCCGCTGCAATTGCGGCGGCTCCTCAGCCTGGAGGGCCTGCGGAACAGCAGCCCCGCCAGCCACATCCCGTGGGCCGTGCTGGCTGCGGCCCTGGTCCTCTGGGGCGTGGCCCTGTCCGTTACCGGCGAGGGACTGAAGGGCGACGCCGGCCTGCTCTCGACGTTCCCGCCGATCTGGTTCGTGGCCGTCGCCGCCGTAGCCGGGCTTTGCATCTGGGCGGTTGCGGCCCGGGAAATGGCATCCACCCCCTTCCTCGCGGTCTCCTTTACCGGCCTCGTGGCAATGCTCTACGCATCGGCGGCCATGGTGGTCAGCGTTCCCCGGCTCCCGTGGACGTACAAGCACATCGCGGTTACCGACTACATCGGGGCCTCCGGCCAGGTGGACGCCTCGATCGATATCTACAACCGCTGGCCCGGGTTCTTCTCCGCCAGCGCCTTCCTGGGTGACGCGGTGGGTTACCCGGACGCCATCGGCTACGCCTCGCTGGCAGAGTTCAGCTTCGCGGTGCTGGGTGTGGCGCTGGTTCTGGCGATTGTCCGGGCCCTGTCCAGCAACCGCAGGATCCAGTGGACGGCGGCCCTGGTGTTTGCGCTGACCAACTGGGTCAACCAGAACTACTACTCCCCGCAGGCGTTCTCCTACACGCTGTACCTGACGATGTGCCTGATCGCCCTGACCTTCCTGCGCGGTACCCCCGCACGCTTCGCCGTCGCCTGGGAGGAGAAGCTGAGCCGCCGCCGGGCCGAACGGGCGGCTACGGCACAGGATGAGGCGCAGCCCCGGCCCTTTGCCCAGACCCTGGTGCTGCCGGCGGTGATTGTCCTGCTGGTCCTCCAGGCGGTCTCGGTGGCCAGTCACCAGCTCACTCCCTACCTGGCGAGCCTGGCGCTGTTGCCGCTGTTCGTCTTCGGCTACTTCCGGCCGCGGTGGGCGGGCCCGGTCCTGGCGGTACTTGCCGTCCTGTACCTGCTGCCCAACCTCGACTTCGTGGCCGGCAAGTACGGACTCTTCGGCTTCGACTTCCTGAAGAACGCCAGCTACGAACCGCCGGACGGCGGGCCCACCGGCCTGCTGGGCCGGGCGCCGGAGGCCTTGTCAATCCTCATCGGCGTGCTGGGCGTGGGCGGTTTCGTTCGCAACCTGCTGCGCGGCAACGTCCGGCAGACGATCATGGTGGCCTGGCTGGCCGTCGCGCCGCTGTTCTGGCTGCTGATCCAGTCCTACGGCGGCGAGGCGAAGTTCCGGGTCTACCTGTTCGCCCTTCCCTGGCTGGCCGTCGGCGCCGCGTGGCTCTTCTGGGCCGGTCCTCTGCGGACCCGCCGGGCGGCCATCGGTACCACCGCAGCGCTGACCGCCATGGCCCTCCTGTTCACCATCACCTACTTCCAGAACGAGGCCAAGTTCCGCGTCCCCAAGGAAGACGTCGCCGCGGCCCAGTGGCTGGACTCGACGGTCAACCCCAAGGACGCGGTGATGGAAACGAACGCCTTCTTCCCGCTGCTGGTGGGCCCGAACTACCCCAGCTACCTGGATGCGGGACGGACGGCTTCGCTGACCAAGTTCATCCAGTCCTCCGGCCACGGCCTGACCTCGGTGGACGTAGCCCGGTATGCGGACCGCAACTTCAAGCCGGACCGGATCTTCGTGGTCTTCTCCGACTCGCAGATCGCGCAGGCCGCCAAGGATAATCTCTTCGATCCTGGCACGCTCCCCACCCTGGAGCGGCAACTGGCCGGATCCTCCAACGTCCAGCGGGTGTTCGAGAACGGCGCAGTCCGGATCTACGAACTCGCCAAGACCGGCTAGCGTGACGAGGAGCGGCATGGTGTTGATCAGGGTGATCGTCGTCCTGCTCGCCGCAGGGATCACCATGACCATCGCCATGCTGCTCAAACCGTCGCCCCCGGCAACGGCCATGCCGGTGGGGGACCTCCCCGGCTGGAAGCAGACGGGGACGCAGGACTTCACCCGGGCGGCACCGATGGGCGCGGTCGGCGACGTGTACGGACCGGACATGCGGGGCTACCACGACCTGCCCGACACATCGGGCCAGGGGGTCTACACCCCGGACAAGGTCCTGTCGGTCAAGGACGGAAAGCTGGACTTCTTCCTCCACAGCTCCGGGGGGAAGCCCAGGGTGGCCAGCGTGGTGCCCTTCGGGTACGACGGGCAGCGCTACGGCCGCTACTCCATCCGGTTCCGGGCCGACACGATGCCCGGGTACAAGATCGCCTTCCTGCTGTGGCCCACCAGCGACAACTGGCTGGACGGGGAGATCGACTGGCCGGAGGGGGAACTCAACGGCCCGTTTTACGGGGTATCCGCCATCAAGGATTCCCCGCTGAAAGGTCCGGACCGCTTCGACCCCACCACCCGGAACACCTCCGCCACGGACGGAACCGGGTGGCACGTGGCGACGACGGAATGGACTCCAGGCAAGGTCAAGTGGTTTTGGGACGGTGAACTCGTGGGGGAAACAACAATGCCGGACGGCGTTCCCAACACCGGCATGAGGTGGACGCTGCAGGCCGAGACAAAGGACGGGGCCGACGCCGGAACGCCGGCGCCGTCGGTCTCCGGCCACATCGAGGTGGACTGGGTGGTGCAGTATGCGTACGCCCCGTAAGGCCACGACGCCGTTCCCGGTCCCTGCCGCCGGCGGAAGCTTCATCGACGCCGTCCTTCGGGACCACTACGACGAATGGGACCTCGCCGGCCTCGGCCTGGGCCGGGACTGGACCACGGTCTTCATCACCCCGCAGTTCACCACCTCCCGGCACGTCGTCGCCCTCATCTTCGCCCCCGGCGCGCGGCAGCCCTCGCTCGTGGTGAAGGTGCCGCGCTGCCCCGGTGACAACGAGGGGGTGCTCCGGGAGGCGGACATGCTCTGGCAACTCGGAGTCCTCGGCGGGGATCAGGTCGAGGGTGTGCCCCGTGTCGTCGCCGCCCTGGATCTGTCCGGACACACCGTCCTGGTCGAAACCCCGCTGACCGGCCCGGCCCTGGACCCCGACCGGGTGGCCGCGGACCTGCCGGTAGCCGTCGCCCTCGGCGTGGACTTCATCGATTCGCTGCCCTGCACCCGGCCCGCAGCGGGAAACGAGGGTTGGTACGAGCGCACCGTGCAGCGGCCCCTGCAGGCGATGGAGCTGCTGCTACCCGGCGAGGACGAACTCGCGGACCTGGTCGGCCGGACCCACGAGGCGTTGGAGCCGCTACGTTCGGCGCAACTGCCGTCCGTGTTCGAACACGCCGACCTCAGCCACCCCAACCTGCTGATCGGTCCGGCCGGGCGGCTCCAGGTGATGGATTGGGAGCGGGCGTCCGCCTACGGGCTGCCCGGACACGACCTGACGTTCTACCTGCAGTACCTCAGCGAGTCCGCCGAGCAGGCGTTCGAACGGCCGGCCCAGCTGGCGGCCTTCGACACCGCCTTCGGCCGGGACGGCTGGGCGCGCGAGCCCCTGCGCCAGCACCTGGTCCGCCGCGGGATTGACCCCGCGCTGCTGCCCGCACTGGTGCTGGCCACCTGGGCACGGTCCGCCTCCACCCTCGCCTTTAGGCTCGCCGCGGAATCGGCAGAGCCAGTGGGACAGGCCCAGGGTGCTGAGGCCGGACGCGGCGGGGCGGTACCGGGGGGACCGGAAGTGCAGGCGGCCCAGCCCGGCGCCGCCGCCGACCAGCCTGCGCACGCCGTCGACGCCGGCGCGGGACCCGTGTCCGCACCTGCCGGACACGCGCCGCGCGGCCCGGCCGAGGTGCGGCGGGCGGTCTTCGGGGACCGGGATTTTTGGCTGTGGCGGCACGCCGCCACCGCCGGGGTGCTCTGACCCGGCGCGGACAACTAACCGCCCCCGGACCTGGCCCCTGACCCGGGAAATTACCTGTCCGCTGACAGTTCACGGCAAGATGTGACCATGCACAACACGGACTCCCGGCCCTGGCTGAAGAACTACCAGCCGGGCGTCCCGGCCGACATCGAGCTGCCCACGGAGTCGCTCGTGTCCATGTTCGAACGGTCCGTGAGCGAGGCCGGTACCGCCCCCGCCATGGAGTTCTTCGGCCGGCGGACCAGCTACACCGAGCTCGGCGAGCAGGTGGACCGGGCAGCCGAGGGGCTGCGCCGCCTGGGCGTGCGCGCCGGCGACCGGGTGGCCCTGATCCTGCCCAACTGCCCCCAGCACGTCGTCGCGTTCTACGCGGTCCTCCGCCTGGGCGCCGTCGTCGTCGAACACAACCCGCTGTACACCTCCCGCGAGCTGCGCCACCAATTCGAGGACCACCAGGCACGCGTGGTGATCGCCTGGGACAAGGCCGCCGCCGCCGTCCGCGAGTTCCCGGCCGACATCGAAATCGACCACGTCGTGTCGGTGAACCTCCTCGAGGCGTTCCCGGCCGTCAAACGGCTGGCCCTCTCCTTGCCGGTGAAGAAGCTCCGCCAGACCCGGGAATCGCTCACCGCGCCGGCCCCCGGCACAACGCCGTGGAAGGAGCTACTGGGCCACGGCCGGATCGACCCCTCGCACCCCCGCCCGGCGGTCACGGACCTCGCCGCGATCCAGTACACCTCCGGCACCACCGGCCGGCCCAAGGGCGCCATGCTGACGCACTTCAACCTCTACGCCAACGCGCTGCAGGGTGAGGCCTGGATGGCCGGCGCGGAATACCGCAAGGAGATCTTTTACGCGATCCTGCCGATGTTCCACGCCTTCGGCATGACGCTCTACCTGACCTACGGGATCCGCAAGCAGGGCCTGCTGGTGCTCTTCCCCAAGTTCGACCCGGACCTGATCCTGGCCGCCATGAAGAAGTCGCCCGCCACCGTCTACTGCGCCGTTCCGCCAATCTACGAGCGCACCGCCATGGCGGCGAAGGAGAAGGGCATCTCCCTGCGATCCTGCAAGTACTGCATCTCCGGGGCCATGAACTTGCCAGACCACGTGGTGGAACTCTGGGAATCGGTCTCCGGCGGCCTGCTGGTTGAGGGCTACGGGATGACCGAGTCCTCCCCGGTGGCGCTCGGCAACCCCTTCCACCCCACCCGCCGCACCGGGACCATCGGCGTGCCGTTCCCGTCCACGCTGATGAAAGTGGTCGACGTCGACGATCCCTCCGTGGAGGTCCCGCAGGGCCAGCCCGGGGAGCTGTTGATCAAGGGCCCGCAGGTCTTCCAGGGCTACTGGAACAACCCCGAGGAAACCGCCAAAACCCTGACGGCGGACGGCTGGCTCCGGACCGGCGACGTGGTGACCGTCGATGCCGACGGTTTCACCACCGTGGTGGACCGGGCCAAGGAACTGATCATCACCGGCGGCTTCAACGTCTCACCCACCGAGGTGGAGGCCGTGCTGCGCCTGCACCCGGACGTCCGCGACGCCGCGGTGGTGGGCAAGCCGCTGGAACGCGGCGGCGAGATGGTGGTGGCCGCCGTTGAACTCGAACCCGGCACCGCCCTGGACGAGGAGGCGCTGCGCGCCCACTGCCGCGAGCACCTGGCCGGCTACAAGGTTCCGCGCCGGGTGGTGGCGGTCCCCGACCTGCCCCGGTCCATGCTCGGCAAGATCCTCCGCAAGCAGGTCCGCGAGGACGTCCTGCCGCGGCTCTGACCTTCCGGCGCCGGGCCGGGTTCGCGTTTACGGGTAGCGGCCAAGTACCCGGGCGCCGGCATCCCCGTGCCGCTACTCGTGACAGGCGGGGCGGCCGCTCCTAGGCTGGAAACACATTTTCCGGCGGCGGCAACGCCGTGCCAGCCCCCTGCGGGCTGATTGTCCCCGGGCTGACAGCGGCCGTCCTTGCGGCCGTGGGCGGGAGTCCGCGGGACTGGCCGGATCCGGTCTAGGAGGTCTCGCGGACATGGCACACTCGACGGACGACGGCGGGTGCGCGCCGTGAGCATCCACCCCCAGACTCGCCTCCCGGCCGCCCACCCCACCGTGCTTGAAGCGTTTCGCGCCCTCGAGGACACCGGCCTGCCGTGGGTGCTGCTGCGTGGCGAGGACGACCTGGCCTGCCCGGACGGCGACGTGGACCTGCTGGTGGATCCGCGGATGCTGCCGCAGCTGGACGGGCTGATGGCACGGATCGGACTGTGCCGCGTGCACGCGACCGGGCACGGCAGCCACCGGTTCTACTTCGGCTACATGGACGCCGACGAATTCTGGCTCAAACTCGACGTCGTGTCCGAGGTGTCCTTCGGCCGTTTCCAGCAGTGGAGCACGCCGCTGGCGGCCGGCTGCCTGGACCGCCGCGTCCGGCAGGATGGCCTGTGGCTCCCCGAACCGGCCGACAAGGCCTGGCTGCATTTGCTGCATCTGGTCCTGGACAAGGGCGGGATAGCTGCTGACCGCCGGGCCGCGGCGCTGGCATCTGCCGCCGTCGCCTCAACCGCCGGACCCGTCGCGGAGTACGTGGACCGGCGCGGCGGCGACGGGGCGGCATCCGCCCTGCTCGACGCCGTCAACGCGGGGAACTTCGACGGCGTCCGCGATCTCGCCGGACGGTGGCGGCGTGCCTGGACCCGGACCCAGCCGCTGGCCAGCCGCGGGCGCTGGCTGGGGCACCGGACCCTCCGGCTGATGACCCCGCGGCTCCCCGGCCCCGGCCCGGTGGTGGGCGTCATGGCGCCGGACGGTGCCGGCAAAACCACGCTCCTGCACGGGCTCCGCGCCGATTTTCCCATCCCCACGTCCTACGTCTACATGGGGCTCTGGGGCGCCGGCCCGTGGGACCGGTGGCTCGAGCGGCTGCCCGGCGGACGGACTGCCAAGAAGATGTTCCGGGTGCTCAAGGGCGGCACCAAGGCGCGCTACCACAGCCTCCGAGGCCGGGTGGTGCTGATGGACCGGGTGGCGTACGACGCGCTCCTGCCGCAGGTCGGGGGCGGCCACACCAGTGCGGGCCTGACCAACACGCTGGCCGTGAAACTGGGACCGGCGCCCGACGTGCTGCTGGTCCTCGATGCCCCGGGCGAGGTGATGTTCGCCCGAAAGGGTGAGCACACGGTGGAGCTGCTGGAGCACTGGCGCAAGTCCTACCTGCAGCTGGCCACTAGGCTGCCCGGCGCCCGCGTGATCGACGCCGGGCTGTCCCGTGAATTGGTCCGCCGGCTGGCCACCGAAACGGTCTGGAACAGCATCTCGTCCCGCACGCTTCCGCCCCCGGAGGCGGATCCGGGCGGACGTCCTGGCCTGACCCTGCACCGCTGGCGGATGCTGGACTGGCGCTTCCTGACCCCCGTGTTGCAGCCCCGCCGCCTGGGCTATGGGGGAGCGATTGAACCGGAGCTGCTGGGCGCACTCCAGCTGCTGGACCCGGACGCCCGGCCGGTGGGTGCGGGTGCGCCCGGGGCGCCCGGACCACGGTTCGACGTCGTGCTCCTGCGCGAACCCGATGCCTTCCTCTTCGAACGGGCGGCTGCGGACGTGGAACCCGGGGGATGGGTCTGCGCCCAGGTCCGGCGCACCGCCGCCGGGCGCGGACCGCACACGGTGGCGGGCTGGAAGCAGACGTTCCGCAAGCACGACTTCGAGGACATCACGGTGCACTGGAACGTCCCCGGCCTCGACGGCCCGGCCCGGCTGGTGCCGGTCGACTCCGCGGAGGCGGTACGCGGTACCCTGGCGCTCCGGCAGGGGGTCCGCTTCGGCCTGCTGAAGGCCGTCGCGGGGCGGGTGGCACTGGGGCTGCGGCTGTTCCCGGTCGCCATCCCGGCCGGTACCGTCACGGGTCGGCGGCCGGCCTAGCAGCACTGCCTGCCGCCGGATCATCACGGCGGGTCGACATAGCGGTCCCGCCGGACCGCCTCAGCGGGTCCCTAGCCGGTAAGTCCTCCTACTAGGCGCGGCGGACCATGCCCAGCAGCTCGTCATGCAGCGGCCGGTAGGCGAACCTCACGATCGCGTAGACCGCCCCGACCGCCACCACGACCACCAGCACCATGCAGGGCACGGACCCCAGTTCCGGAGCCAGGAGGTTTCCCAGCCCGGTCAGGGCCACCGCGGCGCCGCACACCAGGCCGGGGGCGATGGCGCCCAGCAGGGCCCGGGGCCGCAACTGGATGACCTTCGCCGCGACCACCTGCATTCCCACCGCGAACACCACGGCCACCACCAGCTGGGCCACCGCCACGCCCACGATGCCCCAGCGCGTGGAGAACAGCAGGACGGGCAGGAGGATCAGGAGGCGAACCAGGGACACCACGATCGAGAGCCCAGGCCGGCCCAAGGCCTTGTAGACATCATTGGCGCCCGCGCCGAGGGATCGGGCCGCGGCGTACAGGGCCAGGAAGACCAGCGGCAGCACGGCCTCGTCCCACTTGTCGCCGAACACCAGCGGCACCAGCACCGGCGCCACCACGGAGAGGCCCACCCCGGCGGTGACGCCGTAGAGGGACTGGATCCGCACGCTGGTCAGGTAGCCGGCACGGAGCCGTTCGGGTTCGCCGCGGACGCGGGCGTAGAGCGGGAAGAGGACGGTTGAGAGGACGAAGAAGACGTTGAGGATCACCACTTCCGGAAGCCGGAACGCCAGCGTGTAGTAGCCGAGGGCCTGGGCGCCCAGGATGATTCCGATGATCAGGTAGTCGATGTCGAAGATCAGCCGGGCGAGCAGGCTGCTGCCGGCCACGGGTGCGCCGTACTTGACGTTGGCCATCAGGGCGGCCTTGCTGATCCGCCAGATCTGCCAGGGTGCCTGCCTCCCGACCAGGTACCAGCACGTCGCCGCATACGCCACGGATCCGGCGGCGGTGCCCACCGCCAGCGACCAGGCACCGTGGCCGGTGAACGCCAGGGACAGGGTCACCGTCCCCATGGTGACGGCCTTCAGGACCGGGGCGGCGGTGAGCTTCTTGAAGTGCAGGTCCCGTCGCAGCAGTGCCTCGGGGACCGCGCCCAGCGACGTGGCCAGCACGGAGACGCCCAGGATCTGCACCAGGGGGACCACGTCAGGGAGCTGGAACAGGTCGGCGATGAGGGGCGCGGCGAGAAAGGCCGTGAGCCCCAGCAGGGAGCCCAGGATCGCGGAGATCATGAGCGCGGACCGGGCGATGATCCCGGTGCGGGGGAGGTATACCAGGGCCTGGGCGACGCCGGCGTCGGCAATAGTCTCCGCGTAGCCCATCAGGACCAGGGCCAGGGCCACCAGGCCGTATTCGTGCGGGGACAGCAGCCGGGCCAGGACCACGGTGGTGATCAGGACGATGATGCGGCCGCCGGCGAAGGCCAGGCCCTGCCACATCGCGCCGCGCACGCCGGTCCGGGCCAGTTCCCCCGGCGGGGCCTGCGTCATGCGGAGCTGCTCCGCGCCGGAAGCCCCGCCCCCGCGGAGCCGATGGCCGCGTGCAGTTCCGCCAGGTACTCCAGCGTTGCGGTCTGCCAGGAGCGGACCGATGCCGTGGTCTCGGGTCCTGCCGTCCCCGCGCCGCTCCCGCGGTTCGTGAGCGCCTCCACGACCCGCCGGGCGAAAGCCTCCGGGTCCCCGACGACGGTCAGCAGCGGGTGGGCTTCCTGCTCCCGGGCCGCCACGGGCGTTGCCACGACGGGCACACCGGCGGCCAGGGCCTCCCGCACCGAGTTGCGGATCCCGACGCCGTGTTCGTCCGGGAAGGCGGCCACGTCAGAGGCCCGGTAGACGTCCAGGACGGACGGCACGTTGCCGGCGACCTCCACCCGCGGGCCGGCCAGGGCCAGGACGGCGGGGTCCGGCCGGCGCCCGGCGAGAACAAAGGTGGCCCGCGGGACGCTTTCCCAAACCAGCGGGGCGATGGTCCGGACCAGGACCCGGGCGCTGTCGATGTTCGGGCCGTAGTTCAGGCTGCCGACGAAGCAGACCACGGGGTCCTCGCGCCGGGCGGCGGGCTGATCCGCCTGGTCGGCGCCGTTGGGGATGCTGCGGACAGGGCGGCCCAGGCTGGCGGACCACCGGGCGGCGTCCTTGGCTCCGACGGTGAGCAGGCGGGCCCGGGCGGGGAGCCGGCGTTCGGCGCGCAGGGCCAGGAATTCCCGGGCCCGGTAGGCGGCCTTCAGCCGGCCGGCGATGGCGGTGTCCATCTGCGTCCGGACGGACCAGGGGTCAACGGTCTGCAGCACCAGGGGACCGTGGACGTACCGGGAGAGGAACAGGGCGTGTGGGCCGTGGATGAGGGTGGCGTCGGCGCGGGCGGAGAGCGAGGCGGTCAGCTCCGTCGCCTCGCGCGTCGCCCGTTCCTGCCGGCCGGCACCGTTGAGGCCGCCCAGGGAGCGGATGAGGGCGGCCGCACGCGGGCGGGGGGTGAGCATCTGGACCTCCGCGCAGCGCTCGCGGATCTCCTCCGGCAGCCCGACCCGGCCCTCGAAGCTGAGCAGGGTCACGTCGACGTCGTCGGGCAGATTCCGCAGGATTTCGTACGGGATCATGGAGCTGCCATCCCCGTATACGGGGTCGCGGTTGGGCGCACTTTCTGTGATGTACAGAAGCCTCATTGCATGAGTGTACTTGACCCCACCTGCCGGTTATCGGGGGCCACAAGGCCCTGTTCACAGGGACAAGAAGGGTCTAAGTTTCCGCCTGCGAGATGCAGGGGTTCCATCGTCGTGGCCCGGCTGGTCATACTGGGAGAAAGGCATCGGACCCGGGAAGGGGTGCATCATGGTCGACGGCGGGAACCCGGCATTCCGGCGCCGGGTGGAACGGGCCGCCGAGCTGAGGTCCCTCCGGATCAGCGGCAGTTCGGTCGAGGAACAGGCCGAGTTGGACGCCGCCGAGGAGAACCTGAGGCGGAAGCGCGCCGCGGTGGACGACGCCGCCCGGGCCGAGTACCTGGTCCGGGACGCCATGGCGCAGGGGAAGTTCGACAATCTGAAGTACGCCGGCAAGCCGATTCCGGGCCTGGGCGAGGTGTACGACCCGGACTGGTGGGTCAAGGGGCTGCTGCAGCGTGAGGACCTCAGCGGACTGGGTCCGGCGGCGATCCTGCTGCGGACCGAGGATGCTGCGCTGGACGACCGGCTGGACCAGCAGGTGGCGGAATCCCAGGTGCGGGAGATCATCGCCGACTTCAACGCCCGGGTCATCGAGGCCCGGCGCCAGTTGCAGGGCGGTCCGCCGGTGATTACGAAGACCCGCGACGCCGACGTCGAGGTGGCCAGGTGGCGGGAGCGTCGTGCCGCGGCGGAGCCGGAGGTCCCGGCAACGGAGCCGGACCGCCGGCGCCCGTGGTGGCGCCGGCGGTCCGGGGGGTAGCGCCGGAGAGCTCGGCTAGAGGGTGCGGGGCGCCTTGGCCAGGTTCTCGCGCAGTTCCTCGGAGTTTTGGCGGCTGCCGTAGGCGGGGCGGTCGCGTTCCACGCGCCAGCTCTCGGAGAGCGGGCCGATGTTGACGGTGTCGAAACCGAACTCGTCGTACAGCCGGGTGACCAGTTCCGCGGCCTCCGGGTAGTCACTGGCGGTGGCCAGCGCCCGGCGGTTCTCGGTGCCGGCCGGGGTGCCGTCTGTGGTGATCTGGGTGTACATGATGTGGTTGAAGCCCTTGGCCACCTTGGACTGCGGCAGGAGGTCCTGCAGCATGCCGGAGGTGGTGGCCTCGCCATTATCCAGCGCGGCGATGCGGCCGTCGCGCTCCCAGTAGTAGTTGTTGGTGTCCACCACGATCTTCCCGGCCAGCGGTTCCGCCGGGATGTCGCCGATGTTCTTCAGCGGGACGGTGACGACGGCGAAGTCGCCTGCCGCGGCGGCTTCGGCGGCCGTGGCCGCGCGGGCCTTCGGGCCCAGTTCCGCGACGAGGTCGCCCAGCGTCTCGGGTCCGCGGGAGTTGCTGATGACGACGTCGTAGCCGAGTTCGACCGCCTTGCGGGCGACCTGGCTGCCAATGTGACCTGCACCGATGATTCCAATAGTTGTCATAGTGGGGGCAACGGCCCGGGGTCCCGGGATATTTCGTGGAGTGCGGGCCGTTCGCTCTGCGCGGAGCTTTCCGTGCCCGGACGAACGCCAGTGGCCTGACGGCCGGCGCGTCAGAGCCTCAGCCAGTCCTCGTTGAAGTCGGGGTGGTCGACGTAGGGCAGCGCCACCGCCCGCAGCGACCGTTCCATCCAGTCCAGTGACCGGGGCGCCCAGCCGCCGTCCCCGGAGCCCCCGTCAACCGATTCGGTGACCATGGCCGTCAGGGCGGATTGCCGGGCGGCCTCCACCACCTGGATCAGCCGCCGTTTGGCCTCGCACTCGAGCAGCAGCCGCTGTTCGTACCATTCGCCGGACTTGGAGAGGGTCCTGTCGGTCAGCAGCGATTTGGCCGCGGCCTCGTCCTCGCCGATCCGTTGGGACAGGAATTCAACGATGTCCACAGCTCCGAGGGTACGCCCGGGTACCACCGGCAGGCACGTGCCGGCGCCGGGATCCGTCTGCAGTTGGCCCCGGCCGGTGCAAGCGAAGCGGTGCCTAGCCCAGCAGGTCGTCCTCGTAGCACCAGCGCCACTCCTCGCCGGGTTCGGCGCTGCGCATCACGGGATGGCCGGTAGAGCGGTAGTGCTTCGTGGCGTGGGTGCCGGGGGAGGAATCGCAACAGGCGACGTTTCCGCACGCCAGGCACATCCTGAGGTGGACCGGCGTCGTGCCCTCCCGCCGGCATTCGGCGCAGAAGGGGTCCTCGGGGACCTCGCGGTCCGGGGCGGATTCCAGGTGCCCGCAGGCGCCGCCGGGCTGCGCGAGGCCCTCGCCGCCGCCGTCCCCGGCCGTGTCCAGCTCATCGAGGGAGATATCCAGCATCGATTCCTCGACGTCCAGCCGGTCCAGGACCTCGCTGAGCACCTCGTGGGCGTACTCCCCGCCGCGCCTAAGCTCCAGCACCTTGGCCCGTTCCGCCTCCAGCATGGCCAGGCGCAGCTCCGCATAGCGCTGGCTGGGGGTGGCGGCCTCGGAGGTGGGCCGGCCCAGGCGCTCCCACGCTGCCAGGCCGCGCTCCTGGGTGCGCCGCTTCAGCATCGCCATCACTTCGGGCGGGTCGTTGTCGGTGCGCAGTTCCTGCAACCGCTCCACACCCGCAGCCGTCGCCAGCTGCATCAGGGACGCCTGGTTGAGGGCGTCCTCGCGCCGGTCCGGGCCCTGTACCCGCAGCCACCGCACCAGCGGGGGCAACGTGAAGCCCTGCAGGGTCAGGGTGCCACCCACCACCACCAAGGCCGCGAGGATCAGCACGGAGCGGTGTTCCAGGTCTGCCGGCAGCACCAGCACCGCGGCGAGGGTCACCACGCCGCGCATGCCCGCCCAGGACACGATTGCGGCGAATTGCCAGGGCGGGGCAGGGTCCTTGCGCTTGATGCTGGGAATCAGCCGCGGCAGGTAGGTTGCGGGGAAGACCCAGACCGGCCGCAGCACCAGCACCGCCAGCAGGATCACGGCGCACCCGGCCCAGATCCGGCCCGCGCCGAGCGAATCGTCCTGGACGCCCTCGATGATGGTCCGGACCTGCAGCCCGATCAGCAGGAAGACGGAGTTCTCCAGCAGGAACTGCACGGTGTTCCAGTTGCTGCGCTGGCTGAGCCGGGCCGCGCCGTTGGGCATGGACGGCGCCTTCATCCCCATCACCAGTCCGGTGACGACGACGGCGAGGACCCCGGAGGCGTGGATGGCCTCGGCCGGCAGGTAGGCGACGAACGGGGCCATCAACGACGTCGAGGTGTTGATCGCGACGTTGCGGATCCGCTTGCGCAGCATGGTCAGCACGTAGGCCGCGGCCAGGCCCACCACCAGGCCGCCGCCCGCGGCGAGCACGAAGCCCCCCGCGATGCCGGCCGCCGAGACGGTTCCGGCGATGGCGGCGATGGCGCTGCGCAGGCAGACCAGGGCGGTGGCGTCGTTGACCAGTGACTCGCCCTCGAGGATGGTCACGATGCGGCGCGGCATGCCCACCTTGCGGGCGATCGCGGTGGCGGCCACGGCGTCCGGCGGGGCGACGACGGCGCCGAGGGCGATCGCCGCCGCGAGCGGGATTTCCGGGAACAGCCACCAGACCACCAGACCCACGGCGATGGTTCCGAAGATCACGTAGCCCACCGAGAGCAGGCCGATGGCGCGGCGGTTGGAACCGAAGTCGAACAGCGAGGTGCGCAGCGCCGCCGCGTAGAGCAGCGGCGGCAGCAGGCCCACCAGAACCATTTCGGGATTCAGCTCTATGTCCGGGACGAAGGGAATGAAGGATCCCGCGACGCCGGCCAGGACCAGCAGCAACGGGACGGAGATGTCCAGCTTCCGGCCCAGGGCGCTTCCGGCGCAGACAACCGCTACGAGCACCAGCAAACCGAGGGCTATGTCCATAGGCTCATTCTGTCAGGCGCTCACCGCGGCGCGGGCCGGTCCTCAGGCGGTGTTGCCCGCCGTGACGGACTCTTTGACACGACCGTGTTCTTCTGCCGGTTCCCCGGTCCGTTGGCGGTCCGCCGGAGCCGCCTCGTGCACCGGGTGGGGGAGGCCGTGGTGGCCGAAGGGGTTGAAGCGGCTGTGTGCCAGGCCGTCGAACTCGTAGGCGGTCTCGGCGTGCTCGGAGCGGTCGACACCGGCCACCTCGGCCTCGTGGCTGACCCGGAAACCGATCGTCTTTTGGATGGCCAGGCCGATGACCGCCGTCGCCAGTGCCGAGAGCAGCACGGTGATCAGCACGGCAACCGTCTGGGCGACCAGCTGCTGCAGTCCGCCGCCGTAGAACAGCCCGCCGCCCTGGCCGTCCACGGGCAGGGCGATGAAGCCCAGGGCCAGTGTGCCGATCAGGCCGCCGCCGAGGTGGACGCCGACGACGTCGAGCGAGTCATCGAAGCCGAAGCGGAATTTCAGGTCCACGAAGACGCAGCAGGCGGCGCCGGCCAGCAGGCCCAGGCCGACGGCGGCGAGCGGGCTGACGTTGGCGCACGACGGCGTGATGGCCACCAGGCCCGCGACGACGCCGGACGCGGCGCCGAGCGAGGTGGGGTGGCCGTGGCGGACCTTCTCGACGGCGAGCCAGCTGAGCATGGCGGCGGCCGGGGCGGCGAGGGTGTTGACCCAGATCAGGCCGGCCTGTTCCACGGTGGTGGCGGCGCCGGCGTTGAAGCCGAACCAGCCGAACCACAGGATACCGGCGCCCAGCATGATGAAGGGGATGTTGTGCGGGCGGTGCGAGGGGTCCTTCGCGAAACCGTGGCGGTTGCCGACGATCAGGACCATGACCAGGGCTGCGGTGCCGGAGGCGATCTCGACGACGGTGCCGCCGGCGAAGTCGATGACCTGGCCGAAGATCTTGCTGACGGCCCCGCCGGGGCTCATCAGCCCGCCGCCCCAGACCATGTACGCCAGCGGGCAGTAGACGGCGGTGACCCACACCGGGACGAAGAGGGCCCAGGCGGAGAATTTGGTGCGGTCGGCGATGGCCCCGCTGATGAGGGCGACGGTGATGATGGCGAAGGTGGCGCTGAAACCGGCCTTGATCAGGTCCGGGGAGCCGATCAGCCGGGAGAGACCAGCGTTGGCGAACGGGTCTCCGAAGATGCCCAGCACGCCCTGGCCGGTGGACATCGAGTAGCCCCAGAGGACCCAGACGACGCCGACGATGCCCGCCGAGATGAAGCTCATCATGATCATGTTCAAGGAGGCCTTGGCGCGGGTCATGCCGCCGTAGAACAGGCCCAGGGCCGGGGTCATGAGCAGCGCGAGGGCTGCAGAGATGATGATCCAGACGCTTCCCGCGGTGAGCTGCACCTGCGTGTCCCTTCGTCAACCGTCGTACCGGGACACTTCGCCGCCGGCCCCCAACCGGGTTTAATCCTCGCGTCGGAGTGTTTCAGGCAGTCGGGCTCTGCGTTGCGGGAAAGTTACAGGATTCGGGCTTTCGTGTCGGGGCGTTAACGGGCATGTTTCGGGGATGTTAACGAGGGCTCACGCGCGCCGATTCGACGGTTCCCTGCCGGCTCGACGTTTGGAAGCGTCGAAACTGCAGGGAACCGTCGAAACGGGTGCGACAAGAGGCAACCGGAGCGGGCGGCGCAGACTCAGAAGCGGGCGATCTCCGTCAGGTAGCCGTAATACTTGGAATCGACGGGCCGGAGCGGGTCGCCGGTGAAGCCGAAGTCCCGGTGCCGGTGGTTGTACGCCTCGATGTGGTCCAGGAATTGCTCGCCCACCTCGGCCCCGGAACCATGGCAGGCCCCGTCGCTGATGCAGAGGGCGACGGCGCCGGCCACGGCGGGGCTGGCGAAGCTGGTTCCGTGGTTGATTCCGTAGCCCCCGGGTGCTGTGGAGAGGACGCAGACCCCAGGCGCCGCCATTGTATGGCGGCGCTCCTTGGCGGCTACCGCGTAGTTGGAGAAGAAGGCCGGGGCGTCGTCCTTCTGGCCGAAGATGCCGAAGTCCACCGTCCCGCAGACGGTGCCTGCGAGTCCGCCCGGCTGTCCGTCAAAGTCGGCGATCGCGGTGGCCGTGAGGACCTCGTGGTAGCTGGCCGGAACGGTGCCGGCCAGGTTGGAGGACTCGTTCCCCGCGGCCACAGCGTAGGTGACGCCGGCGCGGATCGAGCGGCAGATGGCGTAGTGCATCGGGTCGGTGCCCTTGCCGCAGTTGGCCGTGTCAGAGCCGGGGCCGCCGATGCTGATGTTCGCCACGGAGATGTCGTTGGTCGGGTCATCATCGCGGCGGGTGGAGGTGACCCAGTCGATCGCGCAGATGAGGCTCGCCTCGGTGATGACGTCGTCGTCCGTCACTACCCGGACCGACCAGAGCGGGGTGCCGGGCGCCGTGCCGATGATTCCGAGGTTGTTGTTGCGGGCGCCGATGACGCCGGCCACGGCCGTGCCGTGGCCCAGCTTGTCGATGGGGGTGACTGTGACGGGCTGGCCCGAGGTGCAGTCGACGCCGCCGCGGACGTTCAGGTCCGGGTGGTTGCCGTCGATGCCGCTGTCGATCACGGCCACGTTCACGCCGGTGCCTTTGTCGCGGGCCGGGTTGGCCCGGGCCGATTCCTGGGCCTCCTCGGGGTCGCCGCCGATGCGCTGCCACCACGCCGGCGCCACCTGCGACCCGGCCGGTTTCGGTTCGTCCGGCTGGCCGAAGCGCCGGTCCGCGGTGACGAAGTCCACGCGCGGATCCTTGGCCACCTGGGCCGCCTGGGCTTGGGTCATGGTGCCGGCATAGCCGCTGACGGCGTTGCGGTAGACGGTGGCGGTGGTGACTCCGAAACTGCTCCGGTGCGCGGCCGCGATTGCCCCGGCGTCGCCGGTGCCGTCCTTGAGGACCACGATGAAGCTTTGAGTGGGTGCGGCCGCGGAGGCCGGGGAGCCGCCCAGAGTCGCCGCTCCGAGCGCGACGACGACGGCGGCGGCCGCTGCCCAGGGCCGGGAGCGGCGGGGGGGGCCCGGCGGGGCGGCCACGGACTCCTTCTGCGCCGACGGGAAAAGTGTGCGGACAAAAGTGAACATCGTGGCCTCCATTAAGCGACTGCGCTTCCGGGTGCCCCCCGTCCATATGGTAGGCCGGTGCCACCGAAAAATCAGGGGCCCTTTGGTCCTTGGCCGCCCCCATAAAGTGCCGGCCGCCGTCGGGCGCCGACGTAGTGCGCCGCGCCAACCAAGGGCGCCTCGGCCGCCCGCGCCGCGTCAGCCCTTGTAGCCCTCCACCTGGCTGACCGGGCGGGCCTCGGCCTCATCCGGGTTCTCCCCGTACTGCCGCTTCGCGCGCCGCTGCCGGAGCAGGTCCCAGCACTGGTCCAGGTCCTCCTCGAGCTGCTGGAGGCGGAGACGGTCCGGAGCGTGGTCGTGGTCCGGGCTGGACGCCTCGGCCTGCTCCCGGAGTCCGCGTTCCTCGTCCACCAAGGCGGTGATGCGCTGCAGAATGTCGCGTTCGTCCATGATTGCCTGCTTCCTGCGGTGAGCCCGCGGTTCCGGTGCCGGTTTGACCCCGCCAGCGTAGCCACCGCCCGCCCCTGCTGAATAGAGGGCTGGTCCAGAGGGCCGGTGTGCCGGGCGGCGACTCCGGGCGGCTTACACCCATCATATGATCAGCTTGCTTATTATTTTCGAAGTTCCTAGAGTGGGAAAGGCAAGCCACCAATCTTTCTGCGCGGGGCACCGCGGCCGGCAGGCCGCCAGCGACGCGCACCGCTTAGAGGAGGACGTATGTCGGAACACAACATCTCGGGCAAGAAGGTCGCTTTCCTGCTGACGGACGGCGTCGAGCAGGTCGAGCTGACCGGCCCCTGGAACGCGGTCAAGGAAGCCGGCGGCGAGCCCACCCTGGTGTCGCCGAAGAGCGGCACCCTGCAGGGCTACGACGGTACCGACAAGGGTGAGACGTTCACCGTGGACCTGACCGTCGACCAGGCCAACGCCGACGATTTCCACGCGCTGGTCATCCCCGGCGGCGTCGTCAACGCCGACCACCTCCGTGCCGACAAGGGAGCCCAGGCCTTCGCCCGCAGCTTCTTCGAACAGCACAAGCCGGTCGCCTCGATTTGCCACGGCCCGTGGCTGCTGATCGACGCCGGTGTGGCCAACGGCCGCAGCCTGACCTCGTACTACACGCTCGAAACCGACCTCAAGAACGCCGGCGCCAACTGGTCCGACGAGCAGGTCGTGGTCGACCAGGGCCTGGTCACCAGCCGGACCCCGGACGATCTCGAGGCTTTCAACGCGAAGCTGATCGAAGAGATCGCCGAGGGCGAGCACGCCGGCCAGACCGCCTAGCAGGCAGCCCCAGCCGCGCCGCAGGCCGCGTCCCCATTACGGTGGGAACGCGGCCTGCGGCGTTTGGACCCTGTGCAGCGCGACCTCGATCCGGCAGGATGTCACCCAGCGGGAACCGGTCCCTCCGCGGGGTCCGGCACCCGCGGGCAACTGACCAGCAACAGCACCAGACCAGCACCGGGAGGCCGGAACTATGACCACGCTGAACCCCTACCTTGGCTTTCGCGACACCGCCAGGGACGCCATGACGTTCTACCAGTCGGTCTTCGGCGGCGAGCTGACCATGAGTACCTTCGCCGACTTCCACGCCAGCGAGGACCCCGCCGAGCAGCACAAGATCATGCACGCCATGTTGACGGCGGACTCGGGCATGGTGCTGATGGGCGCGGACACGCCCAACAGCATGGACTACACGCCCGGCAACAACTTCTCCGTGTCCCTCAGCGGCGCCGACGAGGCCGAGCTGCGCGGCTACTGGGACAAGCTGTCTGACGGCGGATCGGTCACGGTCCCGCTTGACCGGGCGCCATGGGGCGACATGTTCGGGATGTGTAAGGACAGGTTCGGGGTGGACTGGCTGGTCAACATCGCCCCGCCCGCGACCTAGTCCGGCGTGGTGTCGGTCGTGAGGCCGCGGTCATCCGTCGTCTCGGCGTCGTCCTCTTCAGCGGGGCCGGGGACCTTGCGCGAGTCGGGGGTCCCGCCGCCGTCTTGCTGACCGTCCGTCCCAGGCTCGCCGGCGGACCGGCCGGCGGCGTTGCCTTCCTCGTCGCGGGGGACCGGATTGCTGCCCTCTTGCACTCCGTCGCTGACGATCTCTTCGGGCTCAACCGGCTTGTCGCTCACGTGTTCCTCCGATGACTCGCATTTTCCGATGACTCGCGCGGACCGGGGGCCCGGGCCGTCCTGCCACGCTACAGGGACCCGCCGCGGCGGTACAGGCCCGCGGCTGCCGTGACGTGGCTGTACCGGCGCGGCGCCGCGGGGACGGCCGGGCAGTAAGGCCGTGGTGCCCGGGGCCGTCCGGGGCTACAGTCCGGACATGAACCAGGATCCTGTGGAGACCAACCCTGCCCTCTACCGGGTGGTCTTCGAAAATGAGAGGGTCCGCGTCCTGGAATACGTCGATGCCCCGGGCGACAAGACCGTGGAGCACCGGCATCCGGACTCGGTGATGGTCACCCTCAGCAGTTTCCGGCGCCGCCTTACCGCCAACGGACGGGAGACCGCCGTCGAGCTCCCCGCCGGGCAGGCGCGGTGGCTTCCCGCCCAGTCCCACTCCGGTGAGAACATCGGGGCGAGCGCCACGCACGCCCTCTTCGTCGAACTCAAGGAACCGGCTCCGGCCCCGTCCACCGGCCCGGCCCCCCTCGGCCCGGCCTAGCCGCATCCACCGGGGGCGGGCGCCGCAACCGACCCGCCCGCGGCAAACCCCGATTCGACGGTTCTGCGCCGGATCGACGCTTCCGCGCGTCTTATGGGCAGGGAACCGTCGAAGCGGCGCCCAGCACCCGCTCAGGTGTAGTCAGTATGCTTACGGGACGCCGAAAGAAACGAGATACCCCATGAGCAGGCCCGTGCGCATCGAGGTTGAGGTGGCCGGGCACGTGGGCCACGTGTTCGCCTCCCGCAGGACCGCGGACACCGACGACGCCGGAACCGCCGGCAGCGGCATCGGAACCAAGGGCACCGCGGAGCCTGCGCCGGGAGCGCCCCCCGTCGTCCTGATCCACGGAATCGGCGCCTCCCACCGCTACCTAGAGCGGCTGCACCGGAACCTCGCCGCGACGGTGGACACCTACTCGATCGACCTGCCGGGCTTCGGGGCCACACCGGAACCGGACCACATCCTCAACGCCGCCGAACAGGCCACCTACATCATCGGCGCGCTGGAGCGGCTGGGAGTGCTGGACTTCGTCATCGTCGGGCACTCGATGGGCACCCAGTTCGCCACGGAGGTGGCCGTGCAGCAGCCGGCCCGGGTCCGGCACGTGGTCCTGATGGGGCCCGTGGTCAACGACCGCAGGCGCACCGTGGCCCGGCAAGCGCTGGCCCTGGGCCGGGACTGCCTGTTCTTCGAGAGCCCGTCCTCAAACGCCGTCGTCTTCACCGACTACCTGCGCTGCGGACCCGCGTGGTACCTGAAAAACCTCAGGGTGATGATGGACTACCGCCTGGAGGACCGGATTATGGACGTGTCCGCCCCGGTCCTGGTGCTCCGCGGCGAGCACGATCCGGTGGCGCCGCGGGACTGGTGCCACCGCCTGGTGGCCGGGGCCGCCGCCGGTGCGTTCCTCGAGATCGAGGGCACCGGACACGTGGTCCAGCACAATAAATCCGTCGAAGTGGCCGAGGCGATCCTCCGCTTCGCCGGTTGGACCGAAACCGTCAACGCCGCGGAGCCCGCCGCATGAGCAGTCCTCTCCGGGTCGCCGGCTGGTGGGCGCTGGACTACGTGTACGCCGTCGGCCGCCAACTGCGAAGCGCCGTCTCCCGGGTGAGCCCGGATGAATTCCTCAGCGGGACGGGCCGCCCCGTCCTCGTCATTCCCGGCATTTTCGAGGACTGGCGCTTCATGCTGCCGCTGATCCGGACCCTGCACGACGCCGGGCACCCGGTGCACGTGGTGACCGTGCTGCAGCGGAACCGGCTGGCCGTGCCGAAGGCCGCCGAACTGATCGCCGGATACCTGCGGGACCGGGACCTGACGGACACCCTGATCGTGGCGCACAGCAAGGGCGGCCTGATCGGCAAGTACGCCATGATGGCCCTGGACCCCGAGCGCCGGCTGGTCCGCATGGTGGCCGTGGCCTCGCCGTTCTCGGGCTCGCGCTACGCCGGGTATCTGTTGCTGCCGAGCCTCCGGGCGCTCTCCCCGCGCAGCGCCGTGACCCTCCAGCTCTCCCGCGAGCAGCGGGTCAACGAGCGGATCACCTCCATCTACGGGCTCTTTGACCCGCATATCCCGGAAGGCAGCGTCCTGCCAGGGGCGCGGAATATCCAGCTCGACACCGGCGGACACTTCCGCATCCTGGCCCATGAACAGGCCCTGAAGACCGTTCTCGAGGAGGCGGCCGCCCCGCCGGCCTAGCTGTCGAAGTGCGTCCGCGCCGGTCCCTGCCCGAGGGAATCGACGATGCTTGCCGCCACGGTGTGCAGCTTGACGTTGCGGGTGCTGGAGGCGGTCTTGAGCAGCTCGAATGCCTCCGCCTGGCTGCAGCGGTTCTGCGCCATGATGATGCCGACGGCGACGTCGATGCCCGTGCGGGTCTCCAGGGTCGCCTTGAGGTTGCTGGCCTTCTCGCTGTAGTGGGCGAACCGGACCGCGAGGCGCAGCGCCATGGAGGTCTGGTTCACGAAGCCGTGAGCCAGATCGCGGGCCCGCTCGTCGAAGCGGTGCGGGCGGCGCGAATACAGGTTGAGCGCGGCCCGGGTGTCGCCGTCTAGGAGGAACGGGACCGCCAGAATCGAGCGCATGCCGTGTTCCCGGATCCGCGCCGTGCACTGCGGCCACCGGTCGTCCGCTTCCAGGTCCTCGATGTGAACCGGGACCTGTTCGCGGGATGCCGTGACGCACGGGCCGTCGCTGAAGCCGTACTGGATCTCGTCCATGGCCTGCGCCGCAGCGCTGCTGCTGGCCACGGTGGCAGCCTTGCGTTCCCTGAGGAGGGTAATGCCGCAAAGTACCTCGTCACCGTCCTCGGAGAGGGTGCGTGCGGAGACCTTCGCCAATTCGCCGAGGAACTCTTCCATGTCAGCGCTGGTGAGCACGAATTGGTTCAGGTGTTGGCTGATCGAAGCCACAGATGAATCACTTGCCACTGTTTGATAATGCCGTTTCGCTCGAGGTGTCGATCCGGCAGCTGCGGCACCACGGCGAGCAAGTTCACGGTGGGAACGGTGGCAGGGCCGGACCAAATTCGTCCAACGGCCTTCTGCTAAACCGTACCGAGAAAAAGTATATACAGGACGCCGGACTCTTTTGGCGACGACAAATCCGGCCGGCCGCCGGCAGCGGACGGCGCCCCGACCGCTGACGGGAAATCCGCCAAACCGCATGACGGGTGCCGGTGCCGGTCGTAGTCTTAGGCCTAACTGGCAGGCACTCGGACGGACACCGCATGTCACAGCTTGAACTACGGGAGGCCGCCTCCCCGCCGTTGACCATCACCGACGCCGCGCGGCTGGCGCCCGACGCCGTCCTGGCCGCCCTCGGCTCCGGGCCGGACGGGCTGTCCCGGGCTGCGGCCGTGGAGCGGCTGGACGCGGTGGGTCCCAACGCGGTACGGACCCACGAGGCCAGTGCCTGGTCGGTGCTGGCGCGGCAGTTCCGCAGCCCCATCCTGATCCTGCTGCTGATCACCGCCGGGCTCTCGCTCTTCCTGGGCGACGCCACCAACTCCCTGGTGATCGGCGTGATCCTCCTGGTCAGCGTCGGCCTGGGGTTCAGCAACGAATTCCGCGCCGAACGGGCCGCCGAGGCCCTGCACTCCCGCGTCACCCACACCGCCGTCGTGGTCCGGGAGGGGGCGGCCGCGGAGCTGGACGTTACCGCCCTGGTCCCGGGCGACGTCGTCCGGCTGGGCCTGGGCGCCATCATCCCGGCGGACCTCCGCCTCCTCGCCGCCAAGGACCTGCTCTGCGACGAGAGCATCCTCACCGGCGAGTCCCTGCCGGTGGCCAAGACGCCCGCGCCGGTGACGGAGAAGGCCTCCCTGGGCGACCTGACCTCCTGCCTCTTCATGGGGACCGTTATCCAGTCCGGCAGCTGCACCGGGGTGGTGGTCGCCACCGGCGGACGGGCCGAGTTCGGCCGGATCGCCCTGGGACTGGGGGAGCGGCAGCCGCAGACGGAATTCCAGCTGGGACTCAAACGCTTCTCCTTCCTGTTGCTGCAGGTCGCGATCGGGCTGACCACCCTGATCTTCGCCGCCAACCTGCTCCTGCAGAGGCCGGTGATCGAGTCGCTGCTGTTCTCCCTGGCGATCGCCGTAGGCATCACCCCGCAGCTGCTGCCCGCCGTCGTCAGCACCAGCCTGGCCACCGGTACCCGGCAGCTGGCCCGCCGCCGCGTGCTGGTTAAGCGGCTGGTCTGCATCGAGGACCTCGGCGACATGGACATCCTGGTCACGGACAAGACCGGGACCCTGACCGAGGGCCGGATCACCTTCACCGCCGCACTGCCCGTGGCCGCCGGGCCGGACCCCGGGGAGCTGTTCACCCTCGGCCTGCTGGCCACGGAGGCGGACTACACCGCGGCGAAGGCCTCGGTGATCGGCCAGAACCCGCTGGACGCCGCGCTCTGGGAGTCCCCGCAGGCCGCCGGCTTCACCCCGGCCGGCCACGAACGGCTGGACATCATCGGTTTCGACCACGTCCGGCGCCGCACCTCGGTGCTGGTCCGCGACGGCGCCGGCACGCCGCGGATCATCACAAAGGGATCCCCGGAGGACGTCCTGGCTCTCTGCGGACCCGTCACGGCCGAGGTGCAGGCGCTCCTGGACGCAGAGTTCGACGCCGGGTCCCGCGTCGTGGCGGTGGCCACCCGGGAGGCGCCCGGGCTGGCAGACCTCACCCCCGCCGACGAAACCGGGCTGGGGCTGGCCGGCTTCCTGGTCTTCCTCGACCCGCCCAAGGCCAACGCCCGCGAATCGCTGGACCGGCTGGAGGCACTCGGCATCACGGTCAAGATCGCCACCGGGGACAACGCGAAGGTGGCCGAGCGGGTCTGCGACGAACTCGGCGTGCTCTCCGGCGGCACCATCACCGGCGCCGAGGCCGAGGCCATGTCCGACCCGGAGTTGAGCGCCGCCGCCCGCGAGGCCAGCATCTTCGCCCGCGTCTCGCCCGAGCAGAAGGCCCGGATCATCCGGCTGCTGCGCCAGAGCGGCGGGGCCGTGGGATTCATGGGTGACGGCGTCAACGACGCGCTCGCGCTGCACCAGGCGGACATCGGCATCTCCGTGGACAGTGCCACCGACGTGGCCAAGGACGCCGCCGACGTCGTGCTCCTGGACAAGGACCTGGGCGTCCTGGCCGACGGCGTGATGGAGGGCCGCAGGATCTTCGCCAACACCATCAAGTACGTGCTGATGGGGACCTCCAGCAACTTCGGCAACATGTTCAGTGCCGCGACGGCCTCGGTGGTGTTGAGCTTCCTGCCGATGCTTCCGGGACAGATCCTGCTCAACAACCTGCTCTACGACACCGGCCAACTGGCCATCCCGGGGGACCGGGTGGACCGCGAGCAGCTGCTGGCCCCGGCGCACTGGAACATCGGCTTCATCCGGCGCTTCATGTTCCTCTTTGGCCCGATCAGCTCCCTCTTCGACTTCGCGACCTTCGCCCTGATGCTGTTCGTCTTCAACGCCGCCCCGGGGGAGTTCAGGGCCGGCTGGTTCATCGAGTCGATCGCCACGCAGACGCTGATCATCTTCGCCATCCGCACCCGACGGGTTCCCTTCCTCCGCAGCCGGCCCTCCATGGGACTGCTCGGCGCGTCCCTCGGCGTCGTGGCCCTGGGCATCTTCCTGCCGCTGTCCCCGCTGGCCGGGCTGCTGGGATTCGACCCGCTGCCGGTGCCCTTCTTCCTGGCGCTGCTGGGCATGACCGTGGTGTACCTGGTGCTGGTGGAACTGGCGAAGCAGTGGTTCTTCGCCCTGACCGCCCAGCAGCCCCCGGCGCCGGTCCTGCCCCGCGTCCGGCGCCGCGGCCGGGACCACCGCATGGCCCGCCGCGCAGCCCGCTTCAGCACCCCCGGGGCGGCCCGCCGGGGCCCGCTGGAACCGCGCCGCGGCAGGGCAAACCGGCGCAAACGAAACCGGGTCCAAGGGCCCTCACGCCCCCGAAAGCCGTGAACGATAGTGAGATGAAGCGGCCCGGCCGGGCATCCACCGCCCCCGCGGCCCGCTCCGCCGGCATCGCCCGGCGGCCGCACGCCTGATCGGAAAGCCGGGACCATGAGCATTTTTGAAGACCGGGTCGACGCCGGGCGGCAGCTGGGGAGGCGCCTCTGGGACCTGCGGGGCAAGGAAATCGTGGTGCTGGGACTTCCCCGCGGCGGCGTGCCCGTGGCGGCGGAGGTGGCCGCGGCCCTGGACGCCCCGCTGGATGTGATCGTGGTCCGGAAACTGGGCCTGCCCTACCAGCCGGAACTGGCCATGGGAGCGATCGGGGAGGGCGGGGCCCGGGTCCTCGAAGAACACGTCCTGGCCCAGTCCCGGGTGGGCGAGGACGAGCTCCTTGCCGTCGAGGACCGCGAGCGTGCGGTCCTGGAGAACCGGGTGGCCCGCTTCCGCAAGGGCCGGCGCCGCCAGGACCTGACCGGCCGGATCGCCGTGATCGTCGACGACGGGATCGCCACCGGCTCCACGGCACGGGTCGCCTGCAAAATCGCCCGCCAGCTGGGCGCCGCCCGGGTGGTCCTGGCCGTCCCGGTGGCGCCCGCGGACACGCTCGCCCGGCTGGTGGAGCCCGACGAGGTGATCTGCCTGGCCACCCCGCGCCAATTCACCGCCGTCGGCTACCACTACCGGGACTTCTCACCCACCGAGGATGACGAGGTGGTCCAGCTCCTCGACGCCGCAGCCCGCCGGCTCCACGACGCCCCGTCTTATCAGGGCACGGGCACGGCCGCGGCACCGGAACCGGCGGAGGTCGAGGAAGAGGTAGAGATCCCGGCCCACGGCGTGCGGCTGGCGGGACAGCTGCACCTTCCGGTCCCGGCGCGCGCCGTCGTCGTCTTCGCGCACGGCAGCGGCAGCAGCCGGCACAGCCCCCGGAACCGCTTCGTGGCCGGGGTGCTGCAGCACGCCGGGCTGGGGACCCTGCTGCTGGACCTGCTGACCCCGGCCGAGGAACGCGACCGGGCGAACGTCTTCGACATCCAGCTGCTCGCCCGCAGGCTTACGGCCGCCACGGAATGGCTGGGTACCCGGGAGGACACCGCAGTGTGCGATGTGGGCTACTTCGGGGCCAGCACCGGCGCGGCGGCGGCGCTGTGGTCCGCCTCCGAACCCTTCGCCCGCGTCACGGCCGTGGTCTCCCGCGGCGGCCGGCCGGACCTGGCCGGCCCGCGGCTCGCCGCCGTGCGCGCCCCGACGCTGCTGATCGTGGGCGGCCTGGACACCGAGGTCCTGGAACTGAACCGCCAGGCCAAGGCCCAGCTGCGTTGCCCGAACCAGCTGGCCGTGGTCCAGGGGGCCACGCACCTCTTCGAGGAACCCGGAACCCTTGCCGCCGCGGCCATCCTGGCCAGAGACTGGTTTGGCAAGCACCTCGCCCCCGCCAGGGCCGCCACCGTCAAGGAGTGATGCATGCAGTACACCTACACCGCCGTCGTGCCGGCCAGCTGGGAAGAAGCAGTGGCGAGGACCAAGGCGGCGCTCGCCGCCCAGGGCTTCGGGGTGCTGTCCGAGATCAACGTCCGCGACACCTTCGCGGCAAAACTGGGGGAGGACGCCGCGTCGGCCGTGGGCGACTATGTGATCCTGGGTGCCTGCAACCCGCACCTGGCCAGCAAGGCGCTCGCCGCCGAACCGGAGCTCGGCGCCCTGCTTCCGTGCAACGTGGTGGTCCGCCGCGGGGCGGGGGATCCGGCCACGACGGTCCAGGCGATCGACCCGCAGACCATGGTGCAGCTCAGCGACAGCGATGCGGTGCGTGAGGTGGCGGACGACGCCGGCACCCGGCTCCGTGCAGCCCTCGACGAACTGGTGCAGGGCTCCGACGCCGGCTCATAGGACCGGGGCCGGGCCGGAGTCCCTGCCTGGAAACCGCTACTCGGCGTGCCCTTGGTCCCGGCTCATCTGGCCCTCCGCCGGGGGAGTCTCGCCGGGCGGAACGCCGCCGCCGGGCTCCAGCCCGGTGATGTTTCCCTCCAGCGGGTCCGGGTTCGGGGACGCCGCGGCATCGGGCTGGCCGTCGCCGCGGGCCGCGGCATGCCGGGCCTTCAGCGCCTCCGCGGCCTCCGGGTCCGCCGAGCCGCCGCCGGGCTTGGGCGGGTCCGGGTTGGCCGGGTCATTTTCGGGGTGGTAGCTGCTCATGGTGGTGCCTTCCGTCGGGCCTGCTCAGGACGCTTTGATAAGCATGCTGACTATCCTAACCGCCCGCGGCACCCGCCGGACAGCCTCCCGCCGAACCCGGCCTAGATGCCGTGCCGGCGGTTGCCCCCGTGCCGGTGCGCACGGACCGCGTAGGCGAGCAGCGCGACGCCGGCGAGGATCACCACCGCCGGGACAACGACGGCGGACGGTACCAGGACGGCGGCGGCCTGCACCAGGAACGCCAGGCCCAGCACGCCCAGTACGGCCGCCGGCGCCAGCGGCCACCGCATCCGCACTTGCCGCACGGGGGTTCCGCCCGCGGCGGCGGCACGCGACGCCCCGGACTCCGGTTCCCCGTGGACCGGGACCAGGGCAAGCACGGCGAAGGTCACCGCCAGGCCCAGGAAGAAGACGGCGGCGGTGGTGGCATCCGGGAGGCCTGCCGGCAGGGCCACCACCACCGCCAGGGTCAGCATCACCCCGCACGGAATCAGCGCCCACCAGAAGCCGGGGACCCGCAGGAAGGCGGCCGCGAACCCCGCCGCCATGAGGACGAACAGGAAGGCGCCGGCCCGGCCGCCCGCGCCGGCCTGGCCGGCCAGGATCACGGCGGCCAGGCCCAGGAAGACCGAACCGGGTATCGCCGCCCACCAGAAGGCCCGGTCCCGGACGAACAGCACCGCGAAGGCCACGCCCACGGCCGCGAAGATCAGCGGCGGGATCACGACGGCGCCCGCCAGCACCCCGAGGACGTCGAGCAGCCACAGCAGCCCGACGCCCATCAGGGCCAGACCCGCTACGATGCTGGTTCGCGCCGACTGCATGGGTTGCCTCCCGGGCGTCACGCCGTCCCGGCAGCCCCGGCCTGTGCGGCGTCGTCCTGGCCCACGATCAGGACCGGGCACTTAGCGTGGGCGGCGCAGGCGCCGCTTACCGATCCCATCACCTGGGCGAGGAAGCCGCCGCGGCCCCGGCGGCCCACCACCAACAGCTGGGCGTCGGCGCTTTCGTCGACCAGCACCTTCGCCGGGGGGCCGAACCTCACCTCACGGCTCAGCCGCTCCGGGCGCTCGCTGCCGAAGGCCCGCTCCAGCGTCTCCTCCAGCAGCCGTTTGGCGGTCTCCTCCAGCTCTTCGGTGGACGCGGCGCGCTCCTCCGGCAGGTGGGAGGCGAAGAAGTGGTCGGAACTGCCCAGGCAGGTGACCACGGCCAGGGGGGCACCCAGACCGTCGGCCATGCGCCCCGCGAGGCGCAACGCAGTCGTCGAGAATTCCGAGCCATCGACACCCACGACAATCCGCTGATCTGCGCCCATGCCCCCACGATCGCCGCCGCCCCGGCCGCCGCCTAGGGCCGAAAGTCACCGCGGGAGGAGCGCGTGTAGCACTGTCCTCTGGGCGGACCCTGTGTGCGGCGGGGCCGCGGCCGATCTAGGGTGGAGCCACGGCAGCGTCGCGATCACCGAGGAGAACCGATGAGAATTGCACTAACCGGAGCAAACGGAAAACTGGGACGGCACGTGGTCCGCAGGCTTAGGGCCGACGGCCACCAGGTGACAGCCCTGGACCAGACCGGGGAACGGGACCCCGGTTTCACCCGGGTTGACCTGCGCAACTACGGCCACGTGGTGGACGTGATCCTGGGCCTGGACGACCGGCACGAGGGATTCGACGCGATCGTGCACCTGGCCGCCATCCCGGCGCCCGGACTGGCCCCTGACGCGGCCACCTTCGAGAACAACATGCTGGCCACCTACAACGTTTTCCAGGCCGCCCGCCGGGCCGGCATCAAGAAAATCGTCTACGCCTCCAGCGAGACCGTGCTGGGCCTGCCCTTCGACATCGACCCGCCCTACATCCCGGTGGACGAGGAATACCCCGCCCGCCCGGAGAGCACCTACTCCCTGGTCAAGCACCTGGAGGAGCAGATGGCGATCCAGCTGACCCGCTGGGACCCCACCCTGAGCATCAGCGCCCTGCGGTTCTCCAACGTCATGGACGCCGAGGACTACGAGGAATTCCCGTCCTTCGATGCCGACGCCCGGCTCCGCAAGTGGAACCTCTGGGGCTACATCGACGGCCGCGACGGCGCACAGGCCGTGGCCCGGGCGCTGGCCTACACCGAACCCGGCTTCGAGGCCTTCGTGATCGCCAACGCCGACACCGTCATGAGCCGGCCCAGCGCCGAACTCGCCGCCGAGGTCTTCCCCGGTGTGAAGGTGGTCAAGGACCTCGGCGAGCACGAGACCATGCTCTCGATCGACAAGGCCCGCCGCGTCCTCGGGTACGAACCGGAACACAGCTGGCGCGACTACCACTCGCTCGAGACCACCCCCACCGAAGACTGAGGACCCGCATGGACTACCGCACCCTGGGCGCCAGCGGCGCCGTCGTCTCCAACTACGCCCTCGGGACCATGACGTTCGGCGCCGAGGCCACCGAGGAACAGTCGCACGCGATCCTCGACCGCTACGTCGCCGCGGGCGGCAACTTCATCGACACCGCCGACGTGTACTCCGCCGGCGTCTCGGAGGAAATCATCGGCCGCTGGCTTGCCGCCCGTCCGGACGCGCGGGACTCGGTGGTGATCGCCTCCAAGGGCCGCTTCCCGATGGGGGCGGCACCCAACGACGTCGGCACCTCCCGGCGGCACCTGACCCGGGCGCTGGACGATTCGCTGCGCCGGCTGGGCGTGGACCACATCGACCTCTACCAGCTGCACGCGTGGGACCCGATCACCCCGCTGGAGGAGTCCCTGCGGTTCCTCGACGACGCCGTGCGCAGCGGCAAGATCGGCTACTACGGCTTCTCGAACTTCCTCGGCTGGCAGCTGACCAAGGCCGTGCACCTGGCCCGCGCCCACGGCTGGAACCCGCCGGTGACCCTGCAGCCGCAGTACAGCCTGCTGGTGCGCGAGATTGAGTCGGAGATCGTGCCGGCCTCCCTCGACGCCGGGATCGGCCTGCTGCCCTGGTCGCCGCTGGGTGGCGGTTGGCTCTCCGGCAAGTATCGGCGCGACCAGGCCCCGCAGGGCGCAACCCGCCTGGGCGAGAACCCGAAGCGCGGCATGGAGGCATGGGAGGCACGCAACGCGGATCCGCGCACCTGGGAGATCGTCGACGCCGTGCACGCGATCGCGGAAGGGCACAACGTCAGCGACGCCCAGGTGGCGCTGGCGTGGCTGGCGGAGCAGCCGGCGGTCACCTCGGTGATCCTGGGCGCGCGGAGCGTGGAGCAGTTGGAGGACAACCTCGCGGCGGCCGGGCTGGAGCTCTCCGCCGACGAGCTGGCGCGGCTCGATGAGGTCAGCGCGCCCCGCGTCGGCGTCTACCCGTATGGGCCGATGGCCCGGGAACAGCGCAGCCGCAAGATCGCCGGCGGCCGCTAGCGCAGGGTTGCCTCCCGGCTTACGGGGCGGCGGCCGTCCCCGGTTGCGGGGCGGCCCCCGGCCCGGGGGCGGCCGCGGCGTCGTCCTTGCCGGCGTTTTGCTGGTGGCTGCTGGACCAGATGTCGCCGATTTCCTCGGTGGACTGCTCCACAATGCGCCGCATGGCGGCGTGGGCGGCGTCCATTTCGCCGCGCTGGATGGCGCTGGCGACGTCGACGTGCAGCTGCAGCGCCTCGTGCTGGGGCAGGTGCGGCATCAGGCCGTGCTCGGTGCGGCCGGTGAGGACCTCGGCCACCAGGTTGTGGAGCTGGGAGAACATCGGGTTGCCCGAGGCCCGGAGCACGGCGGCGTGGAACTCAATGTCCAGGCGGAGGAACTCGTCCTGATTGCCGCGCTGGCCGGCCGCCCAGAGGCGGGCGGCCTGCGCCACCAGGTCGCTGCCGGCCTCCCAGGTGGCCCGCTCCGCGGCGAGCCGCGCCGCCTGCGGTTCGATGGCGCCGCGCAGTTCGTTCAGGGCCCGGAGCTGGTCCACCCGGCGCGACGAGGCCAGGCGCCACCGGATCACCTGCGGGTCGTAGAGGTTCCAGCATTCCTCCGGCCGGACGACGGTGCCGAGCCGGCGGCGGGATTCCAGCATGCCCATGGCCGAGAGCACCCGGGTGGCCTCGCGCACCACGGACCGGGACACCCCGTGCCTGGTCTCGAGTTCATCCAGCCGCAGGATTGAGTGCGGCGCCAGGGTCCCCTCGGCAATGGCGAGGCCCAGCGTCTGGACCAGCACGGAGTGCAGGTCAGCTGAAGACTCCGCCTTTGGGGTTTGCATGAATAAAGCATACGGGTGGGCGCAAGGGGTTGTTTAAGTCTGCTTTATTTCACTAGGATCGCTCCAGAGCAGATGTAAAGATGCATCCGCGCACGGCTGGACCGGGTCCGGCCCTGAAGACAAGGGAGTCGTAATGAAGCGGCGTTCTATGGTGAAATACGCGGCGGTGGCCGCGGCCCTCTCGCTCGGACTGACAGCCTGCGGCGGTGGCAGCGGCAGCAGCGATGCCAAGGCAGCCGGCACCGTCCGGGTCACCCTGGCCAACCACGTGTGGACCGACGGCATCAAGGCCGCGATCCCCGAGTTCGAGAAGGCCACCGGCCTCAAGGTCGAACTCACCCAGCTCGGTGAGGACCAGCTCTCCGACCAGTACAACGTCAAGCTCAACGCCGGCAGCGACGAGATCGACGTCATGATGTACCGCCCGCTCCAGGAGGGCAAGGCGTTCGCCAAGAACGGCTACCTCGCGGACCTGACCTCCAAGGTCACCGGCGACGCCGGCTGGGACTGGAAGGACTACCAGGAGGGCCCGGTCAAGGCTTCCACCGTCGACGGCAAGGTGGTCGGCGTCCCGATCATCACCGAGCGCGAGGTCCTCTACTACCGCAAGGACCTGCTGCAGGCCGCCGGTATCGAGGTTCCCAAGACCATGGACGAGCTGCAGGCCGCCGCGCAGAAGATCTCGACCGCCAACCCTGACACCGCCGGCTTCGTGGCCCGCACCGGCAAGTCCGCCGCCGTCACCCAGTTCTCCAGCTTCCTCTACAGCTTCGGCGGCGACTTCATCGATGCCAACGGCAAGTCCGCCATCGGCAGCGACGCGGCCAAGAAGGCCTACTCCTTTTACGGCGGCCTGATCAAGAACTCCGGCCCCAAGAACGTCAGCACCGACATGAGCTGGCCCGAGGCGATGGCCATCTTCACCCAGGGCAAGGCTGCCTTCTACACCGAGGCCGACTCGCTCTACAAGAACGCCACCGACCCGGCCAAGTCCAAGGTCGCCGACAAGGTGGGCTTCGCCGCCCTCCCCGCCGGCCCGGCCGGTTCCAAGCCGTACAACATCCCCTCGTGGGGCCTGGCCATCAACAAGGCCTCCAGCAACCAGGACAACGCCTGGAAGTTCATCCAGTGGGCCACCAGCAAGGACCGCACCCTGGCCGCACAGAAGGCCGGCGTCCCCGGCCCGCGCGCCTCGGTCTGGGCCGACCCGGCCGGCACCTCCACCTACCCGAAGGACCTCGCGGACGCGATCGCCGTCAGCGCCAAGAACGGCGTCGGCCACGACCGTCCCGAGGTTGTCACCGTCGGCAAGGCCCGCGAAATCGTCGGTGCCCCGATCGTCGCCACGATCACCGGCGCTGATGCCTCCACCGAGGCCTCCTCGGCGTCGGACGCGTTCCAGAAGTTCCTGGACAGCGAAAAGAAGTAGCGCTCCCTCCTCTGCGGGACGGCCGGTTTCCGGCCGTCCCGCGGGGGACCGCTCCACTCCGGGCCGGAACGCCGGCCCCACCTTCACCCCCTGACTCCTTAGGTGAACCATGTCTGTTCTGAACACCACCCGCAGCGACACGCCGCCGGGGACCGCCGGCCGTGGCCCGGCCCGCTCAGCCGGCCCGCAGCGCAGTTTCTCCGCCTGGGCCAACCGGCACCGCAAGTGGCTCTTCGCCGCCCCGGCGATGATCTTCGTCGGCGTCCTGATCATCTTCCCGCTGGCCTGGACCCTGTACCTGAGCCTGACCGACTCGCAGGGCTCGGTCCGCGCGGCGTCGGAGTTCATCGGCCTGGACAACTACGTCACGGTGCTCTCCGACGTCGAACGGTTCTGGCCCGCCGTCGGCCGCACGCTCTCCTTCACCGGCGTGGCCCTGATCTGCGAAGTAGTTCTGGGCATGGGCATCGCCCTGCTGCTCTGGCGGCCGTTCCGCGGCGAGAAGTGGGTCCGCGTCGCGATCCTGCTCCCGCTGGTGGCCACCCCCGTGGCGGTCGGCATGATGTGGCGCCTGATCTTCGATCCCAACATCGGCTTCGTCAACCAGCTCCTAGGCATGATCGGCATCCCGCCGCAGCCGTGGCTCTCCGGCCAGGACACCGCCCTGGGCACCACCATCTTCATGGACATCTGGCAGTGGACGCCCATGGTGGTGCTGATCCTTCTCGCCGGCCTGACTTCGCTCTCGGACGAACCCGACGAGGCCGCCCGGATGGACGGCGCCAACTCCTTCCAACGGTTCTTCTTCATTACCCTGCCGCTGATGATGCCGACCGTGATCGTCGCCATCCTGCTGCGCGGCATCGACGCGCTGAAGACCTTCGACATCCTCTACGCCACCAAGGGCAAGGGCGGCGGATCCTTCCACGAGGTGGAAACCCTCAACGTCTACGCCTACGGCCTGAGCTTCGACTACAACCAGTACGGGCTCTCCTCCGCGGTGCTGATCCTGTTCTTCATGATCATCATCGGCACCATGTGGCTGCTGACCATGCGCAAGAAAGCGGTAAGCAAATGACCGTCCCCACCCAGACCCCGGCCGGCACCGTCCCCGCCCCGTCCGCGGCGCCCCGTCCCGCCCGCCGCCGCAAGCCGCTGGCCACCCGCGCCTATAAGGTCTTCCGCGTCGTCGCCCTGATCGCCGTCGTGCTCTTCCTCATCGCCCCGCTGATCTGGATGCTGCTGGCCTCCTTCAAGACCAACGTGGACATCTACGACACGGCCAAGTCCTTCGTCTTCACGCCCACCGGCGAGAACTACGCCAACGTGCTGCAGCGGAACAACTACTTCATCTTCATCTTCAACAGCTTCTGGGTGGCCTTCGTCTCCACGGCGCTGTCCCTGGTGCTCGGCGTCCCCGCCGCCTACGCCATGAGCCGGTTCACCATGCACCGCTCTGCCCTGGTGGTCCTGATGGCCCGCGTCATCCCCGGCGTCTCGCTGCTGGTGCCCTGGTACTACGTCTTCTCCAACCTGAAGATGGTGGGCGGCTTCGAGGTGCTGATCCTCAGCCACATGTTCGTCGCGCTGCCGCTGATCGTCTACATCATGATGAGCTACTTCGACTCGCTGCCGCTGGAGCTGGAGGAATCCGCCCAGGTGGACGGCCTCACCCCGATCGGGGCGTTCCGCCGGATCACCCTGCCGCTCTCCGTCTCCGGCATCGCCACGGCCGGCATCCTGTCCTTCATCTTCTCGTGGAACAACTTCATGTTCGCCCTGGTGCTCTCCGGCTCCAAGACCAAGACCCTGCCGGTGGCGATCTTCGACTTCGTCTCCTACGCCAGCATCGACTGGGGCGGACTGATGGCCGCGGCCACGGTGGTCACCATCCCGATCATGATCATTGCGCTCTTCACGCAGAAATACATCGTTTCCGGCCTCACGGCCGGGGCCACCAAGGGCTAGGCACGAATGACACGCATCTGCAGAATCGAAACCTTCCTCGTCGCGCCGCGCTGGCTCTTCGTCCGGATCGAGACCGAGAGCGGCATCGTCGGCTGGGGCGAGGCCACCTGCGAGGGCCGCAGCGAAACCGTCCGCACCGCCGTGGACCAGCTCTCCGAGGTCCTGATCGGCCAGGACGCGCTGCGGATCGAGGACCACTGGCAGGTGATGACCAAGGGCTCCTTCTACCGCGGCGGACCCATCCTGGCCAGCGCCGTCTCCGGCCTGGACCAGGCACTCTGGGACATCGCCGGCAAGCACTTCAACACCCCCGTGCACCAGCTCCTGGGCGGTCACGTCCGGGACCGGATCCGGATGTACGGCTGGGTGGGCGGCGACGAACCCAACGAGGTGGCGGACCAGATCAGCGCGCAGCTGGAGGTGGGCCTCACCGCGGTGAAGATGAACGCGAGCGGACGGATGAGCCCGCTCGCCTCCGTGGCCGAGCTCGACGGCGTCGTCCGCCGGGTCGCCGCCGCGCGCGAGGTCCTGGGCGAGCACCGCGACGTTGCCGTTGACTTCCACGGCCGCTTCAGCCTGGCGAACGCCCGCCGGGTGGCGCCGCTGCTGGAACCGTACCGGCCGTTCTTCCTCGAGGAACCCGTGGTCCCGGAGAACACCCACCTGCTCCGGGAGTTCACCGCCTCCACCACCACCCCGGTCTCCACCGGCGAGCGGCTCTACAGCCGGCAGGAATTCCTGCCCGCCCTGCAGGCCGGGATCGCCGTGGCCCAGCCGGACCTCTCCCACGCCGGCGGCATCACCGAGGTGCGCAAGATCGCCTCGCTGGCCGAAATCTACGAGGTCCAGCTGGCCCCGCACTGCCCCCTGGGGCCGCTGGCCCTGGCCGCCTGCCTGCAAGTGGGGTTCGCGACGCCGAACTTCCTGATCCAGGAGCAGAGCATCGGCATCCACTACAACCAGGGCGCCGAGGTCCTGGACTACGTGGTGGACAAGACGCCGCTGAAATTCGTCGACGGCCACATCGAGCGGCTCACCGGCCCGGGCCTCGGCATCGAGATCGACGAGGCCGTGGTCCGTGCCGCGGACAAGCGCGGCCACGCCTGGCGCGGCCCGGTCTGGCGCCACAACGACGGCGCCTTCGCAGAATGGTAGGAAGCGTGAACACCACCCTCACTTCAGCGGCGCTGCTGGGCGGCATCAGCACCACCCGCCTGGTCGCCATCGTGCGCGGCAACGACGGCGGAGCGGCCGCCCGCGCGGCCCTCGCCGCCCTCGGGGAGGGCTTCCGCTTCGTCGAGATCGCCCTCACCACCCCCGACGCCCTGGGCGCCATCGCGGCGGTCCGGGCCGCGGCGCCCGGGGGCTGCTACGTCGGCGCCGGCACCGTCCTGACCGCACACGACGTCGCCGACGTTGCCGAGGCCGGGGGACAGTTCATCGTGACCCCCTCGCTGGCTTCCTCCATCGAGGAAGCGGTCCGGCTGGAGCTGCCCGTCCTGGCCGGGGCGTTCACCCCCAGCGAGTCCTACGAAGCGATGAACCGCGGCGCCACGGCCGTGAAACTCTTCCCCGCCTCCGTCGGCGGCCCCGGCTACCTGAAGGCCGTCCGCGACCCGTTCCCCGGCATTCCCTTCATCGCGGTGGGCGGCGTGGGACTGAACGAGGCCGAAAGCTACTGGGACGCCGGCGCCGTGGGCGTGGGCCTGGGCGGGCCGCTGTTCGGCGACGCCGCCTCCGGCGGGGACCTCGAACCCGTCCGGGAACGCGCCCGGGCCTTCGTGGAACTAGCCTCAGGCTACGCCGCGGGTCAGCCGTGAGCGTCGACCTGCTCACCCTCGGTGAGGCCATGGTCTCGCTCCGCTCCGCCGGTCCGCTCTCGGCCGGCGGGAGCCTGGGCATGCACGTGGCCGGGGCCGAATCCAACGTGGCGGTCGGCGTCGCCCGGCTGGGCCACCGCGTGGCCTGGGCCGGCGTCGTCGGGGCCGACCCGCACGGTGAATTCATCCTGCGCGGCCTGCGCGGAGAGGGCATCGACGTCCGCCACCGGGTGGAGGACACCCGCGGCACCGGGGTGATGTTCCTCGAACGCCGCACCGCGGACATCAGCCGGGCGTTCTACTACCGGGCCGGGTCCGCCGGCTCCACGCTCAACCGGGACGACGTGGACCGGGCCTTCGCCGCCGCGCCCCGGGCGCTGCACCTGACCGGCATCACCCCGGCCCTCAGCCCGGACGCGCGCCGGGCCGTGGATTACGCCGCCGCCCGCGGCGCCGCCGAGGGGCTCACCGTCTCCCTGGACGTGAACTACCGCGCCAAGCTCTGGTCCCGCGACGAGGCACGCGCCGTGCTGACGCCGCTCGCCCGGCATGCCACGGTGCTGATCGCCTCCGACGACGAACTGGACCTGGTGGCCGACGGCGGCGCACGCGGCCGCCGGGGGACCGGGGCCGCCGCCGCCGATCCGGTTGCCGGTGCCGCTGCCCAAAGCGCCGGCGCGGAGCGGGAGGCGGCCATGGCCGCGGAACTGCTGGGCCGAGGCGTCCTCGACGTCGTGGTCAAAGGCGGCGCCGCCGGCGCCGGCGTCTACACCGCCGCAGGGCGCCTGGAGGCCCCCGCCGTCCCCGTCACCAGCATCGACACCGTCGGCGCCGGCGACGCCTTCACCGCCGGCTACCTCTCCGCCCTGCTCGAGGGCCTCGGCACCGCCGAACGCCTGCGCCGCGGCACCCTGGCCGGCGCCTTCGCCGTCAGCTCCGCCGGCGACTGCGAGGGACTGCCCACCGCCGCCGAACTGGCCCTGCTGGGCGCCGTCCCGGACGGCGGCACGCAGCGCTGAGGCGCCCTCATCCTTTGTCACCGTCCGCCGTCACTGTCCGCCGTCACTGTCCGCCGCGAAAGGACCGCTCCACCCATGAAAATCATTGCCGCCGACGTCTTCGTCACCAGCCCGTCCCGGAACTTCGTGACCCTCCGGATCACCACGGAGGACGGGGTGACCGGCATCGGGGACGCCACCCTCAACGGCCGCGAACTGGCCGTCGCCGCGTACTTGAAGGAACACGTCGCCCAGCTCCTGATCGGCAAGGACCCGCACCGGATCGAGGACACCTGGCAGTTCCTCTACCGCAGCTCCTACTGGCGCCGCGGCCCGGTCACCATGGCCGCGATCGCCGCCGTCGACATGGCGCTCTGGGACATCAAGGGCAAGCTCGCCGGGATGCCCGTCTACCAGCTGCTCGGTGGCGCCTCCCGCAACGGGCTCCGCGCCTACGGCCACGCCTCGGGCTCGGACCTGCCCTCCCTGTTCGACTCGGTCCGCGAACACCTGGAGCTGGGCTACAAGTCCATCCGGATCCAGACCGCGGTCCCCGGGATCAAGGCCGTCTATGGGGTGGCCGCGCAGGCCCAGGCCTCCGGTGAGCGGTACGACTACGAACCGGCCGGGCGCGGCGCGTTCCCGCAGGAGGAGGACTGGGACACCCGCGCCTACCTGCGGCACCTCCCGACCGTCTTCGAAGCGGTCCGGAACGAGTTTGGCCCGGAACTGCCGCTGCTGCACGACGGCCACCACCGCATGACGCCCATCCAGGCCGCCAAGCTGGGCAAGGCCCTGGAACCCTACGACCTCTTCTGGCTGGAGGACTGCACCCCGGCGGAGAACCAGGAGGCGCTGCGGCTGGTGCGGCAGCACACCACCACCCCGCTGGCGATCGGCGAGGTCTTCAACACCGTTTACGACTTCCAGGCCCTGATCAAGGAACAGCTAATCGACTACGTGCGGGCCGCCTCCACCCACTTCGGCGGCATCAGCCCGCTGAAGAAGGTGATGGACTTCGCCGCCCAGTACCAGGTCAAGTCCGGCTTCCACGGCCCCACGGACATCTCCCCGGTGGGCTTCGCCGCACAGCTGCACGTGGGCCTGGCCATCCACAATTACGGCATCCAGGAGTACATGCAGCACTCGGCGGCCACCAACGAGGTCTTCGAACAGTCGATGACCTTCACCGACGGCTACCTGCACCCGGGGGAGGAGCCCGGACTGGGAGTGGAGTTCAACGAGGAAGCCGCCGCCGCGTACCCCTACCAGCAGGCCTACCTGCCCTACAACCGCCTGGTCGACGGGACCGTCCACGACTGGTGACCGGCAGTGCCGGGCACCAGGTGGTGCCTGGCATCCCTGGGGCACACAGGGGCGGGCACGAAGGAGCAGGCACCGCACAGAAGGCCCCGGGCGGCGAGTCGAGGCTCAGCCGGCCGGGGCCTGGTCTGTGGATGGTGCGGCGCGCCGGTATTCCGGTCTGCGCCGTCGGGCGGGCCTAGTGGATCAGTTCCCGGGTCATGCCGAAGGGGACCTGGTCCGAGAGCGCCGCGGTGTAGTGGCCGGGCTTGTGGCGGGTCAACAGGATGCCGTGGGTGCCGGTGAGCATGGCCACCCGCTGCAGGCCCTGGACCGCGTCGTTGAGCCGCTCGTCCAGCAGCCGCCGGCTGTCCACCTGGATCTCAATGCACTCGTTGGCTGTGGTCATCGGAACTGCCTCTCCCGGAGCGTCCCCTGCGCACCATTTCACCCCGCTGTGTCACCGTGCGGACCACGGCTGAAGTGAGATTAGCCTCTGGGTTAAATGTGAGTCAAATCACCACGCGGGCGGCGCGCCGGAGCATTTTCCCGGGGTCCGGCGCCGTCAAGAGCCCGGCTCCCAGCAAACCGGGATAATCTTCCCTGAACATTAATGGCCACGGAGTGAAAAGGCGGACGCGGGCAATGGCGCAAGACCAATCAGGAGAACGCCCGGGCTGGTGGCGGGTCTTCCACGACAAGTTCGTCGTCGAAGAGCGGTACATGGAGCCCGGGGACCGCCGCAGGCTCTACCGCACCGGCGCCATCCTCATGGTCGTCGGCGCCGCGCTGTTCACCTTCATCCTGATCAGCGTCTTGACCCACACCGGCATCAGCGTGGTGGACGAGCCGATCCGCTCCGGCCTGGTGGCCCTGCGCGGCGAGCCCGCCACCACCATCATGATCATCCTTGCGATCGTTTTCGGCCCGATCGGCCTGCCCATCATCATCCTGGTGGTGACCGTCGCCTGGGGCCTGCTGGCAAAGCACGCCTGGCGCCCCATGGTGCTGGCCGGCGCCATGCTGACAGGCGTCATCCTGGCCCAGCTGATCGGCCACGCCGTCGAACGCCACCGCCCCCCGGTGGACCTGATGCTCTTCGGCGCCGACGCCACCTTCTCCTTCCCCTCCGGCCACGTCCTGGGCGCCTGCGACTTCCTGCTGATCACCAGCTTCCTGGTCTTCTCGCGGCGCCGGAACCCGCGGGCCGCCGTCGTCGGTTTCACCGTCGCCGGGATCGGCATTGTCTTCGCCGCGCTCAGCCGGCTGTACCTGGGGTATCACTGGACCACCGACGCACTGGCCTCGCTGTCCATCTCCTTCGTGATCCTGGGCGCGGTCATACTGCTCGATACGTGGCGGACCGTCCGCATCCCGGGCGAGCCGGTCACCGGCGAGCTCTCCAAGAAGGAAGCCGCCGCGGAGTAGGCCCCCGACGGCGCGCCGCTCCTCTAGCGGGCCGCGCGCCGCTGCGCCTCCTTGCGCCGCTCAAGCTCCCGGCGAAGCCCGGCGTTGGCGGCCTCCAGCTCCAGCACCTTGGCGACGCCGGCCAGGTTCAGGCCCTCCGCCAGCAGCTCGCCAATCCGCCGCAGCACGGCAAGATCCGTCTCGCTGTATTGCCGGGTGCCGCCCGCCGTGCGGTCGGGCGTCAACAGGCCCTTGCGCTCGTACAGCCGGATGTTCTGCTGCCCCGTGCCCACGAGGTCGGCCACCACCGAAATCGCGTAGACCCCCACGTCGTCCCCCCGTTGCGCCATGCTGCCCTCCTTCGGGTCGACGCCGCCGCGGCGCCGGAAAATCCTCTTGCACCACTCTCACGCCGGTGCTATAAAAAAACTATATCCGCCACCATAGATAATCCATAGATGGGAGGGGCGGCGGATAGCCCGAAAACCTGAAGGACTCTCGGATGAAGGAGTGGGAAATGATGTTGATGCGTACGGACCCGTTCCGTGAACTGGACCGGCTGACCCAGCAGGTCTTCGGAACCACGGCGCGGCCTGCCGCGATGCCGATGGACGCCTGGCAGGAGGACGGCGAATTCGTCGCCGCCTTCGATCTCCCCGGCGTCAATGTCGACTCGGTGGACCTCGACATCGAACGGAACGTCCTGACCGTCCGGGCCGAACGCCGTGACCCGACCCAGCCGAACGTCGAGATGATCGCCTCGGAGCGGCCGCGCGGCGTTTTCAGCCGGCAACTGATCCTGGGCGATTCGCTGGACACGGAAAACATCAAGGCCAGCTACACCGACGGCGTGCTGACCCTGCGCATCCCGGTCCTGGAGAAGGCCAAGGCGCGCAAGATTGAGATCACGCACAGCCAGGACAGCATGCACGAGATCGCCAAGTAGCACCGGCGGCATTGCTGCCGGTTTGGCTTAGGATCCGGTGCCCTCGGGCGCCGGGTCCCCGCCGTTCCCAAGTAGCAGTCGAAAGGAGCCGTCCGAAAGGAGGGGCGGGGCCGTGAACCGTGACCCGCGGGGCCTGTATGCCGCCCTCGGCGTCGGGCCGGATGCCACCGGCGCTGACATCCGGCGCCGGTACCGGGCGCTGTTGCGCCACCTGCACCCCGACGTCGGGGCGCCGGGAGGGGAGGACGTGCGCCGGGTCCTTGAGGCCTTCGCCGTGCTCCGCCACCCGAAATCCCGGGCCAACTACGACCCGGCCTATGGGCGGACCGATGGCTTCGAGCGCGCCGGCCGGGATATCCCGGTGCGGCGGCATGCGACGCAGCCGCTGGTCCGGGTCACCCCGGTGCGCTGGGAACGCGGACCGGGGTGACCCGCGGCCGCCGGGGCCCCGCACCCCCACCACAGCTGGATGAGAGGAGGGCAGCCATGAGCGCATGGCGGCAATACGATTCACACCTGATCCCCGCCTTCCACGAACGCTTCGAGGAACGCTGGGGCGAGGGCACGGCACCGTTCCTTGACCCGGAGGCGCACGAACTTCCCCTGCCGCGCGCCCAGTGGATCAACGTCGACACCGGCGCGGCGCTGGCCGTGGTGCCGATCTGGGCCGCCGAGGACAGCCAGCACCGCTCGTTCGGGGTCTTCTACCTGCCCCCGGCGGGCGACATCTGGGTCCTGCGCCCCGGCTTCACCGCCTACCTGGAGCCGGCGGCGGACGACGCCGAGCAGTTGCTCACCCTGCGCAATGACGCGTTCAAGAAGGCCGTGGCGCACGCGAAGGAGTTCCTGTTCGGTCCCGACGGCGTGAACTACTGACCCGGTCCTCCCGCGGGCGGCCGGGCGCGGTGCGGCGGCTCGGGCCTGGGGTTTAGGAAGCGCCCCGGTCCGGGCCTAAGATCAATCAATCACCAGCGCAACTGCATAGGGGAACCACCGATGAAAGCTTCCGCCCGCGATCTGGCCGCCATCCTGCCCGCAGGGTTCACCATGGGCGTGGCCACGGCCGCGTTCCAGATCGAAGGCGCGCTGGACGAGGACGGCCGGGGCAAATCCGGCTGGGATGTCTTCGCCGCGGTGCCGGGCGCGATCGTGGACGACCACAGCCCGGTCATGGCCTGCGACCACTACCACCGGATGCCCGAAGACGTCGCGCTGATGAAGGACCTGGGCATCGACTCCTACCGGTTCTCGCTCTCCTGGCCGCGCATCCAGCCCGGCGGCAGCGGCCCGGTCAACCCCAAGGGCCTGGACTTCTATGACCGGCTGATCGACCTGCTGCTGGCCAACGGAATCGCCCCGATGGCCACCCTCTACCACTGGGACACCCCGCTGGAGCTGGATGAGGCCGGCGGCTGGATGAACCGGGACACCGCGTACCGCCTGGGCGAGTTCGCCGAGATCGCGGCCGCGGCCTACGGTGACCGGGTGGCCCGGTGGGTCACCATCAACGAACCCGCCACCGTCAGCGCCAACGGGTACATGCTGGGCGTCCACGCCCCCGGCGAATCGCACATGCTCAAGGCGCTGCCCAGCGTCCACCACCAGCTCCTCGGCCACGGCCTGGCGCTGCAGGCCCTCCGGGCCGCCAAGGTCCCGGGCGGGATCGGCATGACAAACGTCTATTCGCCGATGGTCCCGGCGTCCGTCAACCCCCTGGACAAGGTCAGCGCAGGCATCATGGACATGGGGCAGAACCGGCTCTACGCCGATCCCGTCCTGCTGGGCAAGTACCCGGACGCCATCCGTGCCGCCACCTTCTTCTCCTCCTTCAGCCCCTCCAAGGAGGACATGGAGCTCATCTCGCAGCCCCTGGACTTCTATGGGCTGAACTACTACATGCCCACCCGGGTCGCGGCCGGCCCCGGCGAGGGCACCGTGCCGGAGGGCATGGCTGAGGCTATGGGCAACGACCTGAACGGCGGCGGGGGAGCGACGCCGTTCCACGTCGAGAGCTTCCCGGACACGGAGCTCACCGCCTACGGCTGGCCGATCAAGCCCGACTACATGGCCGTGGCGCTGGCCGAGATGGCCGAGCGCTACCCCAACCTGCCGCCGGTCTACATCACGGAGGGCGGCGCCAGCTTCCAGGACCTGGAAATCCACGACGCCGAAGGCCGGCTGATCGTCCCGGACGAGCGCCGCGTGCGCTACCTCGCCGAGCACATCGAGGCGGCCATCGAGGCGACCTCCCCGGGCGGTTCGGCGGAATCGATCGACCTGCGCGGCTACTACGTGTGGTCCCTGCTGGACAACTTCGAATGGTCCGCGGGCTACCACCAGCAGTTCGGCCTGCTGCACGTGAACCGGGACACGATGGAGCGCACGCCCAAGGCCTCGTTCCACTGGCTCCGCGAGGTCATGGCGGCCCGGCTGGCGTCGGCAAGCACGCCGGCCGAAACCAGCCCGAAGGAATCCGCACCGGCCGAGGCCGGCCCGGCGGAAACAGCGCCGGCGGCCGGCTAAAGCAGGTTGAGTTCCTGCAGGCGCTTGACCATTCCGGCGCCGTCGGGAGAGTAGATCCACGGCACCCCGGACGCGCTGTGATCGCCGCTGCCCGAGTGGCCGCCGGCCAGCACCGCCTCACCGGCGGAGAGCTGCCGGATCCCGATCGCCGCGACCTGGCTGGCGTGCTCCCGCACGAAGTCCGAGTAGATCTCCTCGTCGTGCTGGCCGTTGTCGCCGAAAAGCAGCCAGCGCATGTTCGGGAACTCGGTGGCCAGCAGTTCGAGGTTCCGGCGCTTGTGGTCCTGGCCGCTGCGGAACCAGCGGTCGTGGGTCAGGCCCCAGTCGGTGAGCAGCAGCGTCCCCTGCGGGTAGAGATTGCGGGTCATGAACCGGGCCAGGGTGGGCGCCGCGTTCCACGGCCCGGTGGACAGGTAGATCACCGGCGCCTCCGGGTACTCCACCATCAGCCGGTCCATCAGCACGGCCATGCCCGGGGTGGCCATCCGGGCGCGTTCGTTCAAAACGAAGGTGTTCCACAGCGCCAGGAACGGGCGGGGGAGGGCGGTGACCATGATCGTGTCGTCGATGTCGGAGACGATGCCCAGCGTGGTGTCCGGGGAAATGACATAAATCCGGGCCTCGGCGGGCTCGGTGCCCTCGGCGTGGATCGTGGCGGTGTGCCAGCCCGGTTCGAGCCGCACGGGGATCACGGTGTCCACGATCCCGCCGCGGTCGGCGTGGACCGTCGTCGTGACGCCGCCGATCTCGATCTCCACCTCGACGAACTGGATCGGCACCGAGGTGAACGCGCGCCAGCCGCGGATGTTTTGGTTCCCGTTGAGTGCCACCTGCTCGGCCCGGCTGCCGGGCGCCGGTTTGCTGGTCAGCAGGACGCGGGCCAGGACCCGGACCCATTCGGTGGAGCCGTACCCCTGGTAGGCGATCGTCTGCGGCGAGAACTTCCAGCGGCGCGCAGCTTTCAGGCGCAGGTGGTTTACCGAATCCGAGACCAGGTGCGCGAGCCGCAGCGCCTGGCTTGCTGACGGGGCGGACCTGGGGGCGGGTTGTTGGGGCGCCATTTCCATGACACCACTCTCCCACAGCGTCAGGGCGGCCCCAGCAGATCCCGCAACGTCAGGGCGTTGCGCACCGCGTGCCCGCCGCAGTCGTTATTGAAGTAGGCGTAGACGTCCCGCCCGGCGTCCAGCCATTCGCCAATCCGCGCCGCCCACCAGCGGAGGTCGTCGTCCGGGTAGGAGCCGGCGTACAGCCGGTCCCGGTCCGGGCCGTGCAGCCGGACGTAGACGAACGGCGCGGTGGCGCGCAGGATGCAGGGCAGGCCGGCGCCGCTCATCACGCAGTACGCCGCGGCATGGCGCTCCAGCAGGGCGTACACCTCCGGATGGTCCCAGCTGGGGTGCCTGAACTCGACGCTCACCCGGATCCACCCGGGCAGCGCCGCGAGGAAGTACTCCAGCCGCGCGTCGTCGCGTTCCAGGTCCGGGGGCAACTGGACCAGCAGCACACCCCGCCGCTCGCCCAGCTCGTGCCATCCGCGGACGATCCGCTCCGTCCACGCCTCCGGCCCGTAGAGTTTCCTGCCGTGGGTCAGGCCCCGCGGTGCCTTGACGGACAGGACGAACCCTTCCGGGAGCCGCTCCCGCCAGCCGGCGAACGAGCTCTCCCGCGGCCAGTGGTAGAAGCTCGCGTTCAGCTCAACCGTGTCGAGCCGGGCGGCGTAGTAGGCCAGCCGCTTGGCCGCGGGCAGCCCGGGCGGGTAGAACACGCCCGCCCAGTGGTCGTAGCTCCAGCCGCTGGTCCCGATGTGGGCCGTCCCGCGCGGCGGCCGCGCCTGCCCTGGCTGATCCTCCGGCATGGGAGGGATCCTAGCCCAGGCCCGTATGGCACGCTAAGAGCCATGGCACGCATCGAGGATTATGCAATGGTCGGCGACTTGCACACCGCCGCCCTGATCAGCACCGAGGGTTCGATCGACTGGCTCTGCCTGCCGCAGTTCGACTCGCCGGCCTGCTTCAGCGCCCTGCTGGACACCCCGGAGGCCGGCCGCTGGCTGCTCGCCCCGGCCGGCGGCGGCGAATGCACCCGCCGCAAGTACCGCAAGAACACCCTCATCCTCGAGACCGAGTGGGAAACCCCGGAGGGCAAGGCCAAGGTCATCGACTTCATGTCCCCGCGCGACGGCGCCGCGGACATCGTCCGGATCGTGGTGGGCATCCGCGGCAGTGTCCGGATGCGCGGCCAGCTGGCGCTCCGCTTCGACTACGGCAACATCATCCCGTGGGTCCGCCACGACGAGCACGGCATCCACGCGATCGCCGGGCCCGACGCCGCCTACCTCGTCACCGACGCCCCGCTGCGCGGCGAGCACCTGCAGACCGTCTCCGATTTCACCGTCAAGGCCGGCCAGCGGATTCCGTTCGTCCTCACCTGGTCCCCGAGCCACCTGGGCCGGCCGCGGAAGGTGGACCCGGAGGCGGTGCTGGAGGCCACCGAATCCTTCTGGCTGCAGTGGGCGGACCGGTGCCGGATCACCGGCCCGTACCGGGAGCCCGTGCTGCGCTCGCTGATCACGCTCAAGGCCCTCACTTTCGCCCCGACCGGCGGGATCGTTGCCGCCGTGACCACGTCCCTGCCGGAGGAACTCGGCGGCGAACGCAACTGGGACTACCGGTACTGCTGGCTGCGGGACGCGACCCTCACGCTGCAGGCGCTGCTGGCGTCCGGGTACTCCGAGGAGGCCGGCGCGTGGCGGGACTGGCTGCTGCGGGCCGTCGCCGGAGACCCGGCGGACCTGCAGATCATGTACGGCCTGCACGGCGAACGCCGGCTGCCGGAACTGACCCTCGACTGGCTGGCCGGTTACGAGAAATCGACGCCGGTCCGGGTCGGCAACGCCGCCGCCGGGCAGCTGCAGCTGGACGTCTGGGGCGAGGTGCTGGACGGGCTGGCGCTGACCCGCTCGGCCCTGCTGCAGCATCCCGACGAGTCCTGGGATGTCCAAGTGGCCCTGATGGAGCACCTCGAGACGGCCTGGGACCAGCCGGACAACGGGCTCTGGGAGATGCGCGGACCTCGCCGGCACTTCACCCACTCTAAAGTGATGGCCTGGGTGGCGGCGGACCGGATGGTCAAGGGCGTGCGCGACTTCCACCTGCCCGGCCCCGCCGACCGCTGGGAGGACCTCCGGGACCGGATCCACGCGGACGTCATGGCCAACGGGTTCGATGCCGAACGCAACACCTTCGTCCAGTCCTATGGCCGGCAGGAACTGGACGCCAGCCTGCTGCTCATCCCGCGGGTGGGCTTCCTGCCGCCGGACGATCCGCGGGTGATCGGCACCATTGAGGCGATCCAGCGGGAACTGACGCACGACGGTTTCGTGCTGCGCTACCGGGTGGAGCAGAGCGACGACGGCGTCGCCGGCGGAGAAGGCGTCTTCCTGGCCTGCTCGTTCTGGCTGGTGGAGGCCCTGCTCGGTGCCGGCCGGCGCCGCGAGGGCGAGGAGCTGTTCAAGCGGCTCCTGGCGCTGCGCAACGACGTCGGCCTGCTCAGCGAAGAATGGGGCGTCGAGGAGGCCCGGCAGCTGGGCAATACCCCGCAGGCCTTCAGCCATTTCGCCCTAGTCCGCACCGCGTTGCAGCTGGAGCCGGAGAAAGCGGACCACGGCGGCTCACCGCTCCGGCCGCGTTAAGCGCGGCGCCGGCAACCGCCCCCGCAGAACGCCGGGGACTTTCCTCCAGAGCTTAGATAAGTATACTTACTAACGTCCCCCACGAGGGGAACAGCACTGAAGGAGTTGGCGATGGCAGGATACTTTGAGCTCGTAGACGCACCCGACGGCGGGTACCGGATCCGGATGATTGACGCCGCAGGGGACCTGATGGCGGTCTCCGTGACCTTCCCGACCAAGCGGGCGGCGGTGGCCGGGATCGCCCAGGCCCGCGAGATCGCGGGGACCGGACTGGTCCGGGACCGCAGCGGCGACGGGCAGTCCGCGATCATGGCATCGATGGCCAAGCGGCGGACGGCGGGTGCGGGGCGTGGATCCTCCCTCACCGGCGGCACGCTGGCTGCGACGAAGCGAACCCGTGCCCATCACTGACCACCCGCGCGCGGCCGTCCTCTTCGACGTCGACGGCACGCTGGTCGACTCCTCCTACCTTCACACCCTGGCGTGGTGGCAGTCCTTCCGCCAGGCCGGCCTCGACGTGCCGATGGCGAGCATTCACCGCTCGGTCGGCATGGGCGGGGACAAACTGCTGGACCACCTGCTGCCGGACCGCGACCGGGACGGCGACGACGCCCTCGCCGCCTCGCAGGCCGCCGTCTTCGCCACCTACTGGCCCGCACTTCGCCGCACCGACGGCGCCCGCGAACTCCTGGTCCAGTGCCACGACGTCGGCCTCGCCGTCGCCCTCGCCTCCTCCGCCCACGGGCGGGACCTGGAGATGCTGCGCGCAGCGATCGACGCCGACGCCTACCTGCACGCGGCCACCAGCTCGGCCGACGCGGAGGAGAGCAAACCGCAGCCGGACATCCTGGTCGCCGCGCTGGAGGCCGTGGGCGTTGCCGCGGCCGACGCGGTCTATGTCGGCGATTCGGTCTGGGACATCAAGGCCGCCGCCAAACTCGGCATTCCCACGGTCGCCGTGACCTGCGGTGGCACCAGCGAGGCCGAATTGCGCGACGCCGGCGCGGCCGAGGTCTACGAAAACCCGCGCGCCCTGCTCGCCAACCTCGCCGGCAGCGCCATCGGGAAGCTCGCCGCGCGGAGCCGCTGACGCACTGGCACCCGGCGCTGGCCGCCGGTGGAGTGAACCGTGCCCCGCGCCGGTCCCGCCCATAGTTTTCACCGAAAGATTCGACCCGAGAGAGAGGAATGCGCATGCAGGCACTCACATGGCAGGGCAAACGATCCGTGAGCGTGGAAGAGGTCCCGGATCCGGTCATTCAGGAACCGACGGACGCAATTGTGAAAATCACCTCGACCGCCATCTGCGGCTCCGATCTGCACCTATACGAGGTCCTCGGCCCTTACATGCACAAGGGTGACGTGATCGGCCATGAGCCGATGGGCGTCGTCGTCGAGGTAGGCAGCGCCGTCACCAACCTGGCGATTGGCGACCGCGTGGTCATTCCCTTCAACATCTCCTGCGGCAATTGCTTTATGTGCAACATGGGGCTGCAGTCCCAGTGCGAGACCACCCAGGTCAAGGAGAAGGGCTCCGGCGCGTCGCTGTTCGGCTTCTCCGAGCTGTACGGCTCGGTGCCCGGCGGCCAGGCCGAATACCTGCGGGTCCCGCACGCAGACTACGGTCCGATCAAGGTGGGCTCGGAACTGCCGGACCAGCGCTACCTCTTCCTCTCGGACATCCTGCCCACCGCGTGGCAGGGCGTGAAGTACGCCGATGTGCCCAAGGGCGGAACCCTGGCCGTGATGGGGCTGGGACCCGTGGGGCAATTCGCCTCGCGGATCGGCCGGCACCTGGGGCTGCGGGTCATCGCCGTGGATCCGGTGGCCGAGCGGCGTGCCATGGCCGAGCGGCACGGCGTGGAAACCCTCGACTTCTCCAAGGACGTGGCCGAAGAGTTGCGCTCCATGACCCAGGGCCGCGGCGCCGACTCCGTGGTGGACGCCGTCGGCATGGAGGCGCACGATTCGCCGGTGGCCTCCTTCATGCAGCACGCGGCCGGGCTGCTCCCGGACAAGCTGGCGCAGAAGACGTTCGAGAGCGCCGGGGTGGACCGGCTCTCGGCCCTGCATACCGCCCTCGACGCGGTCCGCCGCGGCGGCACCGTCTCCCTGAGCGGCGTCTACGGCGGCGAGGCCTCGCCGATGCCGCTGATGTCCATGTTCGACAAGCAGATCCAGCTGCGGATGGGCCAGTGCAACGTCCGCCGGTGGACCGAGGACCTGCTGCCGCTGGTGGAGGACGACGCCGACCCGCTGGGCGTCATGGACCTTGTCACCCACGAGGCCAGCCTGAGCGAGGCCCCGGCCATGTACGAGATGTTCCAGAAGAAGCAGGACGGCTGCATCAAGGTGGTCCTGAAGCCCTAGGCAGCCGACGGGTTTACAGCTTGCGCCGCAGCCTCCGCCAGGACTTGTGGAACTTCTTCTCGGCCGCCGCTGCACGTACGTCCTCCGCGGCGTGCAGCCGGCCGAGGCCGAAGCCGACGGCGGACCCGGCGCCGGCACCCGGGTCTGATTCCCGGGCCAACTCCACGAGAACCGCCTGCACCATGACGCTGTCCTGGTGCAGGCCCAGAACCTGCTGTATTGTCCGTGCGCCCTTGGCCGTCCGGCGTGCGTGCTTCAGCCGCCTGGCCGGGCCGTCCGGCACGGCCTCGTGTACCAGCTCGGATGAGTACCGCAGCCGCTTGGCGGCCTTCCGCACCGTGTGCAACGCGACGTCGTGCTCCGCGCCCCCATTGGCTTCAGCCAGGGCTGCGGCGGTCCGGACCAGCCGCGTTGAGTCCCGGCGCACGGCGCGGTGCACCCGGCGCGCCGGGGCAGCGGCGGCAGGGGCCAGCGGCGGGACGGCGAGGAAGGTATCGATGGCCACCAGCAACCGCTCATAGCGGGTACCCGTGAGGGCGTCCGCGGCCGCGGCGAGCCCGGCCGCGGTGTCCGCGTCCAGTCGCGTGCCAATCAGGGCCGCCGCGGGGTCGACTGCCCAGCGCAGGGCCTCCGGCTCCCGGGCCGCCGCTTCCAGGAGCCGGTCCCGCACCACGCCGGGGTCCCGGGCGGCGCCCAGCACCCTTGAGAGCCAGCGCAGCCCGTCGCGCAGCGGGTCTACCGCGCCGCCGTCGAACAGGGGCCGGCAGGACCCCAGGACCGAGCGGAGCCGCCGGACTGCGACCCGCATTTGGTGGATGTCCTCGGCCCGGCCTGCCGCGGCGCCGGGCGCCAGGCGGCGCACCTCGGCCACCTGCCGGGCCAGGTAGGCCAGTACGACGTCTCCCGCGGTGGATGCCACGCTTCACTGTACGTCTTCAGCGACCGGCCCCGCCCGGCATAGGCTGGGCTGAACCGCACCCGCCGCCACGCCCCAGGAGAGCCCATGACACACCACCACGCCGGCCCGGTCGCTGTCGTCACTGGAGCGGGATCCGGCATCGGACGGGCGGTGGCCCGGCTCATGCTGGCCGAGGGCTACCGCGTGGTCCTGGCCGGCAGGCGGGAAGAGAAGCTGCTGGAGACCGGTGCCGGGCACGCCCTGGCGCTCCCCGTACCGTGCGACATCAGCCGGCCCGACGACGTCGAACGCCTCTTCGCGGCGACGCTGGAGCGCTGGGGCCGGGTGGACGTGCTGTTCAACAACGCCGGCACCTTCGGGCCGTCGGCGGGCGTGGACGAGCTTAGCCCCGAGGACTGGGAGGCGACGGCGGCGGTGAATATCACCGGGTCCCTGCTCTGTGCCGGTGCCGCAGTCCGGGCGATGAAGGAGCAGACGCCGCAGGGCGGCCGGATCATCAACAACGGCTCCATCTCCGCGCACTCGCCCCGGCCCCGGTCCGTGGCCTACACCGTGACGAAGCACGCCATCACCGGGCTGACCAAGAGCATCGAGCTTGACGGCCGCGGCTTCGGCATCACCTGCGGCCAGATCGACATCGGTAACGCCGCCACCGGGCTGATGGACACGATCGGCGTGGGCGACGGGGCCCTTCAGGCGGACGGCAGCCGGAAGGTGGAACCGACCTTCCCGGTGGAGGATGCGGCCAGGGCGGTGCTGATGATGGCCGGGATGCCGGCCGCCGCCAGCGTGGGCTCGGTTGTGATCACCGCCGCCGGCATGCCCTTCATCGGCCGCGGCTGAGGTTCCCCGCACCGGCCCAGCGGCACCGCCGCCATAGCCCGTCCGCTCGCCCGGGCGGGACTAGAGCGGAAGCAGCCGGGACAGGTCCGCCCGGAGGCCCGAGGCGGCCACCTTGCCGGCGTCGACCGCGTCCGCCCAGGCCAGGGAGCCGGTGACCATGGCGAGCCAGGTGGCGGCGTCGCACTCGATGACGTTCGGGGGAGTTCCGCGGGTGTGCCGCGGGCCCTCCACGCACTGGGTGACGCCGAACGGGGGCACCCGGACCTCCACGGAGTTCCCGGGCGCCCGGGCCGTGACTTCCTCCAGGGTGTAGCGGACGGCGGTGGCCAGGGTGGCGCGGGGTACCGCCCCGTCCGTGGCTGCACGCCAGGCCGCCAGGGCCGCGCGTCCTTCGTCCACCGGGATCCGGCGCCGTGCCACTGCCATGGCCCTAATCCAGCAGCGCCGAGACGGCGTGGCCGAGGCGGATCTTGCCCACCGGCCGGCCACCTCCCAGCACCGGGTCGATGACTTTTTCGAGCACGCTGGAGACCTCCGGAATGTCCACGGCACCGGCGGCGGCCAGCAGGGTCAGCCCCACCAGGGTGGTAGCCCGGATATTTCCGTCGAGGACCTTGATGGCCACGGCGACGCCCTGCGGGGTGGCCATGGCCAGGACGCCTTCGGCGCCGATCTTGGCCATGATGCCGAGGTCGTTCATCACGATGGTGTTGGCCTCGCCGCGGCCCTGGACGGCCCAGGGGTAGTCCAGCATGGAGGTGGCGATGGTCGCGGCCCGGGCGTTGGAGTGGTGGTCACCGGGGGCCTTGGCCAGCTGCGAGTAGGCGCGGGCCAAGCCGGTGAGTGAGACGGCGGCCACGGGGGCGCCGCAGCCGTCGATGCCCAGGTGGGCGATCCGTTCCCCGCAGTATTCCTCAATCACGGAGCGGACCCGCTGCTGCAGCGGGTGGTTCGGCTCGAGGTAGCTGTGCGTGTCCCAGCCGTTCTCCGTGCAGGCCCAGAGAAACGCGGCATGCTTGCCGGAGCAGTTGAAGGCCAGCCGGGACTTGCCGCGCTCGGTCTGCACCAGCCAGGTCCGGGCGGTCTCGTCGGCCGGCCAGTCGGCGGGGCACTGCAGCTGGTCCTCGGTCACGCCAGCGGCCTTGAGCATGCTCTCCACCACGTCCATGTGGTCGAGGGACCCGACGTGGCTGCCGCAGGCGATCGCTACCTGGGCTCCGCGGAGGGGGACGCCGGCCTGCATCGCGGCGAGCGCCTGCAGCGGTTTCAGGGTTGAGCGGGCGAACACCGGGGCGGCGATGTCGCCCAGTTCGGTGACCACCTGTCCGTCGGCGGAGAGCACGACGGCGGACCCGATGTGCCGTGATTCGATGAAGCCGCTGCGCTCCACCACCGCCAGTTCGACGGCGGAATCGACGGAGAAGGTGGCATGCGGGTTCAAAGGCATGCTGCCAGTCTAGGTGCCCGGGCCGCCGTCGCCCGGTTACTCCACGGTGACCATGACGGACTGCCAGCCGGAGGCGCCGTCGGGGACCGGATCGGCCCGCTTGTCCGTCTGCACCTCGCCGGTTCCGTCGGTGGCGCGGACCTTGAGGTAGTGCGGTCCGGGGGTGGCGTCCCACTCATAGGACCACTGCCGCCAGGTCACCAGGGACGCCTCGGTGGACAGTTCCACCGGGGTCCAGGGTCCGTTGTCGATCTGGATCTCCACCTTGGTGATGCCGCGGGTCTGCGCCCAGGCGGTGCCGCCCACCGCTACCTTGCCGGCGGGGACCTTGGCGAAGGACTTGGGCACCTCCACCCGGGCCATGGTCTTGATCGGTCCGCGCTCGGACCAGCCGCGCTGGGTCCAGTAGGCCTTGGCGTCCGCGAACCGGGTCACCTCCAGGTCAACCACCCACTTGGTGGCGGAGACGAAGCCGTACAGGCCCGGGACCACCATCCGCACCGGGTAGCCGTGTTCCAGCGGCAGCGCCTCGCCGTTCATGCCGATGGCCAGCATCGCGTCGCGGTCATCCCGCAACACCTCGATCGGGGTGGAGGCGCTGAAACCGTCCACGGAGGTGGAGAGCACCATGTCGGCGCCGTACTTGGGCCGGGCCATCGCGAGGACGTCCCGGATGGGCATGCCCAGCCACTTGGCGTTGCCGGCCAGGTTGCCGCCCACCGGGTTGGACACGCAGGTCAGGGAGACGTGGGATTCGATCAGCTTCGCGTCCAGGAGATCCTGAAAGCTGAGCCGGACCTCCTGCTCCACCATGCCGTGGACCCGCAGTTCCCAGTCCTGGGCGTTGACCTCGGGCACGCTGAGGGCGGTGTCGATCCGGTAGAAGTCCTTGTTCGGGGTCAGCCACGGCGTGACGCCGGGTACCTTGGACTGCACCCCGGCAGGCACCGGCGCGGCGGCCTTGACCGGGGTGGGCAGGGTCAGGCTCTCGCGGGCCTTGGCCACGTTGCTGCGGGCGGCGCTGAGCAGCCGGCCACCGGTGGCGGCCACGGCGGCCCCGACGGCGGTGATGCCGGTTGCGGCGAAGAAGGCGCGCCGGCTGGTGGCCGGACGGTCCGGTTCCTTGGCGCTGCGCCCGACCTCGGCGTCGGGCCAGGACCGCATCCGCCAGACTTTGCCGATCAGGAACCGCAGCGCCACCAGGCCCGCTGCGGTGCCGATCAGCGAGGGGATCGCATCCAGTGGTTTGACGCTGGCGCGCGTCACTACGCTGGCGACGATCACCGCGCCCATCAGCAGCACGCCGGCGACGCCGAGCGACCAGCGCCGGTAGGCGACGATGCCGAGGACGCAGGCGAGGAGGAAGATGGTCAGGCCCATCCCGGCGAAGAGGGCTGCCTTGTCATTGGTGCCGAACGTGGCGATCGCAAAGTCCTTCATCCACGGCGGGGTGAAGTCGATGAAGGTCGAGCCGAGGGCGATCAGCGGGGTGGCGCGGGCCGTGAAGAAGGCCCCTACGAGTTCCGCGACGGCCAGGACGACGCCGGCGGACACCACCCCGGCCAGGGCGGCCATGACCGTGGGCCCCGAGGGCAGGAAACGCTTCCGCGGCCGCGCGGTGGTGCCGGGCTGGGTGCTGCTGGACGATGTCATATCCCTTATTCGGAGCCGCCGGCCCGGGGGATTGCCGGCCCGACACAGCTTAGGAGCCTGCCGGGTGCACAAAGTACCCTAGGGAACTGTGAAGGTACTCGTCATCGGCCCCGGCGGCCGCGAACACGCCATTGTCCGTTCCCTGCTCGCCGATCCGAATGTCTCCGAGGTCCACGCGGCCCCGGGGAACGCCGGCATCAGCACACTGGTCCCCACTTACGCCATCGACGCCAACGATCCCGACGCCGTCGCCGCCTTGGCGACCCGGCTGGCCGTGGACCTGGTGGTCGTCGGCCCCGAGGCGCCGCTCGCCGCGGGCGTGTCGGACGCCGTCCGTGAAGCCGGGATCCCGGTCTTCGGGCCCAGCAAGGCCGCCGCCCAGCTCGAGGCCTCCAAGGCCTTCGCCAAGGACATCATGGCTGAGGCCGGCGTGCCGACGGCCATGGCCCGCGTGGCCTCCAACGCCGAGGAAGCCGCCGACGCCCTGGACACCTTCGGCGCCCCATACGTCGTCAAGGACGACGGGCTCGCCGCGGGCAAGGGCGTCGTGGTCACCAACGACCGGGACGAGGCGCTGGCCCACGCGCAGAGCTGCTTCGACGCCGGCGGTTCCGTGGTCATCGAGGAGTTCCTCGACGGCCCCGAGGTCTCGCTCTTCGTCCTCTGCGATGGCAGTACCACGGTGGCGCTCTCTCCGGCCCAGGACTTCAAGCGCATTTTCGACAACGACGAGGGCCCCAACACGGGCGGCATGGGCGCGTACACCCCGCTCGAATGGGCGCCGGAAGGCCTCGTGGACGAGGTCCTGGAACGGGTGGCGCAGCCCACCGTCAGCCAGATGGCCCACCGCGGCACCCCGTTCGTCGGAGTGCTCTTCATCGGCCTGGCGCTGACCTCGCGCGGCACCCGGGTGATCGAGTTCAACGTCCGCTTCGGGGACCCGGAGACGCAGGCGGTCCTGGCCCGGCTCAAGACCCCCTTGGGTGGTCTGTTGATGGCGGCCGCGAAGGGCGAACTCGCCGAGGCCCAGCCGCTGCGCTGGTCCAGGGACACCGCGGTGGCCGTCGTCGTCGCCGCCGAAAACTACCCCGGCACCCCGCGCACCGGTGACCGGATCCGCGGGCTCAAGAAGGCCGAGGCCCTGGAGGGCGTCCACGTCATCCACGCCGGCACCCGGCTGGACGACGACGGCAAGGTGGTCTCGGCCGGCGGCCGTGTCCTCGCCGTCGTCGCGCTTGGAACGGATCTGGTCGAGGCCCGGGAACGGGCGTACGACGGCGTCGAGCTGATCCAGTTGGAGGGATCCCAGTACCGCAGCGACATCGGTGCCAAGGCCGCCCGCGGTGCGATCACCGTGGCCGGCTCCGCCGCCGCGACGAAAGCGAAGTCCTGACCATGAACGCACACGAACCCCTCGCCGGCGGCCTTCAGACCCAGGCCCCCGAGCTGCCGGGCTGGAAGCACATCTACTCGGGCAAGGTCCGCGACCTCTACGCGCCGGCGGACCCCGCCATCACGGAGCGTGTAGGCCAGGACTGCGTCCTGGTGGTGGCCAGCGACCGGATCAGCGCCTATGACCACGTGCTGGCCAGCGAGATCCCGGACAAGGGCCGCATCCTGACCCAGCTGAGCCTGTGGTGGTTCGAACAGCTCGGCGTCGAACACCACGTCCTTGCCGCCACGGCCGCCGACGGCGTCCCGGCAGAGGTGGAGGGCCGGGCCATGATCTGCAAGAAGCTGGACATGTTCCCGGTCGAATGCATCGCCCGCGGCTACCTCACCGGCTCCGGCCTTGCCGAATACCAGCAGTCCCGCACGGTCTGCAGCATCCCGCTGCCGCCCGGGCTGGTCGACGGCTCCCGGCTGGAGCATGCCATCTTCACCCCCTCCGCGAAGGCCGAGGTGGGCGAGCACGACGAGAACATCACGTACGACGCCGTCGTGGACCTCGTCGGGGCCGATACCGCCGCGCGGCTGCGGGACCTGACCCTGGAGATCTACACCAAGGCCGAGGACATCGCCCGGGGACGCGGGATCATCCTCGCGGACACCAAGGTGGAGTTCGGAGTGGATGCCGCCACCGGCGTGATCACCCTCGGCGACGAGGTGCTGACGCCCGATTCGTCACGGTTCTGGGACGCCGCCACCTACGAGCCGGGCAAGGCGCAGCCCTCCTACGACAAGCAGTACGTCCGAGACTGGCTGACCTCCGCCTCGTCGGGCTGGGATAAGTCCTCCGACACGCCGCCGCCCGCGCTGCCGGACGACGTCGTCGCCCGCACCCGGAGCCGCTACGTGGAGGCCTACGAGCTTCTGACCGGCCGCAGCTTCGCCTGAGGCGCCTCCGGCCGCTGGCTAATGGCCCCTCTCAGCTGGGGGTCGGCTGCTGGCTGCCTGCGGACGCCGCCTCGGCGCGGCGCTGGGCCAGCTTGATCTCCAGGACCGCGTCCAGCGCCTGCTGGACGCGGTCCGAGGCCCCGGCGGCGCTGAAGTCCTTCTGCGCCTCGTCCAGGTAGACCAGCGCCTCCTCCGCCTCGCCGGCGGCCTTGAGTGCCTTGCCCAGCAGCAGCGACACCTCGCCGGCCGTGTGCCGTGCCAAGAGAGAGCGTTCCGCGTGGATCTCGCGCAGTTTCTGCACCGCGCCTATGATGTCCCCGGTGAGGTAGAGCCACCGGGCGCGGATGAAGGCGACCTCCAGCCGGTCCGTGTCCGTGCCGCCGACGATCGAGAGGGCCAGCTCCGCCCGCTCGATCGCGGACAGGGTTTCCGGCTCGACGATCCCGGAGGAGAGCCGCACCGCGGCGGAGGCCTTGTTGAACCGGGCCCAGAGGTCGATGTCGTAGGCGGGGGAGAGGAGCTTGCCGGCCTCCTCGTGGTACTTGATGCCCTCCGCGTAGTCATGGCGCATGAAGGCGACGTTGCCCACCACCCAGGCCACCTCGCCGGCCAGTTGCGGCAGCGATTGGCCTTCCATCTCCGCGTTCATCTCCTGGCAGTACTTCCAGGCCTCGTCCAGGCGGCCGCTCTCGGCCAAGGCGCCGATCAGGGCGCGCAGGGCACCGATGATCATGGTGGAGCCTTTCGGCAGCTGTGCGCAGAGCCGGACAGCCTCCTGGGCGTAGTCGACGGCGTCCTTCAGCTGGCCCTGGCCCTGTGCGGCGGCGGCGAGCATCTGCCGGGCCCGGACCCCCAGGCCCGCCGATTCGGCGGCCAGCGGGTGGTCCAGGAGGCGCTGGACCATGGCCCGGCACTCGGCCCAGAGGCCCTGCTTGATCAGGCACTCGGCCTGCATGTAGGTCATGTTCCACCAGGCGCTGGTGTTCTTGGAATCCAGGGCGATCTGCGCGGCGGTCGCGGCGTGCTGCGCGGCCAGCGGGTAGTCCCGGAGATCCCAGGCCTGGCGGGCGTAGAGGCCGGCCAGCACATACTCGGCGTCGCTGATGGAGACCGGCTGGCTCCAGGCCTCGAGGGCCTTCGGGGCCAGGTCCAGGCGTCGGGCCAGTTCCTCGATGACGTCGGCGGTGGGTTCGCGGCGCCCGGTTTCGAGCAGGGAGATGTAGCTGGGCGAGTACAAATCCTTGCCCAGTTCCGCCTGTGTGAGCCCGCGGTCCAACCGCTCCGCGCGGAGTTTTTCGCCAAATCCGTTCCCCACGGATCCCACCTCATTCCGGACAATCGATGTACTAAATGCTTGACAGCCTCTGTGGAAGAAATTTTACAATGTATGTCAACAAGGGAACTACAGACTTGGTAACGACTCCGACTCAAGATTTGAGGATCACCATGGTGAAGAAGATTGCAGCAGGCCTGGCACTCGCAGGGGCCTTGGCCTTCTCCGCAGCGGCTCCCGGCATCATCGCCGCCGGCTCCAGCTCCGATTCCACGCAGGTTACCGCCGTCGGCAACTGGCCCGACCCGATGCGCGTGGCCTCCGCGGTGGGCAACTGGCCGGACCCGATGACCTACTCCACCAATGTCGGCAACTGGCCCGACCCGATGTAATCCCTGACTCGATCTCATTACCGACCGGCAGACTCCACGGCCCCGGCATCCCAGGATGCCGGGGCCGTGACGTGTCCGGCGTCGTTTTGGGCCGGCCGCCGCCAAGGTTCACACCCGGTGAGCGGACACAAAAAAGAGGGCCTTCCAGCTGGAAGGCCCTCTTTTGACTGGTCGGGATGACAGGATTTGAACCTGCGACCTCGTCGTCCCGAACGACGCGCGCTACCAAGCTGCGCCACATCCCGATCCGTTGCTGCAAAAGCAACTTCACAAGAGTATCCGATACCGGCCCCGGATGCGAAATCGGGACCGCCGAAACGTCCTCCCGCGGCGGTGTTACCCATCCGGGCGGGCACCGGCGGCTCCGGCTTAGACCAGCGAGTCCTTCCAGGCCCCGTGCAGGGTGGCGAAACGGCCGCCGCCACCAATCAGTTCCGCGGGCGACCCGTCCTCCACCACCTTGCCGTCGTGGACCACCAGCACCCGGTCCGCGGTCTCCACGGTGGAGAGGCGGTGCGCGATGATCAGCGCGGTGCGGCTGCCGGCGTCGGCGTTTGCGGGGCCGTCTGAAGAGCCGGCGGCGGGGCCACTGTCCGCCCCGCCGGTGCCGCGGAGCAGGCTGGCGAGCCCGGCCTGGACCATGCGCTCGGACGGGATGTCCAGGGAGGAGGTGGCCTCGTCCAGGATCAGCACCGCGGGCCGGGCCAGGAACGCGCGGGCGAAGCTGATCAGCTGGCGCTGGCCGGCCGAGACGCGTCCGCCGCGCTTGTTCACATCGGTGTCGTACCCGTCCGGAAGCTCGGTGATGAACCCGTGCGCCCCGACGGCCTTGGCTGCCGCCTCGATCTCCTCGCGGCTCGCATCCGGCCGGCCCAGGGCGATGTTGTCCGCCACGGTGCCGCTGAACAGGAAGGCCTCCTGGGTGACCATGACGACGTTGCGGCGCAGGTCCGCCGTCGCGAGTTGCCGCAGGTCGACGCCGTCGAGCGTCAACGACCCGGCCGAGACGTCGTAGAACCGGGCGATCAGCTTGGCCAGCGTGGACTTACCCGCGCCGGTCTGGCCCACCAGGGCGACCGTCTGGCCGGCCGGGATGTGCAGGTCCAGGGTGGGGATGATGACCGGGCCGTCACCGTAGCGGAATTCCACCTGGTTGAAGTCGATCCGGCCGGTGGCGCGGGGGAGGGCCACCGGGTGTTCCGGCGGGCGGACGGTGGGCACCTCCTCGAGCAGGCCGGAGACCTTCTCGAGGGCCGCCTGGGCGCTCTGGAACGAGTTGTAGAACATCGCCATCTGGTCCACCGGCTGGAAGAAGCGCTTGGTGGAGAGGATCAGGGCCAGCAGCACGCCGACGGCCAGGCCGCCGTCGAGCACCCGGAAGCCGCCCACCAGCAGGACGACGGCCACGCAGATGTTGCCGATCAGCACCAGGCCGGGCTGGAAGACGCCGTTGAGGTTGATCGAACGGACCGTGACCAGCCGGTATTCCTCGGACAGCTCGGCGTAGCGTTCGGCGTTCTGCCGTTCCTTGCGGAAGGCCTTCACGGCACGGATGCCGGTCATGGTCTCCACGAAGTGCACGATCAGCCGGGCCGAGACCACCCGGGACTCCCGGAATGCGATCTGCGAATGCTTCTGGTACCAGCGGGACAGGAAGTACATCGGGACGCCGGCGGCCAGGACCAGCAGGCCGCTGCGCCAGTCCAGGGCGAAGATGGTGATGGCCGTGAAGATCATGAACAGCAGCCCCGACGCGAGCGACGAGACCCCGGAGTCCAGGAGTTCGCGCAGCGCTTCCAAATCGGAGGTCTGCCGGGCGATGATCCGGCCCGAGGTGTACTTCTCGTGGAACTCCAGGCTCAGCCGCTGCGTCTGCCGGAAGACCCGGACCCGCAAGTCCAGCAGCATTGACTGGCTCAGCCGGGCGGTGGACGTCACGTAGAGGGCGGTCAGCCATGCCGTCGCGATCGCCGCCGCCAGGTAGGCCGCGCCGGCGAAGACCAGCGGGAAGCTGTCCCCGGATTGCAGCGCGGGGAGCGCCCGGTCGATGCCGAAGGCGATCAGGGCGGGGCCTGCCACACGGGCGGCCTGGGACAGGACGACGGCGGCGATAGTGAGCCAGAAGCGCAGCCGGACGGGCCGGATCAGGGAGCCCAGCAGGGCCAGGGAGCGGCGCCGCACGGCGCGGCTCTCGGTCTTGGAGAGGTGGGCGTTGTCCTCGTTCGCGGTGCCGAAGGTGGCGGTGCTCATGGCGAAACCTCCTCGGCCTCGAGGGCGGAAAGCTCGGAGTCCAGGTCCCGCGGTTCCGGGTCCAGGCTGGCGATGACGTAGCGGTAGTGGCTGTTCTTCGCCAGCAGTTCGGTGTGGGTGCCCACCGCGGTGATCCGGCCGTCCTGCAGCAGGGCCACCCGGTCCGCGAGGGCCACGGTGGAGGGCCGGTGTGCCACCACCAGGGTGGTGGTGTCCGCGAGGACCTCGCGCAGCCGGGTTTCCACCAGTTCCTCGGTATTGACGTCCAGAGCCGAGAGCGGGTCGTCGAGGACCAGCACGGTGGGGTCGGCGGCGACGGCGCGGGCCAGGGCGATGCGCTGGCGCTGGCCGCCGGAGAGGCTGAGGCCCTCCTCGCCGATCAGGGTGTCGAGTCCCTCGGGCAGCGAGTAGGCGAAGTGGGCCTGGGCGGTGTCCAGGGCCTCGGCCAGGATCTCCTCCCGGCGCTCCGGGGGGACGGTGTCCGCGACGCCGAGCAGGACGTTGTCCCGGACCGAGTTGGAGAACAGGGTGGTGTCCTCGAAGGCGACCGCCACGGCGCTGCGCAGCCCGGCGACGTCGAACTCGCGCACGTCGACGCCGTCGATCTCCACCGAACCGGCGGTCACGTCGAAAAGGCGGGGGACCAGTTGCAGCAGGGCGCTCTTGCCGCTGCCGGTGATGCCCACCAGTGCCATGGTCTCGCCGGGCCTGATGTCCAGGGTGATGTCCTTGAGGATGGGCTTGTCCGGGGCGTCGTCGAAGGCGAAGGTGGCGTGCCGGAAGGACAGCGCCCCCTTCAGGTCGACCGGGCTGCGGGGCTGCTCCGGGCTGGTGATGGTGTTCACCGCGTCCATCACCTCGAAGTGCCGGTCGATGGCGGTCTTGGCTGTCAGCGCCATGGCCAGGAGCATGCCGCAGACCTCCACGGGGGCGGCGATGACGGCGGCGGTGGCGAAGAAGGCCACCAGGGCGCCGATGCTGAGCTGGCCGTCGGCGGCGAGCAGGACGCCGACGACCAGGCCGGCGCCGAGCGCGAGTTCGGGCAGCAGTGTGACCACGAGGCTGAAGGTGGCCAGGTGCTTGGCCTTATCGATCTCGGTCTGGCGCAGTTCCTCGGCTTGTTCGTTGAAGTTCTCCAGGGCCTCGCGGCTGCGCCCGAACGCCTTGAGCACGCGGATGCCGTGGACCGATTCCTCCACGGTGGTGGCCAGGTCACCGGCCTGGTCCTGGCTGCGGCGGGCCACCTTGGAGTACCGGGTCCGGAACCGGAAGCCGTAGATCATGATCGGAACGGCCGCGGCGAGGAAGATCAGGGCCAGCTGCCAGCTCATGGCGAACATGACCACGACGCCGATCAGCACGGTCAGCGTGGTGACCACCAGCATGATCGCGCCGAAGGCCATCCAGCGGCGGAGGAAGTTCAGGTCCGTCATGGCCCGGGACAGGAGCTGCCCTGACCCCCACCGGTCGTGGAACGCCACGGCGAGGTCCTGCAGGTGGTCGTAGAGGGAGACCCGCATCCGGGTTTCCACCGTGGTGGCGGGGTTGATCACGAATTGCCGGCGCAAGGCCACCAACCCGGCCTCGGCGATGCCGAGCAGCAGGACGATCCCGGCGGAGATCCAGACAGCCTGGCCGCTGCCGCCGGGCTTGAGCGAATCGTTGATCAGGACCCGCAGGACCTGGGGGATAGCGAGGGCGACGACGCTGGCCATCAGGGCACTGAGCAGGCCCATGATCAGGCGCGGCAGGATCGGCCGGACGTGGGGATAGAGGCGGTTGATGGAAGTGAAGAACGGGGTCTGTGTAGCCATGCCTGCTTCTTAACTGCAACTGCGAAAGGGTTTACGCAACTGAATGTAGTTTCCGGTAGCAACTACCCTAGGCCATGGCGTGACCACGTTCACAGCATTCTGCGGCCCCCGCGAATCTGGCGCAGAAATTATGTTCCGTAATGACCGGACCGCTGCGGGCCGGTGCGTCTAAGCCTTCGCGGTGAGGGTCAGCAGCACGGCCTCGGGCTTGCAGGCGATGCGGACCGGGGCGAAGCGTGAGGTGCCGATGCCGCCGGAGACGTTGACCGGCGTCGTCCGCCCGTTGCTTTCCCAGTCGTGCAGGCCCTTGGCCCGCCAGGTGGGCAGGTCGCAGTTGGCTACGAGCGCGCCGTAGCCGGGGAGGCAGATCTGGCCGCCGTGGGTGTGCCCGGCGAGGATCAGGTCTGCCGCGTCGTCGGTGAAGTGGTCCAGGACGCGCTGGTAGGGGGCATGGGCGACGGCGATCCGCAGGTGCGGTTTGGTGTCCTGGCCGCGGGTGCCGCGGGGCCAGCCGGCGTACTTTTCCAGGCGCAGGTGCGGGTCGTCCACGCCGGAGAAGTCCAGCCGGAGGCCGTCCACCACCAGGGACTGGCAGCGGTTGGTCAGGTCCACCCAGCCGGACATGCCGAATCCGGTGCGCAGCCGGGGCCAGTCGAGGGCCACGGGGGTCTTGGGGGTGGAGGAGGGGCCGGTGAAGTACGACGCGGGGTTCTTGAACCGGGGCGCGTAGTAGTCATTGGATCCCGGCACGAAGACGCCCGGGAACCGAAGCAACGGCCGGAGGGCGTCGAGGACCGGGCCGATGGCCTTGACGTGGCTGACATTGTCGCCGGTGTTGACCACCAGGTCCGGCTCCAGCTCCGCCAGGGAGGCCAGCCAGTCGGCCTTCTTACGCTGCCCGGGAATGAAGTGGATGTCGCTGAGGTGCAGCACGCGCAGCGGGCCGTAGCCCGGGGGCAGGATCGCCAGCGACTCCTCGCGCAGGACGAACTGGTTCTTCTCCCACAGGCCGTAACCCGTGGCGGCGGCACCCGCCGCGGCTCCGACGGCGGTGGTGACGGCAAGGCCGCGCCCGATGCTTCGGACGCGGCTCGCCAGCGTGCTCATGTCGGCCATGTGTTAGCCGTTACCGTTGCCGGGCTTGGTCGGGGCCGGTGCCGGGCTGCTCGGCGCGGGAGCCGGTGCAGCCGGGCTGCTCGGTGCCGGGTTATTCGGTGCCGGCGTCGCCTGGGTGTTCTGCCGGGTGTTGGGCACCGGGCTGGGCGTGTAGCCGTTGAGCAGGTTGGACGGCGGCTCCGGGAACGGATTCGTTCCGTAGCCCGGGGCAACGGCGGACATAAAGTTCGAGAACTGCGGCCCGGCGAGCATGTAGCCGTCGATGCCCTTGTAGAACTGGCCGTTGATCGTGAGGTTCTGGCCGGCTCGGCCCTGGGCGCCCAGCGCGTCACCGAACCAGGAGGCGGTGGCCAGGCCGGTGGTGTGGCCCACCACCCAGGTGGAACCGTTGTTGTTCGAGGTACCCGTCTTCGCGCCGATCGGGAAATCGGTCCGGGTGGAGATCCGCGGCCGGATCAGTGAGCCGGAACCGCGGTTCAAGACCTCCTGCAGCGCGTAGTTCACGCCGCGGGCAACTTCGGGCTTGACCGCGTCCCGGCAGTTGGTGTTCTGGGCTGGCAACTGCGCTCCGTTGGCGTCGGTCACCGAGGTGATGGCGATCGGCTCGCAGTACTTGCCGTCGTTGGCGAAGGTCGCGAAGGCGCTGGCCATGGCCAGCGGCGACGTCTGGGTGGAGCCCAGCAGGTTCCCCGTCGTGAACATGTTGATCTTGGGGTTCGGGTCCGCGATGTTGCCGTTGGCATCAAGGATGATCTTTTGGTCTTTGTCCTTGGCGGGGAGTCCCGAGTGCAGCCCCACGGAATCCACCATCTTCTGGATACCGCAGAAGTCCAACTGGGCTGCGGAAGCGAAGGTCACCGTGTTGATGGAGTTATACAGGCCCTGCAGGACCGTCATGGGCTTGTAGTAGCCGTCCTCGGCATTCTGCAGGTCGTCCGCCGCACCCAGTGCCGACTCCGCCGTGTTGTAGGCGCCGGTGGTCACGCCGCAGGAATTCCTCCACTTGAAGTTGATCGGATATTTCCGGACGGAGCCGTCGACGATGGTGTTCATCGACTTGCCCTCGTTCAGCCACTCCGCAAACGTGAACGGCTTCATGGTCGAGCCGGGCTGCATGCCGCCCACGCCGTTGAGGTCCTGGCCCTTGCTGTCATAGGCGTCGACGTTGAAGTTCAGCTGGGTATCGAACTTGCCGTCGCCGGCCAGGAAGGAAGTGTTCTGGGCCATGTCGATGATCTTGCCGGTGCCGGGCTGGACGGACACCAGCGAGGCTCCCCACTTGTCCGGGTTAGCCCCGGCGGTGGCGTTGACCTGCTCCTGGGCCACGGCTTGGGCCTTGGGGTCCAAGGTGGTCTTGATGGTCAGGCCGCCGCGGAAAATCTTCCGCTCCCGGGCATCGGCGTCCGCGCCGTAGGCGGGGTTGTTCTGCAGCAGGTGCATGACGTAGTCGCAGAAGTACGGGGCCATGGTGGCGTTGCCGCAGCCCTGCTTGGGCTGGGTCACCTTGGTTTCCACCGGGGTGGCGACGGCGGCGTCGTAGTCGGCCTGCTTGATCTTTCCCTGGGTGAGCATGGCCTTGAGGACCAGGTCGCGGCGGACCTTGGCGTTGTCCGGGTGGGTGATCGGGTCGTAGAAGGACGGGCTGTTGACCAGGCCGGCCAGCAGCGCGGCCTGCGGCAGCGTCAGGTCCTTGGCGGAGGTGCTGAAGAAGAACTTCGAGGCCGCCTCGATGCCGTAGGCGTCGCGGTTGAAGAAGACGATGTTGAGGTAGCCCTCGAGGATCTGCTCCTTGGAGAACTTCTTCTCCAGGGCGATCGAGAGCTTCATCTCGCGGAGCTTGTCGCCGATGCTCTTGTTGACGCCGTTGAGGAGCACCTGGTCGCTCTTGCCCTCCATCTCCAGAGAGGAGTTGATGACGTTGTTCACGTACTGCTGCGTGATGGTGGAGGCGCCCTGCTTGTTGCCGCGGGCGGTCGCCACGAGCGCGCGGAGGATACCGGTGGTGTCCACGCCGCCGTGCTCGTAGAAGCGGCTGTCCTCGATCGAGACCACGGCGTCCTTGATGTACGGAGACATCTGGTCCAGGGAGACGCGCGTGCGGTTCTCCGAGTAGACGCTGGCGATCACGCTGCCGTCGGCGGCGAGGATGGTGGTGGCCTGGCTCGGCGGGTCCACCTGGAGTTCCGCCGGGAGGGCCTCAAAGAATTTGATCGACCCGCTGGCCGTGTTGCCCGAGAGCGCCGCGGCGGGAACAAGCAGCCCCGCAACGAGCACGCCACAGACAACACTCACGCCAAGGAAAAGGATGAGCTTTCCGAGGGTGGTGGCAGTGTCGAATACAGGGTTCTTACCAGTCGCCATGTTTTCCACTTTAGCGGCAAGCACTAGGCTTTCCTTCATGACCAAATGGGAGTACGCCACGATTCCGCTCATTATTCACGCCACCAAGCAGATTCTTGATCAGTGGGGTGACGACGGCTGGGAGCTGGTGCAGGTAGTTCCGGGCCCCGACGGCAACGGCCTGGTGGCCTACCTGAAGCGGGAGAAGCAGTAACCATGAGCACGTCCGAAGCCACGACGCCGGCAGCCTCCGCGGGCGCCACGTCCGCCGTCGAACAGCGCCTCGCCGAACTCGGCCTGACGCTCCCCGAGGTGGCCGCACCCGTGGCCGCCTACGTGCCCGCCGTCGTCTCCGGCAACCACGTCTACACCTCCGGCCAGCTGCCGTTTGTCGGCGGACGCCTGGAAGAGACCGGCAAGGTCTCCTCCGGCGCCGAGGGTGCCTCCGACGAGGCCACCGTCTCCCCGGAAGACGCCCAGCGCTACGCCGCGATCTGCGCCGTGAACGCCCTCGCCGCGGTCAAGAGCGTCATCGGCGACCTGGACCGGATCACCCGGATCGTCAAGGTGGTCGGCTTCGTCTCCTCCGACCCGTCCTTCACCGGCCAGCCCGGCGTCATCAACGGCGCCTCCGAGCTGCTGGGCAAGGTTCTCGGCGACGCCGGCCAGCACGCCCGCTCCGCCGTCGGTGTCTCCGTCCTGCCGCTCGATTCCCCGGTGGAAGTCGAACTGATCGCAGAATTTGCCTAAGGCCGGTCGCTTTCCTTGCCTCACCTCGCACGACGTTTGTTTGATCTTCCCCCGGACCTCGAGGGAGCGGCCCGCAGCTGGCTGGAACACGGGGAGCGCACCCCGCGCGCCCCGCGTTTCGCCTCCTCCGTGGTGCTGCTCCGGGATTCGCCTACGGGGCTGGAGACCTGGCTCGGCTACCGGCCGGGCACCTCGCCGCTGGGCGTGCTCGCTTTCCCGGGCGGCTCGCTGGAGTCCTCCGACGACGACGCCGTCGGCTGGCTCGGGCCGCCGCCCGCCTACTGGGCGGAACGGATGGGAACGGCCGACGTCGGCCTCGCCCGCCGGCACGTGATCGGCGCAATCCGCGAGCTGTTCGAAGAAACGGGCATCCTCCTCGCCGGACCGGACCTGTCCTCCACGGTGGAGAACAACACCTCCCCGGAGTGGATGCGGGCCCGGGAAGCCGTCGCGGAGCAGGAGAAATCCTTCACCGACGTGCTGGCCAAGCGCGGCCTCTCCGTCCGCACGGACCTGCTCAAGCCGCTGGTCAACTGGCTCAGCCCCGACTTCTCGCACCGGCGCTTCAATACCCGCTACTTCGCCGCCACCGTGCCGATGAATCAGCAGCCGTCCATGCTGGCCAGCAAGGGTGTGTGGGCGCGCTGGGTCTGCGTCCGCAAGGTCATTGCCGAGCGGGACACCACCGCGTTGGGTGACGAGGTGGGCCAGCCGAACACCGTGGGTCTCCGCCTCGGCCAGCTCCTGGTTCCCGGCTCGGAGATCATGCTCGAGAAGATGGCCAGCGCCAACGGCTGCATCGCCTACCTCAGCTACAAGCGCAGCGCCCACGTCTACCAGCCGACGCTGGTGGAGGAGGACGGCTTGCTCATGCTCGAAGTCGAGGCCGCCAAAACCGTCGCCAACGAGCCCCAGCGCGAACGCTAGCCCCGCCCGTCAACTACGCCAAAGGGCCGGCTCCGAGGAAATCGGAGCCGGCCCTTTGGTGTTTGCTGCTGGGGTGCGTTTAGCGGGAGCGCTGGCGGAGGCGCTGCATGTCCAGGATGACGACGGCTCGGGCCTCGAGGCGCAGCCAGCCGCGCTGGACGAACTCCGCCAGGGCCTTGTTGACCGTCTCGCGGGAGGCGCCGACCAGCTGCGCGAGCTCTTCCTGGGTCAGTTCGTGGGCGACCAGCACGCCGTCGGTCGCCGGACGGCCGAAGCGGTCTGCGAGGTCCAGCAGGGCCTTCGCCACGCGGCCCGGAACGTCGGAGAAGACCAGGTCCGAGAGGGAGTCGTTGGTGCGGCGCAGGCGGCGGGCCAATGCCTGCAGCAGCTGGGCGGATACCTCGGGGCGGCTGCGGAGCAGGGCGTTCAGGCTCTCGTTCTTCAGGCCCGCGAGGCGGGTCTCGGACACGGCCGTCGCGGTGGCGGTGCGGGGGCTCGGGTCGAAGAGGGCCATCTCACCGAACAGCTCGCCCGGTCCGAGGATCGCCAGCAGCGACTCGCGGCCGTCGGGGGAGGTGCGGCCGAGCTTCACCTTGCCGGAGACGATGAAGTAGAGCTGGTCGCCCTGGTCGCCTTCCCGGAAGACCGAGGCACCGCGGGAAAGGTCCACCTCGGTGAGCTCGTCCGTCAGCAGACGGAAGGCCTCGTCGTCGAGCGTGGCAAAAAGGGGTGCGCGGCGCAATACCTCGATATCCATGAAAACTCCTGACTAACTGTGTCGGCTGGGGCGCTTCAGCCATTGTTTCAGAATTTTGCGGCTTCTGTGACGTACTTGGCACCGGGACGCGCCAGAAGACGCGGCGGCGCCGGGGCCGGCGGGCGCCCCGCAGCTGCTCCGGCGACGTTCAGGCGGCGGCCCGTGCCCCGCAAACTGTCAGGGTGCACCGGTAGAATGAGCCTCCTACCAGCCCCTAAGGAGCCCCGTTGTTTGGCTTGACCATCCTGGACCTCGCGTTGATCCTGACGCTGTTGTCCTACCTGATCTACGGCCTGCGCAACGGGTTCCTGGTGACCCTCGGCGGTATCGCCGGCTTCGCGGGCGGTGCCGTGGCCGCATTCTTCGCTGTCCCCATCGTCAGCGACCTTGTCGGCGACCCCGGGTGGCGGCTCACCGCGATCATCGCCGCCACGGTGGCGTTGATGATGCTGGGCCACGGGCTCGGCACCATGATCGGCCGGCGCATCCGCAGCGTCGTCAAACCCAGTCCGCTCCGGTTCGTGGACCGGGTGGTCGGCGGCGGCGTCAACGTCGCCGTCTCCGCCCTCGTGATGTCCATGCTGGCCTTCAGCGTCAGTGCCCTCGGCGTTCCGTTGGTCTCCCAGCAGCTGGCGGATTCCAAGGTGATCGGCTTCATCGACGGCGTCACCCCCACACCCGTCAAGGCCTCCCTCGCGCAGCTGCGCTCCGCCGTCATCGGCGACGGCATCCCCACCCTGTTCGAGGGGATCGGCGGCCAGCCGGTCCCCGTTCCGGACGCCAGCACCGACACGCCCGCGCTCAACCGCGCCTCGGCGTCGGTCCTGAAGATCGCCGGCACCGCCTACCAGTGCGGGCAGAACCAGACCGGGACCGGGTTCGTGGTCTCCGCCGGGCGCGTGGTGACCAACGCGCACGTTGTTGCCGGCGTGCCCGAGCCCGTCGTCGAGGTGCCCGGCGGCGGCGCGCTGCCCGGCCGGGTGGTCTACTTCGACAGCCAGCACGACCTCGCGGTCCTGGCCGTGGACGGCCTGCGGTCCGCGCCGCTTCAGTTGAGTTCCAACCTGCCCGCCGGGAGCCCGGCCGCGTTCGCGGGGTACCCGCATGGCGGCCCGTTCCAGTCCAAGCCGGCCGCCATCCGGGACATCGCCACCGTGTTGGTGCCGGACATCTATGGCAACAACGCCGCTCCGGAGGATGTCTACCGGCTGGCGGGCGACGTCCAGCCGGGCAACTCCGGCGGCCCGCTGTTGACCACGGACGGCCAGGTTGCCGGGGTGGTCTTCGCGAAGTCGACGTCGGAGAACTCCCTCGGGTTCGCGATCACCATGAACGACCTGGGACCGGTCGCGGCGAAGGCCTCCGGCCTGGGTGACCCGGTCTCGCCCGGGCAGTGCATCAAGAAGTAGGCCTTAGCCCGCGCCCTCGAGCCATTCCAGGCTCTGGCCGTGGGGCCCGGCCGCGGCCACGGGCACGCCGTCCTCCATCACGAGGAAGCGTCCCCTGAGCCTTGCCTCGTCCATCTCCGGCACCACACTGGACCCGTCCGGCTGCATGATGACCATGTGGCCCTCGTTCGAGATCCAGTGGCAGCCCCGGTCCGCGGCGAGCAGGGCGATGGTGTCCCGGAAGCGTTCCCGCCCGTCCGCGTCCAGGTAGGCCATTACCGCGCTGTGGAAGACCACCAGTGCGGCCTCCGGCGGGGCCTCGGCCGCGAGGCTGACCAGGTGCTCGTTCAGGTCGCCGGCCACGAGCCGCGGCGGCGTGGCGCGGGCGACGGCGATCGCCTGCCGCAGCCGCTCGCGGCGGAAGTCCTGTTCGGGCCAGACCAGCGCCTCCAGCCACGCGACGTCGTCGGGATTGTTGACGTCCAACGGGTTCAGGTCGATCCCCGCCCGCCACACCACCTCCGGCACCTTGGGCGGCAACGGGACCGGTCCCTTGGTGTCACAGCGCAGCACCGGGTAGCTGCCCGGCGCCGCATCCGGCGGGTCCAGCCGTCTCAGGGCGCCGCCGTCGACGAATTCGTACCCGTACCGGTCGGGAAACAGGGTCAGCCCGGCGGAGGCCCCGACCTCCAGCAGTGCGAGGGGCCGGTCCTCGGCCGCGGCGATCCTGGCCAGGGAAGGCAACAGCGCGGCGCACCGGCCCGCCTCATTGGTCTGGGTGGAGCGCCCCAGGACCGTCCGGGACACCTCGTCCCAGTGCGCGTCCAGGAAGGCCCGGAACTGCGGGTACGGACCGGTCGCGGCCCCGGCGTAGCGCGCCGCGGCCAGCAGCAGGAGGGGCTGGCGCTTGGCGTGCGGCCACCGGTCGATGCGTTCCACCAGGGCGGCGTCCTCGGCGATCTGCAGGGACCAGTCGGCGTAGCAGGGGGAGTTGCCCGGGGCATCGACGGCGCCGAAGTGCCGGTACCAGTCGGCCGTGGCGCCGGTCCCTGCCGCCGGGGTCATGTCAGGCCCGGCCCGCGTCCAAGGCCGCCAGGTAGTCCACGGCGAACCGGTAACCGAGGACGCCCGCGCCCGCGATGACCGCCTTGCTGATGTCCGAGAGGTAGGACGTGTGCCGGAACGATTCCCTGGCGTGCACATTCGTGATGTGGACCTCCACCGTGGGGATCTGCACCGCGCTGATCGCGTCCCGGATGGCCACCGAGGTGTGGGTGTAGGCACCGGCGTTCAGGACGATGCCGATGGCCTTGCCGCGGGCGGCGTGGATGGCGTCCACCAGCGCGCCCTCGTGGTTGGACTGGAAACACTCCACCGCCAGGCCATGGGCGGCGCCGGCCTCGACGGCGAGCCGTTCGACGTCGGCGAGCGTCGCCGTGCCGTACTTCTCCGGTTCCCGGGTCCCCAGCATGTTCAGGTTGGGCCCGTTGAGGACCAGGATGGTGCCGCGTCCGGAGCCGTCGGTGGCGGACCCGGGGGAGATCGCTTCGCTCATGGTTCACAATCTAGCGCGTCGCGGGCCTGCTGCGCCGCCAGCCGATCGATCCGGCGCAGGGCGACGGCGCAGACGAGCAGGTACGGCGGAGCCCACCAGGGGACGGAGAAGGTGACGAGACAACCGCCAGGGGCGGCGCCGACGCGGTGTCCGGTGGCGGCCACGCCTGCCACTGCCCAGGACCAGGCGCTACCTTTTTCATCGCACCCGTCCCGGAAGGAGCCCTCCTCGAAGGAAGTGACGGCGAAGGTCAGGCTCACGCCCGCCACGGTCCGGACCCTTCCCCGGCTCCCGGCGCGGAGCACGTGTTCCTCACCGCCGGGCCGGTGCCCTGCCAGCTCCGCCCCGGTAATCGAAGGTCCCCAAAGCGGCCAGAACCTGATGTCGGTGAGCAGGCGCCACACCACCGGGGCCGGCGCAGCGATGCGGCGGGAGACGCTCCACCGTCTCCCGCCCACCACCGCAGCAGCCCCGGGACGTGCCTTTCCGGGCCGCCGGCCGGTCACTTCTTCAGCGAGGCCGCAATCTGCGCCATCACGGTGTTGTCCGCCAGGGTGGTGGCATCTCCCACCTCGCGGCCCTCCGCCACGTCCTTGAGTAGCCGCCGCATGATCTTGCCGGACCGCGTCTTCGGCAGTTCCGGGACGATCAGGATGGTCTTGGGCTTGGCGATCGGGCCGATCTCCTTGCCCACGTGGTTGCGGAGTTCCTGCACCATCGCGTCGCCTGAATCCACGGCGTCGCCGCGCAGGATGACGAAGGCCACGACGGCCTGGCCGGTGGTCTCGTCAGCGGCGCCGACGACGGCGGCCTCGGCAACCGCGGGGTGGGAGACCAGCGCCGACTCGATCTCCGCGGTCGAGAGCCGGTGGCCGGAGATGTTCATGACGTCGTCGACCCGGCCCAGCAGCCAGATGTCGCCGTCGTCGTCCTTCTTGGCGCCGTCGCCGGCGAAGTACATCGTCTCGAACCGGGACCAGTAGGTTTCCTTGAACCGCTCCGGGTCACCCCAGATGCCCCGCAGCATGGAGGGCCACGGCTCGCGGATCACCAGGTAGCCACCGGCGCCATTGGGGACGGACTCGCCCGCCTCGTCCACCACGTCCACGGCGATGCCGGGCAGCGGCACCTGCGCGGAGCCGGGCTTGGTGGCTGTGACCCCGGGCAGCGGGGCGATCATCTGCGCCCCGGTCTCGGTCTGCCACCAGGTGTCCACGATCGGTGCGGGATTCTCCTTCTTCTCGCCGTTGGCTCCGGCGTTGGCGCCGATAACCTCGCGGTACCACATCCACGCCTCGGGGTTGATGGGTTCGCCGACGGACCCGAGGACCCGGATGGAGGAGAGGTCGTACTTGCCGGGGATGTCCTTGCCCCACTTCATAAAGGTCCGGATGGCCGTCGGGGCGGTGTAAAGGATGGAGACCTTGTACTTCTGCACGATCTCCCACCAGCGGCCCTGGTGCGGGGAGTCCGGCGTGCCCTCGTACATCACCTGGGTGGCGCCGTTGATCAGCGGCGCGTAGGCGACGTAGGAGTGGCCGGTGATCCAGCCGACGTCGGCCGTGCACCAATACACGTCCGTCTCGGGGTGCAGGTCGAACACGGCGCGGTGGGTGTAGGCCGCCTGCGTGAGGTAGCCGCCGGTGGTGTGCAGGATGCCCTTGGGCTTCCCCGTGGTGCCGGAGGTATAGAGGATGAACAGCGGGTGCTCTGAGTCGTGGCCGACGGCGGTGTGCACGGCGGAGGCGGCGTCCACGGTGTCCGACCACCAGTGGTCCCGGCCCTCGTGCCAGTCCACGTCCTGGCCGTTGCGCTTGACCACGACGACGTTCTGGACCGTGTGGCCGGTGCCGTCACCTTCGTGGGCCAGGGCCTCGTCGACGGCGGCCTTGAGCGGGCTGGGCTTGCCGCGGCGGTAGGTGCCGTCGGCGGTGACGACGAGTTTGGCCTCGGCGTCGTCGATGCGGGAGCGGAGTGCCTCGGCCGAGAAACCGCCGAACACAACCGAGTGGATGGCGCCGATCCGGGCGCAGGCCAGCAGCGTGATGACCGCCTCGGGGATCATCGGCAGGTAGACGGCGACCCGGTCGCCCTTGACAATGCCCAGGGACTCGAAGGCGTTCGCTGCCTTCTTTACTTCCTCGGTGAGCTGGGCATAGGTGTAGGTCCGGGTGTCGCCGGGCTCTCCCTCGAAGTGGATCGCCACCCGGTCGCCGTTGCCGGCCTCGACGTGCCGGTCCAGGGCGTTGTACGCGGCGTTGACTTCGCCGCCGACGAACCACTTGGCGAAGGGCGGATCGGACCAGTCCAGCGTCTGCGTGAAGTCCTTGCTCCAGCTCAGCAGGCTGCGGGCCTGCTTTGCCCAAAACGCCGGCCGGTCGGCGTCGGCCTCCGCGTACTCGGCTTCGGTGATCACGGCATTGGCCGCGAACTCCGCCGAGGGGGCGAACTTCCGGTTTTCCTGCGACAGGTTTTCGAAGGCGTCGCCCTGCCGGGCGGGGACGGTGGACCCGGGGGTCTGCTGGGACATGGTGAACCTCATCATTCATCGATCCGTGCTGCGCGGACGCCGTCGTCAACCGTTCCCGGTCCCGCCTGCGCGGCTCCGGGCACCGGCCGGTCACGGACGTGCCTCGTGTGCTGTTCCGAAATACACCCTAGCGCCCGGGTCTGACAGAACGTGTGCACCGTCACATCGACCGCCGCGAACGGTGTTTATTTAGCGCCGAGCGGCGCCGCGGTGCCGCGCTCCGCCGGGGGCGGCCGCGACGTGGGAGCCGCCGCGAAAGACTTCGCAATCTGGTGCTGGAGTGACGGCCGGTCAGCTAGTGATCGGTCCGGCACTTGGTTAGGCTGAGATGAAGTCGTGACATCCGATGGGGGGCAAAGGGGACCGCTTAGGGTCCCTTTTTTGCCTGCCGTTAGGCCGCACTGTCCAGGGTGCGGCCACGCTAAGGAGAACAGAATGAACGAGCAAGGCAACGGGCAGCTCCGCGCGCCCAACCGCACCGACGGACCGGCGGAGCAGCAGTCCTCCGTGCAGGCGCCGTCCCACGGCAAGGCGGAGCAGCCGCGTTTCACCGTGGACAAGCCGAACATCAAGAACAACGAGGCTGTTGCCGGCCCGTTCACCGTCCGGGACCTCACCGTCTTCGGGTCCGTCCTGGTGCTCTTCGTCGCTTCCCTGATCCCGATGTTCGCGGTCCGGTACAACCTCTGGAACCTGGGCAGCCTGTTCTTCCTGGGCCTCGGGATCCTCCTGCCGCTGATCGTCGCCGCCCTGTTCGTCGCCCGACGGGTCAGCCCGGGCACCCGGCTCCGGATCGGATCCCTGTCCGTTGACCAGTTCGGCTCCGTCGTCGCGAGCTTCAGCGTGGCGTTTTTCTTCCTGGCGGCCGCCGGCGCCTTCGTTCCCAGCATGCTGCTGGGCCTCATCGGCGCGCTCGGCCTCTTCACCGCCACGGTCCTGGCCCGCCTGATCCCGGCGCTCGCCGGCGACTTCCTGCACCGCGCCGAGGCCCCCGCCCACGTTGTGGCCCGCGAGGCGGCCGCCCCGTTCCGCCGCCCCCGCGCCCCCAAGGCCGCCAAGCCGGCCACCGAAGGCTCCGCCTCGAAGCCAAGCGCCGCCCTGGCCGGCTGGGCCAAGCGGATCACCCCCTCCGGCGGCGCCGCTGCCAGCACTGCCTCCGAATCCACCCCGCGCGGTTACGAAGCCCGCGACGCCGCCCAGGCCGCCCGCCCGGCCGCCGAGCCCGCCACCCAGGCCCACGGCGTCGTCGCGCCGGCCGCCGCCCAGCCGGAAGCCGTGCACACCCCCGCAGCCCCCGCAGCAGATGCCGCCACCGCCGCCCACCCGGCCCCGACCGCAACCGCGGCGGCAACGTCGGCACCGGCCGGGTCCGGCGCATCCGCAGCCGCTGAATCCGCGGCCCCCGCCGGCAAGCCGGCCGACGCGGCCCCCGCCTCCGAGCAGACCCAGGCCGCCGCGGCGCCGGTCCCGCCCGCCGGTCACGACGCCCCGACCGCCCTCACGCCGCAGGTCCGCCAGCAGGAACCCATCGGTGCCACGGTCGACCCGGCCAGCCGTCCGGAGCAGGGAAGCGCCCAGCCCGCCTACGAGGCCTTCTGGTTCGCCGTCGCCCAGCCACGCACCGCCGTCGATGAGCGCACCGGGACCCCGTCCTTCGTGGTCGAGCCCGGCGGCTGGGTTCTGGCGCTCGAAGACCGCGGCCATGAATTCCTCGTCCAGCACACGGACGGACGCGTCGGAGTGCTCCGGGACCTCAGCAACATCGAGCGCGGCTAGACCCGCCGTGGCCAGCAGGGCGGGGAAGCAGACGGCGGCCGGGGCGGGCACCGGGGCGGCCGGTGTGCCCCGGGGTGCCTCCGGCGAGAGCATGCTGGCGCTCAAGCGCCGGGCCCGCCGCATCAACCGCGCGCTGGCCGAGCAGTACCCCTACGCCCACGCCGAACTGGACTTCCGCAGCCCGTTCGAACTCGTGGTCGCGACAGTGCTCTCCGCCCAGACCACGGACGTGACCGTTAACCAGATCACGCCGTTGCTCTTCGCCCGCTACCCGGACGCGCGCAGCCTGGCCGAGGCCGAACCGGCCGAACTGGAAGCGATCATCAAACCCACCGGATTCTTCCGGGCCAAGGCGCGGAGCCTGATGGCGCTGGGCACCAGGCTCGTCGACGAGTTCGACGGCGAGGTGCCCGGCCGGCTCGAGGACCTGGTGACGCTTCCCGGCGTCGGCCGGAAAACCGCCAACGTGGTCCTCGGAAACGCCTTCGGAATCCCCGGAATCACCGTGGATACGCACTTCGGCCGCCTGGCCCGCCGCTTCGGGTGGACCGACTCGGACGACCCCGTCAAGGTCGAATCCGACGTCGCCGAACTGTTCGAACCCCGGGACTGGACCATGCTCTCGCACCGCGTCGTCTTCCACGGCCGGCGCGTCTGCCACTCCCGCAAACCCGCATGCGGTGCCTGCGCCGTGGCCAACTGGTGCCCCAGCTACGGCGCCGGCGAAACGGATCCGGAGAAGGCCCGCAAACTCCTCAAGTATGAGCTGGCACCTGGTCAGGAGGAGCTGCTGGGGAAGCTGCTCGCCGAAACCCACCGGGCCGCGGAAATCCGGATGGAATCGCAGCGGAGGACGCCATGACGGCCCGGCAGGACCTGATCGACCTGGTAGCCGCCGTCGAGGCCGGAACCGCGCCGCCGCCGGACCCGCGCTGGCGCGAGCTCTCCGTGTCCGCGGGGGAGCGGGTGCGGCGCGCCGCGGTTTTGATGCTGTTCGGGTCCCTCGACGACGTCCCGGCCGCCTCCCTCAAACTGCTGGCCCCCGCCGACCTGGACGTCCTGCTGCTGCAGCGCGCCCAGACGCTGGATGACCACCCGGGCCAGGTGGCCTTCCCGGGCGGCGGCATCGACCCCGGCGAGACGGTGACGGAGGCCGCGCTCCGGGAGGCCGAGGAGGAGACCGGCCTGGATCCCGCCGGCGTCGAGGTCCTGGGCATCATGCCGGAGCTGGCCCTGCCGCGCGGGAACTTCCTGGTCACGCCGGTTCTGGGCTGGTGGGCTTCGCCGTCCCCGGTGCGCGTGGTGGACTACGGCGAGTCGTCGCAGGTGTTCCGGGTGCCGGTGCGGGACCTGCTGGATCCGGACAACCGGATCATGGCCACCGTCACCCGCGCCGGGCAGACGTTCAAGAGCCCCGCCTTCGCCGTCAATGGCGTGGTGGTCTGGGGATTCACCGGGATGATCCTGAACCAGCTCTTCGACCAGCTGGGCTGGTCCGTCCCGTGGGACCGGACCCGCCTGCACGGGGTGGACGCCTAAACAGGCGTCGCGGACTTGTCCACCACCAGTCCGGTGGCGGCATTTTCCCGCACCGCGGTGATCCCGGCGGCGGCTCCCCGCAGGCTGTTGTACAGCGGCGAAACGGCGACGACGGTGCCGTCCGGCGCAGTCAGCGTGAAGTAGTACGACTCGTTTCCTGCCGCCGCGATTTCGAATGTGCCAGCCACGTTGCTGTCCCCTCGTTTCCTGCCTGCATCACCAAGTGGTCCCTTCCGCGCGCCCGGCCGGAGGGCCGGGTGTCGACGGGGGACTTTGTGAACGTAACAAGGCCCCGACCGGCGCTGCAACGCTACCGCCGGGTACGTTACGCAGCGGGTCCCGGGGGAGCGGGGCGTTGGCGTGCGGGCGTTACTTGGCGTTGTCGTAGGAGTCGACGACGGCGACGCTCACCGGGAACTCGACCGGGATCGGACCGAACAACAGGTCCTTGGCCGCGGTAGCTGATTCCTCGATGGCACGGGTGCAGGCCTCGACGGCGTTGTCCGGGCAGTGCACCATAACCTCGTCGTGGAGGAAGAAAACCAGTTCCCCCACGGGACCGCCGACGGCGCGCAGGGTGCGCAGCCGCCGTCGTAGTTCCGCCAGCCAGCAGGCCGCCCAGTCCGCCGCCGAGCCTTGCACGACGAAGTTGCGGGTGAACCGGCCGCGGGAACGGGCCAGGGACTCGGCGCGGCGCTGCTCCTCCGCGGAGGCGGAGCGCTGGCTGCGCAGCCACCGCTCGGACGGCGGCGGGCTGCTGCGGCCAAGGCGCGTGGTCACGGTCCGGCCCGCCTCGCCGTCGCGGGCGGCCTGTTCGACGAACCCCACCGCCTGCGGGTAGGTCCTGGCCAGCTGCGGCATCAGCCGTCCCGATTCGCCCGAGGTGGCCCCGTAGATCGCGCCCAGCAGGGCCACTTTCGCCTTGGCCCGGTCGCCGCCGAACCCCTGCGCCGCGATGCCCGCGTAGAGGTCCTTGTCCCGCGCGGCGTCGGCCATCCGGGCGTCCTGGGCGAGCGCCACCAGTACTCGCGGTTCCAGCTGGGAGGCGTCCGCGACGATCAGTTTATGGCCGGGGTCGGCGTGGACGGCGCCGCGGATCTGCCGCGGGATCTGCAGCGCTCCGCCGCCGCGCGAGGCCCAGCGCCCGGATACGACGCCGCCCACGACATACTCGGGCCGGAAGCGGCTGCCGGAGACCCAGGCGTCCAGCCAGGCCCAGCCGTTCGCCGTGTACAGCCGGGCCAGCTTCTTGTATTCCAGCAGGGGCCCGATCGCCGGGTGCTTCGCCTCCTTCAATTCCCATTGCCGGGTGCTCTTGACCTCGATGCCGTTGCGGTGAAGGGCCCGCATGAGGTCCTGCGGAGAGTCCGGGTTCAGGGCGGGCGACTGCAGGAGGGTGCGCAGTTCGACGGTCAGGGCCTCGAGCTTGGCCGGCCGGTGTCCCGGGGCGGGACGGGGCCCCAGGAAGTCAGCGAGGATCTGTTCGTGCAATTCCTCGCGCCAGGGCACCCCCGCGTGCTGCATTTCCGCGGCGATCATCGCGGCGGCGGATTCGGCCGCGAGGAGGAGCTGCAGGCGCTGTTTCTGCCGGTCGCCGCGGTCCGGGGCACCGGCCAGGGCTTCCTGCTGGGCGGCGTATTCGATTCGAAGCTGCTCGGGGGAATGCCGGGGCGAGGCGGCGGGCAGCAGATCATCGAAGAGGGCGCCCTGATCCGCCGGCGGGGGCGGAGGTTGCAGCATCCGGGGCGGCTGCTGCTCGTCCCCATCCTGGGTAAGTTTTTCGGCCGCGCGCGCATAGGGCGTCCCGGCGGTGAATTCGGCGTGGGCGAGGATGGCCCCGCACAGGGTCAGGTCGTAGCAGCGTTCGACGTCGACGCCGGCGGCCAGCAGCGACGGGTACCAGTCTTGGGTGCGGAGCCAGATCCAGCGGGGCCGCTGCCGTTCCAGGGTGCGGACGACGCCGGGCAGGTCGGCGGCGGGCACCACGCGGATGTCGGGCGCGGCGGGATCCGGGGCGCCGTCCGGGGTGAGGCGTTGGAGGGCTGCGCCGTCGGGGTGGGCGGCGAGCAGCACATGCATGGGATCAATTCTGCCCTGTGGTCGGGCCCCGTCCGGTCACGGCGGTGTGGCCAGTTCTCCACATAGCACCCGGTTGTCCACATAAGAGCGTCCGCGGCTCACCTTCCGTCGCGCTGGTGGGGATGGTGGACCCATGAACAGGCATGAGCTGAGGAGTGTCCCTCCGGAACGGCCGACGGCCGGGGTGCCGCTTCCCGGCCCGCCGTGGCAGGGCACCGGCGCCGGCGGCCGGAGGGCGGGTCCGGGGGAGCCCCGGTGGCTGCCGGACGCCCAAGAGGTCGGCGGCGCCGCCGAAACGTTGCTGGTGACCGCGTCCGAGCCGCTGCGCCTGGAGATCGAGCGCATCGTGGCGGTTACCGGGCGGCAGCTGACCTGCGTCGCCGGCGTCGAGGAGGCAGCGGTCTACTGGGCCGTGGCCGGAGCCGTATTGGTGGGCGGTGACATCACGGAGCTGCCCTACCGGCGGCGCGCACCCGCCGTCGTCGTTGGATTGAGCGGTGACGGTGACGGGCTCTGGCGCCTGGCCGCCGCCGTGGGAGCCGAACGCGTCGCGGTGCTCCCCGAGGGCGGCCCGTGGCTGGCCGAATACCTCAGCCGTTCCGGGAGCGAAGAGCCGGGCGGTCACGTCCTCGGCATCGTCGGCGGATGCGGAGGCGCTGGCGCGACCACGACGGCGGTCTGGCTGGCCCAGGAAGCCGCTCGCCAGGGCGTCCGGGTACTGCTGGTCGACGGCGACCCCTGGGGCGGTGGTCTGGAGCTGGCGCTGGCCGCCGAGGAGGAACCCGGCCTCCGCTGGCCCGACCTCACGGATGCCAGCGGGAGTATCGACCCGGCCACGCTGCACAGCGCCCTGCCGGTCATTGGGGGTTTCTCCTTCCTGTCGTGGCCCGGGAACCGGCAACCGGGCCCGGCGCTCGGTCCCGCCGCGGCGGCGGTGGTGCTGGACGCGGCCCGGCGCGGCTATGAGCTCGTGGTGGTGGATACCGGCCGCGGACGGGAGGCGCTGCGGGCGTTTGGTTGGGAGTGCGACAGGCTCCTCGTCGTTCTGCCGGCCCAGCTGCGCGCCGCCGTGGCCGCGGCCCGGCTCGTTCCCGAGCTGCCGCCGGTGGAGACCTCCCTGGTGGTCCGCAACCGTCCCGGCGTCGCCGTCGACGAGCAGCTGCTGGCGGAATGCGTCGGGCTGCCGGTGGCGGGCGTGTTGCCCGAAATCCGCGGGATCGCCGCCGCCACCGAGCTCGGCCGGCTGTTGGAGACCGGGAACCGGCGCAGCGTGCAGCGGTTTGCCGCGGCGGCCCTGGATGCTGCGAGCGCGGCGGTCCCGTGAGCGCCCACGCCGCGGCTGGTCCGGTGGACGCGCCAAGCCTTGGACAACGGCGGCAGCGGGAGGTCAGCCCCGGCCCCGATGCGGGGCTGCTCGAGGCCGTCCGGACCTCGGTCCTGGCCGACGCCGGACCGGTCACCGCTTCCCGGGTGGCGGCCGCCGTTCAGGCGAGCGGACGGTTGCTGGGCACCGCCGGCTCGTTGGCCGCCGTGGAAACCATCAGCGCGGAGCTGACCGGGCTCGGCCCGCTGCAACCGCTGGTGAGGGACCCGCTGGTGACCGACATCTTCGTGAACGGGCCGACCTCCGTCTGGTTGGACCGCGGCCGGGGCCTGGAACGCGCACCGGTGACCTTCACTGGCGAGGCACAGGTCCGTGCGCTGGCGGCGCGGCTGGTGGCTGCCGGCGGGCGACGGCTCGATGACAGTTCCCCGTGCGTCGACGTCCGGCTGGAGGGTGGATTCCGGGTGCACGCGGTTTTGCCGCCCATTTCCACCGCCGGAACGCTGCTCAGTGTGCGGATCCGCCGCGCGACTGTCTTCTCCCTCGACGAACTGGGGCGGGCCGGCATGTTCGGGCCGCTGCTGCGGACCGTGCTGGAGCGGATCGTGGAGCGGAGGCTTAGCTTCCTGATCAGCGGCGCCACGGGCTCCGGGAAAACGACGCTGCTGGCCACTCTCTTGGGGCTCTGCAGCCCCCGGGAGCGGCTGGTGCTCATCGAGGACGCCGCGGAACTCAACCCGGTGCATCCGCACGTCGTGTGCCTGGAGTCGCGGCATACCAACATTGAGGGCGGCGGTGCCGTGGACCTGGGCGAACTGGTCCGGCAGGCGTTGCGGATGAGGCCCGACCGGCTCATCGTCGGAGAGTGCCGCGGGGCGGAGGTCCGGGAGTTGCTCACCGCCATGAACACCGGCCACACGGGAGCCGGCGGCACCATCCACGCGAATACCGCCGCTGCCGTGCCGGCCAGGATCACGGCGCTCGGGGCGCTCGCCGGACTCGGCCCGGACGCCGTCCGACTGCAGGCCGCCAGTGCCCTCGATGCGGTGGTGCACCTGGAACGGACCCGTCACGGACGGCAGGTGGCATCGGTGGGGCTGATGCGGGACGACGGTTCCGGACTCGTGGTGGCCACCGCCCTGGAATCGGCCGACGGCGCCGTGCGGGGCGGCCCGGCCTGGCCGGCGTTGGCCGCCCGGCTCGGGCTGCCGGTCACGGCGGTCACCGGCCCCTTGCCGCTGGAAGTTCCTGATGAGGGTGCGGAGGTCCAGGAGCCGGGGTTCTTCCTGCCCGGAACGACGCCGTGACTGTGTTGCTGGGTGTGGCCTTGGCGCTAGCCGTCGGGGTCCTGAGTGGTTCCGTCCGCCCGTCCCGGCGGCGGATGCGTGTGGCGCTCGCCGATCCATCGGCGCCGCCGGGACCGGGGCATCGACCGACTGTGCCCGGTACGGATAGTGGCCCGGTCCGGAACGCCCTTCGGCTCCTTCATCGGCGGCGGGACGCCGGTGCCGAGGAGGCCTCCATGACCGTCCTGGTGCAGCAACTATCCGCCCTGCTCAAGGGTGGGCGGTCCGTCGGGCGTGTCTGGGACGAGCTCTGGCTCCTGCACGGGGCACGGTATGACGACGCCGGCTCGGGGGCAGACCACGCGCCCGTTCCGACGGCCCCTCATCCTGGCCCCGCACCCGGCCGCCGGGTGCGCCCGCTGACCGGAGGCCGACCGGGGATGCCCACGCTGAGCGCCGGATCGCTGAAGCTTCTGTCCGCAGCCCGGGCCGCGGCCGGACAAGGGGCTCCCATTGGCGGGGCCATCCGCCGACGGCTGGCCCGCGAGGAGGGAACCGCGGCGGGCCACCGGCAACCGGCGGGACAGTCTGCGGAGCGGGGCGTCTGGCTGGAACTGGCCGCCTGCTTCGACATTGCCGAAGCCAGCGGATGCCCACTGTCAGACATCCTGACCCGCTACGCCGCACACCTCGAAGCCGGCGACGACGCTGCCGGCGCCCGGCGGACCGCGCTGGCCGGTCCCAAGGCAACCGCTGCCATCCTGACGTGGCTGCCTTTTGCAGGCCTCGCACTCGCCATGCTGCTCGGAGTCGACGCGGCAGGGATATTGCTCGGAACTCCGCTCGGCCTGCTCTGCCTGGCGGCCGGTGCCGGCCTCGCAGCGGCCGGAAGGATCTGGTCGGGCCGCTTGGTCCGCTCCGCCGAGGGGCACCGCTGGTGACCGCGCCCGCCGGGAGCCTTGGCGTAGCCCTGTTGCTCGCCGTGGCCGCCACGGTCCTGCTCCTGGACCGGGCGATGCTGCCGCGGCGGTGGCTTTCCCAGGCGCGGCACGGAGCCGTGGGAGATCCGCTGTGCGGCCGTGATCCGGCCGGCGGAAAGCCTCCGGAACCGACTGGGGGCCTGCGGGATCCCGCCATGATGATGGAGTTGATCGGGGCCATGCTCGACGCCGGTGCCGGCCTCGGCCGGTCCCTGGAGCTTCTGGCCGGCCGAGCCGACCCCGAGTTACGCGTCCATCTGCGGCCGGTGGCTGCGGCTCTGGCCCTCGGTGCCGACTGGGACACGGCCTGGCGGGGTGCGCCGGGGCTTCCGGCCGAGCTGGAGGCCCTGCGGGAGGCGTTGCGTTTCGCGGCAGTCACCGGGGCGCCGTCGTCGGCCATGCTGTACGCGCAGGCAGCCCGGCTGCGCCGGCAGCAGTTCAGGGCCGCGGAGCGCCGCGCAGCCGCCCTCGGCGTGCGGTTGGTGGTGCCGCTGGGTCTGTGCTCCCTCCCGGCCTTCGTCTGCCTGGGCATCGTTCCGGTACTGCTGGGCATGCTTCCCTCGGGTCCCTGAAGCAGGCACCGGGCGACAGTTCCTCCACAGCCTGAGTTATCCACTTGGCCGCACGCCGGCCTGTCGAGGGGTCACCGCGGCGGGGAGATTGGAAGCAGCCGGCCGATGCGCCGGACAACTCGAGAGGACTATCCATGAGCTTCCATCCACAGATCCCCGCAGCCCCGGAGGACGCCTCCGCAGATTCAGCGTCGGCCGAGGTCCGGGAAATCTATCCCGGCGCACGGCAGGCCACTCCCGTCCGGAGCGTCTCGCCTCGCCGCAGGCGGACAAGCATCTGGCGCGGTTCCGAGGCAGGAATGGCGACCGCGGAGTACGCGATCGCGACCTTGGCCGCCGTCGGCTTCGCCGGACTTCTGGTCCTGATCATGCGCAGCGACGAGGTGCGCGGATTCCTGCTCAACGTGATCCGGACCGCGCTGGCCCTGCCATGACCCTCTGGCCGGACGGCCGGGCCCCGACGGGTCGGAGCGTGCCTGCACCGCCGGGACGTCATGGTCCAGCCGCTGCTCCCGGCGAACGTGGCGCCGTGACGGCCGAATTCGCCGTCGCGTTGCCGGCAGTGCTGCTGGTGCTGGGGCTGCTTTTGACCGGGGCCGCAGCGGGACTGACGCAACTGAGGCTGGAGGAGGCCGCGAGGGCCGGTGCCCGGGCGTTGGCCCGCGGCGAGGACCAGGCGTCCGTGTCCGCCGTGGTCCGCCAGGTGGCCGGAGACTCGGCGAGCGCGGCGGTGGCCTCCGACGGCGGGTGGCTCAGCGTCACGGTGACCGGACCGGTCCGGGGCGCCGCGGGCCGGCTAGCGCCGTGGCCATTGACGGCCCGAGCCTCGGCCCGCCAGGAGACCGGCGACGATGCGGCACTATGGACACCGACGGCCGGGCATCCGCCTGGCACCGCGATCAGCCCCACGGCTCCCTGGCCGCTCACGGCGGCGAGGCCTGCCCTGTCCGATCTGCGTGGCCGGTGGGTTTCGTGTCGGGGATGCGCATCCGGGGTTCCGAAGGCATCGTCGGTGCTGTCCGCCGTGATGGGCCGGTGGGCATCGTGACGGAGGCGCGCGCCCGGGATTCCGAAGGGCACGGTCGCTCTGTCCTCCGTGTCAGGCCGGTGGTGGCCGTGACGGAGAGGCACATCCTGGGGTCCGAGCGGGGCTCCGGTACCGTGCTGGCCCTCGCTTTGGTGTTCGTGCTGCTGGTGGCAGGGGCTGCAGTGGGGCTGGTCGCCCAGGCGGGGGTCCTCGCCTCGCGGGCCGCCGCCGCGGCGGACCTCGCCGCCCTCGCGGCCGCCGATGCCGCCCGCGGACTGGCGCCGGGGGAGCCCTGCGCCGTCGCCGCGGAGGTCGCCGCCCGGAACGACGCCCGGATCAGCTCCTGCAGCATCGAGGGCGGGGACACGGTCCAGGTCGGCACCGAACTCTTCACCCGGTCACCGTTCGGGACCGCGACCGGCCTGGCCCGCGCGGGTCCTCCCGCCGGGGAACGCACCCCATGAAGCACCAGCGGCGCCTGGGCCGCCCGGCCCTGGAACCAGTCGGTTGCTACTGAACGGCCGGTGCCTGCGGGGCTCCGTCCAGATCCGCCGGAGGGGTGCTGCCCCCGGTATCGGGGGCCATCTGGTCGGTGGCGTCCGCCAGCAGCATGCCGAGCAGGCGAACGGCGCCGTCCTTGTCGAGCGGGTTGTTCTTGTTGCCGCACTTGGGCGACTGAACGCAGGACGGGCATCCGGACTCGCATTCGCAGGCCTCGATCGCATCCTTGGTGGCGGTGAGCCAGACGCGGGCCTTCTCGTAGCCGCGTTCGGCGAAGCCGGCTCCGCCCGGGTGGCCGTCGTAGACGAAGATCGTCGGCACTCCGGTGTCGGCATGGATCGCAGTGGAGACCCCGCCGATATCCCACCGGTCGCTGGAAGCCACCAGCGGCAGCAGCCCGATGGCCGCGTGCTCCGCAGCATGCAGCGACCCAGGGAACTGCGGCTCGATGAGCCCGGCCCCGGTCAGGGAGCGGTTGTCCATAACAAACCAGACCGCCTTGGTGAACAGGTCCCGGGCCCCGAGTTCCAGCGGTTCCTCGCCGAGCACCTCATTCGAGATCAGGGCCTTCCGTTGAAAGGAGACCACCTGTGTCGTCACCTTCACATCGCCGAAATGCACCTCGACATCTCCCCAGCGTGTGGTTCGCTGGGTCTCCAGCACCTCGATCTGGGTTATGTCCCGGGCCGTCGTGTAGTAGTCGGGGTTGGCCCGGCGCACCACCACGCAGTGCTCGGCCTCATTCAGGTCCTCGACGACGTAGCTCTCGCCTTGATGGACGTACACCGCCCCTGTGTGCGCCTGGTAGTGCGTCTGCGGCGAATCCATGGTGCCCAGGAGCGAGCCGGTGTCGGCATCAACGATGCTCACAGGTCCGCCGCCGTCGGCCCGCAGGTTCACCATGGCGGCTGCGCTCTGCGGGTGGGTCCAGAACCAGCCGGCGGGACGTTTCCGGAGATAACCCTGTGCCACCAAGCGGTCCAGGAGCCCCTCCGCCGTCGGTCCGAAGAGCGGGACCTCCGCCGGTCCGAGCGGCAGCTCGGCGGCGGCGGCGCACAAATGCGGGCCCAGGACGTAGGGGTTCGACGGGTCGAAGACGGTGGCCTCAACGGAGACGTCAAAGATCGCCTCCGGGTGGTTCACCAGGTAGGTATCAAGCGGGTCATCGCTGGCCACGAACGCGGCGACGGCATCCTGGCCGGCGCGGCCCGCCCTGCCGATCTGCTGGAACAGCGACGCCCTGGTCCCGGGCCAGCCCGCCACCAGGACGGCATCCAGGCCTGAGATGTCGATGCCGAGCTCCAGGGCGGATGTGCTCGAGACGCCCAGCAGCTCGCCGGACCTGAGCGACTGCTCGAGGGCGCGCCGCTCCTCCGGAAGGTACCCGGAGCGGTAGGCAGCCACGCGCTGCGGAAGGCTGGGATCGACCTCGTCGAGAAGGCGTCTCGTGATGGAGGCGATAGTTTCGGCACCGCGCCGGGACTTGATGAACGCGATCGTCCTGATCCGCGAGGAGACCAGGTTCGCCAGGAGGTCGGAGGTTTCAGCCACGGCGGTCCGCCGTGCCGGGGCCCCGTTCTCGCCGCGCTGTTCCGTCAGCGCCGGTTCCCAGAACGCCACCGTGGTCGCCCCGTGCGGCGAGCAGTCCTCGGCGACCGCTTCGACCGGCGCACCGATCAGCCGGCCGAACGAGGTCCCGGGGTCCGAGGCGGTGGCGGATGCGGCGATGAAGACCGGCCAGGACTGGCCCGTGCCGGCCCCGGCCTCCGCTCCGGAGTTGTAGTAGGCGCAGATCCGGCGGAGCCTGCGCATCAGGTTGGCGACGTGGGAGCCGAAGACCCCGCGGTAGCTGTGCGCCTCGTCCACGATCACGTAGCGGAGGCGGCGGAAGAACCGCGCCCACCAGGCGTGGTTGGGGAGGATACCGAAGTGCAGCATGTCCGGGTTGGCCAGGATCACGTTCGCGTGGTCCCGGATCCAGCGGCGGGAGGACGGGTCCGTGTCCCCGTCATAGGTCTCGGCCCGGACGGTGGAGAGCCCCAGCGACCGGATGGCGGCCAGCTGGTCCGCGGCGAGCGCCTTCGTGGGGGAGAGGTAGAGGGCGACGGCGCCGTCGTCGTGGATCTTTCCGGGGTCCGCGCGCACCCGCAGCTCGGACCGGTGCACGGCGTCGAGGGCGGGGAGCTGGTACGCCAGCGACTTCCCGGAGGCGGTGCCGGTGGCGATCACCACGTGCCGGCCCCCGTGGGCGAGGTCGGCGGCCCGCACCTGGTGCCGGTAGGGCTCGTGGATGCCGAGACGGCCGTAGGCCTCCACCAGATCCGGGTGCGTCCACGCCGGCCACGGCTCGTTGACGGCCTCGCGGGCGGGGATGGTCCGCACGTGCCGGAGCTGTTCCGGGTCCGCGCCGCGGCCCAGCAGCGGGATCAGGGACTCGTGCGGATTCACTCCAACATTGTTTCACCCGGGCTCAAATCGGGTCCCGGGCTCACAAGGGGCTCACCCCACCGAGAGGTCGGCCCCTTCGTTGGACGAGGAGAGCATCAGGACATGGCAGACCGTCGTCCACCCCAGATGCGAGTAGAGCTGCTGGCCGTCCAGGGACGCCAACAGCAGCCCGGCCTCGACGTCATGCTCAAACGCCTGCGCGGCGAGGGCCCGCATCACGAAGCTGCCCAGGCCGCGGCGTTGAAAACCGGGTTCGGTCACGATCTTGTCGAAGACGGCGGTGTGGTCGGCGACGAACACGCGCCCGCTGGCCGCGACCCGGTCACCGGCGTAGACGACGGCGTGGTGGACACCGCCCTCCGTCGAGGGAACCCAGCGGAGGTCGTCGTCGGGCAGCCACGGGTCCTCGGCGTCCTGGGTTTCCATGTCCACGACCATCATGGTTTGGGACTGGGAGGTGACGTTCAGCCCGTGCCGGGCGGCCAGCCCGGCGTAACGGTCCACGTCGTTGGTGAGGATGGTGAGGATCCGGGCCGGCGCCTCGGCAGTCCTGGCGGCCAGGGCGGAGAACTCGTTGTCGGAGGGATCGTGCGCGAAAAACTCCCAGTCCCCGGTCGAGTCCGCGCGGAGGACCGAGGGAAAACGGCCCTCCCGTCCGGTCTCGTAGCTACGGCATCCGGCCCAGCCGGCGACCCAGACCTCCAGGAGGTGGGTGGTGTCTTCAACCATCGCGTCCAGACTCATGGGATGAGAGTATTCCAGCCCCGCCGCCAGCAACAGGGTCCGGCCGGGGAGCGGGTGCTTGCTTACGCAATTGTGACCCGGGTGTCGGTCCGGCGCCGCGGCCGCCCCGGTCCCGGGCGTCCTGCCACGCGGATGGGGCTCGCTAATCGAGTGGGTCCCGGACCCCCTCCCACGTTGGCCGGGCGCACCTGCCGCCCTCATCACAGGACCCCGTGATGAGGGTCCCGGCCCCGCACTACGAGGGCCGCGGGCCACTGTCACGAGGTGCGTGGACCACGCCCGGCAGGGTGGCCGCACTGCAAAGCCCAGTACGCTTAAAGGCGTGGCTTTGAACAAAATCGTCCTCTTTTACGGCTTCACCCCGGTGCTCGACCCCGAAGCGGTGCGCCTCTGGCAGCGCGCCCTCTGCGAAAAACACGGACTCACCGGCCGCATCCTGATCTCCAAGGACGGCATCAACGCCACCGTCGGCGGCGAGATCGGGGCGGTCAAGCAGTACGTCAAGGCCACCCGCGAATATCCGGGCTTCCGCGGCATCGACGTGAAGTGGTCCGACGGCGGCGCCGAGGACTTCCCCCGGCTCAGCGTCAAGGTCCGGGACGAGATCGTCTCCTTCGGCGCGCCCGGGGAGCTCACGGTGAACGAGGACGGCGTCGTCGGCGGCGGCACGCACCTGGCCCCTGAGGAACTGCACACCCTCGTGGAGGCGAAGAGACAGGCCGGCGAGAACGTGGTCTTTTTCGACGGCCGGAACGGCTTCGAGGCGGAGATCGGCCGTTTCAAGGACGCGGTGGTCCCCGACGTCGCGACCACCCACGACTTCATCCGCGAACTGGATTCCGGCAAGTACGACGCGCTCAAGGACAAGCCCGTGGTCACCTACTGCACGGGCGGGATCCGCTGCGAGGTGCTCTCCAGCCTGATGGTCAACCGCGGCTTCAAGGAGGTCTACCAACTCGACGGCGGGATCGTCCGCTACGGGGAGGCTTTCAAGGACCGCGGCCTCTGGGAAGGCTCGCTCTACGTCTTCGACAAGCGCATGCACCTGGAATTCAGCGACGAGGCGAAGACCATCGGCCGCTGCGCCCGTTGCGAGGCGCCCACCAGCAAGTTCGAAAACTGCTCCAACCCCAGCTGCCGCACGCTGACCCTGTACTGCGCGGACTGCGCCTCGGACCCGGCCACCCTGCGCTGCCCGGACGGCTGCCCCGCCTGACCGCGGGCCCGCGAAGACGCGACGCCGACGCCGACGCCGACGCGACGCCGACGCCGACGCGACGCCGGCGACCGCACCACTAAGCAGGCGTCACAACCGCCCCACCCGGTAGGCGAAATTGGCCGGGGCAAGCGCCTCGACCTTGACCGTCAGGACTGAGTCAGCGGCCAGCTGCACCACGGTGACCCGGGAGGAGCCGCAGCGCAGGCTCAGGTCCACCAGCGCGCTCTCCTTGTCGCTGATGGTGAAGGCCACCCGGCGGGTGCTCCGGCACGCCAGCGACAGGGCGTAGGTTCCGGCCGGGAGCCGCTCGGTGGCCTCGGTGCGGTCCGCCCCGGCGTCGAGCAGCCCGGCCCGGGACTGGAAGATCTGCGCGGTGGTGGCCGGCAGGATTTCCCGGGCCCACTGCTCAAGCTCCGCCCCCATCACCGGGCGGTTCAACGCCGGGTCACGGCTGATCGCGCCGCCGGTGGGCGTCACGGGGCCGGTCGCCGTCGTCCGGCTGCCATCGTCGTACTGGTACTCGCAGCCGCTCAGCCCGCAGGCCAGGGCCGCGGCGAGAGCGACGGCGGCGGGGCGGCCACGCGGGCGCCGCTGCGTCGGGGCCGGCGCGGTGGGCATAATCCGACTCTAAGCCCGTGGAACGCCCGGCGGCCAGAGCGCGGACGCCACCCGGAAGAACGCGCCCGGAGGCCCTTACCGGGACGCCGCCGCGGAGCACACCCCGGCGATGAACTCCAGTTTCTCCAGCACCGTCGGTGACAGCACAAACGGGTACAGGTCCTCCTCGCCCATGCTCCGGTTGATTTGGTTTAGGGCGATTGCGAGCGGCAACCACTCGATGTCCACCGTTTCCCGGAAGGACCTGCCGTCGGCCGCGGGGATGAGTCCGTATTCGCGGGCGGTGTCCAGGGTGTCGCTGATGTGCAGATAGTGCGCGAAGGTCTCGGCGAAATCCTCGTAGGGGTGCATGGTGGCGTAGCGGGAGATGAACCGTTCGTTCCACTCCTTTGGTGCGCCCTCGCTGTAGTGCCGGTCGATGGCGGCCTGGTAGTCCTCGGTGTCGTCGCCGAACAGCCGCCGGGCCGCCGCGGTGGTGTCCCGGTCGGCGAAGACCAGCACGGTCTCGAAGTAATGGCCCACCTCGTGCCTGAAGTGGCCCAGCAGGGTCCGGTACGGCTCGTCGAGTTCGTTGCGCATCCGTTCGCGGTAGCCGTCGTCGCTTTCGGCCAGGTTGATGGTGATGACGCCGTCGGCGTGGCCGGTCACCACGTGCTCGTGGGCGCTGGAGAGCAGGTCGAAGGCCAGGCCACCGTCGGGATCATCGCTCCGGGGCACGATCGGCAGCCCCAGGGCGTCGAGTTCGGCCACCAGCTGGCGTTTGGACCGCTCCGCCTTAACGAACTGCGTGAGGCCCTTCGCGTCGTCGTCGTTGGGCCGGGTGCGGGTGAGTCCGCAGCTGAAGCACTCACCGCCGCGCTCTGCGGCGAGCCAGGTGCAGGCCGCCAGCCCGGCGTGGGCGCACGGGAACCAGTGGGTGCCGGCGTCGTCCCGGTATTCGCCCGCCGCGTCGACGGCGACGACGGCGCCGCGGGGCCGGAAGTAGGCCAGCCGGGCGCCGCAGTGCAGGCACTCCTGGTTCTCGACGTACACGGCCGAGCCGCAGGAATCACAGGAGTGTCGTTTCACCTCCCGATCCTACGCTCCGGACCGGGGCCAGGTGGTCGGGGGCCCGCGGCCCGGGGCCCGCAGTCCGGGGCCCGCGGCCCGGGGCCCGCGGCCGGAGGGCTACTTTCCGGCGGCCTGACCGCGGCGCCGGAACGTGCCCGCGATGGAGAGTTTGCCGGAGTACTGGATGGAGCCGTACCGGAACAGGTGCGCGGCCAGCCGCAGGATAAGGACGCCCACCACGAGGAGTTCCACGATGATGATCACCGACTCCAGCGGGCTGAGGGTGCCGAATGCGTTCCGCAGCAGGCCCGTGACCGGGGCGGACATCGGGAAGTAGGTGAAGACCTGCACGATCGGTGCCTGCGGGTCGGAGATGATCAGGCTGATCGCGTAGAACGGCACAAAGATCAGCGCCATCAGCGGCCCGAAGATGGTGCCGGCGTCCTTGGTGGTGGGCATGACGGCGCCGATCGCCACCAGCACGCCGGTGAAGACGGTGAAGCCGCCCAGCAGCAGGAGCGCCCCCACCACCATGGGTCCGGGTTCGAAGGTGATGGTGGACAGGTCCAGGGCCGGGAGCGCCAGCTTGTCGCGGAAGAACAGGAAGCCCACGGCCACCGGCGTCAGCAGCACCAGGATCTGCACCGCGCCCACCATGAACAGCGCGGCCACCTTGCCGATGATCAGGGTGGTGGGGTTCAGGGTGGTCAGGATCATTTCTGTGACCCGGTTTTCCTTCTCCTCCAGGGTGCTGCTGAGCATCTGATTGGAGAGCAGGATGATCGAGACGTAGAAGATGACCAGGAACATCAGCGGCGGGATCGCGGAGCCGATGCCACCGGTCAGGCGGCCGTCCTTGAAGGTCTGCGCCTCGGTTTTAACGTCGCCGCTGGCCGCCGCGGTGAGCTGCGGGGAGCCGACGGCGGCCTGCGCCGAGACGGTCAGCAGCTGCTTGGCGACGGCGTCGTACTTGCCGTTCTCGAAGATGCCCCGGTCCGCGCCGTAGATTTTCACCGTCTGCGTCGCCGGTTCGGCGGGGAACGCGAAGTAGGCGTCGCTGCGGCCCTGCTTCACGTCGCGGATGGCCGTCTCCGCGTCCGACGCCTTCGTGCCCCCGATGGCCCGGGCGATGGTGTCCGAGACCAGCCGGGAGTCATCGGTGTAGGTGAAGGAGAAGGACGCGGTCTTCTGCGCGTCGGAGCGGGCCTCGGTGGAGGTGTTGCTCAGGTAGACCAGGGCGAACACGATGGCGATGACCACCGGGATGGCCAGGGTGGCAATCCAGAAGCCGCGCTTCTTCAGCGTCCGGGTGAACTCGAACGCGATCACGGTGCGCAGGTTGTGCCGGGCGAAGGGCCGGCGCGGCGGGACCGGGGCGGGGGCGGCCTTGGCGGGCGCCTCGGGGAGGGTGCTGTGGTGGGTCATCGGGTCCGGGCCTCCGCTAGTTCGTGCTGTTGGCCGTAGACCTTGATGAAGACCTCATCCAGGGACGTCCGGGCGCTGGTGAAGGAGCGGACCGCCACTCCATGGTCGATGAGTTCGCGCAGCACGGCCGCCTCGTCCGTCCCGCCGCGCGGCGAGAGTTCGGCGTTCCCTCCGGCGTCGCTGACGACGTCGTAGCGCGCCGACGCGGGCAGGGTGCCGGAGTAGCTGAGCCGGTAGCGGGTGCCGCCGAACTGCTCCTGGACCTCGGAGACGGTGCCGTAGGCGCGGGCCGTGCCGTCCTTGAGCAGGATGACCCGGTCGCAGAGCCGCTCCACCTCCTCCATCTGGTGGGTGACCATGATGACGGTGGCGCCGGAGAGTTTTTGTTCGTCGATGATGTCCATCAGCAGCCGCCGGTTCACCGGGTCGAAGCCCTTGGTGGGTTCGTCCAGGATCAGCAGCTCGGGGTCGTTCATGATGGTGACGCCCAGCTGGACCTTCTGCTGCTGGCCGCCGGAGAGCTTGTCCAGCCGGGTGGCGGCCTTGTCGCCGAGGTCCACCCGGTCCAGGTACTCGCGGGACCACGCCCGGGCGCGGGACTTGTCCAGGCCCTTGAGCCGGCCGAAGTACACCATGACGTCCAGCACGGATTCCTTTTTATAGAGGCCGCGTTCCTCCGGCAGGTACCCCAGCCGGGCGCCGTCGCGAGGGCTGAAGGGTTTCCCGCCGATGTGCAAGGTGCCGGCGGTGGGCTGGTAGATGCCCAGTAGGGCCCGCAGCGTGGTGGTCTTCCCACTGCCGTTGCTGCCTAGAAAGCCGAATGTTTCCCCGGCCCGGACGTCGAAGGACAGGTCACGGATGACCGTCTTCTCGCCAAAGTCCATGCGGAAGTCTTGAATATGTACCAGCGGCTCCGGTGCCGCGCCCCCCAACGTCATGCGGCCATTTTAGCCGCCGGCAGCCGACGTGAGGTGCCGTAGGTTCCCCCGGCGTGGCCCGCGCGAGCCTTGCAGGCCCAAGCACGGCAGGCCGGCCCGGCCGCCCTAGGGTCAGGCCGGGGGTCAGGCCGCGGGGGTCAGCTGGTACGCGTAGATCAGCGGCGCGTCGACGCTGGAGGCGCTGATCGCCACGGTCCCGGCGGCCGGGACCTTGATGGTGGCGGCCTCGCGACTGCCGTTGCAGGCCGCTCCCGCCTCCGCCAGCTGTTTGCCGTCCAGGCTGACGGCGAAGAATTCCTTGCCGCCGCCGTCGCAGCTCATGGTCAAGGTGTAGGTGCCGGCCCCCAGGGTGGCGCTCTGCACCACGGGGGTGCGGTTGAGGATCTTCCCCGCGTCCGAGAGGACGATCCCGCTGGCGGAGGGCAGTGCCGTGGCCTTCCATGCGTTCGCATCCGTTGATTCCACCGACGTGACGGGCGCGCAGGCGGAGGCGCCGAGGACGACGGCGGCGCCGGCTGCCGCGGCGTACGCCCCGTGGAGCAGGCGGCGCGGGACAGGCATCGGGGAAGCAGTGGGCATGATTCCAACTTACCGGGTCCGCAGCAGGACCGATGGCCGCCGACCGCACCCTTGAACTTGACGCGGCGTCAAGATTTATCCTCGAAGAAACGGCCCGGCAGGGCCGTCGGGAGGGACCAAGTGGAGGGAACCGGCATGGAATGGTCCGTGCAGCAGCTGGCCAGGCTGGCCGGCACCACCAGCAGGACGCTTCGGCACTATGACGCTGTCGGCCTGCTCAAGCCCAGCCGCACCGGCGCCAACGGCTACCGCTACTACAACCACGCCGCGCTGCTCCGGTTGCAACGGATCCTGCTTCTGCGGGAACTGGGGCTCGGACTGCGGGCGATCGCCGACGCGCTGGCCCACGAACAGCAGGCCGAACGCGCGCTCGCCGGGCATCTGCGCTGGCTGGTCCAGGAACAGGACCGCCTGGCCCGCCAGATCGCCTCGGTCCGGCGCACCCTCGAGGCAGTGACAAAAGGAGAGGACATCATGGCAGAGGCAATGTTCGACGGATTCGATCACACCCGCCACCGGGCCGAGGTCGAGGAACGCTGGGGCAAGGAGGCCTACGGCCGGGCGGACGCCTGGTGGCGGGGAATGGGCGGCACGGACCAGGACGCGTGGAAGCGGGCCGCCGAACAGCTCAGCGCCGACTGGCAGGCCGCGGCGGAGTCCGGCGGGGCCCCGGACAGCCCGGCGGCCCAGGACTTGGCCGCCCGCCACGTCCGCTGGCTTGCCGCCATCCCCGGAACCCCGGCGGCGGACGGCGGCGCCGGGCTGAAGGCCTACATCCGGGGCCTGGGGGAGCTGTACGTGGCGGATCCGCGGTTCGCCGCGAACTACGGCGGTGCGGCCGGTGCGGCCTTCGTCCGGGATGCGCTGCGGGTGTTCGTCGAGGGGCAGCCTTAGCCCGGCCGGTGAGCTAAGCCGGAGGTCCCGGGCCGCGCCTAAACTTGACCGGTGACCTCCTCGACTCTTTTCACCGCCGGCAACACCCCCGATGCCCCGCGCAGCGACCTCCCGGACCTGACCGAGGCCCTCGCCCGCGACCTGCTGGCCATCGGCTACACCGTCGACGGGGTCGCCGCGTTCCTCGGTGAGGCCGCCCACGCCGCCCTGGCCCGGGACCAGCTCATCCCGGCCCTGATCGCCGTCGACGACGCCGTCGCTGCCGACCCGGCCGCCGCCGCGCTCGCCGCCGTCGTCCGCCTCTGGCTACTGGCCGAACCGCAGACCGCTGCCGCCCTCGACGCCGCCCTGCCCTCGGTGGGCGCCGCCGGCCTCGGCGAACTCGGCCTCGTGGAAGGGGCGGAGGATGACCTGGTCCGGGCCCGTGTGGACCTGCGGCCCTACGGCTGGGACCCGGCGACGGATGAGGAAGGGCAGCCGAACGGGGGCGCCGACCTCTGGGTAGCCAGCGACCTGGCCGCGCACCAGAGCCCCGGCGTGCTGCGCCGCGACCATGTGCTCGGAATCGGCCAGGCATCCACCACCCTGGTCCAGGTCACCGCCCGGCGGCACGTGGCCCGGGCCCTGGACCTCGGTACCGGCTGCGGCGTCCAGACTTTCCACCTGCTCCACCACGCCGAGCACGTCACCGCCACGGACATTTCCGACCGCGCACTAGCCTTCACCCGCTTCAACCTGGTCCTCAATGCCCGGGAGCTGCACCTGGACCCAGAGGACCTCGGCGGCCGCGTCACCCTGCGGCGCGGGTCGCTGCTGGAACCGGTCGTTGGGGAGGAGTTCGACCTGGTGGTCTCCAACCCGCCGTTCGTGATTACCCCGCGCACCGCGGGGGAATCGACGGCGGACCAGTTCACCTACCGCGACGGTGGCCTGCCCGGCGACGAGATCGTCGCCGCCCTGGTCCGGGACCTCCCCTCCGTCCTGGCGCCCGGAGGCACCGCGCAGATGCTGGGCAACTGGGAAGTCCCGGCCGGCCAGGATTGGTCCGCCCGGCCGCAGCAGTGGGCCCCGGAGGACGCCGATGTGTGGTTCATCCAGCGCGAGCAGGTGGGTCCCGAGCAGTACGCCGAAACCTGGCTGCAGGATGCCTCCGAGGGCCGGGACCGGGACCTGTACCGCCGTTCCTACGCCGCCTACCTGGACGACTTCGCCTCCCGCGGCGTCACCGCGATCGGCTTCGGCATGATCTTCCTGCGCCGCCCTGCCGCGGAAGCAGGACCGGTGCTGCGCCGCTTCGAGGAGATCACCTACCCGATCGAGCAGCCCGTGGGGCCGCACCTCGGGGCGGCGGTGGAACGTGCCGACTGGCTCGCCGGCCACGACGTCGAGGCGGCGCACCTGCTCGTGGCCGACGACGTCACGGAGGAACGGCACCAGCGGCCCGGCGCCGAGCACCCCGGCGTGATCCTGCTGCGCCAGGGTGCCGGCCTCCGCCGCACCAACCTGTTGAGCACGGAACTGGCCGGCTTCGTCTCAGCGTGCGACGGCGAGCTCACCGCCGGGCAGATCGCCGGGGCGCTCGATGCCCTCCTGGGCGGGCACGAGGGCCACGACAGCGGCACCTTCCGGCAGGGGCTGCTCGACGACGTCGCCAACCTGGTCCGGGACGGCTTCCTGATTCCTGCCTGATTGGGTCCCGACTGATTGTTCCGTGCCCGGGATCCGCAGGACCACCACCGCCACGGCCGCCGCGACCAGCACTCCCGCGGTGCCCGTGGCGAAGAAGTTGGTGCGGACCGGCAGCGCCGCACCGAGGAGGCCGCCGAGGGCCAGCGCCGCAATTGACACTGCCCGCGTCATCCCGCCAAGGATCGCCATCGCCTGACCGCGCCCGGTCTCCGGAATCCGGAGGATGGTGATCGCCCCGAAGCAGGCGTTCAGGACGCCGCACGCCGCGCCGGTCGCGGTGTAGGCGGCAAACAGCCACGCCACCGTGGGCACCAGGGCCGTCGCCCCAAGGAGGGCCGAGGTCAGCACCATCGCCGCCAGCAGCGCCCGGAGCCGGTTCCGTCCGTTCCCGATCCGGCCGGCGACGGCCGCGCCGGCGGCCATGCCCAGCCCGAAGGCCGCGGCCAGCAGCCCGTACTCCGCCTCGCTGGCGCCCAGTTCGCCGCGGGCCAGGAACACTTCGAGGACGTTGGTGGCCTCGCCGGCGACGATGAAGAACATGGCGCCGAGCACCAGCGCCCACACCAGGACGTCCCGCCGGAGCAGGCGCAACCCGTCGAGCAGCGCCGGGGCAGGCCGCCCCGCGCGTTCGGCGGCCGTGCCGCGCCGGGTGCGGATCAGTAGGGCACCGGCTCCCATTGCGAGGTAGCAGCCGCCGGCCACCGCCACCACCAGCCCGGGGCCGCCCCAGCCGGTCAGCAGGCCGCCCGCGGCCGGCCCCGCCATGCCGGCGATCATGGTGGTGGCCTGCATGGTGCCCACGGCCTTGGGCGTGCGCTCCTCGCCAACAATCCGGGGCAATAGGGCCTGCCAGGTGGGGCCCGCCACGGCCTGAGCCGCGTCCAGCAGGAAGGTCATGGCAAACAGCAGCGGAAGGTTCAGGGCACCCTCCCGCAGCCCGAAGGCCATCCCCGCCACCGCCGCGGCGCTGGCCAGGGATGCCGCCGTCGCCAGCGTGCGTGAATCCCGGGTGTCTGCGAGCCGCCCGGCCCAGGGGGCCAGGAGGACCAGGGGCAGGGCCGAGCAGGCCAGGTAGGCGGCCACCAGCCACGGCCCGGCGCCGGGACCGTTGCCCGCGGACTCCGCCTGGAGCCGAAGCATGACGGTGACGACGACGGCGCCCATGCCGACGGCGGCGAAGAAGCGGGAGCCACTGGCGAGCAGGAAGTCGTGGTTGCGCCACAAGGGGCCGGCCGGCCCGGAGGCTTTATGAAGTGTTTCTTTCATAACTGGACCATAGATCCGCGCTGGGTAAGTGTCAAGCATTCCTTTCATAGTTTGGAAACCGTCGCTAGACTGGGGGAGTGAAGACAGAGAACCCGCCGGCGGATTCCGCCGAGGCGCCGGCCGGCAAGCGCAGGCCGCGCCCGGAACAGAAGGTGGAGATCACCGACCCCAAGGCCATCCGGGCCCTGGCCCACGCCGCGCGGCTGGAAGTGATCTCGGAGCTGTACTCCACCCAGGTCAGCCGCACCGCCACGGAGCTTGCGGCACAGACCGGTCTGACCCCCAGCGCCATGAGCTACCACCTGCGGGCCCTGCAGAAGTGGGGGATCGTGGTGCCCGCGGCCACCGCCGGGGACGCACGCGAGCGCCGCTGGAAGGCCGCCGGAACGGACTTCACCATCAAATCCGGCGGCGGACCGGCTAGCCCGGAATTCGCCGTCCTGGATCTGGAACTGGACGCCTACCGCCGACGGGTCAAGGCGCACGCCGAGGCCCGGGATGAGCAGCGGCGGCGCGGCGAATCCGGGGAACCGCCCGCCTCGGTGGTGCTGGCCAGCAACTTGCTCTATCTCACGCCGGCCCAGCGTGCCGAGCTGACGGAGCGCATCTTCGGGCTGCTGCGCGACTACGAACTCGAGGCGCCGGACGCGATCCCGGACGGGGCCGTCCGGATGGCCACCATGTGGTCGATGATTCCCGACGACCGCGGCGGCCCCGCGGCCATTTGAAAACTCCCTGAAAGCCCCCAACGAACGGAAGAGTGTCCGTGACCGCACCGCTTGCCCCCATCCACGTGGACGAATACCTGCCGCACCCGCCGGCGGCCGTCTGGCGCGCCCTGACCGAGCCGCCCCTGATCGCCGACTGGCTCATGGACAACAATTTCGAACCGGTCGTCGGGCACGACTACATCATGCGCGGGACCCCGGTCCCGGCCGTCGGCTTCAGCGGCCTGGTCGCCAGCCGTGTCCTGGACGTCCGGGACGGGCGCCTGCTCCGGATCTCATGGCGGGACGCTGAAGCGGGGAACGACCTGCAAAGCACCGTCACCTGGACCCTCGCCCCGGAGGGAACGGGGACGCGGCTGGCTATGGTCCACGAGGGATTCGACCCCGCGGAGCCCAGCCACGCCGTCGCCCACCGCATCATGGCCGGAGGCTGGCAGGGCCACCTGCTGACACGGCTGAAGGAGACCCTCGGCCGCATCGCAGCCTAGCCTCACAGCAGCGGCGGCACGGGTCCGAAGCCGCCGCGCATTTGTGCATCAATGCGCGGTATTCCGCAAAATATGGTGAACTAGGCGGATATGGGCGGTTCTGCCCGAGCAACCTTTTTTCTGTAGGAGCACCGTGCCAAGCAAGGCCCCCACCGGCAAGAAACTCGTGATTGTGGAGTCTCCGGCCAAGAGCAAGACCATCGCCAAGTACCTGGGCGAGGGCTTCATTGTCGAGGCCTCCATCGGTCACATCCGTGACCTCCCGCAGCCCTCGGAGCTCCCCGCGGAACTGAAAAAGACCTCGGTGGGCAAGTTCGCCGTCGACGTCGACCACGACTTCAAGCCCTACTACGTGGTCTCCCCGGACAAGAAGAAAAAGGTCGCCGAACTCAAGGCCCAGCTCAAGGGCGCCGACGCGCTCTACCTCGCAACCGATGGGGACCGCGAGGGCGAGGCCATCGCGTGGCACCTGCTGGAGGTCCTCAAGCCCAAGGTCCCGGTGTACCGGATGACCTTCGGTGAAATCACCAAGGAAGCCATCCACCGCGCCATGGACAACCTGCGCGACGTGGACCAGGACCTGGTGGATGCCCAGGAAACCCGCCGCGTGCTGGACCGGCTCTACGGCTACGAGATCTCCCCGGTGCTCTGGCGCAAGGTGGCCCGCGGGCTCTCCGCCGGCCGCGTGCAGTCCGTCGTGACCCGCATGGTGGTGGACCGGGAACGCGAGCGGATGGCCTTCAAGGCCGCCTCCTACTGGGACCTGACCGGCCAGTTCGGCACCGACGCCGGAACGGCTTCCTCGTTCAAAGCAAAGCTCGCGTCCGTGGACGGCTCGAAGGTCGCCAGCGGCCGGGACTTCAACGACGACGGCGAACTCACCGCCCGCGGCGTCGTCCACCTGAACCAGGAACTCGCCCTGTCCCTGGCCTCCGGCCTGCAGGAGGCGGAATTCCGCGTCCGCTCCGTCGACACCAAGCCCTACACCCGCCGCCCCACCGCGCCGTTCACCACCTCCACCCTGCAGCAGGAGGCCGGCCGTAAGCTGCGCTTCTCCTCGAAGAGCACCATGCAGGTGGCCCAGCGGCTGTACGAAAACGGCTACATCACCTATATGCGTACCGACTCGAACGCGCTGAGCAACGAGGCCATCACGGCCGCGCGGCGCCAGGCGTCCGAACTGTACGGCCCCGAGTACGTCCCGGCCTCGCCCCGCGTGTACAGCGGCAAAGCCGCCAACGCCCAGGAGGCGCACGAGGCCATCCGCCCCGCCGGCGACTCCTTCCGCACCCCGGCGCAGGTGGCCAAGCAGCTCTCCGGCGACGAGTTCCGCCTCTACGAGCTGATCTGGAAGCGCACCGTCGCCTCCCAGATGGCCGACGCCAAAGGTTCGACGGCGACCATCCGCCTCGGCGCGATCGCCACCGACGGCCGGGATGCCGAATTCTCCGCCTCCGGCACCGTCATCACCTTTCCCGGCTTCCTCGCCGCCTACGAGGAAGGCAAGGACGAGAGCCGCGGCGACGACGACTCGGACGAGGCCCGCCGGTTGCCGAATGTGGCCAAGGACGACGTCCTCACCGCAGCGGACATCACCGCCGTCGGCCACGAGACCTCGCCGCCGCCGCGCTTCACCGAAGCTTCGCTGACTGCCGAGCTGGAGAAGAAGGGCATCGGCCGCCCGTCGACCTACGCCTCCACCATCTCCACCATCCAGGACCGCGGCTACGTCCGGAAGCAGGGCTCCGCGCTGGTTCCGAGCTGGATCGCGTTCTCCGTGGTCCGGCTGCTGGAGCAGCACTTCCATGACTACGTGGACTACGACTTCACCGCCGACATGGAAGCGGACCTGGACAAGATCGCCAACGGCCAGGAGGCCGGCCCGTCGTGGCTGAAGCACTTCTACTTCGGCGCCGACGGCAAGCCGGGCCTGCTGAGCATCGTTAACAACCTCGGCGAGATCGACGCCCGGGAGATCAACTCCATTCCGATCACGGACGGCATCACCCTGCGCGTGGGCAAGTTCGGACCGTACCTGGAGAGCTCCGTCCCCACCGTGGACCCGAAGACCGGCGAGGTCGTCGAGTCGGCCCGGGCCAACGTCCCCGAGGACCTCGCCCCGGACGAGCTCACCGCCGCCAAGGCCGTGGAACTGATGGAGACCGCCGCCCCCGAGGAACGCGTCCTCGGCGTTGACCCGCACACCGGACACACGGTGGTGGCCAAGAACGGCCGGTACGGCGCCTACGTCACCGAGATCATCCCGGAGATGACCGAGGAACAGCTGGCCAGCCTGCCGGTGGAGTACTACAAGAACGGCAAGCCCAAGCCGCCGAAGAAGCCGGTCAAGGCCAAGCCGCGCACCGGCTCCCTCTTCGCCTCGATGACCGTGGACTCCGTGACCCTGGACGAGGCGCTGCAGCTGATGAGCCTGCCGCGCGTCGTGGGCCAGGACGCCGAGGGCACCCCCATCACGGTGCAGAACGGCCGGTTCGGCCCATACCTGAAGAAGGGCACGGACTCCCGCTCGATCGGCTCCGAGGAGGAGATCTTCACGATCACCCTCGAGCAGGCGCTGGAGATCTACTCCCAGCCCAAGCAGCGCGGCGCCCGTGCCGCGGTGCCGCCGCTGGCCGAGTTCGGCCCGGACCCGGTCTCGGAGAAGAACATCGTGGTGAAGGAAGGCCGGTTCGGCCCGTACATCACCGACGGCGTCACCAACATCACCGTCCCGCGGAGCACCTCCGTCGAGGAGCTCACCCGGGAACAGGCCGTGGAACTGCTGGCCGAGAAGCGCGCCAAGGGCCCGGTCAAGCGCAAGCCCGCCGCCCGCAAGGCACCGGCCCGGAAGGCCGCAGCCAAGAAGTAGGTCCCGGGCGTCGCGTCCGGCGTCCGGCGCGCGGGTTCGGTGCAGGCCCGCCGTCTGGAAACAGCGACGGCGGGCCGAACCCGCGAGCGGAACGCAGGCCCCGGCGGGGCTTGCCGGGACCGTGGCCGCCGTCGTCGGGAATTGCGCCCCGGGCCGCAAAGTGATCGAGTGGGACAATGACTGAACAGCCCACACCCATGGATTCACAGCCGCTCAACGACCTCGAGGAGAAGCTCGCCCGGGGGGAACAGCCGGATGCCAACCCGGTGGATGTCATCCTGTCTTTCCTCAACAATGAGGTCTACATCGTCAGCTCGGACACTCTGGAGGGCCCCGACTCGCAGGTGGAGCCGCTGGTGCTGGCCAACGCCTCCGGCAACCCCGTGCTGGCCGTCTTCTCCCACCCCAGCCGCGTCACCGAGCAGTACCTCGCCGCCGCGCCGAACATCCTGGGAACCCAGGGCGCCGCGATCCTCGGCAACCTCGGCGACGAGCTCGGCATGGTCATCAACCCCGGCGCCGCCTACGGCTTCGAGATCGACCCGGAGGGTGTGGCCAACATTCGCCGCGACTTCAAGCCCGCCGACGAGGACGAGGCCGGCACCGAGGCCTAAGACCCGGCACCCACCAGCGCCCGCGGACCACCAGTGGTCCGCGGGCGCGGCTCTTTAGGCCGCCGGTACCCGCCGGGCAATAATGTGCCTATGCGACTAGGCGTACTCGACATAGGGTCCAACACCGTCCACCTTCTCCTCGTGGACGCCCATCCCGGCGCCCGGCCGGTGGCCTTCGCCTCGCACAAGCGCTCCCTCTCCCTGGTCCAGCATCTGGATGGCGACGGCAACATCAGCGACGACGGCCAGAACGAGCTCGTGGAGTTCGTCCTCGAGGCCTGGGAATTCGCCGCCAAGCACAAGGCCGAGGACCTGCTGGCCTTCTGTACCTCCGCCATCCGCGAGGCCACCAACGGCAGCGAGGTCCTGGCCCGCGTCAAGCACGAGACCACCGTGACGCTGCGCGAACTCAGCGGCAGCGAGGAAGCGTCCATGACCTTCTTCGCCGTGCGCCGCTGGTACGGCTGGGGTGCCGGGCCCATGCTCAACCTGGACATCGGCGGCGGCTCCTTCGAAATGGCCTACGGCGAGGACGAGCTGCCGGAGCTGGCCATGTCCGTCCCGCTCGGCGCCAGCCGCCTGACCCGCGACTGGCTGCCCGAGGACCCGCCCTCCGCCAAGAGCGTCAAGGACCTGCGCGGTTACATCCGGGAGACCCTGAAACCCGTCGTCAAGGAGTTCCAGAGCCTGGGCCGGGCCAACCACGTGGCCGGCACCTCCAAGACCTTCCGGTCGCTGGCCCGAATCGCCGGCGCGGCCCCGAGCGGCGCCGGTCCCTACGTCAAACGCGAGCTCTACGCCACGGACCTGGGGCTTTGGGCGCAGCGCATCTCGGCCATGGAGATCGAGGACCGCCTGCACCTGCCCGCCGTCTCCGAGGCCCGGGCACCCCAGCTGCTCGCCGGCGCGCTCGTGGCGGAGGCCGCCCTGGAAATGTTCGAGTTCCCCAGCCTGGAGATCTGCCCCTGGGCGCTGCGCGAGGGCCTGATCCTTCGCCGGCTGGACCAGCTGGTCACCGAGGGGCCCCTGGAGCCCCCGCCCCACGTGGCCCTGGCCAGCCAGCCCGCCGAGTTGCAGGCCCCGGACGACGACGAGAAGGACGAGGACGACGACTCGAACGACGACGACGAGAAGGACAGCGGCAAGAAGGACAAGGAGCACGACGGCGAGAAGAAGGACGGCCACAAAAAGGGCAACGGCAAGAAAGACAAGAAACACTAGCCGGGCTGTCCCCGCCCGGGAGGGCGCCGGGACGCCGTCGTCGAACGCCCCGCCCCGAACCGTTCGTTAACGCGAAAGCACCGGCCGTCGCTCGCGGGAAAATGGGGGAAACCCGCTGCTGACGACCGGTGCCGGGGCAGGCATCCGCATGCCTGCTGCATCACTCGCACCCTCTTGATGAGGTACTCACTACGGTAGGGGCCGAGGATGGGAGCAAGCTGGCCCGGAGTTGTGAGCTGGCTGTGAATCGGGGCCGACTGCAATGATGGGGGCATGAGCAACCGAATCGCCTTCCTGGGCTGTGGGTCAATGAACGAGGCAATCCTGGGCGGACTGATCGCCGGCGGGACCGATCCCGCGGACATCGTCGCCACCGTGCGGAGGGCCGGGCGGGCCGCGGAACTGGCCGAACGGCACACCGGCATCACCGCGATCGCCGGTGAAGAGGAACCCGAGAACAATGTGCAGGCCGCCACCGGTGCCGACGTCGTGATCCTTGGCGTCAAGCCCGTGGGAACCGCGGCGCTGGCCCGGGAGATCAGCGGCGCGCTCTCCCCGGACACGCTGGTGGTCAGCGTCGCCGCGGCCGTGTCCCTGGAGCAGCTGGAGGCGGCGCTGCCGGCCGGGCAGCCGGTGATCCGCACCATGCCCAACACGCCCGCCCGCCTGGGCCGCGGCGTCGTCTCCCTCTCCGGCGGGACGCACTGCTCGGCGGAACAGCTGCAGCAGGCCAAGGACATCTTCGCCGCGGTCGGCACCGTCGTCGAGATCCCGGAATCCCAGGTGGACGCGCTCTCCGCGGTCAGCGGCTCCGGCCCGGCGTACGCCTTCTACCTTGCCGAGGCGATGGCCGCCGCCGGCGTCGAGCTCGGCCTGGACCCGGAGCTCTCCAAGCTGTTGGCCAGGGAGACCGTGGCCGGTGCCGGCCTGATGCTCGCCGAACCCGGCGCCGACCCCACTGCCCTGCGGATCGCGGTGACCAGCCCGAACGGGACGACCGAACGCGCGATCGCTACCTTCGACGAGCAGGGGCTGCCCGGCATCATCGCCGCCGGCGCCCGTGCGGCCGCGGAGCGCGCCGCCGAGATCACCAAACAGCTGGGCTGACACCCCACCCCACCCGCACACGGACAGGACAGCACGCATGGAACTGCACATCACCGGCGACGCCGCCGCGGACAAGCTCCTCAGCGACGACGCCTTCGCCCTGCTCACTGGCATGCTGCTGGACCAGCAGGTGACCATGGAGTCCGCCTTCGCCGGGCCGGAGAAGATCCGCACCCGGATCGGATCGTTGGAGCCCGGCACCATCGCAGGCTACGACCCGCAAGACTTCGTCGAGGTCTTCAAGGAAAAGCCCGCCGTGCACCGGTTCCCCGGCTCCATGGCCGGCCGGGTCCAGGCGCTGGCCGAGACCGTGGACAAGGAGTGGGGCGGGGACGCCACCGCGATCTGGACCCAGGGCGAGCCCGACGGCGCCGAGGTGCTCCGCCGGCTCAAGGCCCTCCCGGGTTTCGGCGAACAGAAGGCGAAGATCTTCCTGGCGCTGCTGGGCAAGCAGTGCGGCCTCAAGGCCGAAGGCTGGCGCGAGGCCGCCGGGCACTACGGTCAGGCGGACGCCTACCTGTCCGTGGCGGACATCGTCGACCCCGACTCCCTGGTCAAGGTTCGGGCCAGCAAGCAGGCCGCGAAGGCCGCGGCGAAGGCGGCCAAGGGCGCGGAATGACGGGCGCGCCTCGCCCGTCCCGCCGTCGTCGAATGCCGCCGCAATCGTCCGCCGCCGGCCCTCACGGCCGGGCGGCGAACCGTTCCAGCAGGTCCACGTGGCCGGAGACGATCAGCATGTCCCGGGCGGAAACCTTGGTCTCCGGCCGGGCGTAGGTGAAGTCCTCGCCGGGGGACTTCACGCCCACGATCGTCACGCCGTACTTGGACCGGACCTTGGATTCCTCCAGGGTGAAGCCCACGGTCTCCCGCGGCGGGTACATCTTGACGATCGCGAAGTCGTCGTCGAACTCGATGAAGTCCAGCATCCGGCCGGAGACCAGGTGCGCCGCACGGACGCCGGCGTCGGCCTCCGGGTAGATCACGTGGTTGGCGCCGATCCGGGTGAGGATCTTGCCGTGCGAGGGCGTGATCGCCTTGACCCAGAGGTGCTCGATCCCGAGGTCCACCAGGTTGACGGTGATCAGCACGGACGATTCGATCGAGGTGCCCACGCCGACGACGGCGGAGCTGAACTCCTGCGCGCCGAGCTGGCGGAGGGCGTCGATGTTGGTGGCGTCGGCCTCCACCACGTGGGTGAGGACGCTGGACCACTTCTGCACCAGGGTGCGGTCGCGTTCGATCGCCAGCACCTCGCGGCCCTGCTTGACGAGCTGTTCGGCGGTGGACGCGCCGAAGCGGCCCAGTCCGATCACCAGGACCGGGGCATTGTGGGCGGGGCGGTTGACGGCGCCTGAGGAACTAGCCAATGATCGGTCTCTCTTCCGGGTAGTGGTACAGCTGGCTTCGCTGGCGCAGTGCCAGCCCGGCCGCGAGCGTGACGGTCCCGACGCGGCCGGCGAACATCAGCACGGTGAGGACATAGACGCCGGCCGGCGGCAGTTCGGCGCTGAGGTTGGTGCTCAGGCCCACCGTGGCGAAGGCGGAAATCGTTTCGAACAGGACCCGGTCCAGGGTGGCACCGCTGATCTGCAGCAGCAGGAGCGCGGACACGGCCACCAGGGTGGCGCCGGCGACGATCACCGAGATGGCCACCCGCATGGTGCCCTCCGGGATGGTGCGGCCGTAAATCTTCACGTCGGCGTCACCGCGGGCCTCGGCCACGATGGCCAGGAACATCACGGCGATGGTGGTGACCTTGATGCCGCCCGCCGTCGACGCCGAGCCGCCGCCGGCGAACATCAGGGCGTCGCTGAGCAGCATGGTGGCCGAATCCATGTGGTTCTGGTCCACCAGGTTGAAGCCGCCGGAGCGGGTCATGACGGAGGCGAACAGCGAGTGCGTGATCTTGTCGCCCACGCTCATGCTGCCGATGGTGCGGACGTTGTTCCACTCCAGCAGGCCCCACAGGACGGCGCCGGCGGCCAGGAGGATCAGCGAGACCTGGATGGTCAGCTTGGTGTGCAGGTTCCATTTCTTCCAGTTCAGGCCGTTCTGCTGGAGCACCATCACCACCGGGAAGCCCAGGCTGCCCAGGAAGACGCCCAGCATCAGCGGAACCAGGATCCACAGGTCCGTCTCGTAGGGCACGATCCCGTCCGAGTGCGGCGTGAACCCGGCGTTGTTGAAGGCGGAAATGGAGTAGAAGATCCCGTGCCAGAGGGACTGTCCGAAGCTCTCGCCCAGGGACAGGAACCGCGGCACCAGCGCGGCGGCGAGGACCGCCTCGATCACCACGGAGGTGACGATCACGATCCGCAGCAGGGTGCCCACCTCACCGAGCCGGCCGGCGTTGTTCATGGCCTCCTGGGCGATGAGCTTGCCGCGGACGCCGAGTTTCTTGCTCACCACCAGGGCGAGCAGGGACGCGAGGGTCAGTGTGCCGAGGCCGCCGACGAAGATCCCCACCAGGATCACGAGCTGCCCGAAAAAGGACCAGTGCACGGCCGTGGACACCACGGTCAGGCCGGTCACGCAGACCGCGGAGACGGCCGTGAATAGGGCTTGGTGCAGCGGGGTGGCCTGGCCTGTGGCGGAGGAAACGGGCAGCGAGAGCAGGGCGGTGAAGACGAGGACGACGACGGCGAACGCGGTGACCGCCAGCCGTGCCGGGGACGTGTTCGCGATGTCGTCCACGAAGTCGCGCAGCCGGGTGAGGATCCACAACCCTTCCCGCTCCGGCTGGCCGGGGTGCCAGCTGGCCGGGTGGGGTGACCTCGACTGGCTTTGCTTCATGTGCGGTTTGTCCTCGGTTGAAACGGCGTCCACAGTAGTAAACCACTATATTCCGCGGTCGGACGGGGGAGGGGGTGCGCTCCGGTAGCCTGTGAGGGATGACTTTCCTGCCCGGACTCGCCCAGGCCGCATTACCAACGACGGTGGTGTGGGACTCCGCTATGACGGCGTACAACTTCGGCCACAGTCACCCGATGGCGCCGGAGCGGATGGAACTGACTGCCCGGCTGTCCCGGAGCCTCGGCCTGCTGGACCTCGACCACGTCACGGTGGCCGCCCCGGAGGTCGCCACCGACGCCGAGCTCGCCGCCGTTCACAGTGAGGACTACATCGCCGCCGTCCGCCGCGTCAGCGCCGATCCCGCCACGCCGGATGAGAAGCGCGGCCTCGGAACCGAGGACGACCCCGCCTTCGCCGGGATGCACGAGGCGAGCGCGCGCCTGGCGGGCGGATCGCTGCTGGCGGCCGGCGCCATTCTGGACGGCAGCGCGGTCCGTGCTGTGAACTTCGGCGGCGGCATGCACCACGCGTCCCGTGAGCGGGCCAGCGGCTTCTGCATTTACAACGACGCAGCCCTCGCCATCCAGCGGCTGCTTGACGGCGGCGTGCAACGGGTGGCGTACGTCGACGTCGACGCCCACCACGGCGACGGGACCCAGAGCATCTTCTGGGACGACCCGCGGGTACTCACCATTTCGCTGCACGAGACCGGGCTGACCTTGTTCCCCGGCACCGGGTTCGCCAACGAGATCGGCGGCCCCAACGCCCAGGGCAGCGCCGTGAACGTGGCCCTCCCGGCCGGGACGGGCGACGCCGGCTGGCTGCGCGCCTTCCACGCCGTCGTGCCGCAGCTGGTCGGGGCGTTCGAACCCGAGGTGATCGTCAGCCAGCACGGCTGCGACTCGCACAGGCTGGACCCGCTGACGCACCTGAACATCAGCGTGGACGGCCAGCGGGAGGCGGCCTCCGCCGTCGCCGGCCTCGCCGCCCGCTACTGCGACAATCGGTGGATCGCCACCGGCGGCGGCGGGTACAACGTCATCACCGTGGTGCCCCGTTCCTGGAGCCACCTGGTGGCGATCGCCGCCGGCCGCCCGGTGCCGCTACGCACCCCCGTTCCGGAGGACTGGCGCCAGCACGTCAGGGACACGTACGGGGCGAAGTACGGCGTGGAGCCGCCCACGGTGATGGGCGACGACGTCGATCTCTGGTGGCGCTCCTGGGAGGTCGGCTTCGATCCCAACGACGCCGTTGACCGCACCGTCATGGCCACCCGTAAGGAAGTTTTCCCGCTCTACGGCCTGGACCCCTGGTTCGACTGAACCCGGCCCCGCCCGGTGGATGCCATCCGGCGTATATGTCGCTAGGGTGGAGGGCATGGTGACAGACGACGTATTTGCCGTCATTGCAGAGTCCACCCGCCGGGAGATCCTGATGGCCCTCCGCGACGGGGACAAGGCCGTGGGGGAGCTGGTGCAGGAACTCGAGGCCAGCCAGCCCACCATCACCAAGCACCTCAAGGTCCTGCGCGAGGCCGACCTGGTCAGCATGCGGGCGCAGGGCCAGAAGCGCTACTACGCGCTTAACCCCGGGCCCCTCGCCGACGTCGCCTCGTGGCTGGGCACGTTCGACGGCGTTGCTCCCGCCGAACCCGCAGTTACCGCGCCCGCGTTCTCCGCCGCGCCGGTCGATGCCGCGTCCGCCGCGTCGCCGGCCGAGGCACCCGGGACCCTGGCCGAGGCCGTCACCGGAACCCCGGCCGGCAGCGGCCGTCCCACGGAACTCCCCGCGGAGAGCTCGCTGAGCCCCGCCGTCGCGCTCCCGGTCGGCACCCTGCCCGACGGAACACTAGCTCCGGGAGCCGTGGCCGAGGACCGGCGGCCGCAGCAGATCGGCCGGACCGTGGGCCGCGCCGCAACCCGCGCCGCGGACCTGCTGGCCAACCTGCCGAAGTTCGGCCGCAAGAAGTAACCCGCGACCGCACGACTCGGGCCGCAGGACTCCGACAGCACGACTCAGGCCGCCATGAATGTTCATGGCGGCCTGATGTGTGTCTCCTCTGGGGGCCGCTCCTACCGCTGCAGCAGGTGCACGTGGTCCGGGGTCAGGTCCGCGATCCGGCTCACGCCCAGGAGCGCCATGGTGCGGCGCATGTCGGTGGCCAGAATCTCGATCGCCCGCTCCACGCCGGCCTGGCCGCCCGCCATCAGCCCGTAGAGGTAGGCCCGTCCGATCAGCGTGAAGTCCGCCCCCATCGCCAGTGCCGCGATGATGTCCGCGCCGCTCATGATGCCGGTGTCCAGGATGACGGCCGCGTCACTGTTGTCGGAACGGAGCGCCGCAGTGACCTCCGGCAGGAGGTGGAAGGGGATCGGGGCGCGGTCCAGCTGCCGGCCGCCGTGGTTGGAGAGCACGACGCCGTCGGCCCCGTGGTCCACGACCTTGCGGGCGTCGTCGACGGTCTGGATGCCCTTGACCACCAGCTTGCCCTTCCAGGTTTCCCGGAGCCAGTCCAGGTCCTCGAAGGTCAGGGTGGGGTCGAACATCGAGTTGATCAGGTCGGCCACCGTGCCGGTGTACCGCGAAAGCGAGGCAAACGTGAGCGGCTCGTGGGTGAGGAAGTTGAACCACCATTCCGGCCGGTAGGAGGCGTCCAGGACCGTCTTCAGCGTCAGGGCCGGCGGGATGGTCATGCCGTTGCGGACGTCGCGCAGCCGGGCCCCGGCGACGGCTGTGTCCACGGTGACCATGAGGGTGTCGTTCCCGGCCTTCGCCGCTCGTTCGATCAGTTCGAGTGAGCGGTCCCGGTCCGTCCAGAGGTAGAGCTGGAACCAGTTGCGGCCCTCCGGCGCGGCGGCCGCAACGTCCTCGATGGAGGCGGTGCCCATGGTGGAGAGAGTGTACGGGATGCCTGCCGCGGCGGCCGCCCGGGAACCGGCGTACTCGCCCTCGGACTGCATCATCCGGGTGAAGCCGGTGGGGGCGATGCCGAACGGCAGCCTCGAGGCCTTGCCCAGGATGTCCGTGCCCAGGTCAACGGCCGAGACATTACGGAGAACGCCCGGACGGAACTCGATGTCCTGAAATGCCTGCCGGGCGCGGTTCAGGGTGATCTCGGCCTCGGCGGCGCCGTCCGTGTAGTCGAACGGGGCCTTGGGCGTCCGCCGCTTGGCGATGGCGCGGAGGTCCCAAATGGTGCTGGCGCGGCGGAGGCGGGCGGCACGGCCGAGTTCCGGCTTCTTGAACTGCATCAGCGGCGCCAGGTCCGCGTATTTCGGGATCCTGCGCCGCAGGGCATCCGGCAGCGCGTCAGGCAGGGCGGGTGCCTGGGGGCCCGCCGGCTGGGCGGCCGGTGCGCCGGAGCCCGCGCCAACACCGTCGTGGAAGGTGCCCGAAGCGTCATCCGCTCCGGTGTCCTGCGGGGTGGTCGGCGCCTCGGGGTTGGTGGTCCCTACGGGTTGCGTCATTGCTGCCTCCGGGTCTGTCAGGCTGTGGATTGCGGTGTCGGTCGTTGGAATTCGCTGCATGCCATGGTCCATGGATCACGGGAAGCAGGCCCGGGATCATGTGGTCTAACCACACTGTAGGACAGCGGGGCTTACGGTTCAACCATCGTCCGCCCGGGCGAATGTTACGGGCTGCTTTTGCGGGGAGTCCGGCCGCGGCGCTATGGTCATTGCCATGACTAACCGTTGGTATGCGTATTTTTCGTTGGCTCTGGAGGGGCCCGCGTCTAACTGACACGCATCCAACTTTCCTTCAGAGCCAACAGGGCAGAGATCATTCTCTGCCCTTCGCCATTTCTCCGGCGGGTTCTGATCAGGGCCCGCTCCCCATCCGGAACAGGACCCATCATGAGCATCGAAGCAGCCCCGGCCCGCCAGCAGTCCACCTCTGACCTGCGGATCAACGACTTCACCCCGCTGCCCACCCCGCAGGCGATGATTGCCGACCTGCCGCTCGACGAGCGCTGCGCCGACGTCGTCGCCCGCGGCCGGGACGAGGTACGCGCGGTGATGGACGGCGTCGACGACCGGCTCCTGGTGATCGTGGGCCCCTGCTCGATCCACGACCCCAAGGCCGGCCTGGAATACGCCCGCCGGCTGGTCAGCCAGGCCGAGAAGCACCGCGGGGACCTGCTGATCGTGATGCGCACCTACTTCGAGAAGCCGCGGACCACGGTGGGCTGGAAGGGCCTGATCAACGATCCGGGGCTCGACGGCGGCCACGACATCGCGGGCGGCCTGCGGGCCGCGCGGCAGTTCCTGCGCCAGGTCACCGCCCTGGGACTGCCCACCGCCACGGAGTTCCTGGAGCCGATCAGCCCGCAGTACATGGCCGACCTGGTGTCCTGGGGTGCCATCGGCGCCCGCACCACCGAGAGCCAGATCCACCGCCAGCTCGCCTCGGGCCTGTCCATGCCGATCGGGTTCAAGAACGGCACCGACGGCGGCCTGCAGGTGGCGCTCGACGCGTGCAGCGCGGGCGGTGCCGCCCAGGCGTTCCTCGGCATTGACGGCGAGGGCCGGGCCTCCATGGTCAGCACCGCCGGCAACCCGGACACGCATGTCATTCTGCGCGGCGGCAGCGGCGGCCCGAACTACGCAGCCGCCGACGTCGCGGACGCCTCCGCCAAGCTGGCCGGACGGCAGCTGAACCCGCGCCTGATCGTGGACGCCAGCCACGCCAACAGCGGCAAGAACCACCACCGGCAGGCCGAGGTGGCCATGGAAATCGGCGCGCAGCTGGAAAACGGCGGGGCGTCCGCGGCGGCGATCGGCGGCGTGATGCTGGAGAGCTTCCTGGTGGGCGGGGCGCAGGCGCTCGACGTCGACGCGCACGCCGCCGGGACCGACGACCTGACCTACGGCCAGAGCGTGACGGACGCCTGCATGGACTGGGACGTCACGGCGTCCGTGCTGGACCAGCTGGCGGCTTCGGCCCGGGCCCGCCGGGACCGGCTTACGGCGGAATAGTCCTGTCCAATTCCTGAGGAACTCTTTCACATTGGCACCAGAAACCCCTAGAGTATCTAGCACATGGTTGTTTGATGGCTCAGCATCGGCACACCGCCATGTCGTTCAGACGGGGCAGCCGTTCGCTTGAGCAAAAGGAATAAGGGAAATGTCTTCGGAGGCCAACTTCTCCAACGCGCGCTTTCTCACTGTGGCCGAGGTCGCGGAGGTCATGCGCGTATCCAAGATGACCGTGTATCGCCTGGTGCACTCCGGTGAAATGCCGGCGGTGCGTTTTGGCCGCTCCTACCGGGTTCCGGAAAGCGCCGTCGAACAGTACCTCAAGGGTGCTGTGGTCGACGGGCACACCGAAACGGCCTGAGCCCGCCGCCGTTCAGCCCGGGCCGCGCTTCACCCCTGCCCGGGCCGCGGTCGTGGTGCGGGCCGCGGAGGCGGTACCCTGTTAAGGAACGTTTAACGTCATTGTAAGAACCTGTCAGTTGTTTCAGTCTGCTGCTAAGCCCGCGGACACTTCCCAACGGGCAGGTACTGCATCTAGCCGGTAAGGAACTTTCGTGGGTTCAGTTATTAAGAAGCGTCGCAAGCGTATGGCCAAGAAGAAGCACCGCAAGCTGCTTCGCAAGACCCGCCACCAGCGCCGCAACAAGAAGTAGAGATACTTCGTTCAGCGTGAAATGCCCGTTGCCTTCCGGCAGCGGGCATTTTCTTTGCCCGGACGAGGGTCAACCGGGGCGGTGTGCTTTGAGGCTGGGGCGCGGAATCCGCGGCGCTCGGGGAAATCCGCACCGATTTCGGACCAGCGCATACCGGACCCGGGGTGCGCCGGTCCGAATCCGCCGCCTCCGTCCGGAACCGTAGCGGAAACGGTGACGCCGGGGCTGTCCCATCCGGGGGAGCGCCGCCTCGGTCCGCAACCGCAGCGGAAACCGGGCGAGCTTAGGCGGTGGGGCCGCGGAAGCGGGAGTAGCTGCGCCAGAGGCCGTAGATGGCGCCGCCGACCGTGGCCGCCTTCAGGCCCAGGGTCGCGGCCCGGCGGCCGGACCGGAAATCGTAGACCGGCCAGTTGTTCTCGCGGGCGTGGCGGCGCAGCCGGGCGTCAGGATTGATCGCCACCGGGTGGCCCACCATGCTCAGCAGGGGAATGTCGTTGTGCGAGTCGCTGTAAGCCCAGCAGCGGGACAGGTCCAGGTCCTGCTCCTCGGCGACGCGGCGGACGGCGACGGCCTTGGCCGGACCGTGCAGGATGTCGCCCACCAGCCGCCCGGTGTAGGAGCCCTCGTGGATCTCGCCCACGGTGCCGAGTGCGCCGGTGAGGCCCAGCCGGGTGGAGATCACCGTGGCCACCTCGATCGGCGTCGCGGTGACGAGCCAGACCGGGCGGTCCATCCGCAGGTGCTGTTCGGCGAGGGCCTTGGTGCCGGGCCAGATCCGGGACTCGATCATCTCGTCGTAGACCTCTTCGCCGAGGGCCTCGATGTCCTTGACGGTGAAGCCGGAGGCCAGGCTGAGGGCGGTATCGCGGACGGCATGGACGTCCTCGAGGTTCTCACCGCGGCAGACGAACATCAGCTGTTTCCAGCCAAACCCTGCGGCCTGGCGGAGGGTGAACGCCCCGCGCTGGTGCATTTTGCGTGCCACGTGGAAGAGGCTGGCGCCGCGCATCAGCGTGTTGTCGACGTCGAAGAAGGCAGCTTCGCCGTGCTTCGGTGACGCTGCCGTCCGCGCGGCGACGGCGACGATCTTCTCCTCGGACATGCCACGAGTCTAGTCAATGCGGCAGGCATCCCCGTGATCGGAGCCGTCCGCCGCACCGTAGGAGCGGGCCGAAAAGCCCTGCAAACCTTGCGGGAGAGAGGGGCACGGCACCTTCGTCGGGCCGGACCAGGGCTGCGTCGACGACGGCGCCGGCGCCCGGCTACCGTTAAACCATGGCCAGCACCGACCCGCACCAGGCGCCCAGTCCCGCCGTCGTCCTCATCACCAAGCCGAACTGCCACCTGTGCGAGGACGCGCGCGACGCCGTGACCCGGGTGACCGCCGCGCTGGGCCTGGAGTGGTCCGAGCAGTCGATCGACGACGACGCGGCCCTGCGTGAGCGTTTCGCCGAGGAGATTCCGGTGGTGCTGGTGGACGGGGTGCAGCGCGACTTCTGGCGGATCGATGAGGCGCGGCTGACGCGGACCCTTACCCGCGCGCTCGGCACCGGCCACTGAGCAGGTCATTCAGCCTGGCACTGATAAGCCGGCCGGCCGCCGCTGCTTTGTGGGCCGAAGTCGCCCGGCCCTAGAGTGGGAAGACAACAGAACTCGATGGAGCAGATAGTGACCTCGCTGGACCCCGCACCCGGCGCCCTGGCCGCGGGTGCCGGCGCAGCCGCCAAGCAAATCCCGCCCGCGGCCGTGGCGCGGCTGACCCTCTATCTGCGCGCCCTCACCACGCTCCTGTCCGAGGGAGTGGACCGGGTCTCGTCCGAATCGCTCGCCGAGGCCTCCGGGGTCAGCTCCTCCACCCTCCGCAAGGACCTGTCCTACGTCGGCTCCTACGGCACCCGCGGCGTCGGCTATGAGGTGCAGTACCTGAACCAGCACATTGCCGCGGCTCTGGGACTGACCCGGGACTGGAAGGTCGCGATCGTCGGCGCCGGCAACCTGGGCAAGGCGCTGGCCCGGTACGGCGGGTTCGAATCCCGCGGCTTCGACATCGTCGCCATCCTCGACGCCGACCAGATGGTGATCGGCAGCGAGGTGGGCTGGCTGCGGGTCAGCGACGCCGCCGACCTCGAAGCGGTCCTGCACCGCACCGGCGCCAACATGGTGGTCCTGGCGCTGCCCGCCGCCGTCGCCCAAAGCGTCTGTGACCGGGTGGTGGCCGCCGGGGTACGCAGCATTCTCAGCTTTGCCCCGGTGATGCTTCAGGTCCCGGACGGGGTGAACCTGCGGAAGGTGGACATGGCCACCGAACTGCAGATCCTCGCCTATCACGCACAAAGGGCGCAGGACCCGGACGACGCCGACTGATCAGTCGGCGTCGTCCGGGTCCCGCGCCCGGCGCGTGAACGCGGCGTCTAGCGGCCGTACGGGTTCTGGCCGTACGGGTTGGCGAACGGCTGCTGCTTCTTGAAGTACGGGGCGACGGCGGGCATGTACAGGATGACGATGCCGGCGACGCCGAGGACCACGGCCAGCGTGCCGAGGCTGAGCGGGAACAGGCTCAGCAGCGACAGGGCCGCCAGCACGGTGCCGAGGATGCGGGCCCAGTTCCGGCCCTTCCGGACGTTCAGGGCCACCAGGGCGTACAGGCCGGCGCTGATCACGGCGAAGACGATGATGCTGACCATCACCGCGCCCTTGATGCTGTCGTAGCTGATGTCCGCGCCGCCGGCGGCCATCTGCTGCTCGACCGTGCTACGCATCGCGGGGTTGTCCAGGGTACCGAGCGCCAGGAGCAGCGAGATCACCCAGACGACGCCGGAGGCCACCAGCAGCCAGAAGGCGGTGTTGAGCAGCTGCGGCTGGCCCGCGGCTGACTGCTGCGGCTGCTCGGACGGGTACCCGTACGGCGAGGGGCCCTGGGTGTATGCCGGGGGCTGCTGGCCATACTGCGGCTGGCCGTACTGGGAGCCGTTCTGCCCATACTGAGGCGCCTGCTGGCCGTACTGGGGTGCCTGCTGGCCATACTGCGGCGCATTCTGGCCATACTGGGGTGCCTGCTGGCCATACTGCGGCGCGTTCTGGCCGTACTGCGGCTGCTGCCCGTACTGGGGTGTGCCGGACTCGTGCCCGTCAGGGCTGGAGGGCTCGACTGGCGGGTTGGTCATGGCGGTCCTCTGCATTTGAAGGCGAACTGCCGGGATCAGCGCCTAGACCCTGCCCCCAGCGTGGATAGTCCCACCGTACCCCGACCGCGCGCCGTTGTGGGGGAACGGATGCCGCGCACTTCCCGTGAAATACGGCGGCCTCAGGTCCGGGACTTGCCGGCTTCGAACCAGGCCTGGGCCGCCGGCAGCCACATCAGCACCGTGGCAGCGAGGCAGATGACGAAGCTGGGCCAGCTCCCGCCCCCGGCCAACCCGGTACTGACGGCGGCCAGCAGGAGGCTCACACCGGCGGCGACGGTCAGGGCGTACCGGGCCCACTCCCGGCCCTCCTTCATCTTCATGGCCAGCGTCACCTGGGCCGCCGCGAGGGCGAGGGCGATCAGCACCAGAAGCAGCAGCAGGATGCCGGGACCGGGGGAGACGACGAAGAGGACCAACCCGCCAAAGAGCCCGACGACGCCGGCCAGCAGCCCGAGGAGGCCGCCGGCCACCCAAATCCAGTACGAAATCCTCAGTGGAACGGGCATCGGCGGGACCATGAACATTCCCGCGTAACCGCCCACCGGCAGAACCTCACGGAAGTTCCGGGGATGGTCTGCAGGCCACGCGAACCGGTTGGCGCCTGGCTTGGGTGGCTCGGGAAGGTCGCCGGTGGTGCTCATGAATTTCACTGTAGACGGACCCGCTGACGGTTTCGAGCCGCCACCCGGGGGCCGCCCCAATGAGCGAATGCCCCGCATCATCCTAAGAGGTGCGGGGCATTCGAGGGGCCGGCCGCGGTGGCCGGAAGTGCCCGGCGCTGCCGGGGTGTGCAGACTAGGCTGCGGGGGCGATGAAGGCCAGTTCCAGGTTGATGGCGACCTTGTCGCTGACCAGCACGCCGCCGGCTTCGAGCACGGCGTTCCAGGTCAGGCCGAAGTCCTTGCGGCTGATGGTCGTCTCGGCGGTCAGGCCGGCGCGGGTGTTGCCGAAGGGATCGACGGCCACGCCGTTGAGCTCGGTCTCGAGGGTGACGGGGCGGGTGATGCCCTTGATGGTCAGGTCGCCCTGCAGCTCGTAGGCGTCGCCTTTCTCGACAATGCCGTTGGAGACGAAGGAGATCTCCGGGAACTTCTCGACGTCGAAGAAGTCTTCGCCGCGGACGTGGCCGTCGCGGTTGGCGTCGCCGGAGTCGAAGCTGGCGGTCTTGATGGTGGCGTTGACCTTGGAGTCGGCGACGTTCTCGGAGAGGTCGAGAGTGGCGTCGGCTTCCTTGAACTGGCCGCGGACCTTGCTGATGCCCGCGTGGCGGACGGTGAAGCCGATCTCGCTGTGCGAGTTGTCGAGGGTCCAGGTGCCGGCGGTGAGGTTAGCGGGAAGTGCCATGGTGGTTCTCCTTGAGTAAGTGATTCGTTCGGATCGTTGTCTGATCGTCGGTCGCGGCCTCATTGGTTGAAGTCTCAACTAACTGCTTCACCCAGTATAAACATGCATTTGCATCTTTTATTCCACCTGCGGGGAACATTTCGGAAAAAACTTGAGTTCTACTCCTCGTAGAAGATTTCGTCATTGCCCCTGCCCTTTGAGAAACTGGTACACATGCCCCACGCGACTGTTCATCTGCTCCGCCATGGCGAGGTCCATAATCCCGACGGCGTCCTCTACGGCAGGCTCCCGGAATTCCACCTCTCCCAGCTGGGCCGGGAGATGGCGCAGACCGTCGCGGACCACTTCAGCCGCCGCGTCGCCGAGGGCGCCAACATCGTGCACCTGGCGGCGTCGCCGCTGACCCGGGCGCAGGAGACGGCGCAGCCGATCTCGCAGGCACTGGGCCTGCCGATCGCCACCGAGGGACGCATTATCGAGGCGGCCAATTACTTCGAGGGGATGCAGGTGTCCCGCTCCGAGATCCTCAAGCCCCGGCACTGGCCCATGCTCCGCAACCCGCTCCGCCCCTCCTGGGGAGAGCCATACCAGGAGCAGGCCACCCGCGTCCGCGCCGCCGTCCAGGACGCCCGGCTCAAGGCCATAGAACTCGGCGGTGAGGACGCCCAGGCCATCCTGGTCAGCCACCAGCTGCCCATCTGGGCCACGCGCCTGAGTGCCGAAGGCCGCCGCTTGTGGCACGATCCCCGCAAGCGCGAATGCACCCTGACGTCCGTGACCTCCCTCGTGTTCAACGACGACGGCACGCTGCTGCGCGTGGACTACAGCGAACCCGCCGCCGCCCTGCTTCCGGGCGCGTCGAGCACGCCGGGAGCCTGAGCATGGAGACGACGAACGTCCGCGTCACCCGGCGCGGCCTCCTCGCCGCCGGCGGTGCGGGCCTGGCTACGGTACTGGGCCTGACCGGCTGCGCCCAGGAAGACGACCTGGCCAAGCAGGCCAAAGCCGGGGACAACAAGAACTACGTTGCCGGCGACGGCTCCGTCACCGAATTCGCAGCCGCGGACCGCAAGAAGCCGGTGGACCTCAAGGGCACCCTCTTCGACGGCACCACCGTCACCGCCGCGCAGTTCCAGGGCAAGGTCACCGTCCTGAACTTCTGGTTCGCCGCCTGCGCCCCCTGCCGGGTGGAGGCACCCTCGCTGGAGGCCCTGCACCAGGAGTTCAAGGACCAGGGCGTGCAGTTCTACGGCGTCAACCTCCGCGACGAGAAGGCGACGGCGGACGCGTTCGACAAGACCTTCAACCTGACCTACCCGAGCTTCAACGACAAGGACGGGGCGGTCCTGCTGGCCGTCTCCGGCCTGGTTCCGCCCGGCGCCGTCCCCACCACCCTGGTTCTCGACAAGCAGGGCCGGGTGGCCTCCCGCGTGCTCGGAGAAATCGAGAAGGGCACCCTGAAGTCCCTCATCGCCGCGGCCGTGGCCGAGTGAGCCGGGAGCTGCCGCCGTGAACAGTCCCTTCGCCGAAGCCATCCTCAACGGATCCCTCCTGCTTGCCATCCCGGTGGCCCTGCTGGCCGGGTTCGTGTCCTTTCTGTCCCCCTGCGTGCTGCCGCTGGTGCCCGGCTACCTCGGTTACGTGACCGGGCTGACCGGCGTCGACCTGCAGAAACAGCGCCGGGGAAGGATGCTGGCCGGGATCGGGCTCTTCGTGCTGGGCTTCTCGGTCATCTTTGTCCTGCTCGGCGGGGCGTTCGGCCAGCTCGGCACGTTGATCACCGGATCCCAGAACGGCTGGATCACCCAGCTGCTCGGCATCCTGGTGATCATCATGGGCGTGGTCTTCCTGGGCGGATTCTCCTGGCTGCAGCGTGACGCCAAGATCCACGCCAAGCCGCCGGCCGGGCTCTGGGGAGCGCCGCTCCTGGGCGTCACCTTCGGCCTCGGCTGGGCACCGTGCATTGGCCCCACCTACTCCGCCGTCCAGCTCCTGAGCCTCTCCGGCGGTTCCTCCGCTGCCAAGGGCGCCCTGCTGGCCTTCGTCTACAGCCTGGGCCTGGGCATCCCGTTCCTGCTGATCGCCCTGGCCGTGCGCCGCGGCGTCGGCGTCATGTCCTTTTTCCGCAAGCACCGGCTCGCCATCCAGCGCACCGGGGGCGGCATCCTGATAGCGCTGGGGCTGCTGATGGCCACCGGCGTGTGGGGTGCCTGGGTGTCCGGCCTGCAGTACTGGTTCCAAACCGATGTGAAGTTGCCGATCTGATGAGCGAGCGAGTGAACGAACAAACGAAAACCACGCCGGACGGCAAGAGCGGCACCACCACCAAGCCCCGGAAGAAGGCCGTCTCCTCGGCCAAGTCCGAGGCGGTGCTGCCCACGCTGGGCCCGCTGGGCATGCTCCGCTGGGCCTGGACCCAGCTGACCAGCATGCGCACCGCGCTGTTCCTGCTGCTGCTCCTCGCCGTCGCCGCCGTCCCCGGGTCCCTCTTCCCGCAGCGGCCGGCCAACCCCGCGATCGTCACGCAGTACATCAAGGACCACCCCGACTACGGCAAGCTGCTCGACTCGCTGCAGCTCTACGACGTGTACTCCTCGGCCTGGTTCTCCGCGATCTACCTGCTGCTGTTCATCTCGCTGATCGGCTGCGTGGTGCCGCGCGCCATCGTCCACTACAAGGCGATGCGCTCCCAGCCCCCGCGCACCCCGGCCCGGCTGTCCCGACTGCCCGAATACGGCACCCTGATCATCCCCGCCGACGCCGGGATCCCGGCGTCGCGGGCCATCGAGGATGCCGCGGCGCTCCTGAAGAAGCGCGGCTACCGCGTGGAGGTCAGGGACCGCGACGGCGAACGGCCCTCCGTTGGGGCCGAACGCGGCCTGTTCAAGGAAGTCGGCAACCTGGTCTTCCACACCGCCCTGATCGGCGTGCTGGTTTCCGTCGCGGCCGGCGGCCTCTTCGGCTACAGCGGCCAGCGGATCCTGGTGGAGGGCGATACCTTCGTCAACACCCTGGTGGGCTACGACCAGTTCAGCCCCGGTACCAACTTCCAGTCCAGCCAGCTGCAGCCGTACTCGATCCAGCTGGACAAGTTCCAGATCACCTTCGACCGCGAGTCCAAGGGCAAGTTCGGCCAGCCGATCGACTTCAAGGCCGACGTCACCACCAAGGAAACCCCGGACTCGCCGGCCAAGCAGGAGGTGCTGAAGGTCAACGACCCGCTCAGCCTCGGCGGCACCAGCGTCTACCTCACCGGTAACGGCTACGCCCCCGTGGTCACCGTCCGCGACGGTGCCGGCAACATCGCCATGCAGGGCCCGGTAGTGGCCAAGCTGCAGGGCGACAACTACTACTCCTCCGTGGTCATCAAGGTCCCGGACGCCAAGCCGGACCAGCTCGCGTTCGCCGGGTTCTTCCTGCCCACCGCCTTCATCACCCCCGAGGGCGTCTCCTTCAGTGGGGACCCTGAGCTGTTCAACCCGCAATTGACGCTGAACTCCTACTACGGCGACCTGGGCCTGAACGACGGCGCCCCGCAGAACGTCTTCGAGCTCGACGTCAAGAAACTGACCCCGCTGAACGCCCGCAACCTGCCCACCAAGGGCATCGTGCTGACCCCCGGGGCCACGCAGACCCTCCCGGACGGCAAGGGCTCCATCACGTTCGACGGCGTCAAGCGCTACGTCGGCGTCGACATCCACCACAACCCCGGTCAGGCCTCCGCCCTGGCGTTCGCCCTGATCGCTGTCGCCGGCCTGGTGACCTCGCTCTACGTCAACCGGCGCCGGGCCTGGGTCCGCACCGGAACGCACCCGGACGGCCGGACCATGGTCGAATACGGCCTGCTGGCCCGCGGCGAGGACCACCGCCTGGCCGGCGAAGCTGCCGCGATCCGCGCCATGCTCGCCGCCGCCTGGCCGCTGGACGAGGAACCTGACTCCGCGAAGGGTCCCGGCGACGGGGCCACGGCCTCCCAGCCCGCTCCCAGCACCATGGCGGATAATGGCCGGGCGGAGACCGTGCTGCCCGGCGCCGAGGGCGAACAAGCCCCGGAGGACGCCGCCGCAGACGCCACCCAGCCCACACCCGGCTCTACCGAGTCAAAGAAGGATCAGTAATGTTCCCCATCAACGAAACCATGGGCCAGTACAGCGAGCTCTTCATGCTCCTGGCGGCCGGTACGTACACGGTCGCGTTCATCGCCTTCGCCTGGGACCTGGCTAAGAGCAGCAAGATGCTCCGTGCCGTGGACCAGAAAGCGGCCGAGCTGTCCGCTGCCGAGCGCTCAACGGCCGAGTCCGCGCGCGTCCCGGTCGGCGCCGGGGTCGGTGCCGCCGGTGGCAGCTCTGACGCCCCCCGCCTGGCCGGTCCCGCCGACCGGGCGGAGCGGCCGACGTCCTCCGCCGCGGGAGCCGCCGCCGACGGTGCCGGTCTGACCGCCGACGGCGGCATGCGTTACGGCTCCGAGCGCCGGGTGCCCGCCCGCGTCGCCGTCGCCCTGGCCGTGCTCGGTGCAGCCATCCACGCCGCCGGCGTCATCACCCGCGGCTTCGGCGCCGGCCGAGTGCCGTGGGGCAACATGTACGAATTCCTCACCACCGGTGCGTTCGTGGCCGTGGCAGTGTTCCTGCTGGTGCTTATCCGCCGCGACCTGCGCTTCCTGGGTACCTTCGTGATCGGCCTGGCCATCATCATGCTGGTGGCCGCCTCCGTGGCCTTCTGGACCCCCGTGGGACACCTGGTGCCGGCACTGCAGAGCTACTGGCTGCTGATCCACGTGTCCATCGCGGTGCTGTCCTCGGCGCTGTTCACCCTGACCTTCGCGATGTCCGCCCTGCAGCTGGTGCAGTCGCACCGGCAGAAGACCGTGGCTGCCGGCGGCAAGGACAAGCTGGGCTTCATGCGGCTGGTCCCGAACGCCCTTTCCCTGGAGAACCTCTCCTACCGGATCAACGCCATCGCCTTCGTCGGCTGGACCTTCACCCTGATGTTCGGCGCGATCTGGGCCGAGAAGGCCTGGGGCCGGTTCTGGGGCTGGGACACCAAGGAAGTCTGGACCTTTGTGATCTGGGTGGTCTACGCCGGATACCTGCACGCCCGCGCCACCCGCGGCTGGACCGGTACCCGCGCGGCCTGGCTCTCGATCGTCGGCTACCTGTGCGTGGTCTTCAACTTCACCATCGTGAACCAGTTCTTCAACGGCCTGCACTCCTACTCGGGACTGTAAGGCCGGGGCCAACTTTGGGGCGCTGGTCCCGGTCTCTCGGGCCGACCCGCTAATCTATCCGTTTGCCAGAAATGGCCGCTAAGCCACAGCGCTTAGCGGCCATTTCTGTCAGATGGGCGGTCTGTCAGCTGGGCGGCCTCTCCCCGGACGTGCTCTGCTCCTCGGGGGGTGCGGCGTCCATCCGCGGTCCAGCAGGGCCGCCCGCACGCGGGTGACCGCCGTCGGCTCCAGCCCCGGAGCGAACGGGGTCAGGTCCCACTGGGTCAGCACCACCACCCGCCAGCCGGCGTCCCGGGCCCGCTCGTCCCGGAAGATATCGCTGCGGCATTGGCGGGGTCCGGCATGGTGTCCGCCGTCGTACTGGACCGCCACCTTCTCCCGTTCGTAAGACATGTCAGGGTCTTGGATCCAGCCGCCCGTCTCGTCCAGCATCGGGACGTTGATTCCGGGCTCCGGCAGCCCATAGCTGAGCAACAGGAGCCGGAGCTCCGTTTCCTTGGGGGAGTCCGTGCCTTGCCGCATCAGTGCCCTCGCCCGGGTGGCTTTCCGGTAGCCGGCCTTCCCGGCCCGCGTCTGAAGGTAGGCGTCCACGGCCTGCAGGGTGGACAGCGGGTTGCGGCGCCTAAGCAGAAAGTCCCCGGCGATCACCAGGTCGTCGAGGCTCAGGCTGCCGGCGAGGTCGAACCAGGTCCGCAGTGGTGAGGTGCAGCGGATGTGCGCGCCCGTGACAATTTTGTCGGGCGCCAGAAGTTGCTGATGGCCTACGACGTTCCTGCGCCGCACTGCCCGACGCCCGGGCTGGCTCGTCAGATGGACGACGGCGGTGCCGGCGGACGCTAACGGCAGAGGGAACCCCCACAGGAGTGCCGCCGAGAGATGGCTCACGACGGCGTCGGTGACCGTGGCCAGAGCGCGGGCCCGGCTGAGGAGCGTGTCCGGGTCGGTGCTGTCCTTCCGAACGCCGTGACAGGGGCTGACAAGATCCCGTGCCCGGGTCCGGCCGCGGCTTACCGCCGCCGCCCGGGCCTCGGCCGTGCTGAAGGGCCGGTGTAGTAGCTGCGGGGGGAGCTCGCTGGGTGGGCGCATGAAGGTCATTCTGCGCCGGTTGGAGCGGGGCAGGTGGGTTGTCCACAGGTGACCCGGGGTGTGGGGGAGGAGTGGTCCGCGTCGGACCGGCCGAGGGGGCCGGTAGCAGGACCGGCGGATCCGGGGCCGAGACGCTAGGCCGGAGACGCTCCTGGCGGCGCCGGTTTGCCAGAGATGGCTGTTCTGAGGCTGCTTGAGCGACCGTTTGCGGCAAGTGGCCGCGGCAGGTGGCCCTGGCGGACGTCAGCAAGTTCGTGCGGGGGGCGAGGAGCGGGGTACAGAGGGGGCGATTCAGCGGGGAGGAGCTACTTGACCTCGTCCGTGCCCGAGGCGGGATCACCGCTGCCGTGGGCCTCTCCGGACCCGGAGTCGCCGCGCAGGTCCCGTTCCCGGGCCTCAAGGTCGTCCTTGAGCTTCTTCAGCCGGTCCGCCTCCGCCTGGTTGCGCCGGCGCACCTCCAGGTTGCGGAGGAACTCGGGGTCGTCATCCGGGGCGGTGGGGTGGCGGTACGTCGCGGGAGCCGGCCCGGCGTTGCCGCGGGGACGCCCGATCAGGAACCAGAGCACGGCACCGAGCACCGGGAGGACGATCTGGACCGCGATCCACGCGGGCTTGGAAATACCCTTCACGTCGCGGGCGTCCGTGCGGATCAGGTCGATCAGTCCGTAGACAAAGACCACCAAAACAATGATTGGTACCACCACGCGGAGCATACTTTCAGTCTAGCCGCCGCCCGGCCGTTCGGCGGCGGGGCCAGGGCACGGAGCAATAACACTCTGCCGCGGCCCTCCAGTGGAACAACCGGCCGCGGACCGACGGGTCCGGGACGGCTAAACTGGGACCGTGGCTTTCCTGAAATACTCCCTGATCCGCCTGGTGCTGTTCGCGCCGCTCTTTGCGCTCTTCGTCTACCTGCAGCTTGGCTGGCTGCTGGCCGCGCTCTGCGCCGGGATGATGGCGTTCGCGATCAGCTTCCTGTTCTTCCAGAAGCAGCGCGACCAGGCCACCGCGTCGCTGCACAACCGGTTCTCCGGCAAGGCCAAGCCGCTGCGCACCGCGGGCGAGGTTGACGACGCCGAGGCCGAGGACCGCCTGGTCGAGGCCCACCCGGACGTCACGGTCCGCACCGAGCGCCACAAGGACTCCGAGGAGTCCTGACCCATTGAGCCGGCCCGCAATCCTCGTGAGCGGACCGGCAGCCGGGAGGACCGGCCGCCCCAGTGGCGCCGCCTAGAAACCGTGGCTGAGGACCAGTCCGATGGAGAACAGCGCCGCGTAGCCGAGGTTGATCAGGCCGGTCTGCTTCAGGACCGGGATCAGGCTCTTGCGGCGCCGGCCGGCGATCATCAGCCAGGACGGCATCAGGCTGGCCGGGATCAGCAGCAGCACGATCAGCATCCACGGCTTCGCCGGCGCCAGCACAATCACCAGCAGGATGGCGACGGCCAGCATCAGCACGTAGCTTTCCCGGGCGTGCTTGTCGCCCAGACGCACGGCGAGGGTCTTCTTGCCCGCCACCGTGTCCGTGGGGATGTCCCGGACGTTGTTGGCCATCAGCAGCGCGCAGGCGATCAGGCCGGTGCCGATCGCGCCGATGACCGCCGCGAGGCTGACCTGACCGGCCTGCGTGTAGGTGGTGCCGAGGGTGGCCACCAGGCCGAAGAAGACGAAGACGAACAGGTCGCCGAGACCCAGGTACCCGTAGGGGTTCTTGCCGCCGGTGTAGCCCCAGGCGGCCAGGACGCAGCCCACGCCCACCAGGATCAGCCACCACGCCTGCGTGATGATCACGAGCACCAGCCCGAACAGCATGGCCAGTCCGAAGGCCCCGAAGGCCGCCCGCTTCACCAGCGACGGTTCCGCGGCGCCGGATCCCACCAGCCGGAGCGGGCCCACCCGGTCCTCGTCGGTGCCGCGAATGCCATCGGAGTAGTCGTTCGCGAAGTTCACGCCGATCTGCAGGAACAGCGCCACCAGGGCCGCCAGCAGGGCGTTTACCGGACGGAACGCGTCCATCTCGTAGGCGGCGGCCGACCCGATCAGCACCGGCGCGATCGCGGCCGGGAGGGTGCGGGGACGGGCGCCTTGGATCCATTGTGCGGCTGTGGCCACGTTCAGTACCTCGTTGCTTGGGGGGTGGCGGCCTGCTGGGGAACAGGCCTGGTGGAAGCTTTTACTATTTTCCCTGATGCAGGGCGTCCAGCCGAACGGCCATGCCCAGCCGGTCCGGTTTCCCGTTGGGGAGCATCAGCAGTTCATCGGCGAGGTGGACGGTCTTGGGTGCCAGCGCGCCCGTCAGCGGACCCGCCGGGCCGGAGTCCAGAAGGGCGCGGAAATCCGCCGCGGCGTCCTCGGATCCGTCGGTCAGGACCACGTACGCGGCCAGGGCCCGCCCCCATTCGGCGGAGGGCACACCGGTCACGAACGCGGCGCGCACGCCGTCGAGCCGTTCGAGCTCTGCCTGCACGTGCGCGGCCGAAACCTTGACGCCGCCGGTGATGACGACGTCGTCCGCGCGACCCTGCACCGTGAGGGTCCCGTCGGGGGCCAGGGTGCCGAGGTCGCTGGTGCGGTACCAGCGAAGGCCGTCGCTTTCTACGAAGGCCGCCGCCGTCAGGTCGGGCTCTCCCAGGTACCCGGCGGCCACCGTGGCGCCGCCGAGCAGGATCCGCCCGTCGGCGTCGACCGCCACCTCGACGCCCTCCAGCGGGACGCCGTCGTAGACGCAGCCGCCGCTGGTTTCGGCCGAGCCGTAGGTGGTGACCACGCGGACGCCGGCCTCCCGGGCAGCGGCCAGCAGCTCCGCCGATGCCGGTGCGCCGCCGAGCAGCACGGCGTTGAAGCGGCGCAGCGCTGCCAGCGTTTCGGCCGACGGGTCATCGAGCAGCCGCTGCAGCTGGGTGGGCACCAGGGAGGTGTAGCGGAGGGTGTCGGTCAGCTCCCCGGCGGCCGCGGTGAAGGCCTCGGGGGTGAATCCGCCGGAGAGGTCCATGGCCCAGGGCCGGGTCCCGGCGAACAGCGAGCGGACCAGCACCTGCACTCCCGCCACGAACTGCACCGGCAGGGCCAGCAGCCACTGGCCCTCGCCGCGGAGCGCGATCGCCGTCGCCATCGAGGAGGCGGCGAGTGCGTCGACGGTCAGGACCGTGGCCTTGGGGGTACCGGTGGACCCGGAGGTGCGGACCACGACGGCGGCGCCCTCTACTCCGGGGACGTCCACCGGGCTGGCCACGGGTGAGCCGTCCGGGCCGGCCGAGAGTTCGACGGCGGGGCCCTCCCCGCCGAGCGCGGCGGCGAGGGCGGTCAGGACCTGGTCCAGATTTGGCGGGGCGGCTGTCATGGCTGGCCTAGAAGTAGTAGGGGAACTGGGACCAGTCCGGGTCGCGCTTCTCCAGGAAGGCTTCCTTGCCCTCCACGGCCTCGTCGGTCATGTAGGCCAGGCGGGTGGCCTCGCCGGCGAACACCTGCTGGCCGGCCAGGCCGTCGTCGGCGAGGTTGAAGGCGAACTTGAGCATCCGGATGGCCTGCGGGGACTGCCGGGCGATATCCGCTGCGTACTCCAGCGCCACCTCCTCGAGCCGCTCGTGGTCCACGGCCTCGTTCACGGCGCCCATCCGGACCATGTCCTCGGCTGAATATTCGCGGGCCAGGAAGAAGATCTCGCGGGCGGCCTTCTGCCCGATCTGGCGCGCCAGCAGCGCCGAACCGTAGCCGGCGTCGAAGCTGCCGACCGTGGCGTCGGTCTGCTTGAATTTGCCGTGCTGGCGGGAGGCGATGGTGAGGTCGGAGACGACGTGCAGCGAGTGCCCGCCGCCGGCCGCCCAGCCGTTGACGACGGCGATGACCACCTTGGGCATGGTCCGCATCAGCCGCTGGACCTCCAGGATGTGCAGCCGGCCGGCGCGCGCCGGGTCGATGCTCTCCTGGGTCTCGCCGTCGGCTGTGTTCTGTACTACGTACCGGTACCCGTCCCTGCCGCGGATCCGCTGGTCACCGCCGGAGCAGAACGAGTGGCCGCCGTCCTTGGGGGAGGGGCCGTTGCCGGTCAGGAGCACCGTGGCCACGTCCGGGGTCATCCGGGCGTGGTCCATCACGCGGTAGAGCTCGTCGACGGTGCCGGGCCGGAACGCGTTGCGCACCTCAGGCCGGTTGAACGCGATCCGCACCGTCGGGAGGTCCCGGACCACGGTGCCGTCCGCGGCGCGCTCCACCTGCCGGTGGTAGGTCATGTCCTGCAGGTCGAACCCGGACACGGTGCGCCACCGGGAGGGGTCGAAGACGTCGGATACCTTGGCGGGGATTTCGTTGCTCACACACCGAGTCTAGTAATCGGCTCAGCTGATGCAGAACTCGTTCCCCTCGGGGTCGGCCATCGTGTACCAGGAATGCGGTCCCTCGTTGGCGGTCCAGAGGTAGGTGGCGCCGCGGGCCTCGAGGGCGGCGCGGACCTCGTCCTTGTCGCCGCCGGCCAGGTTCACGTCCCAGTGCACGCGGTTCTTGACGGTCTTGGGCTCGGGGGCGGTCTGGAACAGGATTCTCCGAGTGGCCGGCCTGCTGGCCAGGTCCTCGGGAGGCCGGATGGCGGCGCCGGTCCGCCAGACCAGTTTCCCGCCGTGCCGGAGGGTGTCCGCCTCGGTCGCGAAGCCCTGCTCGATCATGGACCGGATGAAGTCCTCGTCCTGCGGCTCCACGGCCCAGTCCAGGGTCTCGGCCCACCAGTCGGCGAGGGCGTGCGGATCCGTGCAGTCGACGGCGATCTGGATGTTCAGTGTCATGGCAGAAACCTACGACGGCGGCCCGCGGGGCGCCAGAGGCTGGTGCCGGCAACCAGTTGGTTACTGCAGCCGGTCCAGGGCGTCCGGCGGGATCGCGTAGATGAAGATCACGGCCAGCAGGTTCTTGGCCGCGTGCACGAAGTAGGAGAACATCAGGTTCCGCCCCGTCCAGACGTACACGAACACCAGGACGGCGCCCATCGCGATGTAGGGCATCAGCACCGGAAGCGTCAACGCCTCCTGGCCCACGATGTGCAGCCCCGCGAAGAGCACCACGGAGAGCGCGCTGCAGACCCAGATGTTGATCTTGCGGCTGAGTTTGCCGATCAGCAGGTGCCGGAAGATGTACTCCTCCACGAACGGACCCACCACCACCAGTAGCGGAACCATCAGCCAGGCCGGCACCTGCTGCATCAGTGCCTGCAGCCCGGCCTGGTTCGCGGAGGTCTGCGGCGGGCCGGTCAGCGCCACCAGGACGGCGGTCAGAATCATCGCGGCCACAACGGACGCCGGCACCATGAGCAGGGTGAACCACGGCCGGGTGGCCAGGACCTGCAGGTCCCGCCGCACCACGCGGCGTGCTGCGGTCAGCGCCAGCGCACCAATCACGCCGTAGAAGACCAGGTTGATCGCGTATGACGCGGCGGCGGGGTTGGGGGAGAGCTGCAGCACCACCGGCGTCAACAGATCCGCGGCGGTGGCGAAGAACGCGGCAACCGCCACATAGATGCCGGCGGCGGTGAAATCCAGCCGGGAAAACACGTAGAAATCCGGTCGCGGTGCCGGGATGCGGCGGAGATCGGTGCCCATGGAAACAGACTATCCGGCGTCGGCCCGGTGTTGCCCGCGTCACGGCAGGCCCGGCCCAGCTAGTACTATAGACGAGCCGCGCGACGCCGAGCCGCAGTCGGCTCCGGTACCACCGGCTGCCCCGTTCGCCGGGCGCCCCTGCTGCCGAACGCCCGGAAAACGCCGCCCTGTCCCGGCCAGATCCCCAACCGCAAGGAACAGCTGTGCCTCAAAGTACGTCCACAGACAAGCAAACCGCGGCCGCCCCCACCGCCGTCGACTCCTCCCTCAGCGCCGAGGGCTACAAGAAGTCGCTGAGCGGCCGCCAGGTCACCATGATCGCCATGGGCGGCGCCATCGGCGTCGGCCTCTTCATGGGGGCCGGCGGGCGCCTCGCCTCCACCGGCCCCGCCCTGGTTTTCTCCTACGCCATCGCCGGCGTCATCGCCTACCTGCTGATGCGGGCCCTCGGCGAGCTCATCATGTACCGCCAGACCTCCGGCTCCTTCGTTAGCTACGCGGGCGAGATGTTCGGCCGCAAGGGCGCCTACCTCTCCGGTTGGATGTACTTCATCAACTGGGCCATGACCGGCATCGCCGAGCTGATCGCGATCGGCCTCTACTTCCAGTTCTTCTTCCCCAACGTCCCGGTCGAACTGACCGCGGTGGCCGCGTTGCTCCTCCTGGTGGGCGTCAACCTGCTCAGTGTGAAGGCGTTCGGCGAATTCGAATTCTGGGCCTCCGTCCTGAAGGTCGGGGCCATCGTGATCTTCCTGGCCGTGGGCACCTTCATGGTGGTCACCAATGCCAAGGTGGGCGAGGGCCACGCCTCCGTCACCAACCTCTTCGCCGGCGACGGCGGCATGTTCCCCAAGGGCGCCCTGGTGATGATCCTGGTGCTCAACGCCGTGATCTTCGCCTACAACGCCATCGAACTGGTCGGCATCACCGCCGGCGAGATGGAGGACCCGGCCAAGGAGGTCCCCAAGGCCATCCGCGCCGTTGTCATCCGCATCGTGGTCTTCTACGTCGGCTCCGTGACCCTGCTGGCCATGCTGCTGCCCTCGGACCAGTACAAGGCCGGCACCTCGCCGTTCGTCACCGTCTTCGGCCAGATGGGCCTGCCCTGGATGGGCAACGTGATGAACATGATCGTCATCACCGCTGCGCTCTCGTCCTGCAACTCGGGCCTGTACTCGATCGGCCGGATCTTCCGCACCATGGCCAACAACGGCCACGCCCCGCAGTGGCTGACCCGGATGTCCAAGAGCCACGTGCCCTACGCCGCCATCCTGGCGATCGGCGCGGTTTACCTGGTCGGCATCCTGCTGAACATCTGGCTGGGCGGCTCGCACGCCTTCGATCTGGCCCTGAACACGGCCTCGATCGGCGTCATCTTCACCTGGGGCTCGATCTTCGCCAGCCAGATCGCGCTGCGCAGGATCAAGGGCAACGACGCCTCCTCGCTGCCCATGCCGGGCTCCCCGTGGACCAGCTGGGCCGGCCTGGTGGCGCTGCTGGCCATCACCGTGCTGATCGGCTTCGACACGATGACCAGCAAGACCGGCGAGGTCTTCCAGCTGGGCCTCTGGACGCTGGCCACCATCCCGTTCTTCGCGGTGGTGCTGTGGCTGGGCTGGCAGAAGGTCAAGCACAACGCCCCCAAGAGCGAGCTCTACAGCTAGTTCCTCCTGTTCGGACACGTTCGGTTCGCTGTACAGGGTTCAGCCACCCACGGACGACGGCGGTCACCCGCGCTGCGGCGCGGGTGACCGCCGTCGCCGTTAGCCCTTGAGGTGCCGGGCGAAGTGGTCCTCGATGCGCCGCCAGGCCTCCGGAGCCGACGTCGGGTCCGGACCCACTCCCATCACCCGCAGCAGCGGGCGCAGCGGCCGCGGCCCCGCCTCGACGTCGTTGAGGAAGGCGTGCCCCGCCGTCGGGAACTCCTTCACGTCGTGGCTGACGTTGAGCCGCTCCAGCACATCGGTGAGCTTCTCGGCGGCTCCCGGCAGTCCCCGGTCCCGGCCGCCGTAGTTGGCCACGATCGGACACGCCCCGGCCAGCTCCCGTTCCGGGTTGGAGGGCAGCTTGCCGTAGTTCACCGCGGCCGCGTCGAAGCCGTCGTTGGCCAGCAACAGGGCAAACCCGCCGCCCATGCAGAAGCCGATGACCCCTACCTTCCCGTTGGTCCGGCCCGAGTCGAGCAGCCACCGCCGCGCCGCCTCAAGGTCGGCGAACGCCTTGCCCTGGCCCGAGGCCAGGGAGCGCATGGTGGAGACCAGGCAGCGGCGCGCGCCCCCGTCGCTGAAGAGGTCGACGGCCAGGGTGAGGTAGCCGGCGGCGGCCATCCGGTCCGCGTGGCGGACCGTGATGTCGTCCAGCCCGAAGACCTCGTGGATCATCAGCACCGCCGGGAAGGGGCCCTCCCCGTCCGGGGTGGCCAGGTAGCCCCGAAGCGTCCGGGACCCGTCCGGCCCGGCCGGGCCGAGGTCGACGTTGTGCAGGTCGGTGCTGCCGGCGGTGGGGCGGTTGGCGGTGCTGGCCACGGGGGCTCCTCGGTTCGTCGGGCGGGATGGTGGAGTCGCTGGGTGAGGGGTGAAAAAACGACGCCGGGCACGCCCCCAAAGGAGCGCCCGGCGTCGTCGGCCATCGCGGCGGGGCGGCTAGTCGCGCCGGACCGCATCCTTGACGTTCTCGCCAACCTTCTTGGCATCGGAGACCACCTGGTCCTTCTGGCCTTCGGCCTTCAGACGGTCGTTGCCGGTGGCGGTCCCGGCAGCCTCCTTGGCCTTGCCACCAAAGTGCTGCGCCTCGTGCTGAATCTTGTCGCCGAGACCCATGGGGAACCGCCTTTTTCTCTGGTTGGCTGCTTCGGTCCCAGCATAAGCAAAGCATGCTTACTAGTTCAAGTCTTTTCCGGTCGGCGCTAGGCTCGATGTCATGAAACCCGGCAAGCCCCGAATCACCGCCCCGCGCCTCCCGGACCTCCGGCTGGATGATCTCCAGGAGGACGCGGACCCCGAGTTCCGCCGCGGGGAACGCTACGAGGGCCGCTCCTACCGGCAGGCCATCGCCGACGGGCTGGACCTCGCCGGTACGGACTTCGTCGAGTGCTCGTTCGCCGGGATTTCCTTCCACGAGACGCAGCTGCGCGGCGCCGGGTTCCGGGACTGCGTCCTGTCCGACCCGAACGCCCCCGTGCTTACCGCCGCCCGGGCGGGGCTGACGGAGGTGGAGATCCGCAATCCGCGCTGGGGTTCCGCCGAGCTCTACGAGGGGCGCTGGCAGTCGGTGCGGATCGATGGCGGAAAGCTCGACTACGTCAACCTCCGCGGCGCCACGCTGGTGGACGTACAGATCAGCGACTGCATCATCGGGGAGTTGGACCTCGGCGCGGCTACGGCCACCCGGGTGGTCCTGAAGGACTGCACCATCGGCGCCTTGGACTTCACCGGCGCCCGGCTCAAGGACGTGGACCTGCGTGGGAGCGCCTTCCGGGCGGTCAGCGGCCTGGGCAGCGTGTCCGGGCTGGTGGTTGACGAGCGCCAGTTGGACCTGCTCGCCCCGCTGCTTGCCGCGCATCTGGGGGTCACCGTCGCCTGAGCCGTTGGGGATATGCCGGAACGTCATGCAGGCGTCCCCGGTTGACCCTCTTGACCCGCCGTGTAATCTTTATAGAACGAACGGTCGGTAATTTATTCTACTGCCGGCCCCCTCTCTGGTGAAGGATGTTCTCATGGTCGAGGCTTTTCTCGTTGGCGGTGCCCGCACCGCGGTTGGCCGGTACGGGGGAGCCCTGTCCGCGGTCCGTCCCGACGACCTGGCGGCGCTGGTGGTCCGTGAGGCCGTCGCCCGCGCCGGCGTCGACCCGGACGCGGTGGAGGAGGTCATCCTCGGCAACGCCAACGGGGCCGGTGAGGAAAACCGCAACGTCGCCCGGATGGCCACGCTGCTGGCCGGCCTGCCGCTCCACATCCCCGGAATCACCGTCAACCGGCTCTGCGCCTCCGGCTTGAGCGCCATCATCATGGCCAGCCACATGATCAAGGCCGGCGCCGCGGACATCGTGATCGCCGGCGGCGTCGAATCCATGAGCCGGGCGCCCTGGGTGCAGGAGAAGCCGCAGACAGCCTTCGCCAAGCCCGGCCAGATCTTCGACACCTCCATTGGCTGGCGCTTCACCAACCCGCTGTTCCAGAAGGGTGAGCTCTCCCGCGACGGGAAGATGACCTACTCCATGCCCGAAACCGCGGAGGAGGTGGCCCGGGTCGACGGGATCACCCGCGACGACGCCGACGCGTTCGCCGTCCGGTCGCACGAACGGGCACTCGCCGCGATCGCAGCGGGCCGGTTCGCTGAGGAAATCGTTCCCGTCACCGTCAAGACCCGCAAGGGTGAGACCGTGGTGGACACCGACGAGGGCCCCCGCCCCGGCACCACCGCCGAGGTGCTTGCTGGGCTGCGACCCGTCGTCGCGGGCGGCTCGGTGGTCACCGCCGGCAACTCCTCCACCCTCAACGACGGCGCCTCCGCGATCATCGTCGCCTCCGAGGCCGCCATCCGGAAGCTGGGCCTGACCGCCCGCGCCCGCATCATCGCCGGCGCCTCCGCCGGCTGCGAGCCCGAGATCATGGGCATCGGCCCGGTCCCCGCCACCCGCAAGGCCCTGGCCAGCGCAGGGCTCGGCGTCGGCGACCTCGGCGCCGTCGAGCTCAACGAAGCCTTCGCCACCCAGTCGCTGGCCAGCATGCGCCGGCTGGACCTGGACCCGGAGATCGTGAACCGCGACGGCGGCGCGATCTCCCTGGGCCACCCGCTGGGCTCCTCCGGCTCGCGGATCGCCATCACCCTCCTGGGCCGGATGGAGCGCGAGAACGCCAAGGTGGGCCTCGCCACCATGTGCGTGGGCGTGGGCCAGGGCACCGCGATGCTCCTGGAGCGCGTCTAATGGCCGCCGGCGGCCTGGACGCCACGGGCTTCGCGACGCTCCTGGTGGAGGAGCGGCCCGACCGGCTGGTGGTGCTGCTCAACCGGCCCGAGGCCCGCAACGCCATCGACCAGCAGATGGTCGACGAGCTTCACCGGGTCTGCGCCTACCTGGAACAGACCCCCAAGGTGCTGATCATCGCAGGGACCAACGGCGTGTTCGCCTCCGGCGCGGACATCGCGCAGCTGCGCGAACGCCGCCGCGACGACGCACTGCAGGGCATCAACTCGACGATCTTCGTCCGGATCGCCAAGCTGCCCATGCCGGTCATTGCGGCCCTCGACGGCTTCTGCCTCGGCGGCGGCGCGGAGCTGGCCTACGCCGCCGACTTCCGCATCGGCACGCCCGGGGTCCGGATCGGCAACCCCGAAACCGGCCTGGGCATCCTGGCCGCGGCCGGGGCCAGCTGGCGGCTCAAGGAACTCGTCGGCGAGCCCGTGGCGAAGGAAATCCTGCTGGCCGGGACCGTCCTGCGCGCCGACCGGGCCCTCGCCGTCGGCCTCATCACCGAAGTCCACGACGCGGACCGGCTCATGGATGCCGCTCACGATCTCGCGGACAGGATCGGCCGGCAGGACCCGCTGGCGGTGCGGATCACCAAGTCCGTCTTCCACGCCCCCGCCGAGGCGCACCCGCTGATCGACCAGCTGGCCCAGGGCATCCTCTTCGAATCCCAGGCCAAGTTCGACCGGATGCAGGCGTTCCTGGACAAAAAGAACGCCAAGAAAAACGCCAAGAAGAGCGCCACCGCAACCGCCACACCTCAAGACCAGCACGACGGGACGAAGTAACCATGAGCAATTCCGCACAGTCCGCCCCCACGTCCGACGGCGTTCTTCCCCGGTTCGTCGGTGTGCTCGGCGGCGGCCGCATGGGCGCCGGCATTGCCCACGCTTTCCTGATCAAGGGCGCGGATGTGCTGGTGGTCGAACGCGACGAGCAGTCGGCCGAGGCCGCCCGCGAGCGGGTGGAGTCAGCCGCCGCCAAGAGCATCGAGCGCGGCGCCGTCGACGGCAACCTGGACGAGATGGTCTCCCGACTCGCCGTCTCCGTGGATTACGACGACTTCAAGGACCGTCAGCTGGTGGTCGAGGCCGTCCCCGAGGACTGGGACCTCAAGGTCGCCTCGCTGCGCGGCATCGAGGAGCGCCTGGCCGACGACGCGTACCTCGCCTCCAACACCTCCTCGCTCTCCGTGAACGGGTTGGCGCGCGAGCTGGCGCGGCCGCAGAACTTCCTGGGACTGCACTTCTTCAACCCGGTGCCGGCCTCCACCCTGATCGAGGTGGTCCTGGGCGAGCAGACCTCGGATGCTGTGGCCGCTGCGGCCCGCGGCTGGGTCGAGGCGCTGGGCAAGACGGCCGTCGTCGTCAACGACGCTCCCGGCTTCGCGTCCTCCCGGCTGGGGGTAGCGATCGCGCTGGAGGCGATGCGCATGGTCGAGGAGGGGGTCGCGTCCGCCGAGGACATCGACAACGCCATGGTCCTGGGCTACAAACACCCCACCGGCCCGCTCCGGACCACGGACATTGTGGGCCTGGACGTCCGCCTGGGCATCGCCGAATACCTCGCCTCGACCCTGGGCGACCGCTTCGCACCGCCGCAGATCCTGCGCGACAAGGTGGCCCGGGGCGAGCTCGGCCGGAAGACCGGCAAGGGATTCTTCGACTGGAACGGCTGAACCGGCCCCAGCGGGCCGTCTTCCCGGCCCTCTTGAGGCCGCAGCGCCTAGCCGGAGTGCGTGGCCAGTGAGTCCAGCGTCCGCTTCATCCCGTCCATGGCGGGGTCCGCGAGCTTCTGGAACATGGGCCGGGCGATCGGCTCGGCCAGCTTCATCCAGCCCTTGAGCTGGAATTCCGCGGTGTAGTTGACCTCGCTGCCGGAGCCCGCGGGCCGGACCTCAATGGTGTCCACCGAGATCACGCTCTTGTTCTCGCCGCGGAGCACGATCTCCGAATCGGAGAGCTTGACCACCTCGTAGGTCAGGCTCTGGCGCTTGCCGCGGAACTCTGCCTCCGCGTGGTACCGGTGGCCCACCGCGACCGGGCCGTCGGTGAGCTTCCTGACCACCGGCGTGCCGGGGTCCCACTCGGGCGTGTGCTCGAAGGCGGAGAGGTAGGCGAAGGCCTTGCCGGCCTCCAGCGGGGTGCGGACCGTGCCGGTGACTGTGATCATGGGCCCAGCCTACCCACGGCGTCCAGCCCCCCGGACGGGAATGCCCAGGGGTCCGCCGCTGCCGCGGGCCTAGGATGGTGCCGTGAACCCCTTCCAGCCGCTCACGCTGACCGGCCGCTACGTTGCCCTCGAACCCCTGGACCACAGCCACCACGACGGGCTGGTGGACGCGGTCCGGGACGGGGAGCTATGGAAGCTCTGGTACACCGCCGTCCCCGCCCCGGAGGCCATGGGCGCCGAGATCGACCGGCGGATGACGCTGCAGGCGGCCGGCTCCATGCTGCCGTTCACCACCCGGCTGCTTGACCCCGCCACCGGCGAACCCGGCCGGATCATCGGGATGACCACCTACATGAACATCGACGCCGCCGTGCCCCGGGTGGAGATCGGCTCCACCTGGAACGCCGCCTCCGCGCACGGCACCGGCAGCAACCCCGACTCCAAGCTGCTGCTGCTCCGGCACGCCTTCGAGACCCTGGGCTGCCCCGCCGTCGAGTTCCGCACGCACTGGCTCAACCACCAGTCCCGTGAAGCGATCGCCCGGCTCGGCGCCAAACAGGACGGGGTGCTGCGCAGCCACACCAGGAGCGCCGACGGCGCCCTGCGGGACACCGTGGTGTTCTCGATCCTGGAACACGAATGGCCCATGGTCCGGAACAACCTCGAATACCGCCTCGCCAGGCAACGGACCGAACGGGAACCTGCCCGATGAGCAGGAACGGAGCCGTGGGCGGAGCGGTCACCTGGGACGGGGCGGTGAACGCCTGGCACGTCGGTGGCGAGGTTTACCGGATGGGCCGCCGCGAGTGGCTCACCGAGACGGGCTGGCGGCAGGCGTACGACGCCGGGATCCGCACCGTTATCGACCTGCGCAACCCGGAGGAGATCCGCCCCCGCGAGACTGATCCGCGGGTGCCGGAGGCGGCCCTGGCGCCGTTCGACGTCGTCCATGCCCCCACCGAGGACCCCGCCAACGAGGAGTTCCGGGCCCTTTGCGTTCCCTACCTGAATGACCCCGCGTCCTACCCGGACAACGTCCGGCTCTTCCCGGACCGGATGGCCCGGGTCTTCCGGGCCATCGCGGCCGCACCCGCCGGCGTCGTGCTGCACTGCTCCGCCGGCCGGGACCGCAGCGGAATGATCGCCGCGATGCTCCAGGACCTCGCCGGGGCGGGGGAGGACGCCATCGCCCTGGCCTACGAACGGGCCATGCGCGGCATCAACGAACACCACCGCGTCTCCCCGGTCAAGCACCCGCACGAGCGCTACCTGACCGAGGCCGAACTGGGGCCGCTGCTCGCCACCCGGCAGGCCAGCCTCCTGGGATTCCTGCGCAACCTCAGGACTTCCACATTTTTGGGCCACAATGGCGTAACGGAAGGGGAGCTGGCGGCCATCCGGGCCAAACTCGGACGCTAAAGTGACCGGGTGAAGATAGCAAAAAGCGTTCCTGCGCTGCGGATGACGGCCGCCGTGGCCGTTGCGCTCGCCGGAGCGTCCCTGGCCGTTCCCGCGCTCGCCGAAACGGGCTCCGTCCAGCCGACACCCGCCGCCACCTCCAGCCCCTCCGCCTCTTCCGGGGCAACGGCCGCGCCGACGACGTCGCCCACGCCGGGCTCGCCCGCGACTGCTTCTCCTTCACCTACGTCGCCCGCCGCGCCCGCCCCCGCCGCCGCCCCGGCCCCCGGCATCAGCGAGGACGGCCTCGCCGAGGCGACCCTCCGCGACCTCGGCATGACCCTCGAGCAGTTCAACGCCGCCGGCGAGCTCGCCCGCCGCGCCGCCGACGCACTGCCCTCCCTGTCCAGACTGCCCGGCTACGTCGGCATCAGCATCAGCAACGGCAGGATCATCGTCGACGGACAGGGCGCCGAGCTGCAGGCCCGGGTGGATGCCCTCAACGCGGCCGGCCTCACGGCCGTGTTCACGCTCGCAGCCCCGGCCGCGCCGGCCCCGGCACCGAGCGCCGCCGACCTCATCGCGGCCAGCACTGACCAGCTCTTCGCCGCCTACGTCCGCGACGTCGGTCCCGCAGGACTGCAGGCCGTGGCCTACGCCGGCGGCCACTTCGTCATCCGGACCGGCGGCGTGACCGCCGCCGAGGAAACCCCCGCCGCCCCCGCCACCCCCGCCCCGGCTCCCGCGGCGACGGCGACGCCCGCTCCCACCGTGGGAGCGACGAACGTCCCGGCGGGCACCAGCCCGGCCCTGACCACGGCCGCCCCCGGCAAGATCTCCCCGGCCGCGTTCGTGGCCCGCTACAAGAACGTCCAGCTGGAGAAGTCCGCCCCGATCACCACCGAGGCCAGCACCGACTACTTCGGCGGCCAGGGCTACGTCACGGATGTGAGCACCATCTGCTCCGCCGGGTTCGGCGCCTATGATCCGACCGGGCTCCCCCTGATCCTGACCGCCGGCCACTGCGCCGAAGACGGCATCAGCAAGACCACCACCGTGGAGCCGCCCGCCGCGGCGACGGCAGGCGGAGCGACCATGCCCCTTCCGACCACCCGAGACCCGCTGGGCACCTTTGGCTTCAGCCAGTTCGGCGGCCCCGGCAACACCGCCATCACGGGAACGCAGGACAGCCCGGGCAATATCGGCACGGATATCGCCGTTATCCAGGGCCTCGCCGCCGGCGTCACGCCCCGGCCCGCTGCCACCATCTGGGACAACGTGGCCAACCCGGCGCCGTCGTCGGTCAAGATCATCGGCACACTCGCTCCCGTCCAGGGCCAGGCGGTCTGCCACTCGGGCCGGACCAGCGGCTGGAAGTGCGGCACTGTCGACACCGTGGGCATCATGCTCATCCCGGGCCGGACCAGCGTTGCGCCGAACTACGACAACGATCTGCGCGCCGTCCGCGCCTTCGACTCGACCACGGTGAAGTCCGCCGGCGGCGACTCGGGCGGGCCTTGGATCAGCGGCAACTTCGCCGTGGGCACCCACACCGGGGCCGAGACCCAGAACGGGACCCAGCTGCGCGCCATCGCCGCCACCCTGCAGGATGCCATGGCCACGGTTCCCAACGTCCAGCTGCAACTCTTCCTCAACGCACCGCAACTCGACGGGACCGCCAGCGGCGCCACCCTTCAGCCGGGCACCACGATCCGCGGCCGTGTCGCGGCCGCCCCCGCGTCCGCCGTCGCCGCCGGCTCCTCGGTCCGCCTGACCCGCGACGGCGGCGCCCCCACTGATGTACCCGTGCAGTCCGACGGCACCTGGTCCTTCGCATTGCCTGCGACCGAGGGGAAATACGCCTACACCGCGGCCACCGTCAACGGCTTCAGCCACTCGGAGACCACCGCGTTCGCCCTGACGGCCTCCGCGCTGACCGCCCCCGCCATCACCACCCCCGCCGCGGTCCCCACCGCCTTGGCACCCGCCATGATCGAGGGCACCGGAACGCCCGGCAACACCGTCGCGGTGACCGGCGCCGTCACCGGCTCGGCCACGGTCGCCGCCGACGGCCGCTGGAGCGTCCCTTTCGGGAGCGGCCCGCTGTACGGCAAGCTCGCGGTCTCGGCGGTGCAGACCTCCCCGGGCCACGAGGACGGTCCCGCGGCCACCGCGGTGTACCTGGTCCAGCCACCGGTCCCCGCCCTGGCACTGTCCCTCGACGGGTCCACGTTCCGGCAGGACGCGCTGCCCAAGACCATCTCGGGGACCGGTGTGGAGGGCGCCTCGGTCAGCGTGAGCATCGACGGCGTCCCGCTGGATGCCGGCCAGGCCGGCGGCCCCGGCGTCGGCAGCAAGGCCGTCTCCGGCTCACTGGCCCTGGCGGTTCTCGCCACCGGAGGGCACTGGTCCGTGCCGTTCCCCACGGGGCTGACGACGGGACTGCACACCCTGACCGTGTCCCAGTCCCTGGACGGCATCGCCTCCGCGCCGCTGTCCTCCACGTTCTCGATCAGCGCACCGGTGGCGGCCGCCGCCGCGGCCGTGTCCCCGGACCGTTCCGCCGGGACTCCCGTCCTCGCCAGCACCGGAGCCGGCGGACTGGTGCCCGCTGCCGGAGCCGCCGCGGCCGCGTTCCTGCTGGGCGCCGGCATGCTGGTCCTGGGTCGCCGCCGGAAGCCGGCGGCGCAGGGAACCGCCCGGTAAATCGGACGGCCAAAGCGCCCCCGGCACATCGGACCGGCGAAACGTTCCGGTAGTCGGCCCACGGAAATACCAAGAAGGCACAACAAAGCCCGGCGGGACGGGCCCCATGGACATCATCCGGGGGCCGGTCCGGCCGGGCTTTGCTTTTAGCCGAAGTTCGCGACGTAGCTTGGCTTGCCCACCTCGGCGGTGGTCACCGGGGCGCCGGTGTCGTTGACCACGTGGTCCAGCGTTCCCGCGCCCAGGTTCACGGTCAGCAGCCCGTGCAGCTTCACGCCCGGGGTGACCGGGACCTCGAAGCCGCGGCTGGCATGGATCGAGGGATCCACGTTGGTGTAGACGTAGCTGCCGCCGCCCCAGAGCTCGTGGGACCGGACCGAATCGGCAACCTTGTACCCGGCCCAGCCGAGGACGCCGTCGTGCTGCCAGGCGGCCTGGTTCGGAGCGTCGTAGGGCAGCTCGTTCTGGAAGAAGACCGTCCGTCCGCGCTCACCGTTCCAGGTCACGTTGTACTGCTGGTAATGCTCCACGAACAGGCCGGTGGCGGTGACGTCGTCGCCGTTGATGGTAACGCCGTTGTCGGCTGTGTTGGTGTCCCAGCCCACGCCGTTGCCGTGGTCCGCGCGCCAGGCCCAGATGTGGTCCAGGAGCACGCCGTCGCTGTTGACCTCGAGGCTGACGGAGGCCTTGCCCACGTGCGGGCCGCCGATGCGGAAGAACACGTCGTGCAGGGCCGTGGGGTTGGCTGGGTCCCCGTGCTTGCCGGAGGCATCCGTGTGGGAGGCGTTGCCCTTGGCCTTGCCCAGCCGCATCAGCGCCGGGGAGTTCACGGTGCCGGCGTCGATGGTGAGCCCGGCGACCTGGACGCCGGAGACGTCGGCGACCTCCATTGGAACGGCGCCGCCGACGGCGGTCAGGGTGGTCATGCCGAGTCCAAGGACCACGGTGTCCGCACGCTTGACCTCGAGGGTGCGGTCGATGTTGTACACGCCCGGGGTGAAGAGCAGGTTCTTGCCGCGGGCCAGCTGGACGTTGATGTCCTTGGCCGAATCGGCAGGCGTGGCCACGTAGAAGTCGGAGAGCGGCACGCTGCGTCCCGCCGTCGGGCCGTTCTCCCAGGTGGTGCCGGAGGAGTTCTGCCGCGCGGAGGGAACGAACACGCTGTAGCTGCCGGCGCCGTCGATGGTCAGGTACGGCTTTTCGCGGCTGACCGGGGTGCTGGCCAGTGTGGTGTACGGCGGGTCCGGGAAGGACTGCGCGGGTGCGCCGTTGACGCCGGAGAAGACCTGGTTCCAGACGGCGTTGGACCAGCCGCCGAGGGTGCTGTCACGGACGTAGTACTGCTGCTGGGAGCCGTTGATCACGAACCCGGTCTTGGAGTCGGCGATGAAGCCGCCGCTGGCGTACTGCGGGCCGGCGGTGCAGTAATCCATCAGGGTGAGGTTCCCGCCGGTGACGTTGACCCGCCGCATCGGCGAGGCCTGCGAGGCGGCCCAGAAGTTGGCCGAGGACCGGCAGCCATCCAGGCCGGTGACGTTGATGGTGAGGTTGGAGACCGACCGCCAGAAGTTGTTCAGGGCGATGCAGTTATCCGCGGTCAGGCAGCGGTTGTAGGTGTCCACGTGGCCGTTGATGGTCACGTCGGTGGGGGAGTTGCCCAGGCCCGCCACTTCGGTGGAGTAGCCCACCTGGATGATTAGCGGCGTCTCCGCGGTGCCGTAGGTGCCTGGCTTGAAGAGCAGCGAGTACCGGTTGGTGCCCATCTCGTCGTCGACCTGCTGGGCGGCGATGGCGTCGACGGTGGCCTGGATCTGCGCCACCGGCATGCTCGGGTCGAAGACCCGGACGTTGGGGCCGAACGCGGACGCGGCGCCGGGTGCCGGCTTGGCCGCTAAGGCGGGCTGCGCCGGAGCGGGCTGCGCAGGAGCGGGCTGCCCAGGGGGGGTGGCGGGGGCTGCCGGGACGACGACGGCGGCCGGCGCGGGGCCGGTCCCGGCGGGTACGGCGGCGGTGGCCGCGGTGCTGCCGGCCAGGGCAGCGGCGAGGGCGACGACGCCTCCGACGATCAGCCGGCCTGCGCCGTGCGGGGAGGTGCGGAGGCCCGGCGGGGACGCCGGGCGGAACGGGAAGTGGGCTAGCGGCATTGCTCGGCCTGCTCTCTGTGGGGGTGGCGGGGCTCCGTGCGGAAGGTTGTGGGAGCGCTCCCGCCGGGAAGCGTAACACCGGCTCCAGGTGACGGCAAGGGATTCTCAGCCTCCGATGAGGGCGGGTTGACAAGCCGCTGTGATGTGCGACACCATCCTCGTGAGAGCGCTCCCACCACGAATGTGGGAGCGTTCCCATGAGGGTGACGGGACGCCATGAGTCCGCACCCGCCCCATCACCCACCTTGACGAAGGAGTCCCCGCGTGAAATTCCCCCGCAAACTCGCCGCGCTGTCGGCGTCGGCCGCCTGCCTTACCCTTGCCCTCAGCGGCTGCGGCGCCGACGCCCCGAAGAGTTCCGGCCCCTCGGGCGAGACCGGCAAGGAACCGGTGACCCTCACCATCGCCACCTTCAACGAATTCGGCTACGAGGATCTGATCAAGGAGTACCAGACCCTCAACCCGAACGTGACGATCCAGCACAAGAAGGCCGCCACCACCAACGAGGCCCGCGATAACCTCACCACCCGCCTGGCTGCCGGGTCCGGGCTCTCCGATATCGAGGCGATCGAGGTGGACTGGCTTTCGGAGCTCAAGCAGTACCCGGACAAGTTCGTGGACCTCAAGGATCCCGCCGTGGAAGGCCGCTGGCTGGACTGGAAGGCCAAGGCCGCCACCACCGACGACGGCCACCTGATCGGCTACGGCACGGACTCGGGCCCCGAGGCCGTCTGCTACAACTCCTCCCTGCTCAAGGCCGCCGGCCTCCCCACCGACCGTGAGTCGGTGGCCAAGATGCTTGGCACCACCTGGGACAGCTACTTCGACGCGGGCAAGAAGTTCGTCGGCGCGAAGACCGGCCCGGCCTGGTTCGACTCCGCCGGATCCGTCTACCAGGCCATGAGCAACCAGCTGGACAAGGCCTACGAGAACGAGGACGGCACGGTCATCGCCGCGGACAACCCCGCCGTCAAGGACACGTACACCAAGGTCCTCAACGCCTCCACCAAGGACAATCTCTCCGCCCACCTGAGCCAGTGGAGCAACGACTGGGTGGCCGGCTTCCAGTCGCAGAAGTTCGCCACCACCCTCTGCCCGGGCTGGATGCTCGGCGTGATCGAGGGCAACGCGGCCGGCGTCAAGGGCTGGGACGTCGCCAACGTCTTCCCGGGCGGCGGCGGAAACTGGGGCGGCTCCTACCTGACCGTCCCGACCCAGAGCAAGCACCAGGCCGAGGCCAAGAAGCTGGCCGCCTGGCTGACCGCTCCGGAGCAGCAGGTGAAGGCCTTCACCGCCAAGGGCACGTTCCCCAGCCAGGTCCAGGCCCTTTCCAGCGACGCCCTGCTGAGCCAGACCAACGCCTTCTTCAACAACGCCCCGACCGGCAAGATCTTTGCCGAGCGGGCCAAGGCCGTGGGCGCCTCCCCGTTCAAGGGCCCGAAGTTCTTCGCCATCAATGACGCCATGCAGCAGGCCCTCACCCGGGTGGACGTGGACAAGTCCGACGACGCGGCTTCCTCCTGGACCAAGTTCCTCGCGGCCGTGAAGTCCCTCTAAGCCATGGCAGTAACGGACCGGGTCAGGCTTCAGGGGCCCACGGGGGGCAGCACGGACGACGGCGGCCGGGGCGTGCGCCGGCTGGCGTTCTCGCAGCGGCTCTCGCGGTGGGACGTCAAGGTCTCGCCCTACCTCTACATCTCGCCGTTCTTCCTGCTGTTCGCCCTCACGGGACTGTTCCCGCTGCTGTACACGGGCTGGGTTTCACTCCACAACTGGAACCTGATCGGCGGCCAGGGCAAGTTCATCGGCTTCGATAACTTCGGTTTCGTCCTCGGACAGCCCTACTTCTGGAACGCCGTGGGCAACACCGTGAGCATCTTCCTGCTCTCCTCGGTGACCCAGGTGGTCCTGGCGCTGCTGATCGCGGCGGTGCTGGACGCCAACCTCCGGGCCGGGACGTTCTGGCGGATGGGGGTGCTGGTGCCCTTCGTCGTCGCACCCGTGGCGGTGGGCCTGATCTTCAACAACCTGTTCGCGGACCAGTTCGGCCTGGTCAACAACGTGCTGCAGGCTGTGGGCCTCGACCCGGTCCGTTGGCATTCCGACCAGCTGGCCAGCCACCTGGCCATTGCCACCATGGTCAACTTCCGCTGGCTGGGCTACAACGCGCTGATCTTCCTGGCAGCCATGCAGGCCATCCCGCGGGACGTCTACGAGGCGGCCACCATCGACGGCGCCGGGCGGCTCCGGCAGTTCCTTTCGGTGACGGTCCCCATGCTGCGCCCCACCGTGATCTTCGTGGCCATCACGTCCACGATCGGCGGGCTGCAGATCTTCGACGAGCCCCGGGTCTTCGACCAGTCCGGGCTCGGCGGCGCGGACCGGCAGTGGCAGACGCTGACCATGTACATCTGGGAACTCGGCTGGGGCCAGCGCAACTTCGGGCGGGCCTCGGCCGTGGCCTGGCTGCTGTTCCTGATGATCGTGTTCATCGCCCTGACGAACTTCCTGCTCACCCGGCGCATCGCCAACCAAGGAGACCGCTCATGAGCTCCATCCCCATGATCCGCCAGTCCGCCGGCGCGGGCGCCGCCCGGAACGCCGAACGGCGCCTCAACCGCCCGGGCAGGCCCGGGCGGAACAACAACACCAGACGGAACGACGGCGGCGGGCGGGGCCGGGGCGGCGCCGTCCGCCGCCCCGGGGTCCTGACCTACGGCACCCTCACCGCCGTCGTGCTGGCCTCGCTGTTCCCGCTGTACTGGTCCTTTCTGGTCGGCAGCCACGACAGCACCGCGCTCAGCAGGGGCATCCCGCTGCTGCCCGGCGGGAACTTCCTGGCCAACGCGGCCAAGGTCTTCGACAGCATTCCCTTCTGGAAGGCCATGGGCAACAGCATCCTGGTCTCCAGCGTCACGGCCGCGTCCGTGGTGGTCTTCTCCACCCTGGCCGGCTTCGCCTTCGCCAAGCTGAGGTTCCGCGGCAACAAGGCCCTGCTGGTTTTCGTGATCGCCACGATGGCGGTCCCCACCCAGCTGGGCGTGGTGCCGCTGTTCATCGTCATGGCTAAGCTGGGCTGGACCGGCTCGCTCTGGGCCGTCATCATCCCCGGCCTGGTCACCGCCTTCGGCGTCTTCTGGATGACCCAGTACCTGCGGGACGCCCTGCCCGATGAGCTGATCGAGGCCGTGCGGATGGACGGGGCGTCGATGATCCAGGCCTTCTGGTACGTCGGATTCCCGGCGGCCCGGCCGGCGGCGGCCATGCTGGCCCTCTTCACCTTCGTCGCCACGTGGACCAACTTTTTCTGGCCCTTTATTGTGCTGGACCCCTCGAACCCCACCTTGCCGGTTGCCCTTCAGCTGCTGCAGGCGGCGCACTTCGTGGACTACTCAGTGGTGCTGGCCGGGGCTGTCCTGGCCACCGTCCCGCTGCTGCTGCTCTTCATGGCGGCAGGGCGCCAACTCGTATCAGGAATCATGCAAGGAGCAGTCAAAGGATGAGCACCACCCCGATCACCTTCCCCGAGGGCTTCCTCTGGGGCGCGGCCACCGCCGCCTACCAGATCGAAGGCGCCGCCCACGAGGGCGGCCGCCAGGACTCCATCTGGGACACCTTCGCCCGGGTTCCCGGCGCCGTGGCGGACGCCCACAACGGGGACGTCGCCTGCGATCACTACCACCGCTCTGCGCAGGACGTTGCCCTGATGTCCTTGCTGAACCTCAAGGCCTACCGTTTCTCGACGTCGTGGGCCCGCTGCATGCCGGACGGCGTGACCCCCAACCCGGAGGGCATCGCCTTCTACTCGCGCCTGGTGGACGAGCTCCTGGCCGCGGGGATCACCCCCTGGCTGACCCTTTACCACTGGGACCTGCCGCAGGTGCTGGAGGACAAGGGCGGCTGGGCCAACCGGGAGACGGCGGAGTTGTTCGCCGCCTACGCCGTGGTCATGCACGAGGCGCTCGGGGACCGGGTCCGGATCTGGACCACCCTCAACGAGCCCTGGTGCTCGGCGTTCCTGGGCTATGCCGCCGGGGTCCATGCCCCCGGCCGGCAGGAGCCCGCGGCCGCGCTCGCCGCCGCGCACCACCTGCTGCTGGGGCACGGACTCGCCACGGCCGAGCTGCGCCGCCGGGACCCGCAGGCCAGCCTCGGCATCACCCTGAACCTGACCGTCGCAGACCCGGCGGACCCGGACTCGGCGGAGGACCGGGACGCGGCCCGCCGGATCGACGGGCTGCACAACCGGATTTTCCTCGATCCGATCTTCCGCGGCGAATACCCGGCGGATGTGCTCGCCGACGTCGCGGGCCTGGGCTTCGACGACGTCGTCCGCGACGGCGACCTGGCCGTCATCGCCGCGCCGCTGGACCTGCTGGGCGTCAATTACTACCAGGGCGAGGCGCTCACCAAGGCGCCGGAAACGGTCACGGCGCAGCCCGAGACGGTCACCACCACAGCGCAGGCCGCTCCCGCGCAGGGCGGCCGGCCGGAGGCCACCCCGTTCGTCTCCGCCGAGGGGGTCCACTCCGTGGCCCGCGGGCTTCCGGTCACCGGGATGGGCTGGGAGGTCCAGCCCGAGGGGCTCCACCGGCTGCTCACCCGGCTGCAGCGCGAGTACACCGGCCCCGCCGGCATTCCGCTCTACATGACCGAGAACGGCGCCGCCTACCCGGACGCGCCCGACGCGGACGGGTTCGTCAACGACCAGGACCGGCTGGCGTTCTTCGACGCCCACCTGCGCGCGGTCCGGGACGCGATCGACGACGGCGCGGATGTCCGCGGCTACCTGGCCTGGTCACTGCTGGACAACTTCGAGTGGGCCTACGGCTACCACCAGCGCTTCGGACTGGTAAGGGTGGACTACGAGACCCTGGAGCGCATCCCCAAGGCCAGCGGACTCTGGTATGCCGCCGTCGCAGGCTCCAACGCTCTACCGGCTGCGCCCGGCGTCACCGTCACCGCGGATTCGGGGGATCCCGTATTCTCAAGGTGATGAGCGCACAGACCCACCACGGATCCCGGCCGGGAGCGGCCCGGCCCACTCCCACGCTTGAAGACCTGGCGACGGCGGCGGGCGTGTCCCGCTCCACCGCCTCCCGGGCGATCAACGGCGGGTCCAGGGTCAGCCCGGAGGCCAAGGCCGCCGTCGACGCCGCCGTGATCTCCCTGGGCTACAGCCCGAACCGGGCGGCCCGCAGCCTGGTCACGCGCCGGACGTCCTCAATCGCGCTCGTCATCAACGAACCCGATGCCAGGGTCATGATGGACCCGTTCTTCGCCGCCGTCATCACCGGGGTGACCGAGGCGCTGCGGGAGACGGACATGCAGCTGGTCCTGCTGATGTCCCGGGCCGGCGGGGACCCGTCCCGGACGGTCCGCTACCTCCGCGGCGGCCACGTCGACGGCGCCATCGTCGTCTCGCACCACAAGACGGACGGCTGGACGGAGGAACTGGCGGCCTCCGGGTTGCCAACCGTGTTCATCGGCCGGCCCTGGGACACCGGCCTGGGCATCCACTACGTGGACGTGGACAGCTTCGAGGGTGCCCGGCAGGCTGCGCTGCACCTGGCCGCCACCGGGCGCCGCCGGCTGGCCACCATCACCGGTCCGCTGGACATGACCGCAGCGGCGGACCGGCTCGAGGGCTGGCGGGCGGGCCTCATGGATGCCGGACTGCCGGCCGGGCCCGAGGAGCCGGGGGACTTCACGGCGGCCGGCGGCACCGAGGCCGCCGCCCGGCTGCTGGCCCGCGACGGCGGCATCGACGGTATTTTCGCCGCGTCCGACCTGATGGCCCGGGGTGCCATCACGGCCCTGCAGGCGGCCGGCCGCACGGTGCCCGGCGACGTCGCCGTCGTCGGCTTTGACGACCACCTGTCCGGACCGGGGGAACTGCCCCTGACCACGGTCAACCAGCCCACCGTGGACATGGCCGCGCAGGCCGGGCGCCTGCTGCTGGCAGATATCGAGAACCCCGGGGCCGGCCGGGAGCCGCTGATCTTCCCGGCGCGCCTGGTGGTCCGGGCCAGCACGGAGCCGGCCGCCGGCTAGGCGGTACCCCGAAAGGCGCGCCGGGTTCAGCCCTGGCGGGCCAGCACCGGACCGGGCTCAGCCCTTGCGGTCCAGCAGCAGGTTGGTGATCCGCAGCGTGCACAGCCGCTCGCCGGCGGCGTTGCTGATGACCACTTCGTGGGTGGTGACGGTGCCGCCCAGGTGGATCGGCGTCGCTGTGATGGTGACAAGGCCCTCTCGGGCGGACTTGTGGTGGGTGGCGGAGACGTCGACGCCGACCGCCGTCTTGCCCAGCGTGCTGGCGTGCTTCACCGCGGCCCAGGAACCGACGGCCTCGCCCACTGCCAGCGAGGCACCGCCGTGCAGGAGCCCGAACGACTGACGGTTGCCCTCCACGGGCATGGTGGCCACCACGCGCTGAACCGATTCCTCGACGATCTTCACGCCCATCTTCTCGTCGAGCTCGCCGAGGGTGATCTTCCAGGGCTCGTTGGCGCCGGGCTGGGTGGTCATCGGGTCTCCTCAGGGTCGGGACGGGGTGGGGCGGAACCGGAACGGGACCGGGGCGGGGCCGCAATGGTCCCGCGGTACTAGTGTGCCGCAGGCCTCAGTCATGTACTGTGGTCATATTACCGAACGGCCGGTCAGTAATGTTCCGGACGTGCTGCTCTTGCCCCGCGTTGGAAGGACCCGTCAACGATGACCACCACTGCAACAGCCCCCGCATCCGCCGTGGATACCGCCGAAATCGTCCCCAGCTTCGTCCGGGGTTCCTGGTGGACGCCGGAAGCAGCGGCCGCCGCCTCCGCCGCCCCGGTCCTGGACGCCAGCACGGGGGAGCTGCTCGCCAGAGTCAGCACCGAGGGCCTGGACCTCGCCGCCGTCGTCGACTACGGCCGCACCACCGGGCAGGCGGCATTGGGCCAGCTGACGTTCCACCAGCGCGCCCTCAAACTCAAGGAACTCGCCCAGTACCTCAACGGCCGCCGGGAGGAGTTCTACGCCCTCTCCGCCCAGACCGGCGCCACCAAGGTCGACTCGATGATCGACATCGACGGCGGCATCGGCGTGCTCTTCACCTTCGGTTCCAAGGGCCGCCGCGAGCTGCCCAACTCCCAGGTGGTGGTCGACGGGCCCATGGAGATCCTGTCCAAGGACGGCTCCTTCGCCGGCGAACACATCTACACCCGAATCCCCGGCGTCGCCGTGCAGATCAACGCCTTCAACTTCCCGGTCTGGGGGATGCTCGAAAAGCTTGCCCCGGCCTTCATCGCCGGCGTGCCCACCATCGTCAAGCCCGCAACCCCCACTGGCTACGTCGCAGCGGCCGTGGTGAAGGCGATCGACGAGTCCGGCATCCTGCCCGAGGGCTCGCTGCAGCTGGTGTCCGGCTCCGTCCGCGCCCTGCTGGACCACCTCGACTACCGCGACCTGGTCGCCTTCACCGGCTCCGCCTCCACCGCGAACACGCTGAAGTCCCACCCCAACGTGGTCAAGGGCGGCGTCCGCTTCACCTCCGAGACCGACTCCCTCAACGCCGCGATCCTGGGCCCGGACGCCGTCAAGGGCACGCCGGAATTCGACGCCTTCATCAAGTCCCTGGTCACCGAGATGACCGCCAAGGCCGGCCAGAAGTGCACCTCGATCCGTCGCGCCATTGTGCCGCAGGAGCTCGTCGCGGACGTCGTTGCCGCCGTAGGGGAGCGGATCACCGAACGCGTCGTCGTCGGCGACCCGCGTGCCGAGGGCGTCACCATGGGCGCCCTCGCCTCCCTCGAGCAGCTCGCCGATGTGCGCGCCGCCGTCCAGTCCATGCTCGATGCCGGCGGTGAGCTCGCCTACGGCTCCCTCGACGCCCCGAAGGTCACCAGCGCGGACGGGAGCATCGGCGTCGTCGACGGCGGAGCCTTCATGTCGCCGGTGCTGCTGCGCTGGGCCGACCCCGAAGCCGAGGAAATCCACTCGCTGGAGGCCTTCGGCCCGGTGTCATCCGTGATCGGCTACAGCGATATCGCCGACGCCGTCCGCCTGGCCGCCCGCGGTGGCGGCTCGCTGGTCGCCTCGGTCTGCACCAACGATCCGTCGGTGGCCCGCGAACTGGTCACCGGGATCGCGGCGCACCACGGCCGCGTGCTGATGCTCAACCGCGAGGACGCCCGCAGCTCCACCGGCCACGGCTCCCCGGTCCCGCACCTGGTCCACGGCGGCCCCGGCCGTGCCGGCGGCGGCGAGGAACTCGGTGGCATCCGCTCGGTGATGCACCACATGCAGCGCACCGCCATCCAGGGCTCACCCAACCTGCTCACCGCCGTCACCGGCGTCTGGCACACCGGCGCGGACCGCAACTTCACCGTCGAGACCGAGGGGCTGCACCCGTTCCGCAAGCCGCTGGCCACCCTGCGCATCGGCGACGCCGTCCGCTCCGGGCTGCGCGAGGTGACGCTGGAGGACATCACCGCGTTCGCCAACTCCACCGGCGACACCTTCTACGCCCACACCAACCAGGAAGCGGCGGAAGCCAACCCGTTCTTCCCCGGCATCGTGGCGCACGGCTACCTGCTGCTCTCCTGGGGTGCCGGACTGTTCGTGGAACCCGACCCGGGCCCGGTGCTGGCCAACTACGGCCTGGAGAACCTGCGCTTCATCACGCCGGTGGCCGCCGGGGATTCCATCCGGGTCACCCTCACGGCCAAGAAGATCACCCCGCGCGAGACCGACGAATACGGCGAGGTGGCATGGGATGCCGTCTTGACCAACCAGAACGACGAGATCGTGGCCACGTACGACGTCCTCACCCTGGTCGAGAAGTAGCCCCGCCCCTGTCGGCGCTCCCTCAGATTCGGCGCCTTCTTGCCCGACGCTCCCTCAGGTCCGGCGCCTTCTTGCCCGACGCTCCCTCAGGTCCGGCGCCTTCTTGCCCGACGCTCCCTCAGGTCCGGCGCCTTTGCCCGACGCTCCCTCAGGTCCGGCGCCTCGTAACCCAACCCTCCCTCAGGTCGGGCGCGTCATAACCCAACCCTCCCTCAGGATGTGAGGGAGGGTTGGTCGTGGGGCCACCAGACGTGAGGGGGCGTCCGGCGTGGGGCCGCCGGATGTGAGGGAGGGTGGGGGGCGAAGTGCCCGTTCCTCCAGCCGCGCTCCGGCGTAACATCGTGCCCGTAGGAGGTGGCATCATGTCCCTGGTACTCAACAAAGCCACAACCATCCTGCCCGTCGATGATGCGGCGCGTGCCCGGCACTTCTATGCGGACACCCTGGGACTCCCGCACCGCGGCGTAGCAGGGGACGGTAGTGACATCTTTGGTTCGGACGGCGGCCCGCTGCTGCAGCTCATGCCGGTCACGGACGGAAAGCACTCCGAGCACACCGCTCTGAGCTTCGAGGTCAGCGGCATCGAACGCACGGTTCAGGACATGGAAGCCCGGGGCGTCACGTTCCAGGATTACGACCTGCCCGGACTCAAGACCGAGAACCACATCTGCACCACGGACTCAGAGAAGTGCGCCTGGTTCATGGACACCGAGCACAACGTTCTCTGCATCCACGAGAACCTGCCCGGCCCGGCCGACTACCAGCTCTGAGCGGGCCACGGCGGTGCGGGCAAACGCTGGCCGGACGGCGGGACCGGCCCCGGGACGGACGCCGCCGAACGCCCGAAGCGGGACGAGGACCTGGTGGCCCACCACCCGCATGGGCAGGGTGGCCCTCGCCGTCGACGTCGTAATGCTCGGATTCCCGCTCTGGCTGGTCCCGTCCTGGTACCTGGTGACGTACCTCGCCGGCGCCGGGACCCTCTTCGAATCGCCCCGGGCGGTGTTTGCCAACAGCGTGTTCCAGGCCGCCGTCGTGGCCGTCGCCGTGCTCACCAACCTTGCGGCGCTGGTCCTGGCGACGGACCGCTCCGTGGTGCTGGTGATGGCGGTGATACCGCTGTCCGGGGTACTGGCCTACATGGGCTGGGTCGCGGCCGTCCGGGGGTTCCCGGGAATCATCCCCGGCTAGGAGGTCCTCGCGGAGGAAGGGCTAGTCCGGGACGTGGAGGCCGTGGAACGCCATGGTGATGACGTCGTCGGCGAGCTTCTCGGGGGAGAGGGAGCCGCCGGGCTTGTACCACTCGACGATCGAGTTGATGGTGCCGAAGAGCAGGCGCGTGACGGTCCGCGGGTCGATGTCCTGGCGGAGCGAGCCCTCGTCGCGGGCGGCGGAAATCAGTGCGGCGACTTTGCGGTCGAAGGTGCGGCGGCGGGCCAGGGCGTCCCGTTCAATCTCGGTGTTGCCGCGCAGCCGCAGCAGGAGGGTGACGAACGGCAGCCGTTCCACCAGCACCGAGATGGTCTCGCGAAGCACGAACTCCAGCCGGGCGTCCGCGGAACCGGTCTGCGCCTCGGGCCGGTCAAGGATGGCCTCGAGGCCGCCCAAGGCGTGGTCGAGCGCAAGCTTCAGCAGGTCGCCCTTGGAAGGGACGTGGTGGTAGATCGCGGACTTGGAGATGCCCAGGTTCTCGGCGAGGATGCCCATCGACGTGGCGTCGTAGCCGTGACGGTTGAAGACGTCGACGGCGATCATCAGCACGGACTGCTGGTCGTAGCCGGGCCGGCCGCGCTTGGTGGATGCTGTTGTGGGCATACTCGCTAGTTTCTCATGACGGGCCGGCCCGGCAGCCGCGCCGGGGTGCGGCGCGGCTGCCGGCCGGAGTGGTTCGGGCGGTTCTCAGCCCTTGGGGCGCATGTCGTAGATCCGGCGCAGTTTGCCGTTGGAGCGCTCCAGGGAGCCGGGCTCGACGACGTCGACGGCGCAGGAGGACCCGACGTGGATCTTGATCTGCTGCTGCAGGACCTTCGCCGCCGTCGCGCTGCTCTCCACCGAGACGGCATCGCGTCGTTCGATCTTGACCGTCAGCTGGTCCATCCGCTGGCCCTCGGGACGGGTCAGTTCCAGCTGGAAGTGCGGGCTGAGCTCCGGGATCCGCAGCGCGATTTCTTCGATCTGGGATGGGAAGAGGTTCACGCCGCGCAGGATGATCATGTCGTCGCTGCGGCCCGTGATCCGGCCCATGCGGCGGTGCGCCGGACGCGCCGTGCCGGGCAGCAGCCGGGTGAGGTCCTTGGTGCGGTAGCGGATGATCGGCAGGGCCTGCTTGGTCAGCGAGGTGAAGACCAGCTCGCCGTGCTGGCCGTCGCCCAGCACGGACTCGACGCCGACGGCAGGGTTGAACGGGTCGATGATTTCGGGCCGGAAGTGGTCCTCCCAGATGTGGCTGCCGTCCTGGGTCTCGACGGCCTCGCCGGCGACGCCGGGGCCCATGACCTCGGAGAGGCCGTAGATGTCGCAGGCCTTGAGGTTCATGGTGACCTCGAGTTCGTGCCGCATTTCCTCGGTCCACGGCTCGGCCCCGAGCACCGCGTACTTCAGCGAGGTGGAGGCCGGGTCGATGCCCTGCTTCATCATGGCGTCGGCGATGGTCAGCAGGTAGGTGGGCGTGGCCAGGATGGCGTCCGGCTCGAAGTCCTGGATGAGCTGGATCTGGCGTTCGGTCTGGCCGCCGGAGATCGGGATGACCGTGCAGCCGAGGGCCTCGGCGCCGGCGTGGGCGCCCATGCCGCCGGTGAACAGGCCGTAGCCGTACGCGTTGTGGACCTTCATGCCCGGACGGACGCCGGAGGCGCGGAGCGAGCGGGCCACGAGCTTGGCCCAGTCGGCGAGGTCCTGCTTGGTGTAGCCGACCACCGTGGCGCGGCCGGTGGTGCCGGAGCTGGCGTGGATCCGGGCCACCTCGTTTTGCGGCACCGCGAACATGCCGAACGGGTACTCCAGGCGGAGGTCTTCCTTCGTGGTGAACGGGAACTTGCCCAGGTCCGAAAGCTCGCGCAGGTCGGTGGGGTGCACCCCGGCGTCGTCGAACTTCCGCTTGTACAGCGGGACGCGGTCGTAGGCGTAGGCCACGGTGTGCTGGAGCCGGGAGAGCTGGAGGGCCTCGAGCTCGTCGCGGGAGATGGTTTCTTCGCGGTCCAGGACGGCGTCGCTGGTGGCGAGGGCGGATTCAGCGGTGGGGGTGGTCATCTGCGTCCTACGTTTCTATTTCTTGGAGATGGTGCGGCTGCGGCCGCGGAACTCGGCGATGAGTTCTCCCGCGCCGGCGGGGATGGTGGTGGATTCAGCGGTGAGGTCGACGGCGTCGGGGTCGGCGGCGTAGATCTGGACGTCGTAGATCCCGCTGCGGCCGGTGCTGGCGCGGCGGTTGGCGACGGCGGTCAGGATCTGGCCGCGGTAGGCGGACTTGATGAAGTTGATGTCGACGCCGGAGGCCACCGTCATGGACCCCTCGTCATGCGGCCCGGGTTCGGCGGGGTTGCAGGCCAAGGCGAAGGCGGTATCGCCGAAGGCGAAGATCATTCCGCCGTGGGCCATCCCGAAGCCGTTGAGCATTTCCTGGCGCAGCGGCATCCGCAGTGTGGCGTGGCCGTCGGCGAGTTCGAGGACTTCGATGCCCATCCACTCGGAGGCATAGTCGTTGTTCAGGAGCGGGTGGGTCTTCCCCGGAATTGTCAGTTCAGCCATGCGTCGTTGCCTCCAGCTTTATTTACCGAATGTTCATTAGGTAATCCCATCGCGGGCCCCGCTGTCAAGGGGTGTAAGTATGCTGGGACACATGGCCAAGGGAATCTACGTCAGCGCAACCACGCCGGGATCCGGCAAGTCCCTCGTCGCCCTGGGCCTCGCGGACACGCTGCACCGGCACGCGGACCGCATCGGCTTCTTCAAACCCGTCGTCCACGGCCACGCCGACGTCGACCCCATGGTTTCGCTGATGAAGGCCCGCTTCGACCTAGACGACGCCCGGTGCCGGAGCGGGCTGACCTTCGAGGAGGTGCGCAGCCTCCTCGCCGAGGGCAAGCGCGAGGAGATCGACTCCCGCTGCGTCGAGATCTTCGCCGAGATGGGCCGGCACTGCGACGTGATCATCATCGAGGGCACGGACCTCACCGGCCAGGATGCCGCCGTCGAATTCGACCTCAACGCCCGGCTCGCCAACAACCTCTCGGCACCCGTCGTCGCCGTCGTGGGGGCCAAGGGCCGCACCGTCGCGGAGACCGCCGACGCCGTCGAGGTGGCCCGCAAGGAGCTCATCGCCGAGCGCTGCACGCTGCTGGCGATCATGGTCAACCGTGCGGAGCCGGAGGACCTGGAGGGGATCGCGGCCGCGGTCCGGCCCGGCGCGTCCGGCCGCCCGGTCTACGTTTTCCCGGAGCTGGAGGACATCGCCCGGCCCACCACCGGCGAGGTTGCCTCCGCCCTGGGCCTCGGCCAGGTAGCGGGCCTGCCTGATCTGGAGCGGGACGTGCACTCTGTGAAGGTGGCGGCCATGAACGTGGCGAACTTCCTGCACGTGCTCGACGACGGCGCCCTGGTGATCGTCCCGGGTGACCGCGCCGACGTGCTGGTCGCCTGCCTGGCGTCTTCCTTCTCGCCCGAGTTCCCGGTCCCGTCCGCGCTCATCCTCACCGGCGGGCTGGCCCCGGACCCCACCATCTACTCGTTGCTGGCGCAGGCGCCGTTCCCGATTTTCGCCGCCCCGGACGACACCTACGTGACCGCCAAGCGTGTCTCGGAGGTCCGCAGCGAGATCTGGTCCGGGCACCGCCGCAAGGTGGCCTCCGCGCTGGGCCTCTGGTCCAAGCAGGTGGACGAGGCCGAACTGCTCGAGCGGCTGCACCTGCCCCGGCCGGAGCGGATGACGCCGCTGCGGTTCCTGCACGACCTGATCGAACGGGCCCGCTCCCAGCGCCGCCACATCGTGCTGCCCGAGGGCAAGGACGTGCGGATCCTGCGGGCCGCGGAGATCCTGCACCGCCGCGACGTCTGCGACCTGACCGTGCTGGGCCGCGAAGCCGAGGTCCGCGAGCTCGCCGCCACCCAGGGCATCGACCTGTCCGGGATCAACATCGTGGACCCGGCCACCTCGGAGTTGCGCCAGGGCTTCGCGGAGAAGTACGCCGAGCTGCGCGCGCACAAGGGCGTGGACCTTGCGAAGGCGCTCGAGGTGATGCAGGACGAGAGCTACTTCGGCACCATGATGGTTCAGCTGGGCGTGGTGGACGGCATGGTCTCCGGCGCCGCCCACACCACGGCGCACACCATCCGGCCGGCGCTGGAGTTCGTGAAGACCCGCGAGGGCGTCAAGATCGTCTCCTCCGTGTTCCTGATGCTGATGCCGGACCGGGTCCTGGTCTACGGCGACTGCGCCGTGAACCCGGAGCCGAACGTCGAACAGCTCGCGGACATTGCCCTCGCCTCGGCCGAGACCGCCGCGCAGTTCGGCGTCGAACCGCGGGTGGCGATGCTGTCCTACTCCACCGGCGGCTCCGGGTCCGGCGAGGCGGTGGAGGCCGTCCGGAAGGCCACCGAGCTGGTCCGCGCCCGCCGTCCGGACCTGGCCGTCGAAGGCCCCATCCAGTACGATGCCGCCGTCGACGCCTCCATCGCGGCGTCGAAGATGCCGGGTTCCACCGTGGCCGGCCAGGCGACGGTGTTCATCTTCCCGGACCTGAACACCGGCAACAACACCTACAAGGCGGTGCAGCAGTCCTCCGGGGCGGTCGCCGTCGGGCCGGTTCTGCAGGGCCTGCGCAAGCCGGTCAACGACCTCTCGCGCGGCTGCACGGTGGACGACATCCTGAACACCGTCGCGATCACCGCCATCCAGGCCCAGTCCGTGCCGGCAGCCGCATCACACGAAGTGCCCCAGCCCGCTCAGTCCGTCGACGCCCAGGCCTAGGAGGCCCCCCGTGCTCGTGCTCGTCATCAACTCCGGTTCGTCGTCGCTGAAGTACCAGGTCCGTGACGTGGAGGCCGGCAGCGTCCTGGCCGAAGGGCTGGTGGAACGGATCGGCATGGGCAACGGCGGTGGCGGCGACGGCGCCATCGAGGGTCCCCGGGACCATGCGGAGGCGCTGGAACTGGTCGACGGTGCCATCCACGAGGCGCTGGGGGACCGGGCCCTGGACGCCGTGGGCCACCGCGTGGTGCACGGCGGCGAGCGGTTTGCCGAGCCGGAGCTGATCAACAACGAGATCACCCGTGCCATCGAGCGGCTCAACCCGCTGGCGCCGCTGCACAACCCGGCCAACGTCCTGGGCATCCGGGCCATCGCGAAGAAGTGGCCGGATCTGCCGCAGGTGGCCGTGTTCGACACCGCATTCCACCGCACCCTGCCGGAGCACGCCTGGCGGTACGCGGTACCTGATGAGCTCTACACCAACCACGGCATCCGACGGTACGGCTTCCACGGCACCTCGCACGAGTACGTGGCGCACCGTGCCGCGGCCCTGCTGGACGTGCCGGTGGAGGAGTTCGACGCCGTCATCGCCCACCTGGGCAACGGCGCCTCCGTCACCGCGATACACGGCGGAAAGTCGATCGACACTTCGATGGGGTTTACACCCCTCGAGGGCCTGGTGATGGGCACCCGGTCCGGGGACCTGGACCCCTCGATCCTGGTCTTCCTCGGCCGCGCCGGCTGGTCCGCCGAGGACATCGACTCCATGCTGAACCGTCAGTCCGGGCTGAAGGGCCTGGCCGGGAACAACGACATGCGCTCCGTGGTGGAGGCCGCGGAGGCCGGGGACGCGAAGGCCGCCATGGCGCTCGCGGTGGCCTCCTACAGGCTGGCCAAGTACATCGGCGGTTACCACGTGGCCGTCGGCGGGGCGAGAGCGCTGGTCTTCACCGCCGGGATCGGCGAGAACTCCCACCAGTTCCGGAACCTCGTGGCCGAACGGCTCGGCGCGCTGGGCATCGAACTGGACACCGCCCTGAACCGGCAACGCTCGAAGGAACCGCGGGTGATCTCGACGCCGGAGTCCGCCATCCCGGTGCTGGTGGTCCCCACGCACGAGGAACGCGCCATCGCCGAGGCGACCGCCGCCGTCGTCTCCGCTCCCCGGTAGGTCCGTGGGCGTTTCTCGGCTAGGTCCCGCTGGAACGTTCGCGAAGTGAAGCCGTCGACTTGCCGGAAATGGCCGCTATGGGAGTTCCATAGCGACCATCTTTGGCAATTGGTCCCGTGCTCAGCCCCTTACGGCGACGGTGCGGCTGTGCCCGTAGGGGCGGCCGACGTCGCAACCGGGGCGGGTGCGACGGCGCCGCCGGCCGGCTGGCTGGGCTCGGACGAGACCGTGGCATCCGGGACGGTCGTTTCGGCCGGTCCGGGCGCGGCCGTCGTACCCGGAGCGGGCTGCTCCGTGGCGCCGGTTGTTGGCGTCTGCGGGGCCTCCGGGGAAGCGGTTGCCGGCGCCGTCGCGGTTCCGGTCCCACCCGGAGTGGGGGTACTCGTAGCCGTTGCCCCGCGCGGCTTGGCGCTGGGGTCGGCCTGGACCACGTCCATGATCTGCTTCTTGAAGCCCTCCAGCGTCCCCTGGATCTCCGAGAGCGGCACGTTCTGCAGGTTCCGGCCATAGTCGGCGATCTGCTGCCAGAGCGCGTTCAGTTTGGCCGTGCCATCGGCGCTCAGTGGTCCGTCGAGGGTCAGGACCAGCTGGTTTGCGAGGGCATAGGTGAGGCAGCGGACGCAGTTGTAGTTCGCGGCGGTAGAGAGGTTCTGCGGCACCACGACGTCGGCCTGCCCCACAATCAGGACCACCTGGAATCCCACGGCCACGGCCGCGCAGTCCTTGCAGCTCGCGAACGCGTAGGCCTCGTTGGTGTTCAGGACGTCCGCGCCGTCGTCGGCCCACACCAGAGCGAAGGCGACGTCGTAGACGACAGATCCGTCCGTGGTGTTCACGGCGAGGGCCTGGTTGCCGCCATCGTCGGGGGCGGCCGGCTTATCGAAGGGGAACACCCACGACGGCGCCGCCGCCGGTGCGGTGGCGCCCGCGGCCCCGGGCGACGTCGCAGAAGCCCTGGGGACCAACACCATGCTCAGCTGCGGTTCTTCCCGGGTGGGCTTGCGGGCGCCCTGCGGCCAGAGCGCCACGGTCCGACCCGCCTGGCCCTGCTTCAGGTCGCGCCCGGTGGCGGTGGAGAAGATGGCGGTAGTGGCGTCGGTCAGCGTCCCGCGTTCGTAGGGCTGGACGGGCCGGTAGGTCCCCCCGGCGGGCCACCATGCCCAGGCGAGGCCTGCCACGACGGCGGCGACCGCGGCGAGGGCCACGCCGCGCTGCCAGGCCTTGCCGCGGGTCTTCTGCCACAGCCCCGTGACGAGCTGCCGGCCCAGCCGGATCAGGATGTAGAGGATGCCGGCCACGGGCAGTGCGATGCAGACCAGTGCGAGGACCCGCACGGCGACGTCGGTGGGGTCGCCGGTTGCCAGACTGTGGGCGAGTGCGGCCTGCTGTTTGACACCGTTGTCCCAGGCAGTGCCCACCACGCGGGGAAGCGTGAGGACCATGGTGACCAGGCTGAAGACCAGCAACGGGACGGTGACGAGGACCCAGATCGTGACGACGGCGCGGGCCCAGGGCTTGAGCAGCTGCGCCTGCGGGTCGGCTTTGCGCCAGGGAATCAGGGCCAGCAGGGTGGGCTTGATCCGCTGGAAGAGGTCCGGCACACCGGTGGCGTCCGCAAGGATGTGGTAGCCGTCGAAGCGGACCATGGGCATGAGCTGGCGGACCATCTGCAGGATCTGGGTGACCACCACCAGGAGCAGGGCATCGAAGCCGGTGGCCCACCAGATGCCCATGATGGCCACCGCGACGATGGCGTTGAAGTAGAGGCCGCCGAGGTCGGTGCGGATCCGGCCGGCCCGTCCCAGCCGGTAGGAATCGGTGACGTCGGTGTAGAAGGCCGGCCACATTAGGTACAGCCCGGTGCCCATGGCCCCGGGTGTGGCGCCGCCGCGCCGGGCGGCGGCCGCATGGCCGAACTCGTGGAAGCCCGCGGACAGGACGGTGACCACGAAGATCAGCAGAACCAGCCCGGGGTTGGCGAAGGCCTCGTGCGTGGCCGAGGCGAGGCCCTTGACCATGAGGAGCCACCAGCAGATCGCCAGGAAGGCGGCGGTCACCGCCACGACGATCAGCGGGTTGAAGAGGGTGGCAAAGGGTGCCGTGATCTTCCGGGTGCGTTCGGGGTCCGTCACCGAATAGCGGAACCGCATGCCCAGCAGCGGGTTGGCCTTGCGGACCTCCGGCTGCGAGCCGTCCGCCAGCCGCAACAGCCCCAGCGGCAGCAGTTGCTGATCGACCAGGGTCCGCACGTTGGCAGCGCTGATCGGTTTGCCCGCGGCCGTCCCGGCGTGGGCGGCGATCTCCTCGAGACCGCGTCGGCCGTCCACGGCCTCAAGCACCAGGTAGAGGAGTCTGGTCAGCTGGATGGTCTGGCCGTCGGCACGCCGGACCAGGGAAGGGGCCTGCTTATATCCGGAGCCCTTGGTTTCGCCCAGGAGCTGTACGCCGTCGGCCAGCGCTGGCGGCGGAAGGGTACCGGCGGAAGGGGAAGGGCCGGGGGCAGGAGCCGGCGGGCCGTCCTGGGTGGACGGCCCGCCCTGCACGCTAGTCATGGACCGATTACTGCTTCAGGGTGGACTGCTGCTCGGCCCCGGCCGTGGCATTGCCGTTGATGTCCTGGTTGATGATGGCGTCCTGCTGGGCGACGGCGGTCGCGTTGCTGTCGATCGAGCCGATGTTGGCGGCGACAGCGGCGTCGATCGGGGCGGCGATGCCGGCGTTCGCGTCGAGGTTGACGTCGACGTTGAGCAAGTTGCCGTTCAGGGCGCCGGCCGCGGTCGGGTCGGCCGTCGTGGTGGTGGTCGGGTCCGTGGCGGCGGTGGTGCCGGCGGGGTCTGTCGTGCCCGTGGTGGCGGTTCCGTCGGTGGGGGTGGCGGTACCCTGGTCGATCCCGCTGTCCTGCACGGAGTGCGCGGTGGCGTCGCCGGTGATGCCCTGGGTAATCAGGGTGCCCTGATCGGCCAGAGCCTGGGACCCGGAGCCGAAGGAGAGGACGTTCGCGGAGGCGGCTGCGTCGATCGGGGCGGCGACGTTGGCGTTGGCCGCGACGCCGAGGTCGATCGGGGCCGCGGCACTAATGCCAAGGTTGAGGTCGGCATTGAGGTCCAGGACGGAGGCGACTTCCTTGTCAGGCAGCGCGGTGGCGCCCTCGGCCATCAGTTCCTCATCGGACAGTCCGTTGGCGGCAGATTCCATGCTCACGATTGGCTCCATTTTCCGGCGCCCGTTCTGCTGCCCCCAGCGGGCAGTGTCCCCAAGGCACCTAACGCCGCTCAATAGTAAGCATGATTAGCAAATAACGCACCACCCCGGCCGGGTTACTTCAGCCCGGCCCCCGGCAGCAGTTCCGTGGCGCCGAGGGAGTCCGCCACGAATGCGTAGTCCCAGGCCCGTTCCTTCCACTGCACGTACCGGCCGGACGCGCCGCCGTGGCCGCCGTCCATCTCGATCTTCATCACGATCGGCTCACTGCCGGTGTTCACCTCACGCAGCCGCTGCACCCACTTGGCCGGCTCAACGTAGAGCACCCGGGTGTCGTTGAACGAGGTCACGGCCGCGATCTTCGGGTACGCCGCGGCACGGACGTTCTCATACGGCGTGTACGACTTCATGTACGCGTACACCTCGGGGTCCGTGATCGGGTTGCCCCACTCCTCCCACTCCAGGGCCGAGAGCGGCAGCTCCGGGTCCAGGATGGTGGTCAGCGCGTCCACGAACGGGACGGCGGCGACGATGGCGGCGTACTTCTCCGGCGCCAGGTTCGCGACGGCGCCCATCAGTAGTCCGCCGGCCGATCCGCCCATCGCCGCGATCCGGGCCGGGTCCACCCAGCCGGAGCCGGCCAGCCAATCCGTGGCCGCGATGAAATCCGTGAACGTGTTCTTCTTGTGCAACTTCTTGCCGTCGTCGTACCAGTGCCGCCCCAGCTCGCCGCCGCCGCGGATGTGCGCAATCACGAACACGATCCCGCGGTCCAGGAGCGAGAGCCGGGCGATCCCGAAGCCGGGGTCCATGCTCATCTCGTAGGAGCCGTAGCCGTACACCAGGCCGGCCGCGCTGGAATCCCTCGCCACGGAGGCGTGCCGCAACACCGAGAGCGGGATCCGGGTGCCGTCGGAGGCCTCCGCCCATTCCCGGGTGGCGACGTAGTCGGCGGCGGAGTAGCCGCCCAGCACCGGGCTTTCCTTGCGCAGCAGCAGCTCGCCGGCGGGGCGTTCGGGCGTCGGCAGGACGAAATCGTAGACGCGGGAGGGGGTGAAGTAGGACGTGTAGCCCATCCGGATCACCGGCGCCTCGTAGTCCGAGCCAGAGACTCCGGCGGTGTAGAGCTCCTCGTCGAAGGCCGGTTCCACGGCCGGCGCCTGCTCCGGCGTACCGAGCCCGGCCAGCGGCACCACCTGAACGCGTTCGATCGTGTCCTTACGGATCGAGAGCACCAGGTGGGTGGCGGTGACGCCGGCGCCGTTGACGCGGACATCGTCGGAGTGGGCGACGACGGTCTGCCAGTGCTGCTCCGCGACCGGCTTGGCGAGCTCGGCCGCGTCCACCAGGGACACCATGGAGTTGATGGCGTCCTTGTTGTGGGTCAGCAGGATGGTCTCGCGCGGGGCGCCGGAGGCGTCGGCGAGCAGGAACGGCTCGGCCTCGTAGAGGATGCGCTCGTCGCGGGAGATGACGGTGGTGAGACCGGCGCCGGGGTCATCGAAGCGCAGCAGACGGGTCTCGCTGAACTCGGAGCAGCCGATGCCCAGGACCAGGTGGCGGCGGTCCGCGGAGAGCTCGAAACCGAGCCACATGGCGACGTCGTCCTCTTGGTAGATCACCTCGTCCTCCGCCACGGGGGTGCCGAGGACGTGGGCCTTGACCTGGTAGGGCCGCCAGGAGGCATCCACCACGGTGTAAAAGATCCGGGTGCCGTCGGAGGAGAAGGAGAGCCCGTAGAAGACATTCTCGATCACGTCCGGCAGCAGTTCGCCGGTCCGCAGGTCCTTGATCCGCAGCGTGAAGCGTTCGTCGCCGGCGTTGTCCACGGCGTAGGCGTAGAGATTCCCGTCGATGGTCACGGCGGCGCCGCCGATGGAGAAGAACGGCTTGCCCTCGGCCTCGATGTTGCCGTCGAGCAGGACCTCCTCGCCGGGGATGTCGACGCCGACCTCGACGGCGGGCGGCGTCCAGTCCGCTACCGGGTCGCCGCTGTCCTGGGCGCGGACGCGGCACTGGATGCCGTATTCCTTGCCCTCGACCGAGCGGGTGTAGTACCACCAGCCGTCCTTGCGGTTGGGTACCGAGAGGTCCGTCTCCTGGGTCCGGCCCTTGATCTCCTCGAAGATGGCTTGGCGCAGCGGCTCCTGGTGCGCGGTGACGGCCTCCTGGTAGGCGTTTTCGGCCTTCAGCAGCTCCACGACCTCGGCGGATTCCTTGTCCCGCAGCCACTCGTAGTTGTCCTCGAACACATCCCCGTGGTGGGTGCGGAGCGTTGGAAGCTTCCGGGCGACGGGCGGCTGCGGAGCGGCCTGGGCGGGGGCGGACGGGCTGCCGGCGGCGGGAGTCTCAGTCATGGACCCAATCTACCCGTGACCGGTGTCAGTTCCCGTTCTGCAAACCGTGCGCGGCGATGTAGTCAGGCAGGGTCCCGGCCGCCAGGGCGGCAGCCACCTCGGCGGTGGCCGCCGGGTCCTGCAGCACGATCGACTGCCCGTCCGTGCTGGTGCCTATTCCCGCCGTCGGCAGCGTGAAGAAGGCGGCGTTCCCGGGCGAGGTGCCACGCATGCTGTAGGAGAGCCGTTCCAGGGTGTCCAGAGTGAGTCCCGGGGTGACCGAGACGTGCGGCAGGACGCCTGTGACGAAGGCGCGCGCCGTGGCCCGGTCCGCCAGGGCGCCGCTGCCCACCGCCTTGGCGAGGACCGCCTTGAGGAAGGTCTGCTGGTCCCGGACCCGCTGGTAGTCGCCGTCGGCGAAGGCTTTGCGCTCGCGGACGAAGTCCAGGGCCTGCGGGCCGGTGAGGTGGTTGATCCCGGGTGTGAACGTGTGGCCGGATTCCAGGGTGGAGGTGAACGGCAGCGTCACGTCCACGTCGATGCCGCCGACGGCGTCCGCCAGGGCGGCGAACCCTTCGAAGTCGGCCATCACGGTGTGGTCGATGTGGGTCTGCAGCAGGGCCTCGACCGTCCTGGTCTGCAGGCCGATGCCGCCGAGTTCCAGGGCCGCGTTGACCTTGGCCTGGCCGTGGTCCGGGATGTCCACCCAGAGGTCGCGCATGATGGAGATGCCGTAGACGTGCTGCCGGTCCGCGGGCAGGTGGACGAAGATCAGGGCGTCGCCGCGCTGGTCCGACGGCGCGCCCGCGACCGCGTCCGCACGGGCGTTGACCCGGCTGTCGCTGCCGATGATCAGGAGGTTGAGGTCGGTCGCCGGCGGCTCCGGCGTGGGAGTGGGGGAGGGGGTAGGGCTGGGGGAGGCCGACGGCGACGGCGTGGGGGTCGGCTGCGCGGCGGGCCGGACAGGCTCGGGTTGGGGGCGCCCCAACCAGATGGCGGCCACCGCCACTATCACCACCAGGAGGGCCGCGGCGGCGATCAGCAGGTCGCGGCGCCGTCGAAGGCCCGCATCCGTTCCGGCGCCGGCCGCAGCTGCGCCGCCGGCCCCACCTGTACTGCCGGGCCGATTTCCCTGTCCGCCTTGAACATCGTCGTTCACGTCGCCCCCTTCCACCGCGGCCCGTTGCCGGCGCCCCGGAGTGGTCCTCACGGCCCGGGCGCACTGCCGGTCCGCGTGGAGCAGACGCTACCACCGGGTCCCGGCCCGGCCCGGAAACACGCCTGCGCCGCGTCGCCCGGTGCTTGACGCGCTCCGAACCTTCCGCATATCCTGAACGAACGGTCGGTAATTATTTATCGGAAACGCATAGGAGCAACCATGGCATCGCAGACCCTGCAGTCAGTGCCCGCCGAGCCCTCGCCGGCACGGCACGATTCACGGCTCGAGAGCCGGCACGAAATGAGCCCCGAGGACGCGGCCCGCCGTGATGCCGAAGGCCAGGCCTACTTCGACAAGGTGATGGCGGACGATTCCCGGATCGAGCCCCGCGACTGGATGCCGGCGGCGTACCGCAAGACCCTGGTGCGGCAGATCTCCCAGCACGCGCACTCCGAAATCATCGGCATGCAGCCGGAGGCGAACTGGATCACCCGCGCCCCCAGCCTGAAGCGCAAGTCCATCCTGATGGCCAAGGTCCAGGATGAGGCCGGCCACGGGCTCTACCTGTACTCCGCCGCCGAGACCCTCGGCCAGCCGCGGGACCAGATGATGCAGGACCTGATGGACGGCAAGGCCAAGTACTCCTCCATCTTCAACTACCCCGCCCGCACCTGGGCGGACATGGGCGCGATCGGCTGGATGGTCGACGGCGCCGCAATCGCCAACCAGGTCCCGCTCTGCCGCGCCTCCTACGGACCCTACGGCCGCGCCATGGTCCGGGTCTGCAAGGAGGAGTCCTTCCACCAGCGCCAGGGATTCGAGATCCTGCTGGAACTCTCCCACGGCACCCCCGCGCAGAAGCAGATGGCCCAGGACGCCGTGAACCGCTGGTACGCCCCGGCCCTGATGATGTTCGGCCCGCCGGACGACGATTCGCCCAACTCCAAGCAGTCCATGGCCTGGAACATCAAGCGCTTCAGCAACGACGAACTCCGCAACCGCTTCGTCGGCATGATGATGGAGCAGGTCAAGGTCCTGGGCCTGACCCTGCCGGACAAGGACATCCGTTTCAACGAGGAAACGAAGAAATGGGAACACGGCCCGCTGGACTGGGATGAATTCCACGAGGTCATCGCCGGCCGCGGCCAGTGCAACGCCCAGCGCCTGGAACGGCGCCGCGAAGCCCACCAGAACGGCGCCTGGGTGCGCGAGGCCGCAGCGGCCTACGCCGAGAAGCAGGCAAAGAAGAACGCAGAGAAGGAAGCCGCAGCATGACAACGCCCGAACCCCACGCAGGCAACGTCTGGCCGATCTGGGAAGTCTTCGTCCGCTCCAGCCGCGGACTGTCCCACGTCCACGCGGGATCCCTGCACGCCCCGGACGCGGCGATGGCGCTGCGCAACGCCCGCGACCTCTACACCCGCCGCAACGAGGGCGTCTCCATCTGGGTGGTCCCGGCCGAGGCCATCGCCTCCTCCGATCCGGACGCCAAGGGCTCCTTCTTCGAGTCCCCCCAGGGCAAGGACTACCGGCACGCCACCTACTACACCAAGAGCGAGGGCGTGAAGCACCTGTGAGCACCCCCGAAGCAGCCACCAACGCCCTGGCATCGCCCGCCCCTGCGGAAGAATCAGTCGGCCACGGAGAAATCTCCGTCGGCGTCGCGGGTGCGGGCGCGGGCGGCGACGGCATGGCTAGCGCGACCCGCATCACCCCCGGCAACGCGCTCCGCCCCGAGGACATCGCCCTCGCCGTCAGCCGCGGCACCGCCACACCGGACGCGGATGCCGCCGAGCTGGCCCTGCGCCTGGGCGACGACGCCCTGATCCTCGCCCAGCGCCTGAGCCACTGGATCTCCCGCGCTCCCGAGCTGGAAGAGGACATCGCCCTGGGCAACATCGCCCTGGACCAGTTGGGCCACGCCCGTTCCTTCCTGACCTATGCCGGCGGCCTGGACGGCCGCAGCGAGGACGACCTGGCCTACTTCCGCCGCGAGCACGAGTTCCGCTCCGTGCAGCTCTTCGAACAGCCCAACGGCGACTTCGCCGTCACCATCGCCCGGCAGTTCGCCGTCAGCTACTACCAGTTCGAGCTCTACCGCCGGCTCGCCCAGTCCAGCGACGCCATGATCGCCGGCATCGCCGCGAAGGCGGTCAAGGAAGTCGACTACCACCGGGACCACAGCGCCCAGTGGGTGCTGCGCCTGGCCCTCGGCACGGAGGAATCCCGGGCCCGGATGATCCATGGCCTGGCCGTGGTCTGGCCCTACGTTGACGAACTGTTCCGCGACGACGAACTCACCGGCCGGCTCAGCGACGCCGGCGTCGCCGTCCAGCCCTCCAGCCTGCGCGCCGACTTCGACCGGCTGACCGGAGAGGTACTGGCCGAGGCCGAGCTCGAGGTCCCGAAGGTCCAGCCCGCCCCCGGTGGCGGCCGCCGCGGCCTGCACTCCGAACATCTGGGCTACCTGCTCGCCGAGATGCAGGTCCTGGCCCGCGAGCATCCCGGAGCGAGCTGGTAACCATGGCCGAGATGTACCTCAGCCACCCGACGGCGGACGCTGCCCCCAGCCCGAAGTCCGCGGAGCAGAAGGCCTGGGACCTTGCCGCGACCGTCTGCGATCCCGAAATCCCCGTCCTGACCATCGCCGATCTCGGCATCCTCCGGGATGTCGAAGTGGCGAAGGAACCGGACGCGGGCGACGGCGGCATGGTCCCGGCGGTACGGGTCACCATCACGCCCACCTACTCGGGTTGCCCGGCCATGGACACCATCCGTGACGACCTCACCGCGGCCTTCCACGCCGCCGGCTACCCGCGCGTCGACGTGGACCTGGTGCTGTCCCCGGCCTGGACCACCGACTGGATGAGCGAGGAGGGCAAGGCCAAGCTGGAGCAGTATGGCATCGCCCCGCCCTCCGGCCATTCCCGCGCCGGCGGCCACTCCGGCCCGGTCCGGCTGAGCCTGGCCGTGAAATGCCCGCAGTGTTCCTCGCTGCACACCAAGGAACTCACCCGCTTCGGTTCCACCTCCTGCAAGGCGCTCTACGTCTGCCTGGACTGTAAGGAACCGTTCGATTACTTCAAAGTCTTGTAAGGAACAGGTGCAACCATGACCGTTGTCCGCCAGACCGCCGCCGAGACGGCGGCAGCCACCGGCCGCCGTCGTGCGTCCTTCCACCCGCTGACCGTGGACCAGGTCCGCAGGCTCACCGACGACGCGATCGAGGTCACCTTCGCCGTCCCGGCCGAACTCGCCGGCCAGTTCGACTACCTGCCCGGACAGTACGTTGCCCTGCGCACCACACTTCCGGACGCCGCCGGGGAACCGCTCGAGATCCGCCGCAGCTACTCGATCTGCGCGGAGCCGCGCAGCTTCGCGGACGGCAGCAGCGAGATCCGCGTGGCCATCAAGAAGGACTTGGGCGGCCTGTTCTCCACCTGGGCCAATGCCGAGCTCAAGGCCGGGGACGTGCTGGACGTGATGAGCCCGATGGGCGCGTTCGTCTCAAAGCACGGCCGGGACGGCCAAGAACAAAACCTCATGACGTCCATGAACCGTCCGCAGGAGCTGGAAACCGAGCTCGCCGGCGAGGCCGGGAACTTCGTGGCGATCGCCGCCGGCTCCGGCATCACCCCCGTGATCGCTATCGCCCGGACCCTGCTGGCCGCGCACCCGGACACCCGGTTCGACCTGATCTACGCCAACAAGGCGGCCATGGACGTGATGTTCCTGGAGGAACTCGCGGACCTCAAGGACAAGTACCCGTCCCGGCTGGCCCTGCACCACGTGCTCTCCCGCGAGCAGCGGATCGCCCCGCTGCTCAGTGGCCGGATTGATGCCGAGAAGCTCGAGGCGCTGCTGGGCACCGCCATCCACGCCGACGACGTGGACGAATGGTTCCTCTGCGGCCCGTTCGAACTGGTACAGCTGTGCCGCGACACCCTCGCCGCCCGCGGGGTCAAGCCCGAGCACATCCGCTTCGAGCTGTTCACCTCCGGCAAGCCGGACCGTCCTGAGGGCAACATTGGCCGGCCGGTGGTGGCCGACGAATCCCAGGAAACCTACAAGATCACCTTCACCCTCGACGGGCTGCAGGGCGAGGTGGCCAGCCCCACCCACGCCCGGGAGTCCATCCTCAACGCCGCGCTCCGGGTCCGACCGGATGTCCCCTTCGCCTGCGCCGGCGGCGTCTGCGGCACCTGCCGGGCCAAAGTGGTCACGGGGTCCGTCACGATGGACGAGAACTACGCGCTGGAACAGGACGAACTGGATAAGGGGTACGTGCTGACCTGCCAGTCGCACCCCACCACCCCCAGTGTCACCGTCGACTTCGACGTCTAAACCCGCCACATTTCCCCGTCTGCCCTTCCATGCCTAGGAGCCGCATGATTTCCCTGACCATCGCCGACGGCGTCGCCGAGATCGTCCTGGACGCCCCGCAGAAGCTGAACTCACTCGACGAGCAGGCACTGCGGGACCTGGACCGGGCCTACGACGACGCCGCGGCCGCCGCCGCGCGCGGCGAGGTGCGGGCGCTGCTGCTTCGCGGCGAGGGCCGGGCATTCTGCGCGGGCCGGGACATCGCCGGCGTTACTCCCGCGAACGACGACGCCGAGGCCTATCTCGGCGGCCTGGTGCAGCCGCTGATGGAGAAGATGAGCGCCTTCCCGGCGCCCACCTTCGCCGCAGCGCAGGGCGCCTGCCTGGGGGTGGGACTGGGACTGCTGCTCGCCTCGGACGTGGTGTACGTGGCGGAGAATGCGAAGTTCGGCTCGCCGTTTGCCAAGCTTGGCGCCACGCTGGACTCCGGCGGGCACTGGTACTTCACCGAACGGCTGGGGATGCACCGCACCCTGGACCTGATCTACACCGCCGAGCTGATCTCCGGGACCGAGGCGGTGGCGCAGGGGCTCTTCAGCCGGGCGCTCCCGGCGGAGGAGCTGCTGGAAACCACCCGCGGCATCGTTGCCAAGGTCGCCGCCGGGCCCACCGGCGCCTTCACCGCCAGCAAGGAGCTGGTGGCCCACATCCGCGATCAGCGGCTGGGTCTCTGGCAGTCCATGGCGGAGGAGAATTCCGAGCAGGCCCGGCTCTGCAAGAGCGAGGACTACGCCGAGGGCTTCCTGGCCTTCCAGGAGAAACGAAGCCCGGTTTTCAAGGGCTGACCCGGGCCGCCGGCGATTCCCACCACTTCCTGCGTCAGCGTGTGTCCAGGTCCTCGAAGACCAGGAACGTCTGGGTGTCCAGCACCCCCGGCATGGACTGCAGCTGGTCGAAGATCACCCGGCGCAAATCCACGTTGTCCACGGCCCGCACCAGCAGGATGACGTCGAAGTCCCCGCCAACCAACGCGATGTGGTGAACCTCCGGGATGGCCCGCAGCAGCTCGCGGAGCTCCCGCCAGGAGTGCTGCCGCACCTTGAGCGTCACGTAGGCGGAGGACTTCAGTCCGGCCTTGATGGGGTCCACCAGGGCCGTGAACTTGGTCAGCACGCCCTCTCCGGTCAGGCGGGAGATGCGCGAATAGGCGTGGGCCCGGGAAATGTGCACGTTTTCGGCCACTTGGGTCACGGACATGCGCCCGTCCCGGGTCAACTCGGCGATGATGCTCCGGTCCACCTCGTCCAGCGGCACCGCCTGCTCCGATTCGGTTCCTGCCATTTGTCTTCAACTCCCGCCGGTAACCCAGCTCACACTTACGATTTGTCTTCAAGAGTAAGCCGTTTGGGATTAAGTCTCCACGATTACGCCCGGGTGTGGATACGAAAGCGCCCTTGGAAGCATACTTGGTGCGAATAGTGGCTACAGAAGGACGGACCAATGACGATCTCCGCGGACTCCGCTACACAGGAATCCGAGACCCGGCAGGGCAGCGCCGCCAGCGAGGCGGTACGCAAGTTCGGGATCACGGTCGAGGATTACATGCTGCCCGCCCGGCACCCGATCCAGATGGTGAGCCCGGACGGGACGCCGAACGCGCACACCGAACAGGGCGCGCAGCCCGGCCACGAATACGGACTCCCCGGCGATGCGGAGTTGCTCGCTGCCTACGAAGAGCTCGTCGTCGGACGCCGGGTCAACGACCAGAACTCCGCCCTGGTCCGGCAGGGCCGGATGGCCGTCTACCCCTCCAGCCACGGCCAGGAAGCCTGCCAGGTGGCAGCCGCCCTCTGCCTCGCCGAGGGCGACTGGATCTTCCCCACCTACCGCGACTCCGTGGCCGTGATGGCCCGCGGCGTGGACCCCGTCCAGACCATGACGCTGTTCCGCGGCGACTGGCACGGCGGCTACGATCCGGCCAGGCACAAGGTCGGGATCCAGTGCACGCCGCTGACCACCCAGTTGCTGCACGCCGTCGGCGTCGCCCACGCGGCCAAGCTGCGCGGCGAGGACACCGTGGTCCTCGCCATGTGCGGCGACGGCGCCACCAGCGAGGGGGACTTCCACGAGGCCCTGAACTTCGCCGCCGTCTTCCACCTTCCGGTGATCTTCTTCGTCCAGAACAACCAGTACGCCATCTCCGTGCCGCTGGCGCACCAGTCGGTGGCGCCGTCGCTCGCGCACAAGGCCGTGGGCTACGGCATGGCCGGCGAGCGCGTGGACGGCAACGACCTGGTGGCGCTGCTCGCCGTGCTGGGCCGGGCCGTGAAGCTGGCCCGCGAAGGCTCCGGCCCGCTGCTGGTGGAGGCCCACACCTACCGCATGCAGGCCCACACCAACGCCGACGACGCCACCCGGTACCGCCAGGACAGTGAGGTGGCCGAATGGCTGGCCAAGGACCCGCTCACCCGGATGCGGACCTACCTGACGGAGCGCGAACTGCTTGACGACGCCGGGGCCGCCCGGATCGTCGACCGCGCCGAGGCGGTCGCCGCCCAGCTCCGCGAGGGCCTGGGGGAGGACGTCCCGGTGAACCCGCAGGACCTCTTCTCCTACGTCTTCTCCACCCCCACCCCGCAACTGAAGGAACAGTCCGCGCAGCTCGCCGACGAGCTGGCCCGCGACGCCGCAGCAACCTCCGAGGAGTCCGCACGATGAGCCCCACCGTCACCACCTCCTCCGAGGCCAACGGCAACGTCAGCGCCGCCACCGCCCGCGCCGCCGCGAAGGCCGCGGTTGAAGCGGAGCAGACCGGGCCCCAGCCCCTCACGCTGGCCAAGGCCCTGAACACCGCCATGGCCGACGCCATGCGCGCCGACGACTCCGTTCTGGTCTTCGGCGAGGACGTCGGCATGCTCGGCGGCGTCTTCCGCATCACCGACGGGCTGACGGCCACCTTCGGGCAGAACCGCTGCTTCGACACCCCGCTGGCCGAATCCGGGATCGTGGGCATGGCCGTTGGCATGGCGATGAACGGCATGCGTCCCGTCATCGAGATGCAGTTCGACGCCTTCGCCTACCCGGCCTTTGAGCAGATCGTCAGCCACGTCGCCAAGATGCACAACCGCACCAAGGGTGCCCTGAAGCTGCCCATCGTGATCCGGGTGCCCTACGCCGGCGGCATCGGCGGCGTCGAGCACCACTGCGACTCCTCCGAGGCCTATTACGCCCACACCGCGGGCCTCAAGGTCTACACCCCCGCCACGGTGGCCGACGGCTACCGGATGCTCCGCGAGGCCATCGACTCCGACGACCCGGTCATGTTCATGGAGCCCAAGAAGCTCTACTGGTCCAAGGACCAGGTGGATCTGGGTGCGCTCCGGGCCGAACACGACGCCAACGCCGCACGCGGCACCTCCTCCGAGGGCCGCGCCGCCGTCGCCCGCCCCGGCACCGACGCCACCCTGATCGCCTACGGCCCCTCGGTCCCCACCGCGCTCGCCGCAGCCGCGGCCGCCGCCGAAGAGGGCCGCTCCCTCGAGGTGATCGATGTCCGGTCGATCGTCCCGTTCGACGACGAGACCGTCGCCGCCTCCGTCCGCAAGACCGGCCGCGCCGTCGTCATCGCCGAGGCCCACGGCTTTGCCTCCGTCGCCTCCGAGATCGTGGCCCGGGTCCAGGAACGCTGCTTCCACCACCTCGCCGCCCCGATCCGGCGCGTCACCGGTTTCGACGTTCCCTACCCGGCGCCCAAACTCGAGCACTACTACCTGCCCGGTGTGGACCGCATCCTCGACGCCGTCGACGACCTCCAGTGGGAAGACTGACCATGAGCGAACCGAAAGTATTTCTCCTGCCCGACCTCGGCGAAGGCCTCACCGAAGCCGAACTGGTCAACTGGCTCGTCGCCGTCGGTGACGAAATCCGCGTCGACCAGCCCATCGCCGAGGTGGAGACCGCCAAGTCCATGGTCGAGGTCCCCTCGCCGTACGCCGGCACCGTCGCCGTGCTGCACGGCGAGCCCGGCCAGACGCTCGACGTCGGGAAGCCGCTGATTTCCGTGACTCCCGTGGGTGCTGCTTCCGTTTCGGCCCGTGGGGCCGCCACGGATGATGCCGCCCCCGCCCCTTCGCCGGGGGGCATTGCTGCAAGCAGCATGCCGCCCGGCTCCGACAGGCCCAATGCCACTCCCGGGGCGGCATCATCCGCGCCGGCTGGGTCGGGCGGGGACGTCGCCTTGACGTCCTCAAGCGACTCACCTTCCGCCGCTGCCGCCGAGGCCTACCGCGAGGAGGAGAAGGCCGGGTCCGGGAACGTGCTCATTGGGTACGGGACGCCGGGCGGGCATGGGGTGGCCCGGCGGACGCGGGCTCCGAAGCGGGCCTCCGGGGCCGATGCCGGGGCCGTTCAGGTTTCGGAGGCCGAGAAGGCCGCCGATGAGCTGATCCTCATGCGGACCCGGGTGCCCGGGAAGCTGGGGGCAGTGATTTCCCCGCTGGTGCGGCGGATGGCCCGGGACCATGGGGTTGATTTGGGGGGACTCCAAGGTTCCGGGACCAGCGGGATGATCATGCGGCGCGACGTCGAGGCGGCCATCAAGCCTGCGCCGGCCGAAGAGCAGCCCGTGACCGCACCGCAGACCGCACCGGTCTCAACACCGGAAACTACCTCCGCCGGCGGGACCGACTCCCGGACCGGGCTCGGCATCACCGGCCGGACGCCGGTGCGCGGCGTGCGCAAGGCCGTCGCCGCGAACATGAGCCGCAGCCGTTCGGAAATCCCGGAGGCCACCGTCTGGGTGGACGTGGACGCGACCGCGCTGGTCGAGCTGCGCGCCGGCCTCAAGAAGGCCGACCCGCACCACACCCCTGGCCTCCTCGCCTTCATCGCCCGGTTCGTCACCGCCGGGCTCAGGAAATACCCGGAGCTGAACACCCGGATCGTCACCACCGGCGACGCCGACGGCGGAACCGGCCAGGAGATCGTGGCGTTCGACGGCGTCAACCTCGGGTTCGCCGCGCAGACGGACCGCGGCCTGATGGTCCCGTCCATCCGGAACGCCGACAAGCTCAGCGCCCGCGGGCTGGACGCCGAGATCCGCCGGCTCACCGCCGTCGTCCGCGAGGGCAAGGCCACCCCCGCGGAACTGGGCAGCGGCACCTTCACGCTGAACAACTACGGCGTCTTCGGCGTCGACGGCTCCGCGGCGATCATCAACCACCCCGAGGTGGCGATCCTTGGCGTGGGCCGGATTATCGACAAGCCCTGGGTGGTCAACGGGGAGCTCGCCGTCCGTAAGGTCACCGAGCTCACGCTGACCTTCGACCACCGGGTCTGCGACGGCGGCACCGCGGGCGGCTTCCTGCGCTACGTCGCGGACGCGATCGAAAACCCGGGAGCCGTGCTGGCGGATCTCTAAGCGCCGGTGGGTAGAATCGAGCCCTGAACATCGCACCAACCACGCCGGCCAAGCGTCGGACTACGGAGATTTCATGTCACGATGGCTCGAAGTCGGCCAGGACAACTACGTTCTGACCACCGAAGGATCGCTGCTCAACACGGGTCTGATTGTGGGCACCGAACGTGCCATGGTGATCGATACCGGCGGCGGGCCCCGGCAGGGCCGTGAAATCCTGGACGCCGTCCGTGAAAAGACGGACCTGCCGCTGGTGGTGGTCAACACGCACGCCCACTACGACCACTTCTTCGGCAACGCCGTGTTCGCGGACGACGGCGTGACCGAGTTCTGGGCGCACGAGAACTGCGCGGCCGAGATCGAGGAGAACGGGGACGCCCAGCGCCGGCTCGTCGCGGCCGCCGAACCGGAGATGGCGGCCGCCGAGGGCGGCGCCGTGGAACTGGTGGTGCCGAACGCGATCGTGAAGGACCAGCCCGTTCTGGTGGATCTGGGCGGCCAAAGCGCCACCCTGTTCTTCCTGGGCCGCGGCCACACCGACGGCGACCTGCTGGTGGGCACGTCCACCACCCTCTTCGCGGGCGACCTGGTGGAACAGGGCGCCCACCCGTCCTTCGAGGACTCCTACCCCGAGGAATGGGCGGACGCTCTGCGGCACATCTCGGCCCTGCGGCACCGCTACGAGTTCCTGATCCCGGGCCACGGGGAACCCTGCAGCGACCAGTTCGTGAAGACCATGGCGAACACCATGAGCACCGCGGTGCGGCAGGCTACCCAGGCCACCCGGGAGACTCCCAACGACGCCACCAAGGCCATCCCGATCCTGCCCTACGGCCCCGAACAGTCGCGCTGGTTCATCCGCCGGCTGCAGGAAACCCGCGCCCACCACTAGCCTCCGCGGCGCCGGTTTGGGCCGTCCTGCAGTGACAGAAGATAAGGGTGCGCACTACTGCACCTAGACTGGGTCCTTGAAAGAAGTTCCAACACGCGCCGCAACGGTCACCGCTGCGGGTCCTGGGGGAGAAACCAACTTATGCCCGAACCGGTGGAAGACAACTCAGCTGCCACTGCTGAAAACTCAGGACAGCCTGAACTCCGGCGCCGCCGCGACCTTCGTCGCGGCGATAACGACGACTTCGCTGCCCGGACAGGAACCATGCCGGTCATCAACCCCCGCGCCTCCGACGACGCGACCGCGCCGGCCCGCCCGGCGCCGGTCCGGAGCAGCTCCTGGGCCCAGGCCGCCGAAGCCGCCGACGAGCGCTTCGGCAACCCCGCCACCGGCACCAACCCCGTGATCCGGCAGGTCCCGGCCGCCCAGCGGCCCGCCCCCGAACAGCCCGCCCAGCAGCCGGACGCCGGCCAGCCGTCCTTCCGGCGGCTCGCACCCGAACAGCCCGCCCAGCAGCCTGCCACGCCCCGCCAGCCCGTCGCGCCGCCGTCGTCGGCAGCCCCGGCCGCGGAACCGGCAGACCTGGACGAGGCGGACGAACTCCACCCCGCCGAACCCGCCAGGGAATCCGGCACCGTCCCGCCGCCGCCCGCACGGGCCACCAGGGCCGGGCTGCGCGCCGCGGCCCTGAGCGAACCCGCCCCGGACTTCATCAGTTCCCCGGGCCTGTTCGTCCGCGAACAGAAGCCCCGGCCCGTCGGCGGCCTGCGGGGTGCGCTCTATAAGCTCACCGGCGGCAGCCTGAACCTCGGCCCCAGCGCCAAGCAGCGCGAGGAGGACGAGCTTGCCCGCCGCATCTCCCGCCAGCTGCAGGGCAGCTACAACACCGCCGTGCTGAGCCTCAAGGGCGGCATCGGTAAGACCTCCACCACCGTGGGCGTCGGGCTGACCCTGGCCGAATACCGGGGCGATCCGCCCTGCGCCATCGACGCCAACCCGGACTCCGGCGACCTGGTGGAACGGGCGCTGGGCGAGGGCATCTACCAGCAGCAGACCCCGCGGACCATCAGCGACCTGCTCCGCAACGTCGACTCGATCGATTCGCTGACCGCCCTGGCCCGCTACATGCACCACGCCGGCCGGCTGCACCTGATCGCCGGCGAGCAGGACCCGGAAGTTTCCGATTCGCTCACCGCCGAGGAATACCTGCGCATCCGCAAGCTGATCTCCGGCTACTACTCCGTGGCCCTCACGGACTGCGGCACCGGTGTCACCCACAACGCCATGAGCGGGATCCTGCAGTCCGCGGACAACCTCATCATCGCCGCCGGCTACGCGGTCAGCGGCGCCAAGCGGGCCCGCAGTACCCTCCACTGGCTGGCCGACCACGGCTACGAGGACCTGGCGCGCAACGCCGTCGTGGTCATCACGGACAAGGACGAGGTGTCCTCCCGCGTGGACAAGGACGCCATCGAGGACCACCTCTCCGGCATCTGCCGGCAGCTGATCGCGGTGCCGCACGACCGCGGCGTGGCCGACGGCGACCTGGTTACCCTGGACGCGCTGCGCCCCGAGACCCGCCGTGCCTACCGGGAGATTGCGGCCGCAATCGTGGACGGGTACGTTTAGCCGCTACATTTAGGCCATGAGCAACTACGTCGGGGACGACGCCACCGCCCACCTGCAGGAGCTTGTTGCAGGAACCGAAACCGTAGAGGACTTCCTGGACGGCCTTTCGGAATTCGCCGCGTCGACGCTGACCCACTTCGCCGGCACCGACATCGAATGCGGCGTCACGCTGCAGCGGCGCCGGAAAACCATGACCGTGGCCGGCTCCAGCAGCACCGCCGTCGCCCTCGACCAGATCGAGCAAAGCCTGGGCGACGGACCCTGCATCGAGGCGCTGCGGACCAAGAAGGTCATCCTGCTGGCAGACGTCGTGACGGACCCGCGCTGGCCGGAGTACCAGAAGCAGTTGGCAGCCCACGGCTGCCGCAGCAGCCTGGGCGTCCCGCTCGAAATCGGCGATGACTCCACCGCCGCCCTGAACTTCTTCGCCCCCGCCACCGGCGTCTTCACCACCGAGGTGGTCTCCGAGGCCGCCGGGCTGGCCGACATCGCCGGCCGGGCGCTGCGGCTGGCCGTCCGGATCGGCACCGCCCAGGGCCGGGCCGAGGACCTGCAGGCCGCCATGGAACACCGCACCACCATCGACCTGGCCTGCGGCGTGGTGATGGCGCAGAACCGCTGCTCCCAGGACGAGGCGATGCGGATCCTCACCAGCGTCTCCAGCAACCGCAACCAGAAACTGCGGGTGGTCGCCGCGGACATTCTCGGCAGCGTCACCTCCCACGAGGTCCACACCCACTTCGACGGGTAAAGCGCCCGAGGGCCCGGACACCTTCCATGGCGGATGTCACACACCGCCGGACACCCTCCCGGCCGGTGCCCCGGACCTAGGATGAAGGGGATGACCAGCACAGAGACCGCCCCCTTCAGCCTCCGCAGCATCGCCGTTCCCGCGTTCGGGCCGGCCCTGCTGTTCAGCTTTGGCGAGGGGGCGATCTTGCCGGTGGTGGCCCTCTCCGCCCGCGACCTCGGCGCCTCCGTGGCCGTCGCCGCGCTGATCGTCACGCTGATCGGGTTGGGCTCCTGGTTCTTCAACCTGCCGGCATCTGTGATCACCCTCCGCTTCGGCGAACGCTGGGCGATCGTCGGCGCCGCCGCCGCCAGCGCCGTCGCCCTCGTGGGGGCCGCCCTGGCCCCGTTCGCGCCGCACGGACTCTGGCTGCTGGCCGCGTCGATGGTGGTGGTCGGGATGGCCGCCAGCGTCTTCAGCCTGGCCCGGCAGAAGTACCTCACCGAGGCCGTCCCGGTGGTCCTCCGCGCCCGCGCCCTGTCGAGCCTGGGCGGCGTGAACCGGATCGGCATCTTCATCGGCCCGTTCATTGGCGCCGCCGTTATGCAGTTCGGCGGCATCCCCGCCGCGTACTGGGCCGGCGTCGTCGGCATGGCCGCCGCGGCCGCACTGTCACTGACCATCCCCGACCTCGAAACCCCGGCCGCGGACGTCGACGGCGCTCCCGTGCAGGCGGTCACCATGCGCAGCGTCGCGGCTTCGCACGCCGGCGTCTTCCTCACCGTGGGCATGGGTGTGCTGCTGCTCAGCGCGCTGCGGGCCTCCCGGCAGGTGGTGATCCCGCTCTGGTCCGAGCACCTGGGCCTCGATGCGACCCAGGCGTCGCTGATCTACGGCATCTCCGGTGCGATCGACATGCTGGTGTTCTACCCGGCCGGCAAGCTCATGGACCGCAAGGGCCGGCAGTGGGTGGCCATCCCGTCCACGCTCATCATGGGCACCGCGATGCTGCTGATCCCCCTGAGCGCCGGGTTCGTCGGGTTGCTGCTGTCCTCGCTGCTGATCGGCTTCGGCAACGGCATCAGCTCCGGGCTGAACATGACCCTGGGCGCCGACTTTTCACCCGACAACGGCCGCGGACAGTTCCTGGGGATCTGGCGGTTCATGGCCGACGCCGGGTCCACCGGCGGGCCCGTGCTGCTCTCCGGCGTCACCGCCCTGGCCTCACTCGGCGCCGGCGTGGCGTCCACGGGCGTGCTGGGCTTCGCCGCCGCCGTCGTCTTCGCCATCACCATCCCCCGGCTGAAGCATCGCCGGAACTACTGAACGGGCCGCCGTCCCGGAGTGCGCTGGCGCCGCGGCTGCGGCCGCGGCCGCAGGCGGAGCGCGGCGTGGCCGAAGAGCCACACGCCCGCCACCGTGGCGAGGTACCCGGTGATGACGATCAGCGCCGTGCCGGCCCAGAAGTAGTTGGTGGTGCTGCCTTCCTGGCCCGGGCCGGGCGCGATCTTCAACAGCGAGTACGCCGCCACCACAGCCGAGGCCAGCCCGGCGAGCACCGGCAGCGCCACCCACAGCCGGACCGAGGCCCAGTGCCGGTTGTACCCCTCCCAGCCGTTCCACCGCGGGCCGGTGCGCATGACCAGCCACCCGGCCGGCAGGGTGAACATGCCCACCACCAGGAAGGCGGCCACGACATCGGCCGGGCGGTGCCACTGGTTGATCAGCGTCGAGACCCCGGTGGCGACGGCGAAGGTGCCGCCGAGGAACCCGGCCAGCGGCCGCCACCGCGGCGAGGACATCAGGAACACCGCGGCCGCGGCGGACGCGGCCAGCGTGGTGTGCCCGGACGGCAGCGAATTTAGCTCCAGCGTCTCGATCCCGCGGTAGGGCCGGTCCGGCACCAGATTCTTGATCAGCTGGGTGGTCAGGTTCGCGCCCACGGCGGCGGCGACGGCGATTCCCGCGGCCGCCCAGCGCCGCTTCACCACGGTGACCACCAGGACCACCAGCGTGGCGATCAGCAGGGAGAGCGCGGGCAGCCAGTCCAGAAACTGGGTGGCCGCCTTTCCGGCGGTGCCATAGAGCTGCACCGCCTCCACGAGGGCGGACTCGTCAATGAACTGCCCGGTGGTGGTGCGCACGAAGAACAGATAGGTGGCCGCCAGGGCCACCGCGCAACCGAGCGTGGCGACGACGAAGAGGGCAGCCGTCAGCGCGTGGCTGGTGCTCCTGTACCGAAAACTCATCGTCATACAGGTTCCCACAGAACCCTTTGACTCCGCTGGGCCGAGGGGCGGAGGTGCCCGGTGACGCACGGCCCGGGGTGGTGGCCGCCGGTAGAGTACAGCCATGCCCACCAGCGCCCCGGACCCCGCCCCGCTCCCGCTCAACCCCGGCGGGTTCGACGAACTCCTCGCCGCGGCCCGGGTGGTCAGCCTGCCCATGCGGGTGAAGTTCCGGGGGATCACCACCCGTGAGGCCTTGCTGTTCAACGGCCCGGCCGGCTGGGCCGAGTTCTCCCCGTTCCCGGAGTACGGCGACGCCGAGTCCTCCCGCTGGCTCGCCGCCGCCATCGAAGCCGGCTGGCACGGCTTCCCGGAGCCGCTGCGGACCAGCATCCCGGTCAATGCCACGGTCCCGGCCATCTCCGCGGCGCGGGTCCCGGAGATCCTGGCCCGCTTCGGCCGCGTGGACGCCGTCAAGATCAAGGTAGCGGAGGCCGGGCAGACGCTCGAGGACGACGCCGCCCGGGTCGCGGCGGTGCGGGCCGCCCTGCCGGAGGCCGCGGTCCGGGTCGACGCCAACGGCGGCTGGGACGTCGATTCCGCGGTGGCCGCCTTGACCCGGCTCGCCGGCGTCGGCCTCGAGTACGCCGAGCAGCCCGTCCCGGATATCGCCGGCCTCGCCGAGGTGCGCCGCCGGCTCGGGGCCGCGGGCGTGCCGGTGCCGATCGCCGCCGACGAGAGCGTGCGGAAGGAAGAGGACCCGCTCAAGGTTGCCCGGGCCGGTGCCGCGGACCTGATCGTGGTGAAGGTGGCCCCGCTCGGGGGAGTGCGCCGCGCCCTCGAGATCGTCGCCGCCGCGGGACTCCCCGCCGTCGTCAGCTCCGCCCTTGACACCTCCGTAGGCATCCGCGCGGGCCTGGCGCTCGCCGCCAGCCTCCCTGAGCTTCCCTACGCGTGCGGCCTGGGCACCGTGTCGCTGCTGGCCGCCGACGTCGCCCGGGACTCCCTGGTGCCCGACGACGGCGCGATCGCCCTCCGCGACGTGGCCGCCGACCCGGCCCTGCTGGAGGAGCACGCGGCGTCCCCGGAGCGCCGCGACTGGTGGCTGGCCCGCGTCCGCCGGGTGCACGGGGAATTGACCCGCGCCCGGTAGGCTCCCAGCATTCGGTAGGCTCCCAGGTTTCATTGGGGAAGTTCACCGGAATTTCACTGCCGGGCCGCCGGGACGTCGCGTCCCGGTGACAGGGTGGGCGGTACCGCACCCCACCCTCTCGAAAGGCCCGCCATGCCTGAACGTCCCGGACGCCCCTTCCCGCTGCTGCCGATGCTCGGCCACACCAAGGGCAAGCGAAGCCCCGTCACCTGCGCCCTGAAGTGCGACAACGCGTGCTCCGGCGAAGTCTGCAACACCAGCTCCAACGCCTACTTCCGCGACATCGCCTCCGCCACCCTGTCCCGCCGCTCCGCCCTCGGGCTCGGGGCCGCCGGCGCGCTCGCCGTCGTCTTCGGCAACGCCGCCCTCACCGGCACGGAGGGCAAGGGTGCCAGTCTGGCCGGCGCCGCGAAGGCAGGCTTCGGCCCCTCGAAACTCCAATTCACCGCCATCGCCCCGGTGGACGCCGCCGTCGATGCCCTCACCGTCCCAGACGGTTTCACCTGGCAGCCGGTGATCCGGTGGGGTGATCCGCTCTTCGCCGACGCGCCGGACTTCGACGTGGACCACCAAAGCGCCGCGGCGCAGGCCCGCCAGTTTGGCTACAACAACGACTACACGGACATCCTGCCCATCGACGCCAAGAACCGCCGGGCCGTGCTCTTCACCAACCACGAGTACACCAACGAAAACATCATGCTCCCCGCCGGTTTCGACCCCGCCGAGGCCCGGGCGATCGGCCGCGCCGCCCACGGCCTCACCGTCGTCGAACTCGAGCGCCAGAACACCACCAAACCCTGGACCTACGTCAAGGGCGCACCCCGGAACCGCCGCTTCCTGACCGACACGGCGTACGCACTGACCGGACCGGCCGCCGGCTCCGCCCTGGTCCGCACCGCCGCGGATCCCGCCGGACGGACCATCAGGGGAACCCTGGGCAACTGCTCCGGCGGCACCACCCCGTGGGGGACCATCCTCTCCGGCGAAGAGAACTTCAACGGCTACTTCGTCGCCGCGGGAACGTCCGCAGCGGACAAGCGCTACGGCCTGACCAACAAGCCCACGGCCCGCCAGTGGGAGCTTGACGACCCGCGCTTCGACACCCGCAACCCCGGGTTCGGGAACGAGGCCAACCGCTTCGGCTGGATCGTCGAGGTGGACCCGCTGGACCCGACGTCGACGCCGCGCAAGCACTCCGCGATGGGCCGCTTCAAGCACGAAGGGGCCAACGTCATCGTCGCCGCCTCGGGCCACGTCGTCGCCTACATGGGCGACGACGAACGCTTCGACTACCTGTACAAGTTCGTCTCCCGGGACACCTACCGGGAGGGCGACCGGGCGCACAACATGACCCTGCTCACCGAGGGCGACCTCTACGTCGCCCGGTTCTCCGGCGACTCGCCCGCGGCGGAGATCGACGGCTCCGGTGCCCTGCCGGCCGACGGCGCCTTCGACGGGGCCGGTGAATGGCTGCCGCTGGTGGTGGGCGGCCAGTCCAAGGTCCCCGGGATGAGCGTGGAAGAGGTTCTCGTCTACACCCGGCTCGCCGCGGACAAGGTGGGCCCCACCAAGATGGACCGCTGCGAGGACGTCCAGCCGAGCCTGCACACGGGCAAGGTCTACGTGGTCTGCACGAACAACACGGACCGCGGAAAGGCCGGCAAGGAAGGCCCCACCGAGGTCAACCCCCGCGCCATGAACCGGGACGGCCACATCGTCGAGATTTCCGAGACCGGGGACCAGGCCTCGACATCCTTCACGTGGAACCTGCTGATGGTCTGCGGCGATCCCGCCAAGAACCCGTCCGCGTACTTCGCCGGCTTCCCGGCCAGCCAGGTCTCACCGATCTCCTGCCCGGACAACGTGGCCTTCGACTCGGTCGGCAATCTGTGGATCTCCACCGACGGCGCCCCCTCCAGCACCGGATACGCCGACGGCCTGTTCAAGGTCACCCTCGACGGCCCCGAGCGCGGCCGGGTGGAGCAGTTCCTCGCGGTGCCCCGGGACGCCGAGACCTGCGGGCCGGTCATCCACGACGACGAACGCCGCGTCTTCGTCGCCGTCCAGCACCCGGGCGAGGAGGGCACCTTCGCGGACCAGCACTCCGCCTTCCCGGACTACGTGCCGGCCGGCGCGTCGCCGAAGCCCGGCCAGGCCCGGATTCCCCGCCCGTCGGTGGTCCAGGTTTTCCGCGGCGGCAACTAGCCCCTCCGCCACTGCCGACGCTCCCTCACGTCCGGCTCTATTCCTGTGGACGCTCCCTCAGGTCCGGTTCCCACGGGTCCGGATGTGAGGGAGCGTTGGTGGTGAAGTGGCCGGATGTGAGGGAGCGTCTGGCACGGGGCGGAACTGATAATTTGAACAGTGTGAATAATCCGGCCGAAATGGTTGTCCCCAGAGTCCAGGCAGCGATTGCCACCGCGTTCGGCGACGAGTTCCGCGGAACGGACCCGGTGATCCGCCCCTCGCAGTTCGCGGACATCCAGATCAACGCCGCCCTGGCCCTGGCCCGCAAGGTCGGACTGCCGCCCCGGGACGCCGCCGCCCGGATCGTCGACGCGCTGGACCTGGACGGGGTCTGCAGCCTGGTCGAGATCTCCGGCCCCGGCTTCATCAACCTCACCTTCGACGGAACCTGGATCGAGGAGCTGCTCAACGCCCCCACCGCGCAGGCCGCCGGGGGCGACGGGCACGGTCCGCTGCACCGCGTCGTCGTCGACTACTCCTCCCCGAACGTCGCCAAGGAAATGCACGTCGGCCACCTTCGGACCACCGTGGTGGGCGACAGCCTGGTCCGGGTCATGGAGGCCCTCGGCCACACCGTGATCCGCCAGAACCACATCGGCGACTGGGGCACCCCGTTCGGCATGCTGATCGAACACTGGCTGGAGGTGGGCGAGGATTCCCCCGAAGCCGCCCTGCTGGTCGATGACCCCAGCGCCTTCTACCAGGCTGCGCGCGCCAAATTCGACGCGTCCACCGAGGAACCGGACGGCTTCGCCACCCGCGCACGCCTGCGCGTGGTGGCCCTGCAGGGCGGGGACCCGGAGACTTTCGCCGTCTGGGAACGACTCGTGGCCCAGTCCAAGCGCTACTTCAATGCCATCTACGCCATGCTGGGCATCAGCCTCACCGACGACCACATCGCCGGCGAAAGCTCCTACGACGCCCATCTGGCACAGCTGTGCCAGGAGCTCGAGGAACGCGGCATCGCCCGGATCAGCGAGGGGGCGCTCTGCACCTTCCCGGCCGGCTTCACCGGCCGGGAGGGCGATCCGCTGCCGCTGATCATCCGCAAGTCCGACGGCGGGTACGGTTACGGCACCACCGACCTGGCCACCATTCGCTACCGCGTCCGCGAGCTGCAGGCGGACCGGGTGCTCTACGTCGTCGGCGCCCCGCAGAACGTGCACCTGCGCATGGTCATGGCCACCGCGCGCGACGCCGGCTGGCTGCCGGACACCGTCGAGGCCACCCACGTCCAGATCGGCAACGTCCTGGGCGAGGACGGCAAGATCCTGAAGTCCCGCGCCGGCAACCCGGTCAAGCTGATGGCGCTGCTGCAGGAGGCCGTGGACCGGGCCCGCGCCGTCATCGACGCCAACCGACCGGAACTCAGCGATGAGGAGCGCGCCGTCACCGCCCGTCAGGTGGGCATCGGGGCGGTCAAGTACGCCGACCTCTCCACCGGCCACGACACCGAGTACGTCTTCGACTTCGACCGGATGTTGGCCCTTAGCGGGAACACGGGCCCCTACGTCCAGTACGCCGCCGCCCGGATCCGCTCCATCCTCCGCAAGGCCGGGGCATTGGAGCAGCACGAGGCCGCGGCCGTGACCGTGCCGGCGGCGACCATCGCCGTCGTCGAGCCCGCCGAACGCGCCCTGGCTCTGCATCTGCTCGAGTACGACGCCACGCTGCGGAAGGTCGCCGAGCTGCTCGAACCACACCGGCTCTGCGCCTACCTGTTCGAGCTCGCACAGCTGTTCACCTCCTTCTACGACCAGTGCCCGGTGCTCAAGGCCGAGGACAGCGTGCGGGAATCCCGGCTGGCCCTCTGCGGCCTGGTGCTGCGCCGGCTGAGCGCGGGCCTGGACCTGCTGGGTATCGAGACGCCGGAGAACATGTGAGCCAGGGCGGGGGACTGGGCGCCGTCGAGAGCGCGCGGATGGCCGTGGCCGCCCTGCTCGGGGCCGGCGTCCGGTACGTCGTCGTCGCCCCCGGCTCCCGGTCCGCGCCCATGGCGTACGCGCTGGCCGAGGCGGACACCGCCGGCCGCGTGGAACTGCTGGTCCGGATCGACGAACGCGACGCCGGCTTCACCGCCCTGGGCCTGGCCCTCGCCACCGGCGCCCCCGCCGCCGTCCTCACCACCTCAGGGACCGCCGTCGGCAACCTGCTGCCGGCCGTCATGGAGGCCAACCACGCCGCCGCGCCACTGGTGGTCCTCTCCGCCGACCGGCCCGACGAACTGCGCGGCACCGGCGCGAACCAGACCACCATCCAGCCTGATCTGTTCGGCGAGCACGTCCGGTTCGCCGTGGACGTGGCCGCCGGGGACAACCCGGTCCGCGCGGTGGAGACCGCGCTCAGCGCCGCCACCGGAGCCTTCGAGGACATCCCGCCCGGCCCCGTGCAGCTGAACCTGGCCTTCCGGGACCCGCTGGTCCCCGCCGAGGGGGAAAGCATGGGCGACCCCGCCGCCCGCCGGGTCCACCACGCCCCGCGGACCCCGCTCGCGCTGGACTTCCCCGCCGCCGACGCCGCCCTGCCGGAGCGGCGCACCGTGGTCCTCGCCGGGCACGACGCCGGCCCCGTCGCCGAGGCATTCGCCCGAGCCCACGGACTGCCGCTGCTGGCCGAACCGTCCTCCAACGCCCGGTTCGGTCCCAACGCCGTTGGCCCCTACCGGCTCTTGCTGGAGCACTTCGGCCCGGACGCGGCCCAGCCCATCGAACGGGTGGTCCTCTTCGGCCGGCCCACCCTGTCCCGGCCGGTCTCGGCGTTGCTGGCCCGCGCCGACGTCCCCTCCGCCCTCTACCAGCCGGTGCCCGTGGCCTGGTACGAACCCGGCCGCCGGACCGAGCTGCCGTTGGAAACCCTCGCGGACCTGGCCGAGTTCGCCGGCCGCGGACCCGCCGCCTGGCTGGACGCCTGGGTGCTGGCCGGGGCCGCCGCACAGCACGCCCTGGACTCCGTTCTCGCCGGCACTGCCGAGGCCACCGGTCCCGCCGTCGGCGCCCAGGTCTGGGAGCACGCCTCCGGGCAGCTGGTGCTGGGCTCCTCCAACGGCATCCGCGACGTGGACCTGGCCGGTGTCCCGCCGCAGGAACCGCGGGCCACGGTCTTCGCCAACCGCGGCCTCGCCGGGATCGACGGCACCCTGGCCACCGCCACCGGCGTCGCCGTCGGCGGGCGGCAGGAAACCACCGTCCTGCTGGGCGACGTGACGTTCCTGCACGACGCCGGGGGCCTGTTCCTCGGGGCGGGGGAGAAGGACCCGGCGCTGCGGATCGTGGTCCTCAACGACGCCGGCGGCGCGATCTTCGGGCTGCTGGAACACGGCGGGATCGACCAGTCCGGCCGCTACGGCACCGCCGTCGAACGCCTCTTCGGCACCCCGCACACCGTGGACCTGTCTGCCCTCGCCGCGGCCTACGGCGTGCCGCACAAGGCCGTGACCACGACGGCGGAGCTCGCCTCGGCCCTGGCCGAACCGGTGGAGGACCGCAGCATCATCGAGGTCCGGACCGACCGGCGGCGCCTGCGGGCCCTGCACGGCAGCATCCGCACGGCGGTGGCCGCCGCCGTCGCCGGCACCCTCGGCGGGTAGCTCCGCGCCGCCCGCGGATTCCGCTGCGGCAGTCGGTTTCCGCTACGAAAAAGGACAGCCGCCACGTGGATCCACGGGGCGGCTGTCCTTTTTCGGCGCGAAATCGCGTCCGGACCCTAGAGCACCCGGCTCAGGAACTCCTTGGTGCGGGCGTGCTGCGGGTTGGACAGCACCTCGCGCGGGTCGCCGGATTCGACGACGACGCCGCCGTCCATGAACGTCAGCCGGTCACCGACCTCCCGGGCGAAACCGATCTCGTGGGTCACCACGATCATGGTCATGCCGGACTTGGCGAGGTCCTTCATCACGTTCAGCACGTCGCCCACCAGCTCGGGGTCCAGCGCCGAGGTGGGCTCGTCGAAGAGCATCAGCTCCGGATCCATGGCCAGCGCCCGGGCAATTGCCACGCGCTGCTGCTGCCCGCCGGAAAGCTGCGAGGGGTAGTGCCCGGACCGGTCGGCCAGGCCGACGCGGTCCAGCAGCTCCAGTGCCCGCTTTTTGGCGACGTCCTTCGGCTGGCCCTTGACCTGGACCGGAGCCTCCATCACGTTCTGCAGCGCAGTCTTGTGCGGGAACAGGTTGAAGCGCTGGAAGACCATGCCGATCTCGCGGCGCTGGGCGGCGATCTCCTTGGCTTTGAGGTCGTGCAGGCGGCCGTTGACCTCGCGGTAGCCGATCAGCGATCCGCCGACCGAGATCCGGCCGGCGCTGATGGTTTCCAGCAGGTTCACGCAGCGGAGCATGGTGGACTTGCCGGAACCGGACGGTCCGATCACCACGGAGACCTCGCCCTGGTTGACGGTCAGGTCGATGCCGCGCAGCACATGATGGTGGCCGTAGTACTTGTGCAGCCCCTGGATTTCGACCAGTGGCTTCTCGGCGATGGCCGTCATCGGGCACTCTCCTCGGGGAAGTCCGTTTTCAGTGACCGCTGCGCGTCGGCGCCGGGCGTGCCGGCCGCGGCGGCCTTGGCGGCCGCGGGATTCACCGCGGCGGGTGCCAGGTTGTCCACGCCCTTGCCGTAGTACGCCTCAAGGTAATGCTGGCCCACCATCAGGATGCTGGTGACCAGCAGGTACCAGAAGGCCGCGACGATCAGCAGCGGGATCGGCAGGTAGATCCGGTTGGCCAGGGCGTTGGTGGCGAAGGTCAGGTCCAGGGTGAACGGCACGGCCAGGACCAGGGAGGTGGTCTTGAGCATGCCGATGGTCTCGTTGCCCGTGGGCGGGACGATGATCCGCATGGCCTGCGGCAGGATGATCCGCCACATGATCTTGCCCTTGGACATGCCGAGCGCCTCGGCGGCCTCGGTCTGGCCCCGGTCCACGGACTTCAGGCCGGCCCGGAAGATCTCGGCCAGGTACGCGGACTCGTTCAAGCCCAGGCCCAGGATCGCGGGGATCAGGCCCTTGCTGGGATCCGAGAGCGCGTAGCTGAACAGCTCCGGACCGAACGGGATGCCCAGGGTGATGGCCGGGTAGAGAACGGTGACCAGGCCCCAGAACACCAGCTGGGTGTAGACCGGGGTGCCGCGGAAGAACCAGACCCAGAGCCAGCTGGTGTAGCGCAGCACCGGGTTGTCGGACTGCCGCATGACCGCCAGCAGGATGGCCAGGACGATCGCCAGGACCATCGAGGTGACGGTCAGGAGCAGGGTCCAGCCCACGCCCTGGACCACCTTGACGTCCAGGATGTAGGTGGCGACGACGTCCCAGCGGAAGTTGGGGTTGGTCACGAGGCTCTGGAGCAGCAGGATCAGGGCGCCACCGATGATGATGGCGCTGATCCAGCGGCCGGGGTGGCGCACCGGTACCGACTTGTTCAGTACCGGTGCTTCCTCATTCCGGTCCTTCATTGCAGCATCCGAGTGGCCGGTTAGGCTCAAGACGACGCCGCCGGGTTGAGCTCGGACTTGGTGATGGCGCCTTCGGCGTTGCCCCAGCCCTCGAGGATCTTCTTGTAGGACCCGTCAGCGATCAGCTTGGTCATGGTCTTCTGGACGAGGTCCGCGAGGGCCGTGTCCGACTTGGCGACGGCGATGCCCTGCGGAGCGGCGTCGTAGACGTCGCCGAGCTTCTCGAGCTGGCCGTTGGTCTGGGTCAGGGCGTAGCCGATGATCGGGGAATCGGCGGCCATCGCGTCGATGCTGCCGTTGACCAGGCGGGTGGTGACGTCGGTCTGGTTCTTCAGCGTCACGATTTCGATCGGCTTCTTGCCCTCGGCGGTGCACTTCTTGTTGCGGTCGGCGAGGTCCGGGTCTTCCTGCACGGTGCCGGTCTGGACGCCGATGGCCTTGCCGCAGACGTCATCGAGCGAGAAGCTCTTCGGGTTGCCCTTCTTCACTGCCCAGGCGGTGCCGGCGTTGAAGTAGCTGACCATGTTCACCGCGCCGAGGCGCTCCTTGTTGATGGTGAAGGAAGAGATGCCCAGGTCGTACTTCGGGCCGAGCGCCGGGAGGATGCCGGTGAATTCCGCGGTCTGGACCTGGACCTTGAGGCCCAGGGTCGCGCCGATCGCCTTGGCGATGTCGACGTCGTAGCCCACCGGGGTCTGGCCGTCCGGGCCGAGGAATTCGGCCGGGGCGTAGCTGGTGTCGGCGCCGATGGTCAGGGTGCCCTTCGACTTGATGGCCGCGGGGACCATAGCTGCCAGGGAATCGTCCTTCTGCACGGTCGTGGGGTCGAAGCTGGCCTTCGACGCGCCGGAGGCTGCGGGGCTGCCGGCGCCGGACCCGGTCTCGGAGGCGTTGGTGCAGGCGGACAGTGCCAGGGCACCGACGGCAAGGACGGTGGCGGCCTTGAGCGTGGAGGCGCTCAGGAGCGAACGGGAGATCTGCATTTTTTCTTACCTTTTGTTGCAGGGGAGCCGGGAACTAAATCGGTTCATAGTGTATCGCCGAACAAGAGATGTACGTCACAGAAAACTAAGTTTCACTATTGGATAACTATAGTGAACGCTTTTGCAACCATTACCGCGGGGGAGATGTCTGGAATCCCGGATTCTCGGTGTAGCGGCGGGCGGCCGCCTGGTGAGCCAGGGATACGACGGCGGTGCACCGGCCTCCCGTGCACGGCGCCGGTGTGCCGGATTCCCGCCGCCAGCGGCTACGCCCGTGTGCGCTTGAAGAACCGGGGCTCAGCTCTCGATGCCGAGGGATTCCAGCATCGGCCGGAACTTCGCCCAGGTCTCGGCCAGCTCCATCTCCGGAACCGAACCCTCAACCACGCCGCAGCCGGCGTAGAGCCGGACCGTGTCCGGGCCCTCGACCACCGCGCCGCGCAGGGCGATGCCCCACTCGCCGTTGCCGGCCGCGTCCAGCCAGCCCACCGGACCGGCGTACGGGCCGCGGTCCAGGTGCTCGAGCTCGCGGATGAGCGCCCCGGCCACCGTGGTGGGGGTGCCGCAGACAGCCGCGGTGGGATGCAGAGCATTGATCAGCGCCAGGCAGGTGGGGACGTGGCCCTCCACCTCGGTCAGCTCGGCCTTCACGTCGGAGGCGAGGTGCCAGACGTTGGGCAGTTCCAGGATGAAGGGCTCGCTGTGGGCGTTCATGGCCTCGGAGAACGGCGCCAGCTGGGTGGTCAGCGACGCGATGGCGATGTCGTGCTCGTGGCGCTGCTTCTCGGACCCGGCCAGGACCCGTTCGGCGAAGTCCAGCGGGCTGCCCTCGATGCCGTCGGCGTCCCGGCGGTCCAGGGTCCCGGCCAGCACGCGGGCCTGCGCGGTGCGGCCCTCCACCTGGATCAGCATCTCGGGGGTGGAGCCCACCAGCCCGTCCACGCCGTAGGTCCAGCACTCGCGGTACCGGACGGCCAGTTCGCGGAGTATGGCGGCCGCGTGCACGCCGTCGGGCAGGGTGGCCACGATGTCCCGGGCCAGCACCAGCTTCTCCAGGGCGCCGGTGCGGATTTCGGCGACGCCGGCGGCGACGGCGGCCATCCAGTCCGTCTCGCTGAGCGCCCCGGTGCTGAGCTTGGCCTCGCGGTCGCCCTGCGGCTCCTGCTCCGGAGCGGTGTCCAGCCAGCGGTTCAGGGCGGCGCGCGCGCCTGCCTCGGTGAGTTCGACGTCGTCGGCGGTGATCTGGGTCAGCCAGGCCGTCCCGTCGCGCAGCCCCACCACGACCTCGGGGATGATCAGCCGGGATTCGTGCGCGGAAACCTTGGAGAAGGCAAAGGATCCGAAGGCCACCGGGCCGGTGCCGGGGCACTCCACCGCGTCGGTAACGTCGGCCTCGAGGACCAGGTGGCGCCACCAGATGTCGGCCTCCAGGAACCGCTCCGGGCCCGTGGCCGTGAACCGGTCCACCTCGCCGAAGCCCACCAGTCCGGCCTCGCGGCGGGTCCAGCAGAGCACGTCGTCACGGACCAGAAATGACGGCAGCCCCCCGGGGAACGAATCAGCATCGAGGGGGACTGTCAGGGTCCTGATATGTCTGGTGCCGGGCGCGCTCGTCATGATGAGACAACACTACTCCCGCGTGTCCCGCCCTCTGCCCGGTCCGGCGGTTAGGGGGAGGGTGGAAGTTTTGAGACAATGACGGGGTGAACCGAGCATCCTTGGATAAGCGTCCGGACGAAGTAGCCACGATGTTTGATGACGTCGCGCCTAAATACGACGTCGTCAACGATGTGCTGTCGATGGGGCAGACCCGGCGCTGGCGCCGGATCGTCGTCGAGGCCATGGACGTGAAGGCCGGCCAGCGGGTGCTGGACCTGGCCGCGGGAACCGGCACCTCCAGCGAGCCGTACGCGGACGCCGGCGTCGACGTCGTCGCCTGCGACTTCTCCCTGGGCATGCTGAAGGTGGGCAAACGCCGCCGCCCGGACATCGACTTCATCGCCGGCGACGCCACCCGGCTGCCGTTCGCCGACAACACCTTCGACGCGAGCACCATCTCCTTCGGCCTGCGCAACGTCAACGAGCCCAAGAAGGCCCTCGCCGAGATGCTCAGGGTCACCAAGCCCGGCGGCCGGCTGGTCATCGCCGAGTTCTCCCAGCCCGTGGTGCCGCTCTGGCGAACCATGTACACCGAGTACCTGATGCGCGCGCTGCCCGCGATCGCCGTCAAGGTCTCCTCCAACCCGGACGCCTACGTCTACCTCGCCGAATCCATCCGCGCCTGGCCGGATCAGGACCACCTGGCCGCCTGGCTGCAGGAAGCAGGCTGGGAGTCCGTCAGCTACCGCAACCTCAGTGGCGGCATCGTTGCCGTGCACCGGGCGCAGAAGCCGGCCGGTCCGGCGGACGGCCCCGCCGCCGGTGCGCAGGCCCTGGCCAACCACACCGGCCCGGTCGCGAAGCTGCGGCGCAACATCGCCCGGCCCGGGCGCTAGCCCGGCGATGCCGTGAAAGTACTGATCGTCGGCGCGGGTCCCGCCGGATCCACCGCCGCGTACTACCTGGCGCAGGCCGGCCTTGAGGTTACGGTGCTGGAGAAGACCAGCTTCCCGCGCGAGAAGGTCTGCGGCGACGGCCTCACGCCCCGCGCGGTGCGGGAAATCCAGAAGCTCGGCCTGCCGCACCCCGAAACCGAGGGCTGGCGGCGGAACAAGGGCCTGCGGCTGATCGCGGGCGGCCGCACCATCGAACTGCCCTGGCCCGAGGTCTCCGACTTCCCGCAGTACGGCCTGATCCGGACCCGGCTGGGCTTCGACGAGGAGCTCGCCCGGCACGCCCAGTCCGCGGGCGCCGTCGTGCTCGAACGCCACAGCGTCACCGAAGCACTCCGCGACGACGACGGCCGGGTCACCGGCGTCCGTGCCGCGCTGCTCGATGACGCCGGCCGCAAGACAGGGGAGACCCGGGACTTCACCGCCGACGTCGTCCTCGCCGCCGACGGCAACTCCGCCCGCACCGCCGTGTCCCTGGGCCTGCGCAAACGCGACGACCGGCCGCTGGGCGTGGCCGTGCGCACCTACTTCACCAGCCCCCGCCACGAGGACGACTGGATGGAGGGCTGGCTGGAACTGCCCGGCGCCGACGGCAAGCTGCTGCCCGGCTACGGCTGGATCTTCGGCGTCGGTGACGGCACCTCCAACGTGGGCCTGGGCATCCTGAACTCTTCCAAGGAATTCGGCAAGCTCGACTACAAGCAGGTCCTGCGCGAGTGGACCGCCGGGATGCCGCCGGAGTGGGGCTTCACTCCGGAGAACCAGGTGGGCGAGATCCGCGGTGCTGCGTTGCCCATGGGCTTCAACCGCACCCCGCACTACGCTCCCGGCCTGCTGCTGCTCGGTGACGCCGGCGGCATGGTCTCCCCGTTCAACGGCGAGGGCATCTCCTATGCGATGGAGTCCGCCCGCTTCGCCGCCGAGTACCTGATCGACACCGCCTCCCGGTCCGCGGCGGCCGGCTGGGACCGGAACGACGCCGACGCGCACCTGTCCGGGTACGCCGGCTACGTCCGGGACCAGTGGGGCTCGCACTTCACCCTGGGCCGCGCCTTCGCCGCCGTGATCGGCAAGCCGGCGGTCATGAAGCTCGCGCTGCGGACCGGCATGCCGCTGCCGCTGTTGATGAAGTTCGTGGTCCGGCTGATGGCCAACCTGACCGACCCCTCCGCCAGGGGCATCGAGGACCGGATGATCCGGGTCCTGGAGGCCCTGGTCCCGGCGACGTCCAATACCGGCACCGTTCCGGCCCCGAATCCGCGGTTTCCGCAACAAAAAGTTAGGGTTAACCCGTGACCAACTCCGCAGACCAAAGCTGGACGCACGCCGGGCACGGCCTGCAGGGCTCCGAGCCCGACCTGAACACCACCGCCATCGCCACCGGGCTGCAGCTTCCGGCAGGGTTTGCGGCGATCGCCGGCGACGCCGAACTGGGCCCCGCGATCACCACTAACCTCGCCCGCGTGGAGAAGAAGCTGCGCGAGGCGATCGCCAACTCCGACCCGCTGGCTGACGCGACCTCCCGTCACCTGGTGGAGGCCGGCGGCAAGCGCATCCGGCCGCTGCTCACCCTGCTGTGCGCGCACCTGGGGGACGCTTCCCGACCCGCCGTGGTGCAGGCCGCCGTCGTTGTCGAACTGACGCACCTGGCCACGCTTTACCACGACGACGTAATGGACTCCGCGCCGTTCCGCCGCGGGGCCCCCACCGCCCACGAGGTCTGGGGCAACTCCGTGGCCGTCCTCACCGGCGACCTGATCTTCGCCCGCGCCTCGATCCTGGTCTCCGAGCTGGGCTCCCGGGCCCTGGGCATCCAGGCCCGCACCTTCGAACGGCTGTGCCTCGGCCAGCTGCACGAGACCGTCGGGCCGCGGTCGGACGAGGATCCCGTGGAGCACTACCTGTCCGTGATCGCGGACAAGACCGGCTCCCTCGTGGCGGCCTCGGGCCAGCTTGGGGCGATCTTCTCCGGGGCCGACGAGTCCTACGAGGCCCTGCTGGTCGAGTACGGCGAGAAGGTGGGCGTGGCCTTCCAGCTCGCCGACGACGTGATCGACGTGACCGGCGTCAAGGTCAAGAGCGGCAAGTCTCCGGGCACCGACCTGCGCGAGGGCGTGCCCACGCTGCCCGTGCTGCTGCTGCGCAAGGCCGCCGCCGACGGCGACCAGTCCGCCGTGGACCTGCTGACCCTGATCGACGGGGACCTGAGCTCCGACGAGGCGCTGGCTGCCGCCGTCGCCGGGCTGCGCGAGCACCCTGTCACCGCCCAGTCCTGGACCGTGGCGCGGGAGTGGGCCGCCGAGGCGATCGCCGCCTTGGAGCCCCTTCCGGAGGGCGTGGTCAAGGATTCGCTGACCAGCTTCGCGCACGCCGTGGTGGAGCGCAGCAGCTAGGTTCCTTGCGGTGCCGTGGCCCCTGTCCGGGCCGGCAACCCTTTGGACGCGGAATGGCCCCGGTCCTCACAACGTTCGAGTCGTCCGTTGTGCGGAACCGGGGCCATTTCTCCGTTCGCATCAGATTCACCGGAGGCATTTAGTGAACCCATGAATAAGCGTATGACAAATCTGTCAAGCTGTCTAGGGTTTCTGTAAATTGGCTGTCACGGTTCGCGGCGGGCTCCCCGGCGGAGTTTCCCCACTTTTCCCCAACCCCGGCGTCGGCTGCCCAGCGAGCCGCGGCGACCCGCCGTCGTCGGTCCGCAAAGGCGGGGAAAACCCGCAGCCGAGGACGAGCCATCTCCAACCCGGTCTTTTCCACATAGGGGATGCGGGGGCTTACGACGTCCGCCTGCCATCCGGTCTGCTGTGGCCATGGACGTCGTGGGTTACCTGAGGTATGCCGGCTCCGTGGCCAGGCCGCAGACGCTGCTTCGCGGCGGGTGCACGGAGCGGGCGATCCGCAACGCCGTCGCGGCCGGGGACATCCTCCGGCTGCGCCACGGCGTCCTGGCCCTTCCCGATGCCGCGCCCGACCTGACCGCCGCCGTGATGGCCAATGGGCTGCTGTCCTGCGTCTCCGCGGCCGGTCATCTCGGCCTGTGGCGGCTGCACGAGCCCGACCGGCCGCATCTGCTGTGCCGGCATGGTTCGGCTACCGGGGTGGTGATTCATCGGGGGAGCGTTGTTCCTGCGGAGTTCCCGCTGCCTCTGGCCGGGGTGACCGACTGCCTGCTGCATGCCCTGCGCTGCCGTCCGCCTATCGAGTCCGCGGTGATGGTGGAAAGTGCGCTGCGACAGGGCCGGACCTCCCCGGACTACCTTCGCCAGCGACTGCCGGGCAACCGCAACGGTGCGGCCCGTGCCGTGTTGGAGCTGGTGGACGGGACGGCTGACTCCGCCGTCGAAGTCGTGGCCCGGCTCTTGTTCCGCGCCGAGGGAATCTTCACGCAGACGCAGGTGGACCTGCCGGGCATCGGGATCGTCGACTTCCTGCTGGAAGGCTTCCTGATCATAGAAATCGATGGCAAGACCCACCTGGAGCCCCGGCAGGTGGTCAAGGACCGCCGTCGCAATAATGCCAGCAGCCTGTCCGGCTACGTCGTGCTCCGGTACGGCTACCAGGACGTCGTCTACTTTCCGGAACGGGTGGTCGCTGAGGTCTGGCAGGTGCTCCGCGGCCGCGTCATCCGCTGAGATTCCCCGGGTTTGGACCGAAGTTGGCCGTCAACACCGGCCTGGCGGTGCGACACTCCGGCGGGGGCTGCCAAAGGTGGGGAGGTTTGGCAGCCAATGCGCCCCCGGAGGGACGCAGACGGCGGGAGGCTAGTCCTCGTCGTCGTCGTTGAAGGCCCACTCGAACATGTCGAAGACGAACTCGGAGAAGGTCCCCTCTTCGCTCTTCCACTGTCCGCGGGCGTTGTTGCGGCGGTACACGATGGGGTCCGGGACGCTGAGGTCGCCCACGCGGAAGCCCCAGGTGAACTGCTCTTCCTCGTCCTCGAGGAACATCAGGAAGCCCTCGTCGTCGACTTCGAGTTCCTCGGGATCCCAGAAGTAGTGGTACGCCTCCATCAGGTCCTCGCAGCCGCCGAGGGCCAGGTAAAACTCGCGGAGAACCAGCGGGATGGTGAACTGGTGCTCGGCCAGGGCCTCGTCCAGCTCCTGCTCGGACAGGCCGTCCGCTTCCTGCCATTCGTCTTCGAGATATTTCGGAACAAGCGCGCGGAACTTCTCGAGGAACATGTCAGTCATGCTTCATATCCTAGCTAATCCGAGGGCCCTCTCCCCGCCCGGCCCAGGCCCAGCCGGTGCCAGCCGCGCACGGCCAGTGGAACCCGCCAGCGGCGCCGCCACGCGGTGACCCGGAACGCGAAAACCAGGGCGGCCACCACCGGCCCGGTGACCGGGTTGAAGGAGCCCGTCACGGACAGCGCCACCGTCAGTCCGGCGCCGGCGAACGCGGGCAGGGCGTACAGGTCGCCGGGGTCGAATAGCTGCGGTACCTCGTTGGCGGTGATGTCGCGCAGCAGGCCGCCGCCCACCGCCGTCGTCACACCCAGCAGCACCGCGGCCACCGGGTGCATCCCCGCGGCGAGGGCTTTCAGGCTGCCCGTGATGCAGAACAGGGCCAGGCCGCCGGCGTCGAAGAGCACCAGCAGGGAGGTGAACCGCTGGACGCTTGAGTAGAGGAAATACACCAGCACGGTCGCCAGCAGCGGGGGAGCGAGGTAGGCGGGGTTGGTGAACGCCGCCGGGGAGCCATTGTTGATGATGATGTCCCGGATGACGCCGCCGCCCAGGCTCACCACCGAGGCCAGCAGCAGGGAGCCGACAATGTCGAATTCCTTCCGCGCCGCCAGCAGCGATCCGGACACCGCGAAGAAGAAGACACCGGCCAGGTCCAACCACACCAGGACGAGGCTGAAGGAAAAGGTCATGGCGGTCCTGGTTATTCGGCGGGGCGGAGGGGCGGCTCCAAGGTTACGCTAGCGGCTATGGATAGCCCCCTCCTGATCGCCTGCGCCCACGGAACCGCCAACCCCGACGGCGCCGCGGAAGTCAACGCCCTGCGCGCCGCCATCGCCGCCCTCCGTCCCGGACTGGAGGTCCTTGAGGCCTACGTCGACGTCCAGGAGCCCGTCCTGCCCGACGTCGTCGCGGGGCTCCCCGCCGGTCGGAGCGCCGTCGTCGTGCCGCTGCTGCTCAGCATCGGCTACCACGTCAAGGTGGACATCGCCCGCGCCGTGGGCAGCCGCCCCGGCACGGTGGCGGCGGCGCCGCTGGGGCCGGATCCCCGCCTCGCCGCCCTGCTTGACCGGCGGCTGCGGGAGGCGGGGGTGACGGACAACGACGCCGTGATTGTCGCCGCGGCGGGCTCCTCGGACCCCACCGCCGCGGACAACGTCGAAGAACTGGTGGGTCAGCTCCGGGACCTCCGCTCGAACCGGATCGTCGCCGCCTACGGAGCCTCCGCGAAACCGTCGGTTCCCGAAGCCGTCGCAATGCTGCGCGAGGAGGCGGCCGGGGGAGCGGGGGCCGGGGCGTCCGCCGGCGCCGTCGACCTCGGTGGCCGGGTGGTGATCGCGTCCTACCTGCTGGCGCCCGGGTTCTTCCACAACCAGCTCGCCAAGGCCGGGGCGGACCTGGTCACCGCGCCGCTGCTGCCCTCCCCGGACCTGGCCCGGATCGCCTTGGACCGCTACGACGCCGCGGTGGCCGCGTCCTAAGGTCCGCGTATGACGAATTGTTGCCCACGGTGACCCCGCGTTTCTGACCCGTTGTCGGCCGATTCGGGCCGCCCCTACAGTCGAGCCATGACTGATACAGCTCTAGCCGGAGCGCCCCAGGACCAGACCGCCGGCGGCCGTTCGGCCCGCGCCGCCAGGCCCGGCCGGCCCGCCGCCAAGCCCCACGGGCAGTGGAAGGTGGACGGCACCGCGCCGCTGAACGCCAACGAAACCTGGAAACAGGAAGACAACGGCCTGAACGTGCGGGAGCGGATCGAAACGGTCTACGCCAAGCACGGTTTCGACTCTATCGACGGCACCGACCTGCATGGCCGGTTCCGCTGGTGGGGTCTCTACACGCAGCGCAAGCCCGGGATCGACGGCGGCAAGACCGCCACCCTGGAGCCGCACGAGCTCGAGGACAAGTTCTTCATGCTCCGGGTCAGGATCGACGGCGGCGCCCTATCCACCGAGCAGCTGCGCGTCATCGGCGGCATCTCCGTGGACTTCGCCCGGGACTCGGCCGACCTCACGGACCGCCAGAACATCCAGCTGCACTGGATCCGGGTCGAGGACGTCCCTGAGATCTGGCGCCGCCTCGAGGCGGTGGGGCTGTCCACCACGGAGGCCTGCGGCGACGTGCCCCGGGTGATCCTGGGCTCCCCGGTGGCCGGGATCGCCAAGGACGAGGTCATCGACCCGACCCCGCTCATCCGGGAGCTCGCCGAGCGCTTCATCGGCGACCCGGAGCTGGCCAACCTTCCGCGCAAGTTCAAGACGGCTATCACCGGCCACCCCAGCCAGGACGTAGTGCACGAGATCAATGACGTCGCCCTGGTGGGTCTGGTCCACCCTGAACTCGGCGCCGGCTACGATCTCTGGGTGGGCGGCGCGCTCTCCACTAACCCGATGCTCGGCAAGCGCCTCGGCGCCTTCGTCCGCCCTGACCAGGCCGCCGACGTCTGGCTTGGAGTCACCAGCATCTTCCGCGACTACGGCTACCGGCGCATGCGCACGAAGGCCCGGCTGAAGTTCCTGCTCGCCGATTGGGGTCCGGAGAAGTTCCGCCGGGTCCTCGAGGACGAATACCTCGGCTACGCGCTCAGCGACGGCCCGGCCGCCCCCAAGCCGGCGACCCCCGGCGACCACATCGGCGTCCACGAACAAAAGGACGGCAGGTTCTTCATCGGCGCCACTCCGGTGGCCGGCCGCCTCTCCGGCAGCCAGCTCGTGGCCCTAGCCGACACCCTCGAATCCCGCGGTTCGCGGCGGCTGCGGACCACCCCCCACCAGAAGCTCGTGGTCCTGGACGTCCCCGGCGACCAGGTGGAACCACTCGTGGCCGAGCTCGACGCCCTGGGCCTCTCCGCCCGCCCGTCCGTGTTCCGCCGGGGCACCATCGCCTGCACCGGGATCGAATTCTGCAAGCTCGCGATCGTCGAAACGAAGGCGACGGCGGCGACGGCGGTGGCCGAACTGGAGCGACGCCTCGCCGACCTCGTCGACGCCGGGAAACTGCCGGAGTCGCTGTCCCTGCACATCAACGGCTGCCCCAATTCCTGCGCCCGCATCCAGACGGCGGACATCGGCCTCAAGGGCATGATGCTTCCCACGCCCGACGGCGACCCGACGCCCGGCTTCCAGGTCCACCTCGGCGGCGGACTCGCCTCCACCGACCGGGAGGAGGCGGGCCTGGGCCGCACCGTCCGGGGCCTCAAGGTCACCGCCGACGAATTGCCCGACTACGTGGAGCGGGTGGTGCGAAAATTCGCCGACACCCGTACCGACGGCCAGAGCTTCGCCGAATGGGCCTTCGCCGCCGACGAAGGGGACCTGCAGTGACCGCTCCCCAGCCACAACCCAACCTCGCAAGTCCCAACTCGCTCCCTGTCCTCGCAAGCTCGGACCGGGGCCCTCGCGAGTCGGGGCCCTCGGCCGGGGACCTCGGTGGCCGTGGGCCCTCCCTCCGGAGCCGCGAGGAGCTCAAGGCCCTCGCCGCGGCCGGGGCCGCCGAACTCGGCTGGGACGCCCCGGCCGGCGACGTGATCGGCTGGGTGGCGCGCACCTTCGAACGGCCCGCCGTCGCCGTCGCCTGCTCCATGGCCGACGCCGTCCTGCCCGCCCTCGTCGCGGAACGAATCCCCGGCGTCGACGTGCTCTTCCTGGACACCGGCTACCACTTCCCGGAAACCTACGCCACGCGCGACGAGGTGGCCGCGAACCTGCGCGTCACCGTCGTGGACGTGCTCCCGGAAACCACCGTGGAGCAGCAGGACCGGATCCTCGGCAAGGACCTCTTCGCCCGTGACGCCGCCCAGTGCTGCGCGCTCCGCAAGGTCGCCCCGCTGCACCGCACCCTGGCCGGCTACGAACTCTGGTTCACCGGCGTCCGCCGCGACGAGGCACCCACCCGCACCAACACCCCGCTGGTGACCTGGGACGAAGCCAACGGCCTGGTCAAGGTCAACCCCGTGGCGGCCTGGACCTTCGACCAACTGGTGGCCTACTCGGAGGAGAACCTCCTGCCCGTCAACCCGCTCCTTTCACAGGGCTACCCCTCCATCGGTTGCCAGCCCTGCACCCGCCAGGTCGCCCCCGGCGAGGACCCCCGCGCCGGCCGCTGGGCCGGAACCGACAAGACAGAATGCGGACTACACGTATGAGCAACTTGAGCACGACGACGGTCACCACCGCCTCCGAGGCCGCGTCCTTTGTCGCCTCCGCCTCCGCGGCAGATGCCGCCCCCGCCCCTTCGCCGCGCGGCATGCGTCCTTCGGACGATGCGGGCGGCTCCGACAGCGGCAGCGGCCTTCCCAACGCTCGCAAGCTCGCGTCGGGTCCCTCGGCCGCTGCCTTGGATGCGACTCCCGGGGCGGCATCTGCCGCTGCGGCTCTGCGGTCGGGTCGCCTGAATTTGGCGGCATCGGGGGCAGTAATCGGCGTCGCAGCCCCGGCACGTCTTTCCAGCCTCGACACACTCGAGTCTGAGGCGATCCACATCATCCGGGAGGTTGTTGCCGAGTTTGAGCGGCCCGCGCTGCTGTTTTCCGGGGGCAAGGATTCTGTGGTGATGCTGTACCTGGCCACCAAGGCGTTCTGGCCTGGCAAGGTGCCTTTCCCGGTCCTGCATGTGGATACCGGGCACAACTTCCCGGAGGTGATCGAGTTCCGGGACCGGACCGTGGAGCGGCTGGGCCTCCGGTTGGTGGTGGGCTCCGTGCAGGAGTTCATCGATTCCGGCGAGCTGGCCGAGCGCGCGGACGGCACCCGCAACCCGCTGCAGACCGTCCCGCTGCTGGACGCGATCAGCAGCAACCGGTTCGACGCCGTCTTCGGTGGCGGCCGCCGGGACGAGGACAAGGCCCGGGCCAAGGAACGCATCCTGAGCCTGCGCGACGAGTTCGGCCAGTGGGACCCGCGCAACCAGCGCCCGGAACTCTGGAACCTGTACAACGGCCGGCACACCGTGGGTCAACATGTCCGGGCCTTCCCGATCAGCAACTGGACCGAATTGGACGTCTGGCGCTACATCGAACGCGAGAACATCGACCTGCCGGGGCTCTACTACGCCCACGAGCGAGAGGTCTTCGCCCGCGACGGCATGTGGCGCGCCGTCGGGGAGGTCTCGCAACCCCGCACCGACGAGCAGGTCCTCACCAAGACGGTCCGCTACCGCACCGTCGGGGATATGTCCTGCACCGGCGCCGTCGAATCCGCCGCCGCCACCGTGCGCGACGTCGTGATTGAAGTTGCCGCCTCCACCATCACCGAACGTGGCGCCACCCGGGCCGATGACCGCATCTCCGAGGCCGCCATGGAAGACCGCAAGAAGGACGGCTATTTCTAATGAGCACCATTCCCGCCACCCAGGATGCCGCCGCCGCAGACCTGGGTCTCGCCTCCGCCTCGCTGTTCCGTTTCGCCACCGCCGGCTCGGTCGACGACGGCAAGTCCACCCTGGTGGGCCGGCTCCTGCACGATTCGAAAGCCATCCTCGCCGACCAGCTCGACGCCGTCGCCCGCACCTCCGCGGACCGCGGCTTCGGCGCGGCGGACGGGGAGGCCGGAGGGCAGCGGATCGACCTCGCCCTGCTGACCGACGGGCTGCGCGCCGAGCGGGAACAGGGCATCACCATCGACGTCGCCTACCGCTACTTCGCCACCGACCGGCGCAGCTTCATCCTCGCCGACTGCCCCGGGCACGTGCAGTACACCCGGAACACGGTGACCGGAGCCTCCACCGCCGACGCCGTCGTGGTCCTCATCGATGCCCGCAAGGGTGTCCTGGAACAGACCCGCCGGCACCTGTCCGTGCTGCACCTGCTGCGGGTGCCGCACGTGATAGTGGCGGTGAACAAGATCGACCTGGTGGACTTCAGCGAGGACGTCTTCCGCGCCATCGAGGCCGAGGTGCAGCACGTGGGCCGCGAACTGGGGCTGGGGGACGGGGACGGTTCCGGACTGCTGGTGGTTCCGGTGTCCGCGCTCGACGGCGACAACGTCGTCGACCGGTCCGCACGCACCCCCTGGTACCGGGGACCGGCGCTGCTCGAGATCCTCGAGACCCTCCCGGCCGCCGACGAAATCGAAACCCACCTGGAAAGCTTCCGCTTCCCGGTCCAGCTGGTGGTCCGGCCGCAGGGGGCGCTGGCCCCCGACGCGCTCGCCCGCGGCCTCAACCCCGGCGCGTACCGCGACTACCGGGCCTACGCCGGCCAGATCACCGAGGGCGCCGTGAAGCTCGGCGACCCGGTCACCGTCCTGACGCCCGGGCAGGCGCCGCGGAACACCACGGTGACCGGAATCGACTTCGCCGGCCGGCAGCTCACGGAAGCCGTGGCCCCGCAGTCGGTGGCACTTCGGCTGGCGGACGAGTTCGACGTCGCCCGCGGCGACACGATCGCGGCCGCCGGAACGGTGTCCGGGTCCACCGCCGACCTGTACGCCGCGCTCTGCTGGTTGTCCCCGACGCCGCTGCGGGAGGGGGCCAAGGTGCTGGTCAAACACGGAACCTGCACCGTCCAAGCCCTGGTCCGGAACGTTACCGGCAGGCTGGACCTCGGCAGCTTCCGGGTGGAACCGGCCTCCACGCTGGAACTCAACGACATCGGCCACGCCCAGCTCCGGCTTGCCGCCGCCTTGCCGCTGGAGAACTACCAGCACCACCGGCGGACCGGTGCGTTCCTGGTGATCGACCCGCGGGACGGCAACACCCTCGCCGCGGGACTGGTCCGGGACCACCCTGGCGACCACGAGGACGAGCGCTACAGCATCTGAGCCAGCATCTGAACCAGATCTGAGGCCCGATCTGAGCCTCGGCGGAGGCGGCGCCCAACGGCCCTAGCCGCCGCCAAACCGGCGGAGGACAATGGGCGCCATGCCGGAGAACACGGCTCCCACCCCGGCCCCAGCGCCGGACCCCGGCCCTGCGCCCGAGCGCGGCCCTGGACCCGAACCCGGCCACGCCGTTGAACCCGCCGGGCCGCCGCCCGCGGTGCGGGCGCAACTGCTCGCCACCGAACACTGGAGCCTGCTGGCCTCCCGAAGCACCACCCAGAGCGAGGTGCTGACCCGGATCAGCATGTTCCTCACGCTGACCTCCGCCGGGCTGCTCAGCCTGGCCCTGGTGGGCCAGGCGACGGGGTTCACCGGGCTGTTCCCGGTGTTCGAGCTCTCGGTCCTTGGCTTCGTGACGCTGGTGGGAGTCCTCACCCAGGTCCGCGTCATGAACGTCGGCATCGAGGACCTGATGTACGTGATCGCCATGAACCGGATCCGGGCCGGGTACCTCGGCCTGGACCCCGGACTGGCGCCGTACCTGATGTCCTCCCCGCACGACGACCGGCCCGGCTCCGAGCAGACCTATTTCTTCTTCCGCAACCGGAGGCACGCCAGCCAGTTCCTGGGCAGCAGCATGGTCTTCATCGCCGCCGTCAACGCCGCGCTCGCGGGCCTCCTGACCGCCGCCGTCGCCGGAACCCTGACCGCCCCGGCGCCGGTCACCGTCGGGCTCGGCGCGCTCGCCGCCGTCGGGTACCTCGCCGTCGCCCTGGTCCGCAGCGGCCGCCGCTACTTCGGCCTCTGGACCCGCTATTCACCGAGCTTCCCTACGCGCCCCGAGGACTGACGCCTGCCCGTTGCGGCGCGCTGTGTGACGCCGCGTGAACCCCCGTGACCCCCGGTTTCCGGACCATTGAACCCGGTTCGGACGGCTCCCTAGGGTGAAGCCATGACAAGCTCACAGCCCGGGACCACCCGAATCGTTGCCGGTGAACCGGGCCCCTCCCGGCACCACAAAACCCAGCGCCGCCGCGGCCTCGAGGTGGGCCTCGCCGTCGGGCTCGCGCTCCTGATCGGTGCCGGGGCCGCCGTCGCCTCCACCGTCAGCCGCGGGCGCGGCCCGGCCCCGGACGCCGGCACGGTCGGCGGCACCCCCGCGGCCGAACTCAAACTCGGCTACTTCGGCAACATCACCCACGGGGCCGCCCTGATCGGCGTCAGCAAGGGCTTCATCGCCGCAAGCCTCGGCCAGACCAGGCTCAGCACCCAGGTCTTCAACGCCGGCCCCGCCGCCATCGAGGCCCTCAACGCCGGCGCCATCGACGCCACCTACATTGGCCCCAGCCCGGCGATCAACTCCTTCGTCAAGAGCAAGGGCGAATCCATCAGCGTCGTCGCCGGTGCCGCCTCCGGGGGCGCCCAGCTGGTGGTACGTCCGGAGATCAGCGCCCCGGACCAGCTGCGCGGAAAGACGCTCGCCACCCCGCAGCTGGGCGGCACCCAGGACGTGGCGCTCCGGGCCTGGCTCGGCAAACAAGGCTTCCACGTCAGCCCCGACGGCGGCGGCGACGTCACCATCAACCCCACCGAGAACGCCCAGACCCTGAAACTGTTCCAGGCCGGAAAGCTCGACGGCGCCTGGCTGCCCGAACCCTGGGCGTCCCGGCTGGTGCTGCAGGCCGGCGCCAAGGTCCTGGTGGACGAGAAGGATCTGTGGGACGGCTCGCTGTCCGGCGCCCCGGGACAGTTCCCCACCACCGTGCTGATCGTCAACAGGGCCTACGCCGCGGCCCACCCGGACACGGTCAAGGCCCTGCTCAAGGGCCACGTCCAGGCCGTGGACTGGCTGCAGCACGCCCCCGCCGAGGAGAAGGCCGGTGCCCTGAACGCCGCGCTCAAGGACGCCGGCGGTGCCGAGCTGCCCGCCGACGTCGTGGACCGCTCCCTGCAGAACATCGTCTTCACTGTCGACCCACTCGCCGGCACCTACCCGAAGCTGCTCCAGGACGGGGCGGACGCGGGCATCACCAAACCCGCGGACATCACCGGCATCTTCGACCTGACGGCGCTCAACGCCGTCTCCGCCACCCACGTGTCCGCCCGGGGCCTGGGCAAGGACTGACCGCCCCGGCCCCCACCGCAACCAAGGGAGACCTCCTCATGCCGGTACTGCTGGAAAACCTCGGAAAGACTTTCGACGACGGCGCGCCCGTCCTGGAAGGCGTGAACGCCAGCATCGGCGCCGGTGAGTTCGTGGCGCTGCTGGGAGCCTCGGGCTGCGGAAAATCCACCCTGCTGAACATCATCGCCGGGCTGGAAGCTCCCACCACCGGCGCCCTCGAGGTGCCCAGCGACGGGGCGGCGTTCATGTTCCAGGACGCGGCCCTGTTTCCCTGGCTCACCGCCCGGGAAAACGTCGAACTGGCCCTCACGCTCCGCGGCGTGGGGAAAGCGGAACGCCGCCGGACGGCCGGGGAACTGCTGGACCTGGTGCACCTCTCCGGCGCGGGCGGCAAACGCCCGCACGAGCTCTCCGGCGGCATGCGCCAACGCGTGGCCCTGGCCCGGGCACTGGCCCAGGACCGGCCGTTGCTGCTGATGGACGAACCCTTCGCCGCACTCGACGCCATCACCCGGGACCTGCTGCACGACGAACTGGAACGCGTCTGGCACGAAACCGGCCGGACCATCATCTTCGTCACCCACAACGTCGGCGAGGCGGTGCGGCTGGGCCAGCGGGTCCTGCTGCTCTCCTCCCGCCCGGGCCGGGTGGTCCAGGAGTGGCAGGTCACCGCGGAACACCGCACCAACCCCGGACTGGCCGGACAGCTCACCAGCGCCATCACCGCCCGGCTACGCGAGGAGATCCGCCGCCATGCCCACTAGCCACACCGCCGCCCCGGCCGCCGCCCCCGAAGCCGCCACCCTCCCTTCCGCCGCCCGGGAGAAGTCTCTCCGTCCCGGCGTCGAGGACCTCCGACAGTTGGAGGCCGGCCTGGACTCACTGCAGTCCGCCGCCGCCCGGACCGCCCGCATCGACTGGTCACGGGTGCTGCTGCCGGTGGCCGCGCTCGCCGTGCTCCTCCTGGCCTGGCAGGCGTACGTCTGGCTCGGCATCAAACGCCGCGACCTGGTCCCCGGTCCGCTCGACGTCGCCGGGCAGCTCGGTGCCCTCTGGGGCGAGGCCACCCTGCAACAGGCCGTGGCCACCTCACTGCAGCGCGGCGCCGCAGGGTTCGTCATCAGCGTGCTCATCGCGACGCCGCTGGGCCTGCTGCTCGCCCAGGTGGCCCCGCTCCGGCGCGCCTTCGGGCCGCTGATCTCCGGACTGCAGGTGCTGCCCTCGGTGGCATGGGTGCCGGCGGCCATCATCTGGTTCGGCCTCAGCGACGCCACCGTCTACTTCGTGGTCCTGATGGGCGCCATCCCGTCGATCATCAACGGCCTGATTTCCGGCGTCGACCAGATCCCGCCGCAGTACCGCCGCGTCGGCTCCGTCCTTGGCGCCTCCCGGCTGGACCTGACCCTCCGGATCATCCTGCCCGCCGCCCTCCCCGGCTATCTGGGCGGGCTCAAGCAGGGCTGGGCCTTCTCCTGGCGCTCGCTGATGGCCGCCGAAATCATCACCGTGGGCGGCAGCATGGGCTTCGGCCTGGGCTCCCTGCTCAACCAGGGCCGCGATCTCGCGGACATGACGGTGGTCCTCGCCGCGATCCTGCTCATCCTCGCCATCGGCATCCTGGTGGAACTGCTGGTCTTCGCCCCCGTGGAGAAGCACCTGCTCCGCCGCCGGGGGCTCCTGGCCGGCAGTACCCGCTGACTCCGCCAGACCAGGGATGACGGACCAGAGATGACGGACCACAGATGACAGCACAGATGACGCCCCGTGACCTCGCGTGAACCGGTGTTTCCCGGCCGCTGGTCGGCCCGCCCGGACCCGCCCTACCCTCGACGCATGACCATCCAGGACATCTATCCCGCGGCACTGCGCCTGCTCGGCCGCCCCGTACTCGTGGTCGGCGGAGGCCCAGTCGCCGCCCGCCGCGCCAAGGGCCTGCTGGACGCCGGCGCCCGGGTCACGATCGTCGCCCCCCAGGCCGGGGCCGGGGTGCGGGAGCTGGCCGACGCCGGGCTCCTGGCCTGGAAGGCCCGGCCCTACCGCTCCGGCGATGCCGACGGCGCGTGGTTCATCCAGACCGCCACCGGCGATCCGGCCGTTGACGCACAGGTCGCCGCCGACGCCGAGGCGCAGCGGACCTGGTGCGTCAACGCCTCCGACCACGAGGCGTCCGCCGCCTGGACCCCCGCCGTCGCCGTCGTGGACGACGTCAAGATCGCCATCAACGCCGGGGGAGACCCGCGCCGGGCCATGGCGCTGCGCGACGCCGTCGCCACCGCCCTGGACACCGGCGACCTGCCGCTGCGCCGCCACCGCGTTCAGACGGACGCAGCCACCGGCTCCGTCGCCCTGGTGGGCGGCGGCCCCGGCGACCCCGGCCTGATCACCGTCCGCGGCCGGCGCCTCCTGGGACAGGCCGACGTCGTCGTCACCGACCGGCTGGGGCCCCGGCAACTGCTGGACGAACTCGCCCCCGACGTCCGCGTGGTGGAGGTCGGCAAGACCCCCGGCCACCACCCCGTCCCGCAGGCCGAGATCAACCGGATCCTCGTGTCCGAGGCACTGGCCGGCCACCGCGTGGTCCGGCTCAAGGGCGGCGACCCGTACGTCCTGGGCCGGGGCGGCGAGGAAGCCGAATACTGCCGGCAGCACGGCGTGGACGTCGAACTGGTCCCCGGGGTGACGTCAGCGGTGTCCGTCCCCGCCGCCGCCGGCATCCCGGTCACCCACCGCGGCCTGGCCAGGGGCTTCAGCGTGGTCACCGGCCACGAGGAACTCGCCGAGGTGCCGGCCCGGGCCGACCACACCGTCGTCCTGCTCATGGGTGTCGGGCGGCTGCGCGACTCCGCGGCCACCCTTGCGGCGGCGGGTTTGCCCGCAGCAACGCCGGTTGGCATCGTGGAGAACGGCTACCTGCCGAACCAGCGGGTCACGATCGGGACGCTCGGGACCATCGCGGACCAGGCGGAGGCCGCCGGGGTGGCGAACCCCGCCGTCGTGGTCATCGGCGACGTCGTCCGGGTCAGCCCCTACGCCCCGCCCCACTTCAAGACCGCGGACTACAGCACCACCTCCCCGAACACCCCGCGCGTCCCCGCCCCCTAGGCACGCCCGGCACCAGCCACCGCCCGAACCAAAGGAACACAGCCGTGTCAGCAACCCTCCCCGCAGGAACCCCCGCCCGTCCGCTCCGCGTCGCCGTGATCGGCGCCGGTCCGGCCGGCGTCTACGCCGCGGACATCCTGACCAAGAGCGAGGCCGTCACCAGCGGCGCGCTCACCGTCAGCATCGACCTCTTCGACCGGTACCCGGCGCCCTACGGACTGATCCGCTACGGCGTGGCCCCGGACCATCCCCGGATCAAGGGCATCGTCAACGCCCTGCACAAGGTTCTGGACCGGGGCGACATCCGCTTCTTCGGCAACGTCGACTTCGGTACGGACCTCACCCTCGCGGACCTGCGCACGCACTACGACGCGGTCATCTTCGCCACCGGCGCGATTAAGGACGCGGACCTGAACATTCCGGGCATCGACCTGGAGGGTTCCTTCGGCGGCGCCGACTTCGTCTCCTGGTACGACGGGCACCCGGACGTGCCGCGGGAGTGGCCGCTGGAGGCCAAGGAGATCGCGGTGATCGGCAACGGCAACGTGGCCCTGGACGTGGCCCGGATCCTGTCCAAGCACGCCGATGACCTCCTGGTGACCGAGATCCCGGACAACGTCTATGAGGGTCTGAAGGCCTCCCCGGTCACGGACGTGCACGTCTTCGGCCGTCGCGGCCCGGCCCAGGTGAAGTTCACCCCGCTGGAGCTGCGCGAACTCTCGCACTCGAAGGACGTGGACATCGTCCTGTATGCGGAGGACTTCGAGTTCGACGAGGCCTCGGACGAGGCAATCCAGTCCAACAACCAGATCAAGACCATGGTGGGCACGCTGACGAACTGGATCGCCGAGCAGCCGGAGGACCTGTCCGAACTCACGGCGTCCCGCCGGCTGCACCTGCACTTCCTGCACAGCCCGGTGGAAGTGCTCGGAGACAAAACAGGCGACGCGTCGGCGCCGGGCCGCGTAGCCGGGGTCCGGTTCGAACGGACCGAACTCGACGGCACGGGCAACGCCCGCGGCACCGGCGAGTTCGTCGACTACCCGGTCCAGGCCGTCTACCGCGCCATCGGCTACTTCGGCTCGGCCCTCCCCGAGGTGGACTTCGATCACAGCAAGGGAGTGATCCCGAACGACGGCGGCAGGGTGCTGGACGCCGCGGGCACCCACGTGCCGGGCCTCTACGCCACCGGCTGGATCAAGCGCGGCCCGGTGGGCCTGATTGGCCACACCAAGGGCGACGCCCTCGAGACCATTACCCTCCTGCTCGAGGACTGGGTAACCCTGCCGGCCGCCCCGGCACCCGCCCCGGACGCCATCGTTGCCCTGCTGGAAGGCCGCGGCACCGGCTTTACCACCTGGGAGGGATGGCTGGCGCTGGATGCCCACGAGCGGGACCTGGGCGGCCGCGCTGCGGACACGGGCCTCCGGCGCGAACGCATCAAGGTGGTCCCCCGTGACGAGATGGTGGAGATCTCCCGAGGCGGGGTGGCGGCGCAGGTCTAGGGAACACCGCGTCCACAGTGGCGGCATTCCGGGCAGATAGTCAGTAGGCTTACCGTCATGAATGCACACTCGACGCTTGGGCCGCTCCGGTGAGGCTCCGCCGCAGCAACGCCTCCGGCCGCGGCTACCGGCGCGTGCCCTCCGGTTCCGGGTTCAGCTACAAGGACTTGGACGGTTCCACCATTCCGCCCGGGGAGCTCCGGGACCGGCTGGAAGGCCTCGGCATCCCGCCGGCCTGGACGGACGTCTGGATCGCCCCGTACGAGAACGGGCACATCCAGGCCACGGGTGTGGACGCCGTCGGCCGCCGGCAGTACATCTACCACCCGACCTGGCGGGAGCGGAAGGACCGGGTGAAGTTCGATCGGTCGCTCCAGCTCGCCGAGACCCTGCCCTCCGCGCGGCGCGGGGTCACCCTGGACCTCCGGTCCGAGGGCCTGACCCGGGAGCGGGTGCTTGCGGCTGCCTTCCGGATGCTCGACAGCGGTTCGCTGCGGGTCGGCTCGGAGCGCTACACGAACGAAAACGGCAGCCACGGCCTCGCCACCCTGCTCTGCGCCCACGTTACCGTCCGCAAAAACGAGCTGCGCCTGACCTTCCCGGCCAAGAGCGGCAAGACCTGGGAGTCCCGCATCGACGACGCCGACCTGGCCGCCGTCGTCCGCTCGCTCAAGCGCCGCGGCGGCAACGCCCGCCTCCTCGCCTACAAGAACGGCCGCAGCTGGCACCCGGTGACGAGCGCCGAAATCAATGACTACGTCAAGGAGCGCACGGGCGGGGACTTCACCGCCAAGGACTTCCGGACCCTCCGGGGCACCGTCGCGGCCGCGGTGAGCCTGGCCAGGAGCGGTCCGCAGCCCAAGGTCTCGGCACGGAAGCGGGCGGTGAGCCGGGCCATGGTGGACGCCTCCGCTGTCCTCGGCAACACGCCCTCGATCGCCCGCAAGAGCTACGTCGACCCGCGGCTGCTGGATCACTTCGCCGCGGGGGAGACCATCGACCCCAAGCGGCTGGACTCGGCCGAGTCTGAGATCCGCGCCCTGCTCTACCAGGAGGGCAACGTGGTGCCGCTGCGCTGAGGACCGGCAGCCCGGTCCGGGCTACATCCTCCCGAAGCGGGCCCGGATCAGGGCGAACAGGCCGTAGGCGATGAAGCCGGCGCCGATGGCCAGCAGCAGGAACGGGCCGAACGGATGGTGCTGGAGGGCCTTCAGGCTCCCGTCCAGCCCGGTGGAGGAGGCGGGGTCATCGGTGACCTCGGCCATGACGAACAGCAGGCCGGTGAGGATCAGGGCCACGCCCTTCGCGACGTGCCCGGCCACCCCCAGGCCGCTGATCAGGTGGCCGCGGTGGGTGCCCTCGAAGTGCCGCAGCTCCTCCTTGAACTTCTTGCCCAGTCCCTTGACCACGAAGTACACGCCGATCCCGCCGACGGTCAGGCCCAGACCGATCAGCAGCGGGCCGCCGAGTGGGCGGCTCATCAGGTCCTCGCTGAAGGCGGCCGTGGTATCGCCCGAGTCGCTGCGGACCCCGATCGCGAAATTCGCAAAGGTCCAGCCCACGCTGCCGTAGGCCACGGCCAGGAATCCGGAGGAGACCAGCTTGCCCAGGCGCTCCCCGCGCGGCAGGTGCCGGGCCCGCAGGGTGGCCTCGCTGAGCTGCCACAGCGAGAGACCCGCGCAGCCGATAAACCCGGACCACATCACCGCCGGGCCCCACGGGTTGTCGGCAAGCTGTTCGATGGCGCCGGTCGGCTCGGCCTGGCCGGGCGCGCCCAGGACCAGGGCGACGGCGATCGCGCCGATGACGATGTGCAGCAGGGCCATCACCGCGAATCCCCAGCGGGCCACGACGTCGAGCACCCGGCTGTTTGAGGCGGCCTCGGCCACGTCGACGGCTCCCTCGAGTCCGCCGTCGGCGTCCGGCTCCGCGCCGCCGCCGCGCACCCCGTCCGCCCGCTGTGTCATGGCCCTGAGTTTACGCGCCGGGAGGGTTCACGCCGGACGCCGCCCCCGGTGGCCGGCCCGCGTCCCGACAGACCCCGGGCCACCGCCTGTCCCGGACTTCACACTTGTTGGTAAGTGTGCTTACTATGTGCTGGGGCATGGTTGAACCTTGGCCGTGCCGGCCCGGACCCGCAGACAGACGATAGGACAGCTCATCATGGCAGGAAACCTCGTTGCACGCTCCATCCACGACTTGACCGCAGGCGCCTGGTTCGGCGGCTCGCTGATGGGCGCGATCGGACTCAATGGCGCCACCGCGGAGGCCAAGGACCCTTCCGAGCGCACCCGCCTCTCCAGCCTCGGCTGGAAGAAGTGGGCCCCGTACCAGACCGCCGCCTTCGGCGCGCACTTCCTCTCCGGCCTGGCCATCATGTGGGAGAACAAAGGCCGGATGGCCAAGCAGGACGGCGTCACCCGGCTGAGCATCTACAAGTCGATCGTGACCGCCGCCGGTGCGGGCGTCACCCTCTACGCCGGCATGCAGGGCGCCAAGGTGGAGAAGCTCGCCGCCGAAGGTGCCGAGGGTGCCACCGAACCGAAGCCGGGCGCCTCCGAGGAACTCCGCTCCGCACAGCAGCAGCTGAAGATCCTGCAGTGGGCAATCCCGGTCTTCGCTGGCTGGGTGATCGTCCTCGGCGCCAAGCACGGCGAGATGCAGCGGCCCAAGAACGTCCTCAAGGGCCTCGGCCGCTCCTAGCCGCTCAGCAGTACCTTCCTTCCACGGCACCACCACGGCGGGGTCGGACCCGGCTCGGGAACCTTCCCGGCGCCGGATCCGGCCCCGCTGTGCTGTGCAGGCAGGCGTCGATCCGGCGGCGTCCGGACCGAAGAACGGCCAGGCGGTGGAGCGTGGGCTTTAGCGCGGGTGGCGGGCGCTGAGCCGCTGCACGGCCAGGGCCAGCCAGAGCTGGACCCGGTCCGCGGTCTGGGCCGGGTCGTACCCGGTCAGGTCCGTGATCTGGGCCAGGCGGTAGCGCACCGTGTTCCGGTGCAGGGTCAGCTCCTCGGCCACCGCGGCCACGGAGCCGTTGTTGTTCAGGTAGCTCTCCAGTGTTGTCATCAGTTCCGCCCCGTGCGCGGCGTCGAATTGCCGGAGCGGGTTGAGAGACTCGTTGGCCATGTCCGCGAGCGGGACGTCCTCGCTGGCCAGCAGGAGCGAGGTCAGGCTCAGCCGTTCGGGTTCGTTAACCGGAAGCCCGTGGCTGGCAGCCTCGCGGGCCTCGAAGTAGCTCCAGCGCAGCCCGTTCGGTTTGGTGTACGCCCCGCCCAGTCCGATCGTGGCGTGTATACCCGCCTCGGCCAGGTGGTCGCTGAGGTTGCGGGCCAGGGCGCTGGCGCCGCTGCCGTCGTCGGCGACCACCACCACCAGATCCTTGCCCACCACGGCGGTCACGGCGGCACGCAGCGGCTGCGGCAGCGAGGAGCTTCCCAGCTGCTTGGCGTGGGCAGGCGACTCCGCCAGCAGCACCACGTTTTTGCGGGTGCTGTCGACGCCGATCCCGGCGAGCCGGCGGGCGGCCTCGGTGGGCTCGAGCGTGCCGTGGATGACATCCTCCAGCACCTGGCCGGCGAGGGCCCGCTGCGCCTGCCGCTGCTTGACCATGTTGTTCAGTTCGACGCTGATCAGGTTCTGGGCGTAGCCGATGATCCCGGTGTCCTCGAAGGGCTGTTTCACCCAGAGGGTGCAGGCGTCCCGGCGCCCGGTGGGGATCGGGTAGGACGCCCAGCCGTCGGTGCTGGGGGAGGGGCCGCCCGGGGCACTGTTGTACAGCTCCGCGGTGAACTGGGTCAGGACCAGGTCGGTGCGCAACATCGTCCCGAGGTGCTTGAGCAGTTCGGCCAGGCCGCCGCCGGTGAGCAGCGCCCTAGCCAGGATCTGGTGCCCGGCAATGAGCCGCTCCAGCTTGGCGTAATGGTCCGCGGACTGGGCGTCCGCCACCAGCTTGCCGATGGCGATGAACGGCGTCTCATAGGGAACTTCCACCACCGGCAGCCCCCAGCGGTTGGCCTCCGCCACCAGGGCCGGCGGGACCGTTTCGTGGGTGAGGCCGACGCCGAAGCCGATCCCCACCGCGCCGGCCCGCTGCACCTGCCGCACGAAGCGGCGCTGCTCCGGGGCGGACCGGAGCCGCATGCCCGTGGTGAGGACCAGTTCCCCGCCGTTGAGGAAGCGCTGCGGGTCCTCCTGCTCGGTCACCGCCACCCAGTGGATGTCCTGGTGCCAGGTGGTCTCGGCCAGGCCGGCCTTCGTCAGCCGCAGGGACGGAACCCCCAGCAGGGCGGCGAGAGAAATTGCCATGGATTCAGGATAGCCGCGTGCTGGTCAGGCGCACTAAAGTGCCGCCGGGCCGGTGTGCAGCTGCCTATTCCACCCCCAAGCACCCTGGCATAGGCTCGGACCAGTCACCGATCCCCTCATCCCTGCCTGACCCAGGCCAGCACGAAAGAGGTTGTACACCGTGGTTCAAACCTTGCAGAACTTCATCAACGGCGAGTTCGTCACGCCCGCCGGTACCGGCATGCTGGACATCGTCAACCCCGCCACCGGCGAGGTGGTGGCGAAGTCCCCGATCTCCGTGCAGGCCGACGTCGACGCCGCCATGACCGCCGCGAAGGATGCCTTCGCCAGCTGGAAGCACGTCACCCCGGGCCAGCGGCAGCTGATGCTGCTCAAGCTCGCCGACGCCGTCGAGGCCAACAGCGACGAGCTCGTCGAGGCACAGCACCGCAACACCGGCCAGGTCCGCTCGCTGATCGCCGCCGAGGAAGTCGCCGCCGGCGCGGACCAGCTCCGGTTCTTCGCCGGGGCCGCAAGGCTCCTCGAGGGCAAGTCCGCCGGCGAGTACATGGAAGGCCACACTTCCTTTATCCGCCGCGAGCCGATCGGCGTCGTCGCCCAGGTGGCCCCGTGGAACTACCCGTTCCTGATGGCCATCTGGAAGATCGGCCCCGCCCTGGCCGCCGGCAACACCGTGGTGCTCAAGCCCTCCGACACCACCCCGGAATCCACGCTGGTCCTGGCCCGCCTCGCGGGCGAAATCCTCCCCGCAGGCGTGCTCAACGTGGTCCTCGGCACCGGCGAGACCGGAGCCATGATGGTCGAGCACAAGGTCCCGGGCCTGGTCTCCATCACCGGCTCCGTCCGGGCCGGCATCGCCGTCGCCTCCGGCGCCGCGAAGGGCCTCAAGCGCGCCCACCTGGAACTCGGCGGCAAGGCCCCCGCGATCGTCTTCAAGGACGCGGACATTAAGAAGAGCGCAGCGGCGATCGCCGAGTTCGCCTTCTTCAACGCCGGCCAGGACTGCACCGCCATCACCCGCGTGCTGGTCGAGGATTCCGTCCACGACGACGTCGTGGCCGCCATGGTGGAGCACACCAAGACCCTGCACACGGGCTCGCAGAACGACGAGGACAACTACTTCGGCCCGCTGAACAACGTCAACCACTTCAACGCGGTCACCTCCGTGGTGGAGAACCTGCCGGAGAACTGCCGGATTGAAACCGGCGGCCACCGCGCCGGGGACAAGGGCTTCTTCTTCGAACCCACCATCATCACCGGCGCCAGGCAGACCGACGACATTGTGCAGAAGGAAACCTTCGGCCCGGTCATCACCGTGCAGAAGTTCAGCAGCGAGGCCGAGGCGATCGAGCTGGCCAACGACGTCGACTACGCCCTCGCCTCCAGCGTCTGGACCACAGACCACGGCACCGCGATGCGCGTCAGCCGCGACCTGGACTTCGGCGCGGTCTGGATCAACACCCACATCCTGCTCACCGCCGAGATGCCGCACGGCGGTTTCAAGCAGTCCGGCTACGGCAAGGACCTCTCGATGTACGGCGTCGAGGATTACACCCGGATTAAGCACGTCATGAGCGCGCTCGACGCATAACGCTGCTGCCTAGCGCTGTCGCATAACGCAGGCTCCTGCCGACCACTTCACCCTGAGAAAGGCCCCGCAATGACCACCACCGCCAACGAACTCACCTACCGCCTGGAGCAGAAGCGCCGCGTGCAGGCCGACTTCCCCGGCCCCAAGTCCGTCGCCCTGACCGAGCGCCGCAAGGCCGTCGTCGCCTCCGGCGTCGCGTCCAGCGTCCCGGTCTACGTCGCCGACGCCGACGGCGGCATCATCCAGGACGTTGACGGCAACTCCTTCATCGACCTCGGCTCCGGCATCGCCGTCACCAGCGTGGGCGCCTCCGACCCCGCCGTCGTCGGCGCTGTGAAGGAGGCCGTGGAGCACTTCACCCACACCTGCTTCATGGTCACCCCCTACGAGGGCTACGTCGCCGTCGCCGAGCAGCTGAACCGGCTCACCCCGGGCGACCACGAGAAGCGCACCGTGCTGTTCAACTCCGGCGCCGAAGCGGTCGAGAACGCCGTCAAGGTGGCCCGCCTCGCGACCGGCCGCGACGCCGTCGTCGCCTTCGACCACGCGTACCACGGCCGCACCAACCTGACCATGGCGCTGACCGCCAAGGCCATGCCGTACAAGACCAACTTCGGCCCGTTCGCGCCCGAGGTTTACCGCATGCCGATGAGCTACCCATTCCGCGAGGAGAACCCGCAGATCACCGGCGCCGAGGCCGCCAAGCGCGCTATCACCATGATCGAGAAGCAGATCGGCGGCGAGTCCGTGGCCGCGATCATCATCGAGCCGATCCAAGGCGAGGGCGGCTTCATCGTTCCCGCCGAGGGCTTCCTGCCGGCCCTGGCCGCCTGGGCCAAGGACAAGGGCATCGTCTTCATCGCCGATGAGGTCCAGTCCGGCTTCTGCCGCACCGGCGAATGGTTCGCCGTGAACCACGAGGGCGTCGTCCCGGACATCATCACCATGGCCAAGGGCATCGCCGGCGGCATGCCGCTCTCCGCGATCACCGGCCGCGCCGACTTGCTCGACGCCGTCCACCCGGGCGGCCTCGGCGGCACCTACGGCGGCAACCCCGTGGCCTGCGCCGCGGCACTGGCCGCGATCGGCTCGATGGAGCAGTACGACCTGAACGCCCGTGCCCGCCGCATCGAGGAGCTCGCCACCGGCAAGCTGCGCGAACTCGCCGCCGAACTCGGCGAGGGCTCCGTGGTGGGCGACATCCGCGGCCGCGGCGCCATGCTTGCCGTCGAACTGGTCCAGCAGGGCTCCAAGGAACCCAACCCGGAACTGACCAAGGCGGTTGCCGCCGCCTGCCTCAAGGAGGGCGTCATCATCCTCACCTGCGGCACCTACGGCAACGTCATCCGCCTGCTGCCCCCGCTGGTCATCAGCGATGAACTGCTCACCGACGGCCTGGAGGTCCTTGCGGCCGCCATCAAGGCGCACGCCTAAGCGCTCAGCCTCAGGTAAATCGGCCGGACGGCCGGCCCGGTTCCTAAGCCGGGACCAGTAAGCACCCGGCAGCAGTACCCGTTCGAAGCAGCACCCCCGCATCGCGGGGGTGCTGCTTTTTTGTTTCCCCTCCGTCGCTCCGGCCCCTTGGGCACCACTCACGGGCCCCGCCGGAGGCTGGCCGGGTACTAAAGGCCCTAGCGCGCGTAGCAACAGGTAGTCAGCGGGAAATACCCATGTCAGAGCCGCATTTCGGTCCGCGTAGCCCCGGGCCGCCGACTACTCAGACCGGGGCCGGCGGGGGACCTTTGCCTAGGTAATCACTCGGTCCTTTTTGTAGTACCGGCTACTCGTGTTCGCCTTCCGGCCGCCTCCGTACCGTGGAAGTGAAGAAAGGGCCGGCAGCCAATGCTGGCTGGCCCCTATGAGGGGAGTCGCCATTGAAAACCTCATCACAACTCAATCCCCGGCGAGGGACCCGGGGAACGCAGGGGAGACCTCCTGCCTGACACGGCACCCACGGCCCAGGCAACCGGAGCTTAGTCCGGTTCACTCCGCTACCGCGGACCGGCCACCACCCTGCGTTAGCGCGCCCCGCTACCGGAACCCACTCTGTTCCGGCGGGGAATGCACCGTGCGCGGCCACCGCGCCATGGACGTCAACGATGCCGATCCGTGGGGGCCGTGGCACCAACTTTTGCACGAGAGAGGGGACATGCAAATGATTCAGCTTCAACTTACCCAGAGTCCAGAAGCCCCGGGAGTCCGGGCATGACCGCCGCCATTGCCGTGACCACTGCCATCGCGGTGCCCGCGGAGACGACCTTCGGCCGGGACGGGGCGCTGTTCGAGGCTCTGCTGGCCTTCGTCGCGCAGATGAGCCTGGTGCTGTGGGCGCTCGTGATCTTCACCGTCCTGATCCGCTTCGTCGGTATCCGCGTGTACCGCCGTGCCGCCCGGCACGGTGCCACACGCCAAGCCGCCGTCGTCGCCCCGGTGGACTCCCCGGCGGACCTGCTGCCTCCGGCGGTTACCGCCGTGATCGACGCAGCCGTCGACGCGGCCCAGCCTGCGGTCTCCGCCGTGATCGACGCCGCTGTTGACCTGATCCAGCCGCCCGAAGCGCGCCCGGCCACCGTCACCGACGGCATGGCGGCGGTGGGGGCCGCTTACCCGCCGGAGGACCCGCGCGGAGGGGCCGTGCCGCCCGCCGTGCCGGCGCCCTTCCCCGCGGTTCCCGCCCTGGCAGCGCACGGGGCCGGTCCGGCCATCACGCTGCCTTACAGGAGGCCCCGCGACCGGCACGCCACGGCCCGCACCGATGAGCATCTCCCCGCCATGTCAGTGAGGGCAGCGAAGCCGTGAGCCTGGATATGCCGCTGCTGACATTCTGGCTGTTCGCCGGCGTCAGCATCCTGTACGTCATGCACTTCGGCCTGTACCTGGTCGGCGCCAATTTCTACGACGTGTGGCAACAACGCCGCAAGGCCGTCCGGGCCGTCCGCCGCCGCGTCGACTTCGAGCCGGAGTGCGCCGCGACGGCCACCTGGACCCGTCGTGCGGCGCCCGAAGTCCCGGGGCTGGTCTCGATCGTCGTCGCCGCCCACAACGAGGAAGCCGTCATTGTCCGGACCCTGGATTCGATCGGACGCAGCCTGTACCGCTCCTTCGAGGTGATCGTGGCGGACGACGCCTCGACCGACCTGACCGGCCGGCTGGTCCGGGACTACCAGGTGCGCCACCCCGGCATGAACCTGCGGATCGTGCGCATGCACCACAACGTCGGCAAGGGCGCCGCCCTGAACGCGGCGCTGCGCCGGCACGCCCGCGGCCAGTTCGTCATGACCCTTGACGCGGACTCGATCATTGCCCCGGACGCCATCTCCAACGCCCTGGCCTATTTTGAAGACCCCTACGTGGCCGGTGTTGCCGCCAACGTCAAGATCCTGGAAGAGACCACGGCGCTGGGCATCCTGCAGCGCTTCGAGCATATGATCGGCTACCGCTCCAAGAAGCTGTACTCCCTGATGAACTGCGAGTTCGTCGTCGGCGGAGTGGCCTCCACCTACCGGATGCGGGTGCTGCGGAAGGTGGGCTTCTACGACACGGACACCCTCACGGAGGACATCGGCCTGAGCGAGAAGGTCACCAGCCTCGGAAACCGCCGCTTTCGCCTGGTCTACGGCTCCGACGTCGTAGCCAAGACCGAGGGCGTCATGACCCTCCGGGCGCTGGCGAAGCAGCGCTACCGCTGGAAGTACGGCAGCCTGCAGAACCTGATCAAGTACCGCGGCATGATCTTCAACCCCAGCCGCCGGTACACGCGGACCCTGACCTACTACCGGATGCCGATGGCCCTGCTGAGCGAGTTCACCCTGCTGATCTCCCCGCTGGCGTGGACCTACGCCGTGTACTGGTCCCTGGTGACCCGCACCCCGGCGCTGGTCCTGGGCGCGTACCTCACCATCACCGCCTACACACTGATGACTATCTGGCTCGACGAGAACCTCAGTCCCCGCGAGCAGATCCGGCTCACCATCTACGCGCCCACCGCCTATTTCCTGTTCTACATCATGGACCTGGTTCAGTTGACGGCGGCGGTCCGCTGCATCGTCCGCTCCCGGGGCCTGTTCCGCCGTCCTGCAGTGAACACGTGGAAGTCGCCGCAGCGGGCCGGGAGTACGACGGCGGTGGTAGCCCATGGCACGTAGGCGCCCCTGGATCCTGAGGCTGCTGCTGAACCCCCTGGTGGTCATCGCGGCGGTGGTCGCCCTCGTGGCTGCCGGCTGGATGATGTACACGGGCGCGACCAACGGCATCGCCCAGGCCCGCCCGGGTGCGAACCTGCTGCCGACGCTGGCGCGCACTGCGGGCGGCGCCGCCGGATCTGTCTCCGGAACGGCTGCCGCGTTGCCCACCGCTGGCTGGACCGTCAACCACAGCGGGGACGCCAAAACCTCCCTCGACGTGACCGACGGGCAGGTGATCGGCCAGGCGCTGAAGCTGGACGTCACCAGCTACGCCTCGGGCGACATCACGCTGACCAGCCCCCGCGTCAACGTGGACCCGGGCAAAACCTACCTGTTCAAGGCGTATGCCGCCAGCGAGGCGGATTTCACCCTGCTGGCCCGGCACCACCACGCCGACGGCTCCGCCACCCTGGAACAACTGCGCAACCCGCTGCAGAAGCCCGGCAATTCCCCGTTCACCGTCAGCGACGCCTTCGACACCAACGACAAGACCACGGCGGTGGAGTACGTCTTCCGGATGGCCTCCAAAGGCACCCTCCGGGTCGAGGGTGCCTACCTGGAGGCGGCCGACGATGTCCGTGTCCCGCCCGCGTCCCCGGCCGGACCGAACCTGATTCCCCCACCCGGCCCGGCCGGGCCCCAGCCCGGCGACGCCGACGGCTGGGCCCCCTTCACCTACGGGGCGCTGGCCATGCAGTCCGGCCGTGGCGTGGACCAGGACGGCAGCTACTTCTGGACCCGCATCACTAATTACCAGAACGGCGAGGGGAAGTGGCAGTACCCGCCGGTGACGGTGGCCCCGGACCGGTCTTACGAATTCGGGGCGAGCTACCGGGCCGACCGTGAGGTGGACGTCGTGGCGGAGTTCGAACTGGCCGGGGGCGGACGCATATTCCGGAACCTGGCGACCCTGCCGCCGGCCGGGGAATGGACCACGCTCCGGGACGTCGTCCAGGCCCCCGCCGGAGCCGCGTCCGTGATGGTCACGCTGATTTCCCACGCCAACGGGAACACCGCGGTGCGTGGCTACACACTCAAGGACATCACCCGGCCCGGGCCGCTGCGCTGGAGCCAGCCGACGGTTTCCCTGACCTTCGACGACGGCTGGCAGTCGGTGTATGACCGGGCTCTTCCGCTGTTGAACAAGCACAACTTCGTCTCCACGCACTACATCAACGCCAGCTCCATAGAGACGCCGAACTTCATGACCGCGGCCGAACTCCAACAATTGCACCGCTCCGGGCATGAGATCGCCGCACACAGCTACCAGCACGTCGACCTCACCTCCATCGGTACCGCCCAGCTGGACGAGCAGCTGCGTAAGAGCGAGGACGGGCTGGCCGCGGCCGGCCTCGCCACCGACGACCTTGCCCCTCCGTATGGGCGGATGGATCCACAGGTCCAGTGGTACGCAGGGAAGTACTTCAACGTCATCCGCGGCACCGACGACGGCATCAACACCCGGCAGAACCTCGACCCCGAGGACCTGAAGGTCCTCTACGTCACCGACGAAACCACGCCGGAAACCCTCAAGGAAGCGCTCGCCGAGACCAAACAGGCCAACGGCTGGCTCATCGTGGTCTACCACCAGATCTCGGCTCCCGATTCGTCGGGCACCCAGGAACACACCATCGCGGCGGACCGCAGCACCATCACGAGCGACGCCCTCACCACCCAGCTCCAGATTATCGCCGACAGCGGCATTCCGGTGCAGACGGTAGCGAAGGCGTTCATGCAGCTGCAGGGACCCTGACCGCCGTCCGGCGGTGCGGCCCTGCAGCTGAGGTCACCCAAGAGATACGGAGAAATTCATGACCAGAACCAGATCCGGCTTGGCGCGGGGGCGCGCCTTGCTGATGACCGTCGGGGTGGCGGTGGGGGCCATGGGTGCCGCACTGCTCACGCCCGCCGTGGCTAACGCCGCCGTGGACAACCCTGCGGCGACTCCGCTCGTGTCCTTCACTTTCGACGACAGCATGGCAAGCGCCATCACCCAGGCCGCCCCCACGCTGCAGAAGTACGGGCTCACCGGCACCAGCTACGTGATCACCAACTGTGTCGGAATGACGACGGCGCCCAACACCTGCCGGGCGAACACCGATGTCCCGTACATGACGTGGGACCAGATCACGCAGCTGCAGAACACCTACGGCTGGGAAATCGGCTCGCACACCGTGGACCACCAGTGCCTGGTCAGCGTCGGCAATGACTGCCAGGCCACCAAGCTCACCGCCGCGCAGGTGGAGGCCGAGCTGGCCAACAGCCGCTCCGCCCTGGTGTCGCACGGCTTCAATCCGACCGCGTTCGCGCCGCCCTACGGCGACTACGACATGTCGGCCCTGGCCCGCATCGCCAAGTACTACAGCTCGATGCGCGGCTTCGCGGACACCGGCAACAACCCCTGGCCGCTGGGGGATTACCTGCTCCGTGACGTCCCCGTCCAGGAGGTCACCACCCCGGTCTCGAACCTGAAGGCCCAGGTGGACGCGGCCATCGCCAACAAGACGTGGGTGATCTTCACTTTCCACGACATCCGGCCCTCGCCCAGCCAGGTCCCGGACGACTACCAGTACGGCACCGCCGAACTGGACCAGCTGGCCGCGTACGTGAAGACCAAGGTCTCCGCGGGCCTGATCAAGAACGTCAACGTCAGCAAGGGCCTGGTCAACGGCAGCCCCAACAAGCTGCCCAACGCCTCGTTCAACAACGGCATCGCCGACGGCTGGACCACCGATGCTCCGACCGGCATCACCGCCGACTCCGGTACCAACGGCAACTACCCGGACGCGGCCAAATCGGTGAAGCTGGTCTCCGGCACCACCTCCCGCCACCTCTTCTCGCCCAAGGTTCCGGTCACGCCGGCCACGAACTACATGTTCAAGGCGTACCTCAACGTGGCCGCGATCAGCAGCGGTGAAGTGGGCTTCTACGTCGACGAATACAACTCCGCCGGTCAATGGATCTCCGGGCAGTTCCGTAAACGGGAGAACACCAGGTGGGTGGAGTCGATGAACTTCACATACACGCCAAGTTCCACCAGCGTCGCCTCCGCCAGCCTCCAGGTGTACGTCACCGGGACCGGCATCACGGCCTACGTGGACAACATGCAGATGTTCGCCCTCGGCGCCGAAACCGCCCCGCCGCCTGCCACCAACCTCGTGGCCAACGGCACCTTCGACGCCGGCATCAGCGCCGGCTGGACCACCGACTCGGCCACCACCATCCTGGCCGACGCCGCCAACCACGGCAGCCCCGCCAACCCGGTGAACTCGGTCAAGATGACGGCCACGACGGCGAACAAGCACTTGTTCTCGCCGCAGGTCGCCGTCAGCGCCGGAACGTACAAGATCGCCAGCTACCTCAACGTCACTGCACGGACCAGCGGTGAGGTGGGCTTCTACATCGACGAGTACAACTCCGCCGGCCAGTGGATCTCCGGCCAGTACAAACTCGGGGTCACCGCCGGCGGTGTCACCAACGTGGACCTGACCTACTCGCCGAGTACGACGTCGGTCGCCAAGGCGAGCCTCCAGGTCATCGTGCAGGGGAACTCCGCAATCCAGGGGTACTTCGACGACGTGCGCTGGACCAAACCGTAGAGCCTCTGCCCGGTGCACGAGGGCTGCGCGCCGGGCACAAAGAGAGTAGAAACGAAAGGACGATTGGAGACGCAATGGGCGGGCGCCGGGCATCACGGTTGGTGGTGCTGGCGTCCGTCCTTGCCTTTGCCGCGGGGTGCACGCCGCCCGCCCCGAAACCCGACGTGACCATCGACCTGCTCCGCCAGGACTGGGGACACACCCCCGGCATCACGGCCGACGGCGGCGCCCTGCAGGTCTCCGCGCTCCAGCGGACCATCGTCGAACAGGACGGCTCCGGTGGCCAGCCCAACCCGCCGGTGAACCTCGCCGGCACCCACCTGGAGGCGGCCGGGGACTTTACCCTCGCCGCCACCTTCACGAACATCGGCACCGACGCGACGTGGACCGTCTACAACCAGCCGCCGATCATCGCCGACGAATTTAGGGTCGAACCGGCCTCCCTCCGGCTCACGCTCCAGGGATCGGACCTGCACATCGCCGTGTTCGACGGGAAACAAAAGAAGGACGTGACCCGGCCGGCCCCCGTGCACGACGAGACCGTCACGCTCAAGGACCCCGCGGCCGCCCTGACGGTCAACCGGTCGGGGGACACCCTGAAAATCCTCAACGGCCCGGACACCCTCTCCTCCCAGCCGCTGGCGAACATCTTCTCCTCCGGCAGCCTCTGGTTCGGGTTCTCCACGGGAGCGGGCAGCTTCGAGGTCACCTCGCTCACTGCGACGGCGCCCGCGTCCACCGGGCTGCGGGCCTCCGGCGCCGCGGTGGCCGGCGACGGCTCCGCCCCCGGCGGCCTGCAGGCGCTCGCCGCCAAAATCCGGCCGGACTTCCGGATCGGGGCCGCCGTCGCCCTGGGACCGCTGACGGGGGACCCGGACTACGCCCGCGCGTTCGCCGGCAACTTCGGCGCGCTCACCCCGGAAAATGCCATGAAGCCGCAATTCCTGTCCCCGGCGCGCGGGCAGTACACCTTCGAGGAGGCCGACGCGATCCTGGCGATCGCGCAGAGCAAGGGAATGGCCGTGCACGGGCACACCATCACCTTCTCCGAGGCACTGCCGCGCTGGATGCAGGACCTGCCCAGCGGGACCGACGCCGAACGCCGCGCCAGCGCCGGTGCCCTCCTGGACTACGTGAATACCGTGGTGACCCACTTCAAGGGCCGGCTCGCCTCGCTCGACGTCGTCAATGAGCCCTTCGACGTGGACCAGGGCACCAGCATGCAGAAGAACGTCTGGTACCGGGTGCTCGGCGCCAACTACCCGGCCGTCATCTCCAAAGCCGTGTTCGCCGCGGACCCGGACGTCCGCCAGTACATCAACGAGAACGGCGCCGATGTCCCCGGCCGCCGGCAGGACGCCCTGCTCAAGCTCGCCCTGGACACCAACGCCGCGGGCGGCCACATTTACGGCGTCGGCCTGCAGGCCCACATCTACGACCTGAAAACGGACGCCATCTCCGCGGCCGATCTCACCAAGACCCTCGGCAAGTTCGGCGACGCCGGGCTGCGGGTGCGGATCTCGGAGAACGACGTCACCGACGGCAAAGGCAAGCAGGCCCAGGCCGAGCAATACGCCGCCGTCCTCTCCACCTGCCTGCGCTCGCAAACCTGCGTTTCCTACACGACCTGGGGCGTTGACGACCGCTACGACTGGCGGATCGAGGACGACGGGAGCCTGCAGCAGGGCCACGATTTCCTGTTCGACGGCGGCAAACCCACCCCCGCCTATGACGCGCTCCGCAAGGTCCTGGGCGGCTGAGCCTCAAACCTCCCGCATCCGCGCATTGCTGGGCTAGAGTCGTGCCAACACTGCAGGTATGCAGGCCGGCCAGCGCAGCCCGGAATCCCGGGCGGATGCCCGGTCCTGCCCGGACCCACAAGGGGTACACATGCGATACATCGTCGGCTACACCCCCAACGACCGCGGCGCTGACGCCGTCGCCCTCGCCTCCGCCATGGCCCGGGCCCAGGGCGCCCACCTGGACCTGGTCCACGTGGTGGACCGCAACACCCCGTACGTGGCGCTGAACCCGCAGGGCAACCGCGTCAGCGCGGCGGAACAGTCGGTGCTCACGGCGGAGCGGCAGGGCCTGGCCCTCGTCCCGGAGGGGCTGCAGGCCCGCTTCCACGTCCGGCAGGCGGAGTCCTTCGCCGCCGGACTGATCGACGCCGCGAAGGAATACCGGGCCGGCCTGATCGTGGTGGGCGCCGCCGGCAACGGCCTGTTCAAGAGGTTCAGCATCGGCAGCGTGGCCAACGCCCTGCTGCACGCCTCCCCGGTGCCGGTGGCGCTCGCTCCCCGCGGGTACCGGCGCACCGAACCCGTCAGCCGCCTCACCCTCGCCGTGGGCCAGCGCACCGGCGCGGAGGCGGCGATCGACGTCGCCATCGAATCGGCCGAACGCCGTGGCGTGCCGCTGCGGCTGGTCTCCCTGGTGGAGCTGGACGCCGAGGGCGACGGCGGCGAGAACGTCAACGCGGCCCACGTCCACGCCAACACGGTCCTGAGGGCGGCCGCCGAACGGCTACCGGAGGGTCACCACGTCAGCGTCGAGGTCGCCCACGGCCGGACCATCGAGGAAGCCATCGACGACCTCGAATGGGACGACGCCGAAATTATGATTGTCGGGTCCTCACGGCTGGCGGAGAAGAACAAGCTGTTCCTCGGCAGTACGGCCAACAAGGTCCTGCGCGCCCTGCCGGTTCCGATGGTCGTGGTCCCGCGGGACTACGTCCGGATCGACAGCAGCCCGGAGGACTAGGTCTATTAACAACTAGGCGGCGGCGCGGGCGCGCTTCCGGGTCACCGCGTTCCTGCGGGCGGCCCGGAGCATGTCCGCCGTCAGCAGCAGCAGCGCTAACCAGACGACGCCGAAGCCAACCCAGCGCTCCGGGGTCATCGCCTCCTTGAAGACCACCAGCGCCACGATGAACTGCAGCACCGGGGCGAAGTACTGCAGCAGCCCGATGGTGGTCATCGGCAGCCGCCGCGCGGAGGCGCCGAAGAAGAGCAGGGGCACGGCGGTGATCACGCCCGAGGCGGCGAGCAGCCAGAAGTGGCCGGAGCCGTTGCTGGTCAGGGTGGCGGCACCCGTGACCGCCAGGACCACCATCGCCACCGCGGCGATCGGGGCCAGGACGAACGTCTCCACGCTGAGGCTGGTGAGGGCGTCAACGCGCGGGCCCACCCGCTTCTTCACGAAGCCGTAGAGGCCGAAGCTGAAGGCCAGGGTCAGCGCGATCCAGGGCAGCTTGCCGTAGGAATACGTCAGGACGCCGACGGCGACGAAGCCCACCGCCACCGCCGCCCACTGCAGCGGCCGCAGCTTCTCCTTCAGGACGAAGACGCCCAGCAGCACCGAGACCAGCGGGTTGATGAAGTATCCCAGCGACGTCTCCACGGCCTGGCCGGTGGTCACGCCGTACGTGTAGGTCACCCAGTTCACCGCGATCAGGCCGGCCGCGAGGGCCAGGGTGCCGAACACGGTGCGGTTGCGGAAGGCGGCGCCGATGGCGGGCCACGCGCGGGACACGGTGATCAGCAGCGCACAGAACAGGAGAGACCAGACGACGCGGTTGGCGACGATCTCGACGGCGCCGGCCGGGTTCAACACATAGAAATAGAGCGGGAGCAGCCCCCACAGCCCGTACGCGCCGATGCCGAAGAGGATGCCCGTCGTCGTTTCCTTGTCCGCTGCCTTGTCCATGACCGAGCGCGTTGCCGCCGGGCCGGGACCGCTGCCGCGGGCGACGCCGTTCACTGCGGGGGAAGCGTCTCCCGAAGAGGTCAGGGCGGTGGGAGCGGAGGATCCGTCGGAAGTAGGCACAGGAGACATAACATCACCTCCGCGGACCCTATTCCTCCCGCCGGGCCGTGTCCGGGACTCCGCCGCACTGCGACGTCCATCACGCCCGCTCCCGTTTTCCGGGCCGGGAGCGGGCGCGGGCATCTAGAATGGAAGACTGCGCGCCGCATCGTGCCGGCGCATCCGCCAAGAGTCAGAAGGGTTCCCGGTGTCCAACTCGGCCGAATCACCGTCCAATCGTCCCCTCCGCGTCGCCATCATCGGCGCCGGACCGGCCGGCGTCTACGCCGCGGACATCCTGACCAAGTCGAACCAGGTCAAGGACGGGGACCTTGAGGTCAGCATCGACCTCTTCGAGGCTTACCCTGCGCCCTACGGCCTGATCCGCTACGGCGTGGCCCCGGACCACCCCCGGATCAAAGGCATCGTCAACGCCCTGCACAAGGTCCTGGACCGGGGCGACATCCGCTTCCTCGGCAACGTCACCTACGGCCGCGACCTCACCCTTAGCGACTTCCGGGCCTTCTACGACGCGGTCATCTTCGCCACCGGCGCGATTAAGGACGCGGACCTGAACATTCCGGGCATCGACCTGGAGGGTTCCTTCGGCGGCGCCGACTTCGTCTCCTGGTACGACGGGCACCCGGACGTGCCCCGGGAATGGCCGCTGGAGGCCAAGGAAATCGCGGTGATCGGCAACGGCAACGTGGCCCTGGACGTGGCCCGGATCCTCTCCAAGCACGCCGACGACCTCCTGGTCACCGAGATCCCGGACAACGTCTACGCCGGGCTCAAGGCCTCCCCGGTCACCGACGTGCACGTGTTCGGGCGGCGCGGCCCGGCCCAGGTGAAGTTCACCCCGCTTGAGCTGCGCGAGCTCTCGCACTCCAAGGACGTGGACATCGTCCTGTACGCGGAGGACTTCGAGTTCGACGAGGCCTCCGACGAAGCAATCCAGTCCAACAACCAGATCAAGACCATGGTCGGCACGCTGACGAACTGGATCGCCGAGCAGCCCGAGGACCTCTCCGAACTCACGGCGTCCCGCCGGCTGCACCTGCACTTCCTGCACAGCCCGGTCGAGATCCACGACGACCCCGCCCACCCCGGCAAGGTCACCGGCATGACCTTCGAGCGCATGCAGCTCGACGGCACCGGCAACGCCAAGGGCACCGGCGAGTTCGTCGACTACCCGGTCCAGGCCGTCTACCGCGCCATCGGCTACCACGGCTCGCCCCTGGCCGAACTGGAGTACGACGCCCGCCGCGGCGTCATCCCCAACGAGGGCGGCCGCGTGCTCGACACCGCCGGCAGCCCGGTCCCCGGGATCTACGCCACCGGCTGGATCAAGCGTGGCCCGGTCGGCCTGATCGGCCACACCAAGGGCGACGCCCTGGAGACCATCGGATTCCTGCTGGAGGACCGGCTCACGCTGCCCCCGGCGCAGAACCCGGACCCGCAGGCCATCATCGACCTCCTCGAGGAACGCGGCGTCGAATACACCACCTGGGAAGGCTGGAACAAGCTCGACGCCCACGAGAAGGAACTCGGCGCCGCCTGGACCGCCGCCCACCCGGCCGACGGAATCGAACGCGAACGCGTCAAGGTGGTCCCGCGCGAGGACATGATCCGGATCTCCCGCGACTGACGCCGCGGCAGTCCTGCACTGTCGACGCGCACAATGCCCGCCGCCCCCGGAATAACCGGGGCGGCGGGCATTTTCCGTATCGCAGGCCACGAACGACGTCGGTCCATCCTCTGGCGGGCGGCGTGCCGCGACCGTAGACTCGACGGGACGAGTTGCAGTGCATCGACGCCGATGCCGGCCAGGGGAGTTCAATGAGGAATCCGCTCCAGCAGCCAGCCCCGCACGGATCCTACGCCGGACCCGACCCGGAGCTGCGGCAGCGGTATGCCCGCGCCGGGCACGAACTCCTCGGCGCCGCGGGTGACACCGCCGGCCTCCCCTACGGCCCGGTCCCCGGCCTGCGGAGCCTGGTTCAGGAATCGTGGCAGCGCTCCGCCCGATCACACGCCAACCCGGACAACCCCGAGGCCCCGCTGGCCATGGACCGCGAGGAACTCGAAGAATACCGGCGGCAGCACCCCTTGGCCGCCATCATGCCCGTCATCCACAAGCTCCTCATCCTGCCCAGTCACGACAGCGGCATGCTTGTGGCCGTGGGTGACGAGGTGGGCCGGCTGCTGTGGGTGGAGGGCAACCCGGTCCTGCAGCGCCGGGCCGAATCCATGATGTTTGTCCCCGGGGCGGACTGGTCCGAGGCCACTGTGGGCACCAGCGCGCCGGGGACCGCCCTGGCCCTGGGCCGCGGCATCCAGATCGCCGGCGCCGAACACTACAAGCGCTCCGTCCACCCGTGGAGCTGCACGGCCGTGCCGTTCCACGATCCGGACTCCGGCGCCCTGCTCGGCGTCGTCGACATCACCGGCACGGAGAACGCCGTCGCCCCGCACACCCTGTCCCTCGTCGAGGCGACCGTCGCCGCCGCCCAGGCGCACCTGCGGGTGGAACGCCTGCAGCGGGAGGCGGCCCGGCTCACCACCCCCGCAGGCCGCCGCCGGACCAGCCCGGCGGCCGGCGGATCCGCCGCGACCGCCGCCGGGCGGGGCACAGGAAACGCCGGCGGCACTCTGTACCGCAACGGGCTGCAGCTGCTGGGCCGGGACCAGGCGGTGCTCACCCTCAATGGACGGACCGTCACCCTCTCGGCGCGGCACAGCGAGATCCTGGCCCTGCTCAGCTCCCACCCGGAGGGCCTCACTGCGGAGCGGCTCAGTGCCCTGCTCTATCCGGGCAGCGGCTCGCCCACCACGCTCCGGGCCGAGATGGTGCGGCTGCGGAAGGTCTTCCAGCAACTGGACCCCGCCGCCGTGCCCGAATCCCGGCCCTACCGCGTGCCGGTGGACCTGGTCCCGGACACGGGGCAGGTGCTGAGTTGCCTGCGGCGCGGAGCGCACCGGATCGCGCTGGAACTCTACCGCGGCGCCGTCCTGCCCGGCTCTGAAGCGCCCGGCGTCGTCGAACTCCGCGGCCGGGTCGCGACGCTGCTGCGCGAGGCCGTGCTCACCGACGGCAGCGCCGACGCCCTGCTGAAGTACGCCGCCCTGCCCGAGGCCCGGGACGACGTCGAGGTCCGCGCCGCGGCCCTCCGCCTGCTCCCGGCCCGCTCGCCGCGCCGGGCCGCCGTCGTCACCGAACTCGAGCGGCTCGAAGCCGAACTCAGCACCTGACCGCCCCGCACCCCCGCAGCCGCCACCGGGGCCGCAGCTCGCAACGTGACCCGGATCACCCCGATGCAACCTGGCTGCAACCTTCCCGCTCCTACGCTGGGGGCAGCGGCGGCCCGTGATGTCCCGGCCGCGTCCGCCACCGACCTTGCACAGCAAAGGAGCTAGCAATGACTGTTTACGCACAACCCGGTACCGACGGTTCGAAGGTCCAGTTCAAGGACCGCTACGAGAACTGGATCGGCGGGGAGTGGGTGGCCCCGGTGAAGGGCCAGTACTTCGAGAACATCACCCCGGTGACCGGCAAGGCCTTCTGCGAGGTGGCCCGCGGCACCGCCGAAGACATCGAGCTTGCCCTGGACGCCGCGCACAAGGCGGCACCCTCCTGGGGCAAGACCTCCGTCGCCGAACGCGCCGCGATCCTGAACAAGATCGCGGACCGGATCGATGAGAACACCGAGCTGCTGGCCGTCGCCGAAACCTGGGACAACGGCAAACCGATCCGGGAAACCCTCAACGCCGACATCCCGCTCGCGGCCGACCACTTCCGCTACTTCGCCTCCGCCGTCCGCGCCCAGGAGGGCCGGCTCTCCCAGCTCGACGACGACACCACCGCCTACCACTTCCACGAGCCGCTCGGCGTCGTCGGCCAGATCATCCCCTGGAACTTCCCGATCCTGATGGCCGTCTGGAAGCTGGCCCCCGCCCTCGCCGCCGGCAACGCCGTCGTCCTCAAGCCCGCCGAGCAGACCCCCTCCTCGATCCTGGTCCTGATGGAACTGATCAGCGACCTGCTCCCGGCCGGCGTGGTCAACGTGGTCAACGGCTTCGGCGTCGAGGCCGGCAAGCCGCTCGCCTCCAGCCCGCGGATCCGCAAGATCGCCTTCACCGGCGAGACCACCACGGGCCGCCTGATCAGCCAGTACGCCTCCGCGAACCTCATCCCGGTCACCCTGGAGCTCGGCGGCAAGAGCCCGAACATCTTCTTCAACGACGTCGCCGACAGCAACGACGCGTTCTACGATAAGGCCCTGGAGGGCTTCACGCTCTTCGCGTTCAACCAGGGCGAGGTCTGCACCTGCCCCTCCCGCGCCCTGGTGCAGGAAGGCATCTACGACTCGTTCATGGCCGACGCCCTGGCCCGGACCCAGAAGATCATCCAGGGCAACCCGCTGGACACCGACACCCAGCTGGGCGCCCAGGCCTCCAACGACCAGCTGGAGAAGATCCTCTCCTACATCGACATCGGAAAGCAGGAGGGCGCCAAGGCCCTCACCGGCGGCGCCCGCGCGGAGCTCGACGGCGACCTGGCCGGCGGCTACTACGTCCAGCCCACCATCTTCGAGGGCCACAACAAGATGCGCATCTTCCAGGAGGAGATCTTCGGCCCGGTGGTCTCGGTGACCCGGTTCAGCGACTACAACGACGCCATGGGGATCGCCAACGACACCCTCTACGGCCTCGGCGCCGGCGTCTGGTCCCGCAACGGCAACGTCGCCTACCGTGCCGGCCGCGAGATCCAGGCCGGCCGCGTCTGGGTGAACAACTACCACGCCTACCCGGCAGGGGCGGCGTTCGGCGGCTACAAGTCCTCCGGCATCGGCCGCGAGAACCACGCCATGATGCTCGACCACTACCAGCAGACCAAGAACCTGCTGGTCAGCTACAACGAGAACAAGCTCGGCTTCTTCTAAGCCGCGGCAGCGGCGGGCCGGCCCCACCCGGGACCGGCCCCCGCACCCCCCCATTCGCCCCCCAGCCCTTCCCGCCTCCAGGAGTTCGCCATGACCCAGCCCGTGCTCGACGCGGCGTCCACCCTCCCCGGCGAGGACTTCTCCAGGGTGGCCCTCACCCCCGAAGCCGTGGAGCTGCTGCGCAAGCTGTGGGACCAGCACGGGCCGCTGATGTTCCATCAGTCCGGGGGCTGCTGCGACGGTTCCTCGCCCATGTGCTACCCGGCGGGGGAGTTCATCACCGGTGGGTCCGACGTACTGCTGGGACGCTTCGACATCGCCGCGGACACCGGCCCGGGAGCAGCCCAGCCGGTTGAGTTCTGGATGTCCCGCGAGCAGTTCAACTACTGGAGCCACACGCACCTGACGGTGGACGTCGTCCACGGCCGGGGGAGCGGCTTCTCGGTCGAGGCACCCGAGGGGAAGCGCTTCCTGATCCGCTCCACGCTGATGGACTGGCCGGTTTAAGGCACCCTCACCGTCTCACCATGTGGGATTAAAGCGGCCGTCCAGTGGATGGACACTACTATTAATAGGTCCGTTTTCCCCAGCTATAGAGACCGTGGACCTTCCTATGAACCTTTTCCGGACCAAGTCCGTCGAGCAGTCGATGGCCGACGCCGATGAGCCGGGCCGCAAGCTCAAGCGCTCGCTCAGCACCTGGGACCTGATGATCATGGGCGTCGCCGTCGCCGTCGGCGCCGGGATCTTCTCGGTCGGCGCCAAGGCCGCCGCCAACTTCGCCGGCCCTGCCGTCACCATCTCCTTCGCCATCGCGGCCGTCACCTGCGCCCTCGCCATCATGTGCTACGCCGAGTTCGCCACCGCCATCCCCGTGGCCGGCTCCGCCTACGTCTTCACCTACGCCACCATGGGCGAGGTGCTGGCCTGGATCATCGGCTGGAACCTGATCCTGGAACTGTTCACCGCCGGCGCCGTGATCGCCAAGTACTGGGGCATCTACCTCAGCAAGGTCTTCGCGCTGATGGGGCTCGACGTCCCGCCGTCCATCTCCCTCGGCGGGATCGACCTCTACTGGGGCGCCTTCCTGATCGTGGCCATCTTCACCGTGCTGCTGGTGCTGGGGACAAAGCTGTCCGCCCGCGTCGGCAACGTCTTCACCCTGATCAAGATCGCCGTCGTCCTCTTCGTCATCGTCGTCGGCTTCACCTACGTGAAGTTTGAAAACTACAGCCCGTTTGTCCCGGCCTCCCAGCCCACCGGGGGCACCGGCACTACCGACGTGCTCAAGCAGTCCTTCTTCGGCTTCCTCACCGGCGCGGCCCCCGCGCAGTACGGCACCCTCGGCATCTTCGCCGGCGCCGCGCTGGTCTTCTTCGCCTTCATCGGCTTCGACGTCGTCGCCACCTCCGCCGAGGAAGTCAAGAACCCGCAGAAGACCCTGCCGCGCGGCATCTTCGGCGGCCTCGCGATCGTCACCGTGCTCTACATCCTGGTCTCGCTCGCGCTCACCGGCATGGTCCCCTACAGCAAGCTCGCGGAGGCGGAGAGCCCCACGCTCACCACCGCCTTCGAGGCCGTGGGCAACAACGACGCCGCCAAGGTGATCGCCTTCGGCTCGCTGGTGGGCCTGACCACGGTGATCATGGTGCTGCTGATGGGCCTCTCCCGCGTGGTCCTCGCGATGAGCCGCGACGGCCTGCTGCCGCGCTCCCTGTCCAAGACCAGCACCATCCGCGCCACCCCGGCCCGGCTGCAGATCATCTGCGGTGCCGCCGTGGCCCTGGTGGCCGGCCTGACCAAGGTGGACCTGCTGGAGGAAATGATCAACATCGGCACGCTGTCCGCCTTCGTGATGGTCAGCCTGGGCATCCTGGTCCTGCGCAGGAAGCGGCCGGACCTCAAGCCGTCCTTCCGCGTGCCGTTCGGCAAGGTGGTTCCGGTGGTCTCCGCCGTGCTCTGCCTCTACCTGATGACCAACCTCGCCGTGGAGACCTGGATCTTCTTCGCCCTCTGGCTCGTGGTGGGCATCATCATCTACTTCTCCTACGGCCGCCGGCACTCCCGGCTGAACGAGAAGTTCGCCGAGGCGCGGGCGTCCGTCAGCGGCCCGGCCGCCGCGGGCACCGGCGAACCCGGCACCGACGAACCCAGCAACGTGGCCTCCGAGGAAGTCTCCCGCCACTAGCGGGCCACCTCCCGCAGCACCGCAGAGCGGGGTCACTCCGTCCCGTCCGGCACCGCCCGGACCGGCCCGGAGTGGCCCCGCTTTGCTGTGCCCGGCGACCTGTCTCAGAGCCGTAACAATGCCCCGGATGTGGTTGACCTCACAGTAGCCTTAGACCAGACTTGATATTTGAACGTTTGTTCGAAAAGCGAACATTGGCGGTGGTGGGGGCGAGTCACTCCCGGGCCGCAGTGCACAAAGGAGTGAACATGTTACGTCGTACCTTCTCCCTGCTGGCGGCCGCGTCCGTCCTGGCCCTCACGGCCTGCGGCAGCGGATCACCCAGCTCGACGGGCGGCACCGTCCAGGGCGGGGCCGCCGGCGGGGGAGACCTGACCAAGGTCAGCGTCGGCGTTATTCCGATCGTCGACTGCGCGCCGGTCTATCTGGGCAACAAGATGGGCTTCTTCAAGGACGAGGGACTCCAGCTGGACATCCAGACCGCCACCGGCGGCGCCGCGATCGTTCCCGGCGTCGTCAGCGGCAGCTTCGACTTCGCCTTCTCCAACCTGATCTCCGTGATGGTCGCCAGGGACAAGGGCCTCGACCTGAAGTTCGTCGCCAACGGCGCGTCCACCACCGGTGAGAAGGGCAAGGACGTCGGCGGCGTCGTCGTCCCGGCCGGCTCCCCGATCAAGTCCGCCAAGGACCTGGCCGGCAAGACCGTCTCCGTGAACAACCTCTCCAACATCGGCGACACCAGCATCAAGTCCGCGATCGAGAAGGACGGCGGCGATCCCTCCTCCGTGAAGTTCGTCGAGGTGGCCTTCCCGGACGCGCCGGCGGCCATCGCCAACAAGCAGGTGGACGCGGCCTGGATCCTCGAACCCTTCATGTCCAAGGCCCTGGCCGACGGTGGCTCCGTGGTTTCGTGGAACTTCGTGGACGTCAGCCCCAAGCTGGACATCGCCGGGTACTTCACCAAGGCCGACACCATCAAGAACAAGCCGGAGCTGACCCAGAAGTTCACCCGGGCCATGAACAAGTCCCTCGAGTACGCCCAGGCCCACCCGCAGGAAGTCCGGGACATCGTGGGCACCTACACCAAGATCGACGAGGCCGCCCGCTCCAAGATGACCCTCACGCACTGGACGGTCAACTTCGACAAGGACGCCTTCAAGACCCTGGGCGACGCGGCCGCCAAGTACGGCACCCTTTCCAAGGCCCCGAACGCGGGCGACCTGCTGCCGTGAGTGCCGACGCCCTCGCCACCGGCGGCCGCGCGACCCGTGCGGGACGCGGCCGCCGTACGGGCAAACGCGCCTTCCCCGGCCAGCGGCTGCTGGGTCTGGCCGGGATCCTTGGCTTCCTGGCCACCTGGGAGCTGATCCCGCGGCTCGGCCTGGTCGATGCCAAATACTTGCCGCCGGCCAGTGAGGTGGTGATGGCACTGGTCCGCGACCTGGGCCTTACCGCGTTCTGGGTCTCGGTGGGGGAGACCATGAAGGCCTGGTTCCTGGGGCTGGTCCTCGCGATCATCCTCGCCGTCGTGCTGGGCTTCGTGATCGGGTCCAGCACCTTCCTCCGCCGGGCCACCAACTCCACGGTGGAGTTCCTGCGGCCCATCCCGTCGGTGGCGCTGATTCCGCTGGCCGTGCTGCTGTTCGGCGTGAAGCTGGAATCCTCGCTGATGCTGATCACCTACGCCGCCTTCTGGCAGGTCCTGATCCAGGTGCTCTACGGCGTGGCCGACGTCGACATGGTCGCCAACAACACGGCCAAGACCTACGGGCTCGGGCCGCTGGCCCGGATCCGCTACGTCGTCTTCCCGACGGCGCTGCCCTACCTGATGACCGGCGTGCGGCTGGCGGCCACGGTCGCGCTGGTCCTGGCCATCACGGCCGAGCTCGTGATCGGTTCCCCGGGCCTGGGCCGGGAAATCGCGCTGGCGCAGTCCGGCGGCGCCATTTCCGGGATGTACGCGCTGGTGCTGGCCACCGGCCTGATCGGCGTCGTGATCAACGCCCTGATGCGGCTGATCGAGAAGAAAACGCTGTCCTGGCACTCCTCCGTCCGCTCCGAGGTGATCGTATGAAAGCCCTGAAGACCCTGGGCTACGTGCTGGCGCTGCCGGTGCTCCTCGTCCTGCTCTGGTGGGCCTCCACCCTGGGCGCGGTGAACTTCTTCGTGCCGACGCCGGCGGCGCTGGTGCAGAAGTTCGCCCAGACCTGGTTCGGCCCGCGGTTCTTCTCCGACGTGCTGCCGAGCATCGGCAGGCTCCTGGTGGGCGTCGTCGCGGCGATCGTGATCGGCGTCGTTGGCGGCGTGGTGATCGGCTCCGTCCGGTGGCTCCGCACCCTGCTGGGACCCACCCTGGAGTTCTTCCGGGCCATCCCGCCGCCGGTGCTGGTCCCGGTGCTGATGCTGCTGATGGGCATCACCGACTCCATGAAAATCGCGGTGATCATCTCCGGCTGCGTCTGGCCGGTGCTGCTGAACACCATCGAGGGTGTCCGCGCCGTCGACGGTGTCCTCTCCGACTCGGCCCACACCTACGGAATCTCCGGCTGGGCCCGGGTCCGGTACCTGGTGCTGCCCTCGGCCAGCCCGCAGATCCTGGCGGGTGTCCGCCAGTCCCTCTCGCTCGGGCTGATCCTGATGGTCATCTCCGAAATGTTCGCCTCGTCCTCCGGGCTTGGCTTCACCATCGTGCAGTTCCAGCGTTCCTTCGCCATCCCGGAAATGTGGTCCGGCATCGTGGTGCTGGGGCTGCTGGGCGTGACGATGTCGTTCATCTTCCAGTGGGCCGAGCGGAACATCCTGCGCTGGTACCACGGCCAGAAAGAGGTAGAAAATGCAGCCTGACACCACCCCCGAGGTCGGGACCATCCGGCCGGAGGCCATGCTCTCGGTCCGCGGACTGAAGAAGGTCTACCAGACCGACGGCGGCGACATCGAGGCCGTCCGCAACCTCACCTTCGACCTGCGCGCCGGGGAACTGGCCTGCCTGGTGGGTCCTTCGGGCTCGGGCAAGACTACCCTGCTCAAGTGCATCTCGGGCCTGATGGCGCCCACCGAGGGCGAGGTCCTGCTCGACGGCAAGCGGGTCTCCGGGCCGCCGAAGAAGATGGCGGTGGTCTTCCAGGAGTACGGCCGCTCCCTCTTCCCCTGGATGCGGGTCCGGGACAACGTGGCGCTGCCGCTGAAAAACCAGGGCGTGCCGAAGGCCGAACGTGACCGGCTGGTGGACGAGGCGCTGGAGGCCGTGGGCCTGTCCCACGTGCCGCGGTCCTACCCCTGGCAGCTCTCCGGCGGCATGCAGCAGCGCGTGGCGATCGCCCGCGCCATCGCCTACCAGCCCGAGGTGCTGCTGATGGATGAGCCGTTCGCCGCGGTGGACGCCCAGACCCGCGCCGACCTGGAAGACCTGATCCGGACGATCTGGAAGAAGTTCGGCGTTACCGTCCTCTTCGTCACCCACGACATCGATGAGTCGGTCTACCTGGGCGAACGGGTCATCATCCTCTCCAGCTCGCCCACGGTGGTCCAGGAGGACATCCGGATCGACCTGCCGGTGGAGCGGGACCAGCTGGAGACCCGGTCCCTGCCCCGGTTCACCGAGCTCCGGCACCACGTGTATGAGCAGATCCAGCTGGCCAAGAAGGGCCACCGCCCGGCCGCGGCGGAGCCCGCCCAGGCCGGCAGTGCGGCCAAACCCGCCTGACCCTTGCCCGCCTAAGCCTGCCCCGCCTGACACGTCCGGCACCCCCGACAAACGACAGCGCCCCGCCGCGGAAGATCCGCGGCGGGGCGCTGTCGTGTACTGCTGTGTGTCCGTACGGACGTTTAGGCCATCTTGTTGGCGGCCTCGGCGTCGGACGGGTTGGCGGCACCGAGGTTGGAGCGCAGCTTGGCGCCGAGCTCGGCGTCGACGTTGGTCCAGTACTGGATGGCGCGTTCCTTGATGTCGGCGTTCTTCACACCGCCCACGGCGGTGGTGATGGTCTCCAGGAACCGGGCTTTGGCGCCGTCGTCGTAGACCTCGCGGTACATCGTGCCGGCCTGGCCGAAGTCGTCATCCTCGGCGTGCAGGGAGTGCGCGGAGAGGGTGAGTGCGCCGTCGTTCTCCCAGCCGCCGGCCGGGTTCTGCGACTCGACGGCGGCGGGGCCGCCCAGGGAGTTCGGTGCGTAGACCGGAACGGTGGGCGCGTTGAAGTGGTAGCGGGCCGCGCCGTCCTGGCTGTAGTTGTGCACCTCGTTCTTCGGGGCGTTGACCGGCAGCTGGGCGTGGTTGGTGCCCACGCGGTAGCGGTGCGCGTCCGCGTAGGAGAAGATGCGGGCCTGCAGCATCTTGTCCGGGGAGGCGGCGATGCCCGGCACGAAGTTCGACGGCGCGAAGGTGGCCTGCTCGATCTGCGCGAAGTAGTTCTCCGGGTTCTTCGTCAGCTCCATGGTGCCGACCTTGATCAGCGGGTAGTCGCCGTGCGGCCACACCTTGGTCAGGTCGAACGGGTTGAAGCGGTAGGTCTTCGCGTCCTCGTAGGGCATGACCTGGACGTGCAGGTCCCAGGCGGGGAAGTTCCCGGCGTCGATGTTTTCGCGCAGGTCGCGGATGTAGAAGTCCGCGTCGTTGCCGGCCAGTTCCGCCGCCTCGTCGTTGGTCAAGGACTTGACGCCCTGGTTGGACTTGAAGTGGTACTTGACCCAGAAGCGCTCGCCCTCGGCGTTGATCCACTGGTAGGTGTGCGAGCCGTAGCCCTGCATTTCGCGCCAGGTGGCGGGCAGGCCGCGGTCACCCATCAGCCAGGTGACCTGGTGGGCGGACTCGGGGGAGAGGGTCCAAAAGTCCCACTGCATGTCGGCGTCGCGCAGGTGCGAGCCCGGTAGGCGCTTCTGGGAGTGGATGAAGTCCGGGAACTTGATGCCGTCGCGGATGAAGAACACCGGGGTGTTGTTGCCCACGAGGTCGTAGTTGCCCTCGGAGGTGTAGAACTTGATCGCGAAGCCGCGCGGGTCGCGCAGGGTGTCGGCCGAGCCGGCCTCGCCCGCGACGGAGGAGAAGCGGATCAGCATGTCCGTCTCGGTGCCCGGCTGGAAGAGGGCTGCCTTGGTGTACTTCGAGACATCCTCGGTGGTCTTGAACGTACCGAAGGCACCGCCGCCCTTGGCGTGCACGACGCGCTCCGGAACCCGCTCGCGGTTGAACTGGGCGAGCTTTTCGATCAGGTAGTGATCGGTCAGGATGATGGCGCCGTCGGCACCGACGGACTGCGAGTGGGCGTCCGACGTGACCGGCGCGCCGGACTGGGTCGTGGACACGGGCGCAGAAATGTTCTGAGTCATCGTTCTCCTCAATTGTTGTTGTGAACCTAGTTGCTGTGGGCGGGCAGTTTTTGGGTGCGCTGGCACTCTTCGCAGATGCCCTGGTACAGGACGTCGGCGATCTGGATGGTCATCGGTGCGGTCCCGGAGCCCCAGTGCGGGGTCAGGCAGGGGGCGTGGCCGACGGCGCACTCCACGTCCTCCACGCGCCCGCACCCGATACAGACGGCGTGGTGGTGGTTGTCGCCCACCCGGGTCTCGTACAGGGCGGGGGAGTGCGGGGGTTCGAAGCGGCGCAGCATCTGCAGCTCGGTGAGGTCGCCAAGGACCACGTACACCGACTGCGCGGTGAGCTCCGGGAGTTCCTCCCGGGCGGCGGCCAGGACGCGCTCGGCCGGCGAGTGCGGGTGGCGTTCGACGGCGTCGAGCACGGCCAGCCGCTGCTTGGTCACCCGGCGGCCGTGGGCGCGCAGGGCGTCGGCCCATGCGTCGCTGCTGCCCGGGTTAGCGTTCATGGACCCATTCAAGCATCTATTTTGAGCAAGTCGCAATAAGGCTGGACTTAGTTAGCCTTGCCGTCCCATTAGAGTTGCCGGGTGGGGAAATTCCTGGCTGACATCACGCCGCTACGCGAGAGCCCGGCGTTCCGCCGCCTGTGGCTGGGAACCGCGGCTTCCGCCGTCGGCAGCCAGCTCACCCTGGTGGCCGTGAGCCTGGAGGTGTACCGCCTCACCCAGGACAGCTTCTACGTGGGCCTGCTGAGCATCTTCGCCCTGGTCCCCCTGATTCTCGGCGGGCTGCTGGGCGGATCGATCGCCGACGCCCACGACCGGCGCCGGGTGGCCCTGCTGGCCTCCTCCGTCCTCTGGCTGACCACCGGCTGCCTGGCGCTTCAGGCCTGGCTGCAGGTGGGCAACGTCTGGCTGCTCTACGCCCTGGTGGCGGTCCAAAGCGGCGCCCAGGCCATTAACCAGCCGGCCCGCAGCGCCATCATCCCGGTATTGGTCCGCAAGGAACTGCTGCCTGCCGCGAACGCCCTGTCCATGATGAGCATGGGCCTGTCCATGACCGCCGGGCCGCTGCTGGCCGGCGTCCTGGTGGCCACCATCGGCTTCGCCTGGACCTACACCATCGACGTGGCCAGCTTCGCCTTCGTGGTCTGGGCCCTGGTCAAGCTGCCGGCCATGCCGCCGGACCGGGTGACGCACCGGGCCGGGCTGCGCTCTGTGGTGGAAGGCTTCCGCTTCCTCGGCACCCGACCCAACCTGCGGATGACCTTCGTGATCGACCTGATCGCCATGATCCTCGCCCAGCCGCGGGCCCTGCTGCCGGCCATCGGCGCCCTGATGATCGGCGGCGGTGAGGCCACGGTCGGCATCCTGCTGGCCGCCACCGCCGTCGGCGCCTTCCTGGCCGGGCTATTCTCCGGTCCGCTGGGCGGCGTCCGCGCCCAGGGGACCGCCGTGGTCTGGTCCGTGATGGGGTGGGGCGCCTCGGTCGCCGGGCTGGGGCTCGTCGTCGTCCTGGCCGGCCGCTCCGGAGGTGCCGGGGTGACGGCCTGGCTGATTCCCGCCGCGCTCTGCTGCGCGCTCGCCGGCATCGCCGACTCGGTCAGCGCCGTCTTCCGCACCACCATCCTGCAGTCCGCAGCGCCCGATCATCTCCGCGGCAGGCTGCAGGGCGTATTCGTTGTGGTCGTCGCCGGCGGCCCTCGCGTGGGGGACCTGCTGGCCGGCGGCGCGACCAAGGTATTGAGCGAGGGCTGGGTGCTGCTGGCCGGGGGCGTCCTGTGCGCCGTCGCGGCCTGGCTGGTGGCCCGGTGGCAGTCCGGTTTCCTGCGCTATGATGCCCGGAACCCGGTGCCGTAGCGGTTCGTTTTCAGAGTGGGATTGGCCCGGCGTTTCCGCGCCGGGGGACGGTTCCGGTTCGGCTTGGGAGGATCTGTGCACAACCATCACAACGGCCTGAAGACGGCCGCCCTGTTCGGTGCCCTGTGGGCGGTGCTGCTGGCACTGGGTGCCCTGATCGCGTCCGGGACCCGCAGCTCGGCCCCGCTGTGGATCATGGCCCTGATCGGCGTCGGCACCACCTTCTACGGCTACTGGAACAGCGACAAGCTCGCCATCCGGGCCATGCAGGCCCTCCCGGTCACGGAGGCCGAGGCGCCCCAGCTGTACCAGATCGTCCGGGAGCTCTCGGCCCGGGCCAACCAGCCGATGCCAAGGATCTACATTTCCCCGACCATGGCGCCCAACGCGTTCGCCACGGGCCGCGATCCGCAGCACGCGGCCGTCTGCTGCACGCAGGGCATCCTGCAGCTGCTGGACCTGCGGGAGCTCCGCGGCGTCCTGGGGCACGAGCTGATGCACGTCTACAACCGGGACATCCTCACCTCCTCGGTCGCGGCCGCCGTCGCGGGCGTGATCACCTCGGTGGGGCAGTTGCTGCTCTTCTTCGGCGGCGGGGACCGCCGGAACGCCAACCCGCTAGCCCTGCTGGCCATGTCCATCCTGGCGCCCTTCGCCGCGTCCCTCATCCAGATGGCAATCTCCCGCACCCGCGAGTACGACGCCGACGAGGACGGCTCGGCGCTGACCGGGGATCCGCTGGCGCTGGCCTCGGCGCTGCGCAAGATCGAACAGGGGGTGCAGCTGGCGCCGTTGCCGCAGGACCAGCGGCTGGTCAACGCCTCGCACCTGATGATCGCCAACCCGTTCCGCGGCGGGGGCATGGCCCGGATGTTCTCCACCCACCCGCCCATGGCCGACCGGATCGACCGGCTGGAGCGGATGGCGGGCCAGCGGCTGGGCTAGGGCCCCCGCCCCGCGACACGGAAAAGACCTGCCGCTGCCGGAATACCGGGAGCGACAGGTCTTTTGCGCGTCGAAATTGAGGGAGCTTAGCTGCGGAAGTTCACGAACTGCAGGTCGGCCTCGTCGAAGTTCTTCAGCAGGGCCATTGTCTCCTGCAGGTCGTCGCGGGACTTCGAGGTCACGCGGAGCTCGTCGCCCTGGATCTGGGACTTCACGGACTTGGGCGCCTCGTCGCGGATCAGTTTGTTGATCTTCTTCGCCAGATCCTGCGCGATGCCTTCCTTGATGCTCGCCTCCAGGCGGAACTCCTTGCCGGAGGGGTAGGGCTCGCCGGTGTCCAGGGACTTCAACGAGATGCCGCGGCGGATGAGCTTGGACTGCAGGACGTCGAGGACGGCCAGAACGCGCTCCTCGGAGTTGGCCTTCATCAGGATCTTCTCGCCGCTGAAGTCGACCTCGGCGCCGACGCCCTTGAAGTCGTACCGCTGGGCCAGTTCCTTCTGGGCCTGGTTCAGCGCGTTGGCAACTTCCTGCTTGTCGACCTTGCTGACGACGTCGAATGTGGATTCGCCTGCCATGACTGTCCTCCTGCTATTTGTCGGTGATGTTTCGCTGTGCCGGCCCTCGGAAAGGGCGGTACTTCCTGCCATCCAGCCTAATACGGATGGCCCGGACGGAGCGGGTGCGTTCACAGTCGGCTCAAAGCGAAACGCGGGTGGGAACGAAGGTTGGCCAGGCAGGGTTGAAGGCGTTGACAGAGTTTCACGAAAGGCAGGGCCCATGAGCCGCAAAGCCATCCAATACGTCACCGCCACCACCGCTGCGGCCGCCGGTTCACTGACGACGGCGGCCACCTCCATGGCCGCGGCCGCCCTGGCCGCCTCGGTGGTCCTGAGCCCCGCCGCCGGGACGATCGCCCGGCTCGACGGCGTCCACGCCGACCTCGCCCGGGCCGTCCAACTGAACCAGGTCACGTCCGAGCAGGCGGCCCGCTTCGAGGCCAGGCTGGCCGGACGCATCCTCGGCGAATCCTGACCGCAACCCACTTAGCCGCGGCCCGCATCCGCCGCGTACTGCCGCCGTCGTTCGGGCCCTTGAGTGGCCTTCACGGGGAGCTGCGGGGCCGATTCGATTCTTCGGCGGAAGTTCTGTAAAGTTGTCTTGCCCGCGGTTGCCGGACACGGAACGAACTGGAAACAGGACGAACCAGGACGGTGGCGCGAGTGATCTTCTTTTGAAGTTCGGCAGATTACCCGAGCGGCCAAAGGGGGCTGACTGTAAATCAGCTGGCAACGCCTACGGGGGTTCGAATCCCTCATCTGCCACCCTCGGAAAAGCCTCCGGAACCATCACGGTTCCGGAGGCTTTTCTTTTGCCCGGCGTCACATCCGCGCGCGGACCGCGGGCCACCGCACCGATCCGGCGCACCGGGGTTATTCTGGCGCTGGAAAGGATTCGACATGGACATCAGCCTGGCGGCGGGAAAGGGTACGCTCACCCTCGACCGGAGCGGCATTCTGCGTCTGAGCTGGGCAAAGGGTTCCTCCGTTGAAGCCGTTGACGCCATGGAATCCGTGCTGGCGGTCGGCAAGGTCAGCGCCGGGCGGATGCTGCCCCTGCTGATCGACATCAGCGACGTCGATGTCAGCGCCGGCGCGAGGAACCACTATCTGGAGAGCCGCTTCGTGTGCGCCGTCGCCCTCGTGGGAGCCACCAATGTGGACCGCGTGGTGGCGGCGTGGATGCGCCGCGGCAATGACTGCCCCCAGCGGTACTTCACCGACATCGACGACGCCGAGGCGTGGCTAAACGGGCTCGAGCGGCCCTCGGCCTTCGATCACGAGCCTGCCGTCGCAAACGCCGTCGAACCCACCCCGGCCTAACTCCCGCCGCGGACGCGAACCTCCGACGAATCCACCCCGGGGCGGCTCCCGGACATCCCCCCAATCCGGCGTGCCACGGCACCCCGCGGCACGCCGAAAAAGTCATCTTCCGTGCAATCGGTTGGCGGACCCCTACCGGGAAGTAGGGTTGTGCCGTTATTCGTGTTGAAGCATAGGAGCTGAAGTGAAGTCGTTTGCATGTGGTGACGTGGTCCCGGGCTGTGAAGCACGCTGGGTCTGCAGCACTGAAGATGAAATCCTGGTCCAGGTCGGTGCGCACGCCGCGTCCGTCCATGGCCTGACCGAACTGCCGCACGAGCTGGTCTCGTCGGTGCAGAAGTCCATCCGCCCGGTCAGTTGAGTCACGGGGCGGGCAGGTCGGGCCCGGAAACCGGCACTTTAACGCCGCCGGACTGGGACGCCCTGCTCGCCGCCGCCTGCCGCGGCGAGGGCCTTGCGACGGCGTATCAGCCGATCGTGGACACCTCCCGCGGGAGCGTCGTCGGGTACGAGGCGCTCGCGCGTTTCCCCGGCTACACAGAGAAAAACCCTGAGGTCTGGTTTGCCGCGGCGCGGACCCACGGCAAGGCCGCCGAACTGGAGGCCGCCGCACTGCGCACAGCCCTGCGGGCGAGGGCGGCCCTGCCTCCCAACTGTTTCCTGACGGTCAATATCTCCCCGGAGCTGCTGACCTCCGAGTGCGTCCGTTCCGTCTGGCGGGACGAGGGGCAGCTGGGCGGCCTGATTGTGGAGCTCACCGAGCAGACTCCGATCGATTCCTATGTCGGCCTCGAGCCGGACCTGAACCAGCTGCGCTCGGCCGGCGCGCTGATCGCCGTCGACGACGCCGGTGCCGGGTACGCGGGCCTGCGCCACCTGCTCGCGCTGCGGCCCTCGATGATCAAGATCGACAGGGAGCTGATCCAGGACGTCGACCGGGACGAGGCGAAGCGGGCCCTGATCGAGATGATGGGGGCCTTCGCGAGCCGCGTGGACGCCTGGATCCTGGCCGAAGGCGTGGAGCGGTCCGAGGAACTCGACGCCCTGGTGGCACTCGGCGTCCCCCTGGTCCAGGGCTACTACCTCGCCCGGCCCGGCCCGCCCTGGGCAGGAATCGAGCTTGACGTCGCGCACCGGCTGGCCAGCTCCCGCACGGTGGCGGACAAGACCGTCATCCGGGACATCGTGGAGGCGGCTCCCGCCGTCCCAACCATCGCCGCCGCGGCCGAGGCCTTCGGAGCCAACCCGGCTCTGGAGGATGTGGTCCTGCTCGGGGAGCACCTCCGGCCGGTCGCACTCCTGAGTCCGGGGGCGGCAGCGATGGGCGTGGTCAGCCAGGGGATTCGAGTCAATCTCGACACCCCGCTGGACCAGGCCCTGGCCCGGTCCATGACCCGGCCCCGGGAGCAGCGCTACGAGGCCCTCCTCGTCACGGACAACGCCGGCCGCTTCGCCGGGGTCGCACGGATGGAGCGCATGATCCTTGCCCTGGCCGCACCCGGAGCAGATGCGGTGGAAGGATAGGGAAATGCCCCCTCCCGATTCCTTGCTGGCCGCCGACCTGCCGGACGGCGTCGTCATGCGCATCGTTCGGGAGGAAGACGCCGGTGAGCTCGCCGATGCCTACCGCCGCAACAGCGCGCACCTCGCGCCCTGGGAGCCGGTCCGCGGCGAAGAGTTCCTGACCCCAGCCGGCCAGCTCGTCAACACCCGGGGGAAGCTGGGGATGTTCGAGGCGGGAACCGGCGTGCCCTGGATCCTGCTCTCCGGACGCCGGGTGATCGGCGGCATGACCCTGAGCGGCATCGTGCGGGGCCCGTTCCTCAGCGCCAACCTGGGCTACTGGGTGGACCAGGACTTCAACGGCCGCGGGATCTGTTCGGCTGCCGTTGCCCACGTCCTCGAAGCCTCATCCACCACCCTGGGACTGCACCGGATCCAGGCGGCCAACCTGCTCCACAACGACGCCTCGCAGAAGGTGCTGCGGCGCACCGGCTTCGACGAGATCGGCCTCGCCCCGCAGTACCTGAACATCGCCGGGCGCTGGCAGGACCACCTGCTGTTCCAGCGGCTGCTCTACTGAGCGTCCGCGCGGAAGGCAGCGGCGGACTTCCGAACGCCGATCCGCCGCGCGGCGTCATCATTGGCACCTTAGTTACCCGCGGGTAACATGGCTGCCATGCACCTGCTGCTCCGCACCCTCTTCCTCCTGATGAACGCGTCCCGGCGCCCGAAACTGGGCATCTGGGATGCCGCAAGCCTGCCGCTCCGGGTCCTGCCCACGGACATCGACATCGCGATGCATGTCAACAACGGCATGTACTTCTCGCTCATGGACCTTGGGCGGTTCGACCTGATGGCACGCAGCGGGACCTGGAAGGCCATGCGGCGGCGCGGCTGGACCCCCGTGGTGGCTGGCGAAACCATCGCGTTCCGCCGCTCCCTGCAGCTCTGGCAGCAGTACACGATCGAAACCAAGGTGATCGGCCTGGATTCGAAGGCCATCTACTTCGAGCAGCGGATGGTGGCAGACGGCGAGATCTACGCCCGTGCGCACATCGCCACCCGATTGGTCAGCAAGGGCAAGCCGGTCAGCCAGGAGGACATCCTGCGCGAATTCGGCGAGCCGCCCGCCGGCCTCGAACTGCCCGAATGGCTGCACTCCTGGCGCGAAACCAACGCCCTCCCGGGTGCCCGCCGCCCGGCGCCGCACCTCTGGGGCTGACCGGACGTACTCACCTCCGCGCCCGCCGGGGGACCCGTCCGGGCACGCGTGCGGGGCGACGGCCGGATGAGCCACGAGCGAAACACCGGCGACTTTCCGGCCCGTCTCGCGTACCGTTGAGAAATGGCAACCGTAGACATTACAGGTGAACAGTTCGCAGCGACCGTCGAGGACAACGATATTGTCCTGGTAGATTTCTGGGCCGAATGGTGCGGCCCGTGCAAGCAGTTCGGCCCCACCTACGCCGCCGTTTCGGAGAAGCACCCCGACGTGGTGTTCTCCAAGGTGGACACCGAGGCCGAGCAGCAGCTGGCCGCCGAGGCCGGCATCACCTCGATCCCCACCCTGATGGCGTTCCGCGAGAAGGTTCTGGTCTTCTCGCAGCCGGGCGCCCTGAACGCCCAGCAGCTGGAACAGGTGGTGGACGCCGTCAAGGCGCTCGACATGGAGGAAGTCCACGCCCACGTCGCCCGCTCGCAGGCCGAAGCCGCCACCAAGCAGGACGGCACGCAGATCCCCGACGCCTAGACCCCACGGCCGGCGTCACAACCAACGCGGGGCCGCCCCAGCTCCATCCTTCCAAGGACGGCGAGCCTGGAGCGGCCCCGCGTTGTGTCGTTATAGGCGGTGGGCTACCCCGGCGAACGGCTAGACCCGCTCCACCTTCACTGGCTCGGCCAGCAGGGCGCTCAGGGACTCGTTCAGGTCCTGGAGGGCGCTGCCCTTCGCGTGCCGGTCCAGGTCCTCCTGGCTGGCCCACTGCTCGGTCAGGACCAGGCGCTCTTCCGTGGCCTCGGTCAGTTCGTAGCGCAGGCAGCCGGGTTCATTGACCACCTCGTCGATCGCAATCTCGAGGGCAAGCTTCACGCGGAAGAATTCGCCGTCGTTGGGGATGAAAGTGGCTCGCAGATCAATGGGTTCGCTCATGTCCTCCAGCCTAGCTGGCGTCCCGACGCTACGACGCGGGTGACTTAAAAATTTCCTAGGACATCCACGCTTTCCTCTTCTCTTGCCGACGGCGTGTTGGTAGCGTCACATCATGCTTGCGTATACCGCCGGGGACACTGACGTCCCGCTGATCGAGGAAACCATTGGCGCGAACTTTGAGCGGATCGCCGCCCGGTTCCCGTACCACGACGCCCTTATCGAGGCCGCCGCCGTCCCGGGCGGTGAAGCCCGGCGCTGGAGCTACGCCAAAATGAACGACGACGTCGACCGGCTGGCCCGCGCGCTGCTCGCCGTCGGCGTCGCCAAGGGGGAGCGGGTGGGAATCTGGAGCCCGAACTGCGCCGAGTGGACCCTGCTGCAATACGCCACCGCCAAGATCGGCGCCATCCTGGTCAACGTCAACCCGGCCTACCGCAGCCACGAACTCGAGTTCGTCGTGAAGCAAAACGGGATGAGGATGCTGGTCACGGCGCCGTCGGACAAGAACAGCGACTACACCGCCATGGCCCGGCAGGCCTTGGCGGAATGCCCGGAACTGAAGGAACTCGTGTTCCTGCCCGCGGGCCAGCCCGGACTCACCGGGGCGGAGCCGGAGAACGACGCCGAGCAGGGCTACGCGGAGCTGCTCCGCCGCGCCGACGACGTCCCCTATGCCGCGCTCAAGGACCGGATGGCGGGTCTGGATCCGCACGACGCCATCAACCTGCAGTACACCTCCGGCACCACGGGCTTCCCCAAGGGCGCGACGCTGACCCACCACAACCTGCTCAACAACGGCTACTCGATCGGTGAGCTGCTGGACTACACCGAACACGACAGGGTGGTCCTGCCGGTGCCCTTCTACCACTGCTTCGGCATGGTGATCGGCAACCTTGCGGCGCTCAGCCACGGCGCGGCCACCATCATCCCCGGCCGCGGCTTCTCGCCGGCCGCCGCGCTGGAAGCCGTCCAGGACTTCGGCGGCACCTCGCTCTACGGCGTCCCCACGATGTTCATCGCGGAGCTGGCGCTGCCGGACTTCGCGTCCTACGACCTCTCCACCCTGCGCACCGGGGTGATGGCCGGTTCCCTGTGCCCTATCGAGGTGATGAATCGGGTGATCGCGGAGATGAATATGCGCGATGTGGCCATCTGCTATGGCATGACGGAGACCTCGCCGGTGTCCACCATGACCCGCAGCGTGGACACCATGGAGCAGCGGACCCAGACCGTAGGCCGGACCATGCCGCAGCTGGAGAGCCGCATCATCGATCCCGTCAGCGGCGAGGTGCTGCAGCGCGGCGAGATCGGCGAACTGTGCACGCGCGGCTACTCGGTGATGCAGGGGTACTGGGACCAGCCGGAGAAGACCGCCGAGGCGATCGACCCCGAAGGCTGGATGCACACCGGCGACCTCGCCCGGATGGACAAGGACGGCTACATCGTGGTGGAGGGCCGGATCAAGGACATGGTGATCCGGGGCGGCGAGAACATCTACCCGCGCGAGATCGAGGAGTTCCTCTACACCCACCCGGACATCCAGGACGTGCAAGTGATCGGCGTTCCCGATGCCACCTATGGGGAGGAACTGATGGCGTGCGTGATCCTCAAGCCGGAGGCCGGCCCGATGGACGCCGAGTCCCTGGCAGGCTTCTGCCGCGGCAAGCTGGCGCACTACAAGATTCCCCGGTACGTGGAGGTCCGCGACAGTTTCCCGATGACCGTGTCCGGCAAGATCCGGAAGGTCGACATGCGGCTGGAGGCCGTGGCGCGCCTGGGCCTCTGACCCGGGTCCCCGGCCGGCGGGTCCTAGTGGTGGCGGTGGTCCTGGATGGTCATCCGTGCGCCGAAGACGGGTTTCCGGAACCCGCTGAGCCCGATCATCCGGACCACCCGCTGGCGGTGCCCGGCCCAGGGCGCCAGCAGCCGGATCATCCCGGCGTCGTCGGTGCGCCGGCCGGTCAGGGCCGCGCCCACGTAGGCGGCGAGGTGGTAGTCGCCCACCGCGATCGAATCGGGACAGCCGTGGGTGCGCTGCACTACCTCGGCCGCTGTCCAGATCCCGACCCCCGGGAGGGTCTGCAGTTTGGTGGCAGCCTCCGCCGAGGGCAGCCCGGCCAGCCGTTCGAGCGCCGCGGCGGAGCGGAGGACGCGCATGGCCGTGTCCGAGCGCTGCGGTCCGACGCCCGCCTTGTGCCACTCCCACGAGGGAATGGCGAGCCACTGCCGGGGCGTGGGCTGGACCATCAGGGTATCCGGGGCCACGGTGCCCGCACCCGGTGCCGGCGTCCCGAAGCGGTAGACCAGGTAGCGGTAGCCGCGGCGGGCCTCGATCACGGTGACCTTTTGTTCCATGATGGTCGGGACCAGGGCGTCGACCATGCGACCGGTGGCGGGCAGCCGGACGGCAGGGTTCCGGTGGCGGGCGTCCCGGACCATGCGGGGGAGCGTGGCGTGGAAGGACGGCTCGTCAAAGTCCGTCCAGTCGTCGTCGCCGCCCAGCAGCCGGGGAACGGCCGCAACGGCTTCCTCCGCGCCGGGACCCCAGGCCCGGGCATCGACTAAAGGATCCGACGCCGGTCCTTGGGCTACCAGGCGCAGGCTGGCCGGACCGGCCGCGGTGGTGAAGGCCAGCCACACGCCGTCGGCGGCGACCTTGACGGCCGGGTCGCCGTGGCCGCGGCGCAGCGGGCTGATGGTCTGCAACAGGTCGAACGGGCCGCCCGGACGCCAGCGCAGCGAGGCATCCGCGGACGCGGACGCGCCGGCGGACAGTTCTGCGGTGGTCATGCTTCCATGTTCCCACGGAGCTCCGACGCCGAGTCGAACGGCCCTGACCGGCGGCCCGACTCCGGTCCTACAATCCCCCCAGGAGAAGCGGGTCCGGGCCGAAGGCGCGGACCCCGGACGGACAGGAGCGGATCATGGGCGGCGGCGTGGTGCACTTTGAACTTCCCGCGGACGACGAGGACCGGGCACGCGGTTTCTACAAGGCGGTGTTCGGCTGGACCTTCCAGGTGATGCCGGAAATGGAATACAGCCTGGCGCTGACCACTCCGATGGATGAGCACGGCCGGCCAGCGGTGGCGGGGTCCATCAATGGTGGCATCTTCCGCCGCGGCGAGCTGCGCGCGCCCGTGGTCACCATCGACGTCGAGGACATCGACGCCGCCCTTCGGGACATCGCCGCCCGCGGCGGCGCCGTCCTGCGCGGCAAGATGGAGGTGCCGGGCTCCGGCTGGAACGCCTACTTCACGGACACCGAGGGCAACGTGGTGGGGCTGTGGCAGAACGCCGTTCCCGCCGAGGATGCCGCCGGCGGTTAGGGCAGCGTTCAGTGCCAGGACAGGGTCAGTGCATCCCGCTGGTCAGCCACAGCGCCACGACCGCCAGCGGCAGCGTGAGGACGATGGCCGCGAGGCCGGCCAGGGCGAAGCCGCCCCAACGGATCTCCACATTCAAGGCCCGCAGCCGCTCGTGCCAGAGCAGGGTGGCCAGGGAGGCCCACGGGGTCACCAGCGGACCCAGGTTCACGCCGATCAGCAGGGCCGCCAGCCGCACGGGCGATCCGCCCACGGGCTCGAGGGCCAGGTAGGCGGGGAGATTGTTGACGACGTTGGCCGCCCCCGCGCCGAGGCCCGCCAGCTGCAGCAGCGCGGGCAGGCTGTCCCCGGACCCGGCGATTCCCGCCAGGGCACGGGTCAGGCCGTTGGAGTGCAGGGTCTCCACCACCATGAAGAGTCCCACCGTGAGCACCAGCGGGCGCCACGGCACCATGGACCAGCGCAGCGAGGACCGGCGGCGCCAGAGGAACAGCACCAGCAGCACCGCGGCCGCGATGCCGGCCGGGATGTAGACCGGCAGGCCGGAGACCAGGGCCGGCAGCAGGAGAATCATGACGCCCGATGACGCGTAGAGCAGTACCTTGTCCCGGACCCCGTGCGGGGCCTGGCGGCCGTATCCGCCGCGCAGGTCCTTGCGGAACGCCAGCCACAGCAGCACCAGCGGCAGCAGGATGCCCACCAGCGAGGGAGCCCAGACCAGGCCCGCGAAGCCGGCGGGGCTCAGGCCCAGCCGCGACTGGGCCAGCAGGTTGGTCAGGTTCGAGACCGGCAGCAACAGCGAGGCCGTATTGGCCAGCCAGATGGTGGTCAGGGCGAACGGCAGGGGAGGGATGCGCGCGTGCACCGCCAGCAGGACGACGACGGGCGTGACCAGCACCGCCGTCGTATCCAGTGACAGGAAGATGGTGGAGACCGTGGACAAGCCGATCACCAGCAGCCACAGCAGCAGGACCCGGCCCCGGCCCCACGCCGCCAACCGGTCCGTCACAGCCCGGAACAGGCCGGCGTCGTCCACCAGTTCGGTCACCAGGGACATGGCCACCACGAACGCCAGCACGGGAACCGTGCGGTCGGCCAGTTCGCCGAACGCCGGCAGCGGCAGCAGGCCCACTGCCAGCGCCAGGATGCCGGCCAGCAGCATGCCGCCGGGAACCGCGTAGCTGCGCAGCGCAGGCAGCCAGGAATTTCGCTTCACCGGCTAATCCTCGCACCCGCGCGGGCCCCGCACGGCACGGGAGCGGCCCGGCGGCGCGAAGACGGTAACTTGGTAGTCATGAAGTACGCGCCGTCCGTCCTGGACCTCATCGGCAACACGCCCCTCGTCAAGCTCAACCACGTCACCGAAGGCATCGCGGCGACAGTGCTGGTGAAAGTGGAATACCTCAACCCCGGCGGGTCCATCAAGGACCGGATCGCGGCGAAGATGATCGACGAGGCCGAGCGCAGCGGCAAGCTCAAGCCCGGCGGCACCATCGTGGAACCGACCTCCGGCAACACCGGCGTCGGCCTGGCCCTGGTGGCCCAGCAGAAGGGCTACCGCTGCATCTTCGTGGTCCCGGACAAGGTGGGCGAGGACAAGCGCTCCGTGCTGCAGGCCTACGGCGCTGAGGTGGTTGTCACCCCCACCGCCGTCGCCCCGGACAGCCCGCACAGCTACTACGGCGTCTCGGACCGGCTGGTCCGGGAAATCCCCGGCGCGTACAAGCCTGACCAGTTCTCCAACCCCGCAGCCCCCGGCAGCCACTACGAGACCACCGGCCCGGAAATCTGGCGGGACACCGATGGCCGGGTCACCCACTGCGTGATCGGCGCGGGCACCGGCGGAACCATCACCGGCACCGGCCGCTACCTCAAGGAAGTCTCCGCGGACCGGCCCGAGTCCGAGGGCGGCGTCGTCAAGATCATCGGCGCCGACCCCGCCGGCTCGGTCTACTCCGGCGGCACCGGCCGTCCCTACTTCGTCGAGGGCGTCGGCGAGGACATGTGGCCCGGCAACTACGACAAGGGCGTCCCGGACGAGGTCCTCGCCGTCACCGACGCCGACTCCTTCGCCATGACCCGCCGCCTGGCCCGCGAGGAGGGCCTCCTGGTGGGCGGTTCCTCCGGCATGGCCGTGGTCGCCGCGCTGCGGGCCGCCAAGGACCTGCCGGCCGACGCCGTCGTGGTGGTTATCCTGCCCGACTCCGGCCGCGGCTACCTGGCCAAGATCTTCAATGACCAGTGGATGCGCTCCTACGGCTTCCTCGCCAGCGGCGACGAGGCCTCCGTGGAAGAGGTGCTCAAGGCCAAAACCGGGGAACTGCCCGACCTGGTGCACATCCACCCGAACGAGTCCGTCCGCGACGTCATCAACATCATGAACGAGTACGGCGTCTCGCACATCCCGGTCCTCTCGCAGGAACCGCCCGTGGTGATGGGCGAGGTCCTCGGCTCCGTCGACGAACGCACGCTGACCGCCAAGCTGTTCCGCGGCGAGGCCGCCCTCACGGACAAGATCTCCGAACACATGGAGCCCCGCCTGCCCGTGATCGGTTCGCTCGAATCGATCTCGACCGCCCGCGAACTCCTCTCCGACGCGGACACCCTGATGGTGACCTTCGTCGGCGCGCCGGTGGGCATCCTCACCCGCCACGACCTCCTCGCCTACCTCAGCAACTGACACCTCCAAGGAGTCCCATGTCCTCGTCTGACAGCACCCCCGCAGGCTTCAACACCCGCGCCGTCCACGCCGGCCAGGCCTTCGAGCCGCGCACCGGTGCCGTGGTCCCGCCGCTGCACTTCTCCTCCACCTATGCCCAGGACGGCATCGGCGGACTCCGCTCCGGCTACGAGTACGGCCGCGGCGGCAACCCCACCCGCGACGCGCTGCAGGAGCAGCTCGCCGCGCTTGAGGGCGGATCGCACGCTTACTCCTTCGGCTCCGGCCTGGCCGCCGAGGACTCGATGATCCGCGCCCTGACCCGGCCCGGGGACCACATCGTCCTCGGCAACGACGCCTACGGCGGAACCTACCGCCTGATCAGCCGCGTCCTTGGCGAGTGGGGGATCGGCAACACCCCGGTGGACATGTCCGACCTGGACGCCGTCGCCGCCGCGGTCGCCGCCAACCAGACCCGGCTGGTCTGGGTGGAGACCCCGTCCAACCCGATGATGAAGATCACCGACATCGCCGCGCTCGCCACGGTGGCGCACGACGCCGGGGCCCTCCTGGTTGTGGACAACACCTTCGCGTCCCCGTACCTGCAGAACCCGCTGGCGCTGGGCGCCGACGTGGTCGTCCACTCCACCACCAAGTACATCGGCGGCCACTCCGACGTCGTCGGCGGCGCGATCGTGGTCAACGACCCGGAGCTGGCCGAGAAGATCGGCTTCGTGCAGTTCGCCGTCGGCGCCGTGTCCGGGCCGATGGACGCCTTCCTGACCACCCGCGGGCTGAAGACCCTCGGCGTGCGGATGGACCGGCACAGCGACAACGCCCAGGCCGTAGCCGAATGGCTGCTGCAGCGCCCCGAGGTGGAAGCCGTGCTCTACCCGGGCCTTCCCTCGCACCCCGGCCACGAACTGGCGAAGAAGCAGATGAAGAAGTTCGGCGGCATGGTCTCCGTGCAGTTCAAGGGCGGCGAGCAGGCTGCCCGCACGGTGGCGGAATCCACCTCCGTGTTCACGCTGGCCGAATCCCTCGGCGGCATCGAGTCGCTGATGAACTACCCCTCGGAGATGACGCACGCCTCCGTCAAGGGCACCGAGCTGGCCGTCCCGGAGAACCTGCTCCGGCTCTCCTGCGGCATCGAGGACGTGGAGGACCTGATCGCGGACCTCGAGCAGGCCTTCTCCCGGCTCCAGCCGGGCAGCTAGCGCCGGTGTCCGTTCTCTCCACGCCGGCCCGCACCCCGCTGCGCGGCTGGCTCGCGACGGCGGCCGGTGCGGCCGCCGTCGTCGTTGCCCTGGTGGTCCTCTACACGGCCTACGAGCCGCTCATGAACGACTTCGAGGTCTACTTCTACGGCGGCAACCGCGTGCTGCAGACCGGCGAGACCGGGGTGAACGAACTCTACGCACCCCGGGAAGGGCTGCCGTTCACCTACCCGCCGTTCGCGGCCTTGGTCTTCGCCGCGATGGCCCTGCTGGGGTCCGCCGGCGGCAGCACGGTCTTCACGGCGACGGCGCTGCTGGGCGCCCTCGTGGTCTCCGCCTGGCTTACCCGGCACTACTTCGGACTGGGCCGGTGGCGGGACGCGGCCGCCGACTGGCGGTTCCGCTCCGTGACCCTGGCCGGCACCGCCGCGATGCTGCTGCTGGGACCCTGGCGGGACACCTTCGACTTCGGCCAGATCAACATCATCCTGATGGGCCTGATCCTGGCCGACTTCGCCCTCTACGGAAAGTCCCGCGCGGGGGAGCTGCGCTGGCCCGCGGGGCTGCTGATCGGCGTCGCCGCCGGCATCAAGCTGACCCCGCTGGCGTTCGGGCTGTACTTCCTGGTCCGCCGCGACTTCAAGGCACTGGCCTGGATGGCCGCCGGCTTCTTCGGCTCGATCGCCCTGGCCTGGGCGCTGCTGCCGGCCGCCTCGGTCACCTTCTGGACCAAAATCCTCCCGGACACCGGCAGGATCGGCGGCCCGGGCTACGTGGACAACCTCTCGGTCAAGGGCCTGCTGCTGCACCTGGGCCTGCCGGATGCCACCTCCACCACCCTGCTCTGGCTGGTGCTGTCGCTGGCGCTGGCCGCCGTGGCCGCGCTGGTCATCCACTGGGCGCTGGCCGCCGACGAGAACTTCGTGGCCGTCTCCGCCACCGCCGTGCTGATGCTGCTGGTCAGCCCCGTCTCCTGGTCCCACCACTGGGTCTGGATGGCCGTCGCGCTGCCCTGCCTGGGCTTCGCCATCCACCGGGTGCCCTCCCGGAACGGCCGCATGAGGATCGCCGGGTGGGTCATCCTTGTCGCCACCGCCGCGGCGTTCTACCTGACGCCCAAGTACCTGGCGGTCCTGGCCGGGGCGCACGAGTGGGGCAAGGGACCGCACACCCAGTGGCAGCTGACCCTCGCCAGCCTGGGCGTGCTGTGCGGGATCGCGATGCTGGCCTACTGGGCCCTGGCGTACCGGCCGTCCCGCACCGCCCTCCGCTCCCGGGACTGATCCCGGAAAAATCTGGCTTTCTTGAAAGAAGTCAGCTAGCCTGCCGGTATGGCACTGAGATCCGACTGGTCCGAGCGCACCTGCAGCATGGCCCGTGGCCTGGACATCCTCGGCGACCCCTGGGGCATCCTCGTCCTCCGCGAGATCTTCTTCGGCAACGGCCGGTTCGATGCGATCAAGGACCGGCTGGGCGCCTCGGACTCGGTGCTGACCCGGCGGCTCGCGGCGCTCGTCGAGGCCGGACTGCTCACCCGCCGCCCCTACGACGACGGCGGCCGGAGCCGAGAGGAATACGTGCTCACCGCCAAGGGCCAGGACGCGCTGCCGGTGCTCAACGCCGTCGTCATCTGGGCCGAAAAGCACCTGCCCGCCCCCACCCCGGAGGCCCACATGTTCGTGGTCCACACCGGCTGCGGGCAGCGGACCAGCTCCGCCGACACCTGCACCGGCTGCGGCGAGCGGCTGAGCGCCGGCAACACCAGCTGGCATAGCCTCACCCGGACAGACCGGCCCGTCCCGCTGGCCACAGCCCCCGCTCCGCGGAACGGAGCCGCGGCATGAGCGCCCGGCCCGCCGGTTCTGCGGACGTCGCCGCGTCGACCCGGCCCCCGTCGGGCCGCCGGCACCGGATCCACCCCGCGTGGACGGTGGCGGCCGTCGCGTTCCTGGCCCTGGTGGGCGCGGCAGGATTCAGGGCCGCTCCCGGCGTGCTGATGGTCCCGCTGCAGCAGGAATTCGGCTGGTCCACCACGGTCCTCTCCGCCGCGGTCAGCATTAACCTGGTCCTGTTCGGCCTCACCGCACCCTTCGCTGCGGCCCTGATGGAGCGCTTCGGCATCCGGGCCGTCACCGCCGTCGCCCTGGCGCTGATCGGCGCCGGCAGTGCCCTCACCGTCCTGGTGAACCAGTCCTGGCAGATCCTCCTCACGTGGGGGCTGCTGATCGGGCTCGGCACCGGCTCCATGGCGCTGGTCTTCGCGGCCACCATAGCCAACACCTGGTTCGCCACGAGGCGGGGCCTGGTGACCGGCATCCTCACTGCCGGAAGCGCGGCCGGGCAGCTGGTCTTCCTGCCCTTCATCGCGGCCCTGGCCCAGCACCCCGGCTGGCGGCAGGCCTCCCTGCTGATCGCTGCCGGGGCCCTGGCCGTGGTCCCGCTGGTGCTGAAGTTCCTGAAGAATTCCCCGGCCGACGCCGGCGTCCTGCCCTACGGGGCCGAGACCCCGGAGGCGTTCGAGGCCGGCCCGGCACCCGTCCCGCGCGTCAACGCCGCCGTCCGGGCCCTCCGGGTGCTTCGCCGGGCCAGCAGGATCCGCACCTTCTGGGCCCTCGTGGCCGGCTTCGCCATCTGCGGCGCCACCACTAACGGGCTCATCGGCACCCACTTCATCCCCTCCGCGCACGACCACGGCATGCCGGAGACCACCGCGGCGGGGCTGCTGGCCGTCGTCGGGATCTTCGACATCGTCGGCACCATCGCGTCCGGCTGGTTCACGGACCGCTTCAACCCGCGGGTGCTGCTCGCCGTGTACTACCAGTTCCGCGGCATCGGGCTGCTGGTGCTCCCGCTCCTCCTCGGTGCCGAGGTCCAGCCCAGCATGATCGTCTTCGTTGTCATCTACGGCCTCGACTGGGTGGCCACCGTCCCGCCCACCGCGGCGATCTGCCGTCAGGTGTTCGGCGCCGACGGGGGCGTTGTCTTCGGCTGGGTGTTCGCCGCCCACCAGCTCGGCGCCGCAGCGGCCGCGCTGGCCGCCGGGGCCGTCCGGGACGCCACCGGGCAGTACACCTACGCCTGGTTTGCCGCGGCCGCAATGTGCACCATCGCGGCGGTCATCAGCGCCACGATCCGCAAGGACGCCGGGCGCGACGCCAAGGTCGCGGTGCCGGCCTGAGCACTCGGTAGGATGAACGGCGGGGACGGGCACAGACGCCGCCGGCGCGCTGCGCCGTCGTCCCGCTGCAGCATCTATTGGGGGATCCACACATGCCACTGCTCGACGCCGACTACCCGCACGCCCCGTCGTCCGCACTCGCGGACGCCCCGACGAGGGTTCCGGGCCGCCGACGCCTCGGCGTTGCCATCGCTGGCGCCCTGCTTCCGCTGGGTCTGGCCGCCGTCGCCCTGGCGGTGTGGCATTGGCTGTCCGGCTGGGGTGAGCAGGGCCTGGACTTCAGCGTCTACTGGTACGGCGGGAAGATCCTCAACGACGCGGGCCCGACGGCGTCGGAGCTCTATCGGGGCAATGTCGACTGGGCCGGAGGACCGGGCCTGCCATTTACCTACCCGCCTTTCGCCGCCCTCCTCTTCAGCCTGCTGGCCCTGCTGCCCGAAAAGATCGCACTGAACCTGTTCAACACCGCCGGCGTGATCACCGCCCTCTGGGTCGCGGTCCGGGCGGTCCGCTACTGGACAGCAAAAGCCGACTGGCGGGCCGTTTTCCGGTCCCTGAGCAACCACTGGGCCGCAGCCGTGCTGGTCCTGGCCGTGATCAATCTCGGCCCCTGGCGCGAGACACTGGCCTTCGGACAAATCAACATCCTGCTGATGGGCATGATGGCGGCGGACCTGCTGGCGCGGAACCCCCGCCGGGCGCACGTTGTCCCTGGCAGCGGGTTCCTGGTGGGGGTCGCAGCGGGCATCAAGCTGACGCCGCTCGTCTTCGGGCTCTATTTCCTGGTTCGCAAGGACTGGCGCGGCCTGCTGAACATGGGCGCGGGATTCCTCACCACCGTGCTGCTCGGAGCGCTGCTGCGCCCGGCCGAGTCCGTGGAGTTCTGGTTCCGGATCCTGCCGGACACCTCGCGGATCGGCGGCGCGGGCTACGTGGACAACCTCTCGCTCAAGGGCGCGCTGTTGCACTTCGGAGTTCCCGAGAACGCCGTGACCGTGCCCTGGCTGGTACTGAGCCTGCTCGTGGTGGCGCTGGCGGCCGGCATCATCAAGTCCGCGAGCGAACAGGGAGCCCGGGTGGTCGCCATCTCAACGACGGCCCTCACCATGCTCTTGATCAGCCCCGTCTCCTGGTCCCACCACTGGGTGTGGGTCGCCGTCGTCCTGCCGGCCTTCGCCTGGACCCTGCGCGAAACCCCCGACCTCTACCGTGGGACGCGCGGGCTGATGGGTGCGGTGCTGGGCGTCTCCGTCCTGGTGTTCTTCTTCTCGCCGAAGACGATCGGCACGGCGTTCGGCGCGCAGAACCTCGACGTCCAGACGCCGGGGCTCTGGATCATGGCCTCAAGCGCCGGGGTCTTCTGCGCCGTCGCCCTGCTGTTGTGCTGGCGGCTGGCCTTGCGCCGCGGGTCGCTGGCCCACACCTTCGACGTGCACACCGCGCCAACGCCGGTCCGCGCACCGGCTGCCGCGCGGGCCGCGCTAGGCTGAGGCGCATGACCTCGACTCCCGCTGCCCCCGACCCCGCCCCGGTTCAGCGCAGGACGGCAATGGTGACCGGCGTCGGGCGGCTCGCGGGCCTCGGGGCCGGCATCGCGCGGCGGCTGGCCGCCGACGGCTGGGACCTGGTGCTCACCTACTGGCAGGACTACGACGCCCGGATGCCCTGGGGCGTCCAGCCGGACGACGTCGAACGCCTCACCGCCGAACTGCAGGCCACCGGGGCGGCGGTGGTGGCGGTACCCGCCGACTTCGAGGATCCGCAGGCCGTCGACGTGCTGATGGCCACGGTCGCGGAGGAGGGCGGCACCCTGCACGGACTGGTGCTCAGCCACGCGGAATCCGTGGACTCAGGCATCCTGGACACGTCCCTGGCGAGCTTTGAACGGCACTTCGCCGTCAACACCCGCGCCAGCTGGCAGCTGATCGCGGCGTTTGCCAGGCAGGCGCCGGTCGAAGGCGGCGCAATCGTGGCGCTCACCAGCGACCACACCGCCTTCAACCTGTCCTACGGGGCGTCCAAGGGCGCCCTGGACCGGATCGTGATAGCCGCGGCGCGGGAGCTGGGACCGCAGGGAATCAGCGCCAACGCGCTCAACCCCGGCCCCGTGGACACCGGCTGGATGGATGCGCAGCTGCGCCAGGAGCTGGCCGGGCGGCAGCCCGGCGGACGGCTCGGCACCCCCGCGGACGTTGCCGGGACGGTGGCGTTCCTGCTCTCGCCCGAGGGCCGCTGGATCTCCGGCCAGCTGGTCAAGGCCGACGGCGGCTTCTCCGCCTGACGCCCCTTAGCCCGGGCCCCGAACCGCTAGCGGAACGCCGGGAGACCGGTGATGTGCTGGCCCAGCACCAGGGTGTGCACCTCGTCGGTGCCCTCGTAGGTGCGCACCGATTCGAGGTTGGCCGCGTGCCGCAGCGGTGAGTAGTCCAGGGTGATGCCGTTGCCGCCCAGGATGGTCCTGGCCTCCCGGGCGATCGCAATGGCTTCCCGGACGTTGTTGAGCTTGCCGAGGGAAATCTGCTCGGGCCGCAGCTGGCCGGCGTCCTTGAGCCTGCCCAGCTGCAGGGCCAGCAGCGTCCCCTTCTGGATTTCCAGCAGCATGTTCACCAGCTTCTCCTGCGTCAGCTGGTAGCCGGCCAGCGGTTTGCCGAACTGCAGGCGCTCCTGCGCGTAGCGGAGCGCCGCCTCGTAGGAATCCCGGGCCGCGCCCATGGCACCCCAGGCGATCCCGTAGCGGGCTTCGTTCAGGCAGCTGAACGGGCCGCGCAGTCCGCGAGCGGATGGGAGCAGCGCCTCGGGTCCCAGCCGGACGCCGTCGAAGGTGATGTCGCACTGGATCGAGGCGCGCATCGAGAGCTTCTGCCGGATCGGCGCGGCCGTGACCCCGGCGGTGCCGGCCGGAACAAGGAAGCCGCGCACGCCGTCGTCGGTCATGGCCCAGACCACCATGATGTCCGCCACGGAAGCCAGACCGATCCAGCGCTTGGCGCCGTCCAGGATCCAGCCGGCGTCCTCGCCGCTGCCGTCCCGGCGGGCGAAGGTTTGCATGGCGGCGGGATCTGAGCCGGCGGTGGGTTCGGTCAGGGCGAAGCAGCCGATCGCCTCGCCCGCGGCCATGCGCGGCAGCCACTGCTGCTTCTGGTCCTCGGAGCCCCACAGGTGGATGGCGGTCATGGCCAGCGAACCCTGAACCGAGACGAACGTGCGGATGCCGGAGTCCCCTGCCTCCAGCTCCATCGCGGCCAGGCCGTACTCGACGGCGGAACGGCCCGGGCAGCCGTAGCCCTCCAGCTGCATGCCCAACACGCCCAGCTCGCCGAGCTCCGGGGCCAGGTCCAGCGGGAACACGCCCTCGTCGAACCACTCGGCAATCCCGGGCCGGATCCGCTGCCGGGTGAAGTCGCGGACCTTCTCCCGGACGGCCAGCTCCTCGGAGCTGAGCAGGGAATCGATGGCGAGGACGTCGGAGACGTCGGACACTTCGGCGGGTCGGCTCATGCGGCCATCCTACGGCCGGGCGCCGTCGACCGCGGGCTCCGTCCGCGTGGGCCGGACGAAATAGTCCCGCGTGGCGGGGGCGAAGCGGCAGACGGCGGCGAGGACCACACCCAGTGCCAGCAGCACTACCCCGCTGACGAAGGCCCCGCCGACGCCGAAGATGGTGGTGTTGCCGTAGCCCGGGTCCCACATCTGCACCGCGGAGACCACGAACGCTGCCGTCAGCGCCACGGCCCCGACGGCGGGCAGGATCCCGCGGAACCACAGGCTCCGGGCCGAAGCGCGCAGGGTCCCGCGGAAGTACCAGACACAGGCGAACCCGGTCAGGGCGTAGTAGAAGGCGATGAAGAGGCTGATCGAGCTGATCGAATCGGCCAGCAGGTTCTGGCTCAGGATGCTCATCAGCACGTAGTAGCCCACCGCCGCGGCGCCCATCACCTGGGTGGAGAACCCGGGGGTCTGGTTGCGCGGGTGAACGTGGGCGAAGCGCCGGGGGAGCGCGCCGTGCACGCCCATCGAGAGTGTGCCGCGGGCCGTCGGGAGGATAGTGGTCTGGGTCGAGGACAGCACCGAGGCAAGGACCGCGACCACGATCAGCCAGCCCCAGGGGCCGAGTACGGTGTCCTTCATCGCCAGGAAAACGTCGCTGCGGTTGGCCTCGTTGCCCAGCCCGATCCCGTCCGTGCCGACCGAGGCATACATCATCACCAGCAACGCCACCGAGACATAGATCGCCACCAGGACCACGGCGGAGAGCACCGCGCCGCGGCCGGGAGTGGTGGCCGGGTGCTCGGTCTCCTCGTTGACCGCCAGGCAGGTGTCCCAGCCCCAGTAGATGAACAGGGCCAGCAGCACCCCGTGCACCGCAGCGCCCGGATCGGTGACGAGCGCCGCCGGGTTGAACCAGGCCGGGTCGAACGGCTGGCCCGAGGCTGCGGGGCTGCCGGCGGCGATCTGGACGATCAGGGCCACGGCGAAGATGCCGAGGGACACGTACTGGACGTAGGTCAGGGTGCGCTGGACGTGCTCGCCCAGCCTGATTCCGCGATAGTTCACCAGGGTCATGAAGACGATGAAGACGACGCCGGTGGCCGTTACCACCAGCGGGTTGCCGGCGAGCGACCCGTCGCCGATCAGCAGCCAGAGGTACTGCCCGGCGACCTGGGCGAGGTTCGCCAACACCACGATCCCTGCCAGCGCCACGCCCCAGCCGCCCAGCCACCCGGCCCACGGGCCGAAGGCGCTGCGGGCCCAGGTGAAGGTGGTGCCGCAGTCCGGCATGGCGCTGTTGAGCTCGCGGAAGGCGTACGCGATGAAGAGGACCGGAATGAAGCCCAGGAGCAGGATCAGCGGCGTCGCATTGCCGTTGACGGCCATGATCAGGCCCAGGGTGGCGGCGAGGGAGTACACCGGGGCCGTTGAGGCCAGGCCCAGCATGACGGAGTCGCCCAAGTCCAGGATGCCGGCGCGCAGGCCCTTGGCCGGGACGGCTTCCGCGGCTCCGGGCGCCGCCGTGGAGGGGATGGTCATAGCGCGATACCTGCCTTGGTGGAGTTCTGGCCGGCCGGGGGAGCGGGGGCCGGGGCGTCAATGGTGTTGGGGACGAAGCGGCAGAAGTAGTCGGTGACAGGGCCGTCGGATTCGCGGATCCCGCAGCCGACCGATTCGCCGTCGACCACCCACAGCCCCAGCACCGGCCGGTTGCCGTCGAAGTCCGGCAGGGCATGGAACTGCTGGTAGCACCAGCCCTCCCGGCCGTAGTCCCCGGGCTGCTCCAGGCTGAGGCCGTCGGCGTGGATCCGGATGTTGTCCCCCTCCCGGCCGTGCAGCGGTTTGGCGACCCATTCCCGCAGCGGGCCCGGGCCGTCCAGATAGGCTGGCAGCAGGTTGGGGTGGCCGGGGTAAAGGTGCCACAGCGCGGCAAGGAGTGCCTTGTTGGAGAGCAGCATCTTCCACGCCGGTTCCACCCAGCGGGGATTGGAGGCCCGCTGGAAGAGCCGCTGGCCAAACGGTTCCTTGATCATCAGCTCCCAGGGGTAAAGCTTGAACATGGTGCTGATCAGGTAGTTGTCCAGGTCCACGAACCGGTTGAGGTTGGGATCCCAGCCGATGTCCGACATGTTGATCCCAACGGTGCTCCAGCCGGCCTGCTCGGCCACGTCGCGCATGTACGCGGCGGTCATCCAGTCCTCGCCGGATTCCTCCTCCTCAGCGTGGGCCACGTGCAGGGTGCTCATCCCGGTCCGGTACTGGAGCTTGCGCCACTGCCGGATCAGGGCCTCATGGATGCCGTTCCACTGGTCCTTTTCTGGGTGGACGTCCTGCAGCCAGAACCATTGGGCGACGGCGGCCTCGATCAGGCCGGTGGGGGTGTCCGCGTTGTACTCGAGCATCTTCGCCGGGCCGCCGCCCCCGTCGTAGACGAAGTCGAAGCGGCCGTAGATGTCCACGTCGCCGGCCTGCAGCGATGCGGCCGCCAGCTCGAGTGCCTGCGGGCCGATGCCGATCCCGCCCATCGCCCCGGTGGCCAGGAACTTTGCCGCCTCCAGGCACATGAGGTGCATCTGCTCGGCAGTGGTCTCCAGCGTCTCCACCTCGTCCATGGTGAATTCGTAGTAGGCGTCCTCGTGCCAGTACTCGAGGGTTTTCCCGTCGGGAAGCTCGGTGGTGGAAAACACCAGGCCCTGTGATTCGATCCGGGCCTTCCAGTCCGGGCGGGGTGTGGAGTGCAGCCGTTTCATCCCTAGCCTCCCGTGCTTCCGCCCTTGGCGCTGCCGCCGAAGCCGCCGCGGCTGACCGTTCCGCCCTTGGAGCTGTAGCCGGTGGAGGCCTTGGCGCCGGAGGGGACGGTTTTGCTGAAGCTGGGGTAGGCGGAGCGGTTCTGGCCGATGCCGGGGACGCTGGCGCCGCGAGAGTAGAAGTACCAGGCGTAGATGCCCGAGCTGCGGCCGGCGGTGCTGCTGTTGCCGCACTGGGAGTCGTCCACGCGCTCGCCGGTCTCGTCGTTGAAGCAGACCTGGGCGTAGTCGGCGTCGTCGCCGCCGCTGGAGACCATGGCGGTGATGGTGCCGGCCAGCAGCGCGGTGACACCGAGGCCGACGACGACGGTGCGGCGCTGGGAGCGCTTCTTCCGCGCCGCTGCGGCGCGCTCGCGGTCCCGCTCGAACGGATCGAACACGGCGGTGGGGCCGGCCTCCGCCTGCCCCTGAGCCGGTGCGGGGTTGGTACCGGCCTGATCCAGCAGTTCGGACCGGAGTTCGGGCTGGGGGACCTGCCAGGGTGGCGGCTTGGGACCCTTCCCGGGCGTGGTCGCGTCGCCTTGATTGGCAGCCTTGTCAGCGGCCCGGTCGCCTGCCGGCTCCCCGGGCTGGTCCGCGGCGCTGCGCCCGCCGTCGTGCGTGTCCATGCTTCCCCCTGCGTGGTTGCTTCTCCGAATGGCGGGCCTGCGTCGGCCGGGACGGCCCGGCACTCCGGCGGACCGCGGAATTCTGAAAGCCAGCCTAACCGGCAAACAGCCGGTCCGCAGCGGATTCGACCGCTCAAAAACCCGGCCGCGCTGTCCCCGCGCCGGCCTACACTGGTGCCATGGAAACCGCATCTGTGCTTGCCGTCTGCGTGGTGCACCAGTTGCTCGGCGATGAGGGACGGCTGGGCGTCACCGCCATCGACAAGCGCCCGGTCCAGGGCCCGGTCAAGGTCCACCGGCTGGGACTGCGCGGCGACGTGCAGGCCGACCGGCTGGACCACGGCGGCGAGGACCAGGCGCTCTACGCCTATTCGCAGGACGACGCCGACTACTGGGCGGAGGAACTGGGCCGGGACATCCCGCCGGGGTACTTCGGCGAGAACCTTCGGGTGGCGGGCCTCTCCGCTACGGATGCGGTGATCGGCGAACGCTGGCGGATCGGGCTGGACCTTGAGGTGGAGGTCACCTCGCCCCGCGTTCCGTGCAGCACGTTCCAGCGCCGGGTGGGGGAGCCCCACTGGGTCAAGCGCTTCACCGAGGCCGGCCGGGTGGGGTCCTACCTGCGCGTGGTCAAGCCCGGCACCATCCAGGCCGGCGACCACATCCACCGGCTCTACGTCCCGGCGCACGGCGTCACAGTCGGCAAGTGGTTTGCCGACCCCACCCCCGAGGACGCGGACGCCCTGCGGGACGCCGAAGCGGACGGCTCCATCCGGCTGCAGCCCGAGTACCACCGGATGTTCGAGAAGCTGCAAGCCGGCCGCATGGCCTGAAGCGGGCCGTAGCCGTAGGCCTGCGCCGTGCCTAAATACGCCTTGGCCCTGGCCCCGACGGCCGGTGTGCGCAAGCTCACCGCCGTCGTCGTCGTTCTCCGTTGGCGCCCGTGCGGGGCCATGGCCTACACTTGAAACATCCCCCACTCCGGAAATCCCTAATTCCTGCCCAATTTTTGAGGCAGGACTGGTAAGTGTTGGGGCCCGCCATTGTGAGCGGGCATTTTCATAGGGAGAGCCGGCTAAAGAAAACGCTGTACAGACTGCTGGGATAGCAGCCAAGAGATGCAGCGTGAAGTCCTGCCAGGGATTGCGAAAGCGCCGGACTTCTGTGACCGGCCGGTCAAAGGATGCCCGGCGTTAGTGCGTCACGCGTTCTGCGGCTCCGCTCACCTCGGGTTGTGCCGCTTGGCCCCTATGGATGAGGAAGAATCACCTATGCCCGAAAATCAGGACCACTCCGTCGACACCGAAACCGCCACCGCGACCGGTACGAACGATGTCGAGACCACCGAAGCCACTGCCGCCGGGACTCCGGCCGAGCAGCCCGCTGAGAACGCCGGCCAGGAAGAAGAGGGCGTCAAGTTCGTCGACCTCGGCATCGATGGCCGCGTCCTCGCCGCCCTGCAGGACGTCGGCTACGAGAAGCCGTCCCCGATCCAGGCGGCCACCATCCCGCTGCTGCTCGAGGGCCGTGACGTCGTGGGCCTCGCCCAGACCGGTACCGGCAAGACCGCAGCCTTCGCGGTGCCGGCCCTGTCCCGGCTCGCCGAACTGCACGACCTGAACGGCCCGTCCCGCAAGACCCAGGCCCTGGTGCTTGCCCCGACCCGTGAGCTCGCGCTCCAGGTGGCCGAGGCCTTCACCTCCTACGCCAAGCACATCGACGACTTCACCGTCCTGCCGGTCTACGGCGGTTCCGCCTACGGCCCGCAGCTGGCCGGCCTGCGGCGGGGCGCCCAGGTTGTTGTCGGCACCCCCGGCCGCGTGATCGATCACATCGCCAAGGGTTCCCTGGACCTGTCCGAACTCCAGTACCTGGTGCTGGACGAAGCCGACGAGATGCTGCGCATGGGCTTCGCCGATGACGTGGAGCAGATCTTCCAGCAGACCCCCGAGGGACGCCAGGTTGCCCTGTTCTCCGCCACGATGCCCGGCCAGATCCGCCGGATGTCCAAGCAGTACCTGAACAACCCGGCCGAGGTGCAGGTCAAGTCCAAGACCACCACCGGCGCCAACACCCGCCAGCGCTACCTGCAGGTCATGGGCCCGCACAAGCTCGATGCCATGACCCGCATCCTCGAGGTCGAAGAGTTCGACGGCGTCATCGCCTTCGTGCGCACCAAGATGGCCACCGAGGACCTCGCCGACAAGCTCCGCGCCCGCGGCTTCCAGGCTGCCGCCATCAACGGCGACATCCCGCAGCAGCAGCGCGAACGCACCGTCGACGCGCTCAAGGAAGGCCGGATCGACATCCTGGTCGCCACTGACGTCGCCGCCCGCGGCCTCGACGTCGAGCGCATCAGCCACGTCATCAACTACGACATCCCGCACGACACCGAGTCCTACGTGCACCGGATTGGCCGTACCGGCCGCGCCGGCCGCTCCGGCGAGGCGATCCTGTTTATGACGCCGCGCGAGAAGTACCTGCTGCGCTCGATCGAGAAGGCTACCCGCCAGCCGGTGGAGCAGATGCACCTGCCCACCGCCGAGACGGTCAACACCCTGCGCCTGGGCAAGTTCGCGGACAAGATCACCGAGACCCTCGAGTCCGAGGACGTCGCGGCGTTCCGTGACCTGATCTCCTCCTACGAGGAAGAGCACGGCGTACCCGCCGCGGAGATCGCCGCGGCGCTGGCCGTCATGGCCCAGGGCGGCCAGCCGCTGCTGGTCAAGGAACTGCCCGCGGCTCCCGAGTACCAGAAGCGCGAACGCTCCAAGGACGGCTTCGGCTCCCGCGGACCGACCCGCACGCTCACCGAGGGCAACGCCACCTACCGGATCGCCGTCGGACGCCGCCAGCGCGTCATGCCGGGCTCGATCGTGGGTGCCATCGCCAACGAGGGCGGCATCTCCTCGGCCCAGATCGGCGGCATCGACATCCGCTCGGACCACTCCCTCGTGGAGCTCCCGGCGGACCTCAGCCCCGAGCAGCTGAAGGCCCTGTCCCGCACCCGGATCGGCGGCGAGCTGATCCACCTGGAGCTGGACAACGGCCGGAAGCCCTCCGGGGACCGCGGCGCAGGCCACGGCGGCCGTGGCGGCTACTCCGGCGGCAGCGGCAACTTCAAGGGCAGCGGCGGCTTCAAGCGCGAGTTCCGCAAGAACGACGGCGGCGAGCGGTCCTCAGCGGACCGCGGCGGCCGCTCCTACAGCGACCGTTCCGAGCGCAGCTTCGGCGACCGCAAGCCGCGGACCGAGGGCGGTTTCAAGCCCCGCAACAAGTGGTAACCACCTGTAGCTAAGCACTACCCGGACGGGCCGGCTCATCGCGAGCCGGTCCGTCCTTTTTTGTTCGCCCACAGAGGCCCGGTCCGGGTGCAACGTAGCCTTCGTCACATCCGGGCCTGAAGGGGTCCCGCCGTCGTTGTTTCAGAGGTCCCGGGTGCCGCTGCATCCGCTTCCTGGCGCGGATTTTGGGGGTAGCGGGCCGCCGGCTGCGCCGATTTGTTGGGAGCGGAATCTTCCGGTAGAGTATTTACTCGTTGCCCCCCTAGCTCAGTGGTAGAGCGCGTTCTTGGTAAGAACGAGGTCACCGGATCGATTCCGGTGGGGGGCTCTGAATGAGGGCCTGCGTCAAGGCGGTTTTGACCGGCTTGACGCAGGTTTTTCTCATTCGTGGCGGTGTAGCTCAGTTGGTTAGAGCGCACGACTCATAATCGTGAGGTCGGGAGATCGAGCCTCCCCACCGCTACCAGATAAGGCCCCCGGAATCTCAACAGTTCTGGGGGCCTTTTTTGTCGGGACTCGAGCCTCGTGACGGGCCTCCCCCGCACCGGCAACACAGTCCGGAACTTCGCGGTCTCGGTGCCCTCTTTGTGGGTGTGCGACTGAATTTCTCGTAATGTTGACGGTTGTTGCGTGACTGGAGCTGTCGGACTGACGCTTACACGCGCTCCAGATTATTTTTTCCCAAGCTAGCAGTTTGTATGGTCGGGTCCGCCCATGGGACGCGGCTACTACCACGGAGCGATGAGGTGTGGGCCTCAAGCTGCGTCGAAAGGAACTATGTCAGTTTCGGTTTCCCGCCCAGGCGGCCCTCCCGCACCGCTCCTTCGACGTGATGTCGTCAGCACTCGGAGACGGGGTTTCAGGACCGACATCCAAGCGCTCCGCGCTCTGGCCGTGGGCCTCGTCGTTCTCAACCACTACTGGGCCCAGCGCGTTCCGGGTGGGTACGTCGGCGTCGACGTGTTTTTCGTTATTTCCGGTTACCTGATCACGGCCCATCTGGCCAAAGAACTGCGGGCAAGTGGCAGGATCCGGCTCGCGGCCTTCTACGCCCGTCGGGTCAGACGCCTTATTCCGGCCGCCCTGCTTGTGTTGATTTCATCCGTCCTGCTTGCGGGAGCTTTTCTTCCCTACACGCGCTGGAATGCAACAGTGCAGGAGGTTCTGGGAAGTACGTTCTACGTTGAGAACTGGCTCTTGGCCGCCAAATCTGTCAATTACTCTGCAATGAACGACTCTGCCACGGTTGCGCAACACTTCTGGTCGCTTTCTGTGGAGGAACAGTTCTACCTTCTGTGGCCGCTCGGTCTGATGGGTCTCTATGTGGCGGCCCGGAAGGCGTCCAAGTCCCCGGAAGCTGTCCTGAAAGCGGCGGTCGGCGTCGTTGCCGCGGGAGGGCTAATCTGCAGCGTTTATGTTACGGCCGTGGCACCCAGCGAGGCGTACTTCGTCACTCATGTCCGGGCGTGGGAGTTCGGAGTCGGGGCGGCCGTCGCTCTGGCTGGTTCCATCCCGACGCTTACGCTGCGGGTTCGCAACCTCGCAGCACTGGCGGGTTTTGCCGTCATTCTGGCCAGTGCCGCTTCATTCGGCCGCAACACCCCGTTCCCGGGATGGACCGTCGCCCTCCCCGTACTAGGAACGGCATTAGTGATTCTTGCTGGATCCGACGGCGCACGGATGTGGCATGCACGAGTGACGGCGAGTTCTCCTGTTCAGTTTCTCGGGACAATTTCTTACTCAATGTATTTGTGGCATTGGCCGCTCATTGTCGTCGCGCCCTTTGTCCTCGGCGCGGAACCAGGTACTGGAGCGAAGCTCGGTGTGCTATTCATTGCGCTCGTGCTGGCTTGGGCCACCAAGCGCGTGGTGGAAGACCGATGGATCGAACCTCAGCCGAGCCGGGGGCGCGTCCGAGTCGTCTTCTTGTCCCTGACGGCTGGAATGGTCGCCGTTGCTCTGGCAGCTTTTGGACTGGGCCTTCTGAGTGTGGAGAAGTCGAACGAAGCCAAGGCGCTGGCGGACAGGCTGGCCGCGAATCCCTGTCACGGCCCTTCGGTGATGAACCGACAGGCGGACTGCGGAAATCCCTTCACGATTCCCGTCACGTTGCCCAACATGGGTCCTCAGAATTCCTACGCTCAATTCCCTGATGAGTGCCCTACAAACGACAACACCCTTAAAGACGGACTGCAGGGCCACCCTGCCTCCTGCGATCTGTCCGCCGGGGACCCGAAGGCTGAGACCGTCTGGCTGGTAGGAGACTCCCACGCGCAGCAATGGCAAACAGCCGTCTTCGAGTTGGCTAAGAAACGTCACTGGAAGCTGAAGTGGAGCTACTTCGGTGGCTGTCCACTTGTCGACGCCCCTTACGCCGGATACCAAGGCCAAGCAGCCGACCCGGCGAAGAAAGCCAGCTGCGAGAAATGGAGCCAGACCGTAGCCACCGCGGTGGAGCGGGACCGGCCAAGCAAGGTCTTCGTCAGCATGTTTGCTTCCGGAGAGCAGATTGACGATGGCACCGGTAGGAGCCAGCCAGCTCAGTACGCAGACGGGGTAGTCAAATACTGGAAACGATGGCTGGACGCGGGGGCCACAATTTTGCCAATCTTTGATCCTCCCCAGAATGGCGCAGTGCGCAGCCCGGATTGTGTGTCGATCCACGCATCAGACCCCGCGACTTGTGCAGTGGCCAAGGATCGGGCGCTCCCACCCGACCCGCTCCGAGCAGCAGTCGACAGAATTCAGAGCCCCCACGTGCGTCCCATAGATCTGAACGCTTACTTCTGCGACGACAGCAACTGCTATTCGGCCATCGGAGGGGTGTCTATCTATTACGACCCGGACCATCTCAACAAAGAAGTCCTCTCCGGACTGGCTTCCGCATTTGCCGATCAGGTCGGCTAGGTCTCCCCGACGTGATAGCGCAAAGGGTGCGATGGTCGGCGGGGTGGGACAGAATGGAACGATGACGAAAATTGCGATCATCGGCGGCCACGGCAAAGTGGCCTTGAAACTATCCGGCATCCTCACCCAGGACGGGTCCCAGGTGACCTCGGTCATCCGCAACCCCGAACACCGGGACGACGTCGCCGCCACCGGCGCCACCCCCCTGGTGCTGGACGTGGAAAACTCGACGACGGCGGAGATCGCCGCGGCGCTGGACGGCCACGACGCCGTCGTCTGGTCCGCCGGAGCCGGCGGCGGAAGCCCGGAACGCACCTACGCCGTCGACCGTGACGCGGCCATCCGCTCCATGGACGCCGCAGACCAGGCCGGCGTGCGCCGCTACGTCATGGTCTCCTACCTCGGCGCCGGGCCGGACCATGGCGTCCCCGAGGACAACAGCTTCCACGCCTACGCCGAGGCCAAGGCGGCTGCCGACTCCCACCTGCGCCAGAGCGGCCTGGACTGGACCATCCTGGGCCCGGGCTCGCTGACCGACGGCGAAGGCAACGGCCTGATCGAAGCCAACCCGGCCGACACCTCCGACGGGACCGGCACCGCCCGCGCCAACGTCGCGCTGGTCGCTGCCGCCGTGCTGGCGGAGCCGAAGACCGCGGGACACACCATCGAATTCCGTGACGGTTCGACTCCCGTGGCGGACGCCCTCAAGTCCCTGGTCTAGGCCGTACCGATCCCCGGGCCCGGGGGCGCAGGCGCGCCCCCGGTAGGGTGGTAGGGGCTCCCGGCCGCGCCGCAATGGCAATTGCGCCGACGGGCCGGCAGCAATCACCCCGGGGAAAGTGAGCACATGGATCTTTTGGCCCTCATTATTGGACTACTGCTGGCCACCGTCGTGGCCGTGGGTCTGGGGGACCGGCTCCGGCTGCCCTACCCGGTGCTGATGCTGATCCTGGCCGTGGCACTGACCTTCATCCCCGGCTTCCCGGAGGTGGACATCACCCCGGAGCTGATCCTGCCGGTCTTCCTCCCGCCGCTGCTCTTCGCCACCGCGCAGCGCAGCTCCTGGGCCGTCTTCCGGGTCCGCTGGCGTACCCTGCTCATGCTCGCCGTCGCCCTGGTGGTGGTCTCCACCGCCGTCGTCGCGGGGGCCGCCTGGCTGATGATTCCGAGCATCGGCATCCCCGCCGCCATCGCCCTCGGGGCCATGGTGGCACCCCCGGACCCCGTCGCCGTGGATTCCATCGCCGGCCGGGTCCACATGCCCCGCCGGCTGATCACCGTGCTGCAAAGCGAGGGCCTGTTCAACGACGCGGCGGCCATCGTCATCTTCCAGGCCGCCGTCGCCGCCTCCGTTTCGGGCACCAAGCTGGGGCCCGACGTCGTCCTCCAGTTCGCGCTCGGCGCGGCCCTTGCCGTGGGGGTCGGGATTGCCATGGGCTGGCTCACCGGCCTGGTCACCCGGCTGGTGCAGTCCATGGTGGCCCGGAGCGCCGTCACCCTGGTGGTGCCGTTCGCCGCCTACATCCTCGCCGAGGAGCTCCACGCCTCTGGCGTCATCGCAGTCGTCGTCACCGCCCTCGAGGTGCAGCGGCACTCACGGCCGCAGGACGCCGCCGAGCGGATCACCCGCACCGCCTTCTGGGACGTCGTGGAACTGCTGGTCACGGGCCTGGCGTTCGGGCTGGTGGGCCTGGAGATCCGGCAGGTCATCCACGACGAAGGCACGGCGGTCCTTGGCATGGCCGGCACCGCAGCGGTGATCTGCGTCCTGGTCTTCGCCGTCCGCTTCGGCTGGCTGGCGCTGATGTCTGGCCTGGCCCGCAGCGGCAAGAACACGCTGCGGCCGACCTCCGCCAAGGAGGTGCTGATCCTCACCTGGTGCGGCATGCGCGGGCTGGCCACCCTGGCCCTGGCCCTCGCGCTGCCGCTTACCCTGGAGGATGGTACACCGTTCCCGGCCCGCAGCGAGCTGCTGGTCATTGCCTGCGCCGTGCTGCTGGCCACCCTGGTGCTTCCCGGGCTGACGCTGCCGTGGCTGATGCGGGTGCTGAAGGCCTCGGAGGACGGGTCCGTGGAGCGGGATGCCGCCCGCCTTCTGGCCGCCCGGGCCCAGCAGGCCGCCGTCGCCGCCCTGAAGGACCATCAGCTGATGAAGGAGCTGCCGCCGGAGAAGGTGGCGCTGGTGAAGGAGAAGATGACCCGCCTGCACGCCGAGCTGCTCGACGGCAGCCTGCGCAACGAAAGCCTGGGGGACAAGCGCAAGCGTGGCCGGGAGCTGGCGATCGCGGTTCAGACCATCGCCCTGGACGCAGCCCGCCAGGAAGTCGTGGCCGCCCGGAACGAACCGGATATGGACCCCGAGGTGGCGGACCGGGTGCTGAGGCAGCTGGACCTGCGCACCATGACCATGCCGGAGTAGCAGCAGCCGCTACATCACCAGCCGCAGGTCCAGGGCGTTCGCCTCGACGTAGTCCAGGGCGTGCCGGACGGCTCCGACGGTCACGATCGTATCCCCCAGCGTGGACACGGTGACTCGCGGGGGAGTGGCGGTCAGGGCCGGCAGGGCGGCACTAATGCCGGGCAGCAGCGCGCCCGCGGAATCGGCGACGGCGCCCCCGATCACCACCTGCTCGGGGTTGATGAAGCTCGCGATCGCGGCGATCACCCGGGCCATCCGCTCGGCGAGGCGGTCGAGGATCTCCAGCGCGGCAGCGTCCCCGGCCGCGGCGTCGGCGAAGACCCGCCGGGCCCCCGCCGGACCGCCGCCGGTGGGACCCCCGGCCTCCGCCTGCCACGTCCTGGCCAGGCTCGCGATGCCCGCGCTGGAGCCCACGCCCTCCACGAGGGACAGGAATCCCATCTCCCCGGCACCGCCCGCCCGGCCATGCAGCAGCCGGCCCGATTCCAGCACCCCCGCGCCGAGGCGTTCACTGGCCAGCAGCACCACCAGGTCTGCCACCCCGGCGCCGGTTCCGCGCCAGCGTTCGCCCAGGGCCGCGAGATTGGCGTCGTTCTCAAGCCGCACCGGCCAGCCGTGCCGTTCGTGGAGGGCGGAGCGGAGCCCGACGTCGAACAGGGTCCAGAAGTGCTGGGCGGCGAGGACGGCACCCTCCCGGTCGACCGGGGCGGCGATGCCGGCCGTCACCGCCAGCACCTTCTCCGGGGTCTGGCCGGCCTCCCGGAGTGCGTCCAGGCAGGCCCGGTCCACCACGCTGACGCGCTCCGCCGCCGGGATGTCCGTGGCCCGGAAGGCCGCACTGGCCCGGCCGAGGACGGTGCCGCGCAGGTCCGCGACGGCCGCCGTCGTGGTCCCCGCGCCGATGTCGACGCCGAGGACGACGCCGGCGCGGGCATTCAGTTCAAAGCGCCGCGCGGGCCGGCCCTTGCGCGGTTTGCCGGCGGCGGCGGAGGGGGAGGCGCCTTCGCGGGCCGGGGTGTCCAGCTCCCTTAGCCAGCCGCTCCGGACGAGGTCCTCACACACGGCGATCACGGTGGCACGGGTGAGTCCGGTGGCTGCCATCAGCCCGGTGCCGGTGGCCACCTCCGTGGTCCGGACGGCGGCGAGAACCGCCTGGGCGTTGACCCGGCGGAGGGACTGCGGCGTACCGGCGGCGTGCGGCTGCGGAATCTTGACCTCCCTGTAACGCGGCACCCATAATTGAGCGGTAATAGATTTAGTTTCTATCTAAATTATGCTGTCCAAAGTATCAGACCCGGCTCTCAAAAGGACTTCACTTGTCGAACACCGCCACGCTGGCCACCCTGTCCGGATCCGACGCCGCCGCCGACCCGAACTGGTGGCGCCAGGCGTCCGTCTACCAGATCTACCCGCGCAGCTTCTCCGACTCCAATGGCGACGGCATCGGTGACATCAAGGGCATCACCGCCAAGGTCCCGTACCTGAAGGCCCTCGGCATTGACGCCGTCTGGCTCTCCCCGTTCTACCCGTCCGCCCTCGCCGACGGCGGCTACGACGTCGACGACTACCGCGACGTCGATCCCAAGCTGGGTAACCTCGCCGACTTCGACGAGATGTCCGCCGCGCTGCACGCCGCCGGGATCAAGCTGATCGCCGACATCGTCCCGAACCACTCGTCCAACCGGCACGAATGGTTCAAGGAGGCCCTTGCCTCCCCGCGCGGCTCGGATGCCCGCGAGCGTTACATCTTCCGCGATGGCAAGGGCGAGAACGGCGAGATCCCGCCCTCGGACTGGGAATCCGTCTTCGGCGGCCCCGCCTGGGAGCGCATCACCGAGCCCGACGGCACGCCCGGCCAGTGGTACATGCACATCTTCGCCAAGGAACAGCCGGACCTGAACTGGTCCAACCGCGAGATCCGGGATGACTTCCTGAAGACCCTGCGCTTCTGGTCCGACCGCGGCGTGGACGGCTTCCGCGTCGACGTCGCCCACGCCCTAACCAAGGACCTGACCGAGCCGCTGCTCTCCAAGCTGGAACTCAGCGAGGCCAACACCGGCACCGACGGCTTCATCGACGGCTCGCACCCGTTCTGGGACCGCGACGAGGTGCACGAGATCTACGTCGAGTGGCGCGAGGTCTTCAACGAATACAACCCGCCGCGCACCGCCGTCGCCGAAGCCTGGGTCCACGCGAGCCGCCGCGCCCGTTACGCTAGCCCGCAGGGCCTGGGCCAGGCGTTCAACTTCGACCTGCTGCAGGCCGACTTCGACGCCGACGAGTTCCGCGAGATCATCACCCGTAACCTCGCCGAGGCCACCGAGTCCGGTGCCTCGTCTACGTGGGTGTTCTCCAACCACGACGTCGTCCGGCACGCCACCCGCTACGGCCTCCCGCAGGGCGGCGGCAAGCACGCCAAGGGCCAGGACGGCAAGGGGTGGCTCCTCGCCGGCGCCCCCGCCGAGGAACTCGATATCGAACTCGGCCTGCGCCGCGCCCGGGCCGCCACTCTGCTGATGCTGGCGCTGCCCGGCTCTGCCTACCTGTACCAGGGCGAGGAACTGGGCCTCCAGGAAGTCGGCGAAATCCCGGACTCCGAGCGTCAGGACCCCACGTTCTTCCGCAACAAGGGCGTCGAGATCGGCCGCGACGGCTGCCGTGTCCCGCTGCCCTGGGAAACCGAGGGCAGCTCCTTCGGCTTCGGCGCCGGACGTGCCCACCTGCCCCAGCCCGAATGGTTCGGCCGCTACGCCGTCGCCGCCCAGGACGGCCAAGAGGGCTCGACCCTGGAGTTCTACCGCAAGGCCCTCAAGCTCCGCCGTGAGTTGCAGGCCTCCGAGGAACTGGAATGGGTGGAGAACAGCGACGCGGGTGTCCTGCACTTCCGCCGGCACGACGGCTGGCAGTCGGTGACGAACTTCGGCTCCGACGCCGTCGACCTGCCCGCCGGTGAGGTCCTGATCAGCAGCGGACCCCTCGACGGCGGCCGGCTGCCCGGCAACACCACCGTCTGGCTGCGGTGAGTGCCGAAGAAGTGCCCCCCGTCAAGGAACTGAACCCCGTCCAGGAACTGATTTATGGCTGCATGGGTCTGGGCGGCAGTTGGTCGGCGGAGCCGTACACCTCTGCCGACGTCGATCAGGCGGCGGCCGCGGTTGATGCCGCCCTGGAGGCCGGCATCACCCTGTTCGACCATGCCGACATCTATCGCGGCGGCAAGGCCGAGGCGGTGTTCGGCGAGGTGCTGGCACGGACGCCGGGCCTGCGCGAGCGGATCCGGCTGCAGACCAAGTGCGGGATCCGGCTGGGTGACAACGGACTCGACGCCTACTACGACCTAAGCGGCGAGGCGATCCGGGAACGGGTCAACGGCAGCCTGGCCCGGCTCAAGACGGACTACGTGGACGTGCTGATGCTGCACCGGCCGGATCCCCTGCTGGATCCGGCCGAGGTGGCCTCCGCCGTCGGCCGCCTCATGGCCGAGGGCAAGGTCCGCTCGGTCGGCGTGTCAAACATGTCCGCGGCGCAGATCGAGCTGCTGCAGGACCGGCTGGAAGCACCCGTCGTGGCCAACCAGTTGGAGATGAGTCTCGGGGCCCGGGCCTGGCTGGAGAGCACGGTCCTGGTGAACCACGCCGACGGGACGGACTACAGCTTTCCGCACGGCACCGTGGAGCACTGCGTCCGCCGTGGCATCGGGCTGCAGGCCTACGGGGCGCTGGCCCAGGGCCGGTATACCGGGGCGGCCGGCGGTGGGGATGCCGCCGCAAGCGCGACGGCGGAACTCGTCGCCGCGATGGCGGCGGAGAAGGGCACCACCGGCGAAGCCGTGGTGCTCGGCTGGCTGATGAAGCATCCGGCCGGCATCTCTCCGGTGATCGGCAGCGCCAACCCGGAGCGGATCCGCGCCTGCGCCGGTGCGGCGGACGTGGCCGCGGCCATGACCCGGCCCGAGTGGTACCGGCTCTGGATCACCGCCCGCGGCAGCAACATCCCCTAACCCATCCCACGGGCCGGCAGGCGAGGCTCTTACAAGCCCCATCTGACGGCCCGTGGGCGGCGGGAACGTGATTTTGGTCGTAATGGTCGCCCGGAACCGGGGTAGTACTTGGCGGCCGGACGTTCCGGGCGGCTAGCGTAGAGGCATGACCTCTACGACCACCGCCGGGATTGTCCGGCCCCAACGCAATGTCCCGGCCGAGATCGCCCGCTCCTGGCTGCTGGTCAACGCCATGAAGCCGGAGCTGTTCACCGAATCCTCGGAGTCCCGCGCCGACGCGATCATCCTGGACATCGAAGACGCGGTGGACCCCTCCCAGAAGGACCAGGCCCGGCAGCACGTCGTCGACTGGCTGACCGCGGGCGGCAACGCCTGGGTCCGGATCAACGACGCCACCAGCCCGTTCTGGGCCGACGACCTCGCCGGCCTCCGCGGCACCCCCGGACTGCTCGGCGTGATGCTGGCCAAGACCGAGTCCGCGGACCAGGTCACCGAGAGCTTCCACCGCATGGACGGCAAGACCCCCGTCATCCCGCTGGTTGAGTCCGCCGTCGGCATCGAGGAAGCCAACCACATCGCCAAGGCCCAGGGCGCGTTCCGCCTCGCTTTTGGCTCCGGTGACTTCCGCCGCGACACCGGCATGGCCGCCACCCCGGAGGCCATGGCCTACCCGCGCGCCAAGCTCGTCGTCGCCAGCCGCGTCGGCAACCTGCCCGGCCCCATCGACGGCCCCACGGTGGGCACCAACCACCCGATCCTGCGCGAGCAGACCGGCATCACCGTGATGATGGGCATGACCGGCAAGCTGTGCCTGGCCATCGACCAGACCCATGTCATCAACGAGGTCATCAGCCCGACGCCGTCGGACGTCGCCTGGGCCACGGACTTCATGGCCGACTTCGAGGCCAACGGCCGCGTCATCCGCGACGGTTCCGACCTGCCGCGCCTGGGCCGCGCCGAGAAGATCATGAAGCTCGCGGTAGCCTTTGGGGTGCAGCCGGCCCTGTAGCCGCGCCCGACCCGTCAGGAGACCCCGTGACCCATGCCAACGAGCTGGTTCACGGGGTCTTTTGGGATCAACCGGAGAATCCCCGCGCCGCCCTGCGCGTCCAGGACGCCGCGGGCGGCTTCCGGGACGTGGAGCTCGACGCCGGAACCCGGCTCGGGTTCCGGATCTCCGTCCCCGGCAAACACTGCCTGGGCCACCACAGGGTGCACGGCCCGGCCGAGCGGGACCACATCCCCTGCCCACGGAACGCTCACGCCGAGCGCGGAAACCAGTGCGGCCCCTGCTTCGCGGCGGACGATTCCCGCCTGATCCACGACTTCCACCGCGGCGGCCGCGTCCCGCCCGGCCTGCGGGCCTACCTGATGCAGCCGCACTGGCTCTACGTCGCCTCCTTCGCCCACGGCGCCACCAAGGTGGGCACGGCCTCCGCGCTCCGGAAATGGCACCGGCTCGCCGAACAGGGCACAGTGGCGGCACGGTACATTGCCCGGGCCGACGACGGCCGGATCGTTCGGCTGCTCGAGGACCTGGTCACCCGGGACGCCGGCCTGCCCCAACAGATCCGGTCCGCCGCCAAAGCCGCCGGCCTGGCCGACCCGCGCCCCGCGGCCGAGATCGATGCCCGCAACGCCGAGGAAGCTCAACGGGCCAGGGCGCTGCTGAGTGTGGCCGGCGGCGACGGGTACGAAGTGGTGGACGAACCCTGGACCCGGCCTGCGCTGGCGGACCTGGCCTGCGGCCACAGCCCCCGGCACCCGTACCCGCACCCCCTCGCCGCCGACGCCCACGGCTTCACTATCCGGTCCCTGAGCGGCGGGATCGCCCTCGCCGGCCTGATGGACAACGGGCCGGAGTTCGTCGTCAACCTCGGAGACCTGAAGGGACGCCTGCTGGAAACCGGGGAGCACCACTCCGACGTGCCGGCGGTCCAAGAGTCGCTCTTCTGAGCCGGAGCCTCCACACCGGGGCCTCCAAACCGGGGCGGGCCGCCCGGTCCGGCCCCGTAGAATGGCAGGGTGCTGAACGAATTCTGGGCCACCGCGCCGACCCGCTACAAGGTGCTCGTCTTCGGAGCCATGGGACTGATCGCCGCCGGCATCATCCTCACCCTGATCGGCAACTCCACCGGTAACCAGGCGCTGTCCTTCACCGCCCTCGGCGTGATCGGCGCCGGCCTCATCCTGCACATCGCCGGCATGGTGGTCCGCGGCCAGGCGATCCGCAAAAAACTCCAGCGGTAGCGGCCGCTAGGCTGGACTCATGACTATTAATCCGGACCTGCAGGGACGCAGCTACCCTGCCGCAGAGGTGTACGACGTCGGCCGGGAAAAGATCCGCGAATTCGCGCGCGCCGTTAAGGCCGCCCACCCCGCCCACTTCGACGTCGAGGCTGCCCGGTCGCTGGGCCACGCGGACCTGGTGGCACCGCCCACCTTCGCCATCATCGTCGCCCAGCGCGCCGACGCCCAGCTGATCGCGGACCCTGCCTCCGGCATCGACTTTTCCCGCGTGGTCCACGCGGACCAGCGCTTCGTCCACCACCGCCCCATCACGGCAGGGGACCGGCTGGTCGCCGAGCTGCACGTCGACGGCGTCCGCGCCATGGGCGGAGGGGCCATGATCACCACCCGCGCCGAAATCTTCGCCGTCACCGGTGACGACGCCGGGGCGGATTCCGGGCAGCGCGTCCCGGTCGCCACCACCACCTCGTCCATCCTGGTCCGCGGAGAGGGACAGTAACCATGACCCCCACTTTCACAGAACTCACGGTCGGCCAGGACCTGGGCAGCCGCACCATCGAGGTCACCCGCACGGACCTGGTCAAGTACGCCGGCGCCTCCGGAGACTTTAACCCCATCCACTGGAACGAGGCCTTCGCCACCGGTGTCGGCCTGCCCGGCGTGATCGCGCACGGCATGTTCACCATGGGCGCGGCCGTCCAGCTCGTCACCGACTGGGCCGGCGACCCCGCCGCCGTCGTGGACTTCCAGACCCGCTTCAGCAAGCCCGTCCCCGTCGCGGACACCACCGGAACGCCCGACGCCGGCGCCGTGATCGAGGTCGCTGCCGTCATCGGCGCGCTCGACGCCGAGGCGGGCACCGCACGCGTGGACCTCACCGTCGTCTCGGGCGGCCAGAAGGTCCTGATGAAGGCCCAGGCCGTCGTCAAGGTGGCCTGACCCGATGGCGCTGCCGTGACGGTCGGAACCCCGCAGGCCACCGAGATCACCCGGTGGCGCAACGCGGTGGTCGCGGCGTACGCCTTCAGCGGCGTCGCCTTCGCCAGCTGGGTGTCCCGCATCCCCGCCATCCGTGACGGGCTGGACCTGACTCCCGGCACCGTGGGCCTGCTGCTGCTCTGCATGACGCTGGGGTCCTTCGTCTCCGTGTCCGCGTCCGGGCTGATCGTGCTGCACTTCGGGTCCAAGCAGACCATCCGGATCGGCAGCATCATGGTGGGCATCGGGCTGGTGATCGCCGGCATCGGCACCTCCATCCTGGTCAGCCCGCTCGCGGTCGCGGCCGGGCTGGTGGTGGTGGGCCTGGGCACCGCCAGCTGGAACACCGCCTCCAACGTCGAGGGGGCCGCCGTCGAGCGGGCTGTGCGCCGGCACATCATGCCGCGCCTGCACGGCGCCTTCAGCCTCGGAACGGTCGCGGGGGCCGGCGCCGGAGCGTGGGCCGCCGGCGCCGGGATCCCGGTCGCCTGGCACCTGGCCGCCGTCGGCGCCCTCGTCGCCGGATCCGTGGCTACGGCCGCAACCTGGTTCCGCGCTGACGTCACCCCTGTGACCGCCGACGAACCCTTCACCCCCGCTGGCCCCGATCCCTTCGAGGACCCGTCCACCGGGCCCATCCCCGTGATCAGCCAGGCCACCCAGGACGCGGCCGCGCCTCTGGACAACAAACGCCAGATCGCGCAGGCCTGGCGCGACCGCAGGACCCTGCTGCTGGGTGTGCTGGTCCTCGGCCTGGCCCTCGCCGAGGGGGCTGCGGGGGACTGGGTGGCGCTGGCGCTGGCCGACGGCCACGGCCAGACGCAGGCCGCCGGGGCCGCCGGGTACGGATTGTTCGTCACCTTCATGACCGTGGGCCGGTTCGCCGGAACCGTGGCGCTGGACCGCTTCGGCCGGGTCCCGGTGATGCGCTGGTGCGCCGCGCTGGCCGTCGGCGGCCTCGCCCTGTTCGTCTTCGCCCCGGTGCCGTGGCTGGCCTACGTGGCCCTCGCGTTCTGGGGACTCGGCGCGTCCCTGGGCTTCCCGGTGGGGATGTCCGCTGCGGCCGACGATCCCGTGCGCGCCGCGGCGCGGGTTTCCGTGGTGTCCACCATCGGCTACGGCGCGTTCCTCTGCGGCCCGCCGCTGCTGGGACTGCTGGCCGAGCACGTGGGAATCCTGCACTCCCTGCTGGCCGTGATGGTGATGCTGGTGGTCAGTTTCCTGCTCTCCCCGGTGGCGCGGAAGGCCGCCTGACTCCTGGCCCGCCGGTCCGGTGCCAGCCGCATTCACACGCGGGTGCCGGCCTGTCTCCCCGGGCGGGCACCCCGGCTTTCGGAGGGGCCGCCGAACGCGGCTAGGCTGGAGGGGTGACCCAGACTCTGCTTTCCTCCCTGACCACCGCCGGCGTCGGCGGTCCCGCCGCCCGCTATGTGGAGGCCCGGACCGAGGCGGAGATCATCGACGCCGTCCGCACCGCCGACGCCGCGGGGGAGGAGGTGCTGATCCTCGGCGGCGGCTCGAACCTCCTGGTAGCCGACGGCGGGTTCGCCGGCACGGTGGTGAAGATCGCCTCGGAGGGGTTCACCGTCAACGCCGAGGACTCCTGCGGCGGCGTTGCCGTCGTGGTCCAGGCCGGTCACAACTGGGACGCCCTGGTGGAACACGCCGTCAGGCACGCCTGGTCGGGCATTGAGGCGCTCTCCGGCATCCCCGGCGCCACCGGCGGCACCCCGGTCCAGAACGTCGGCGCCTACGGGGCTGACGTGTCCCAGACCATCGCCGCGGTCCGCACCTGGGACCGGCAGCGGAACGCCGTGCAGACCTTCACCAATTCCGAACTGAAGTTCGGCTACCGCGACTCGATCCTGAAGCAGACCACCGTCGAGGGTTCGCCCCGCTACGTGGTCCTCACGGTCGAATTCCAGCTTCCGTTGGGACGCATGAGCGCCCCCATTCGCTACGCCGAGCTGGCCCGGGCCCTCGGAGTCGAGGTCGGCCAGCGGGCCTACTCCAACGATGTCCGCCGCGAGGTGTTGCGGCTGCGGGCCTCCAAGGGCATGGTCTGGGACGCCGAGGACCGCGATACATACTCCACCGGGTCATTCTTCACCAACCCGATCGTGCCGGCCGAGACCGCAGACCGGCTGCCGGCCGACGCGCCCCGGTTCCCCGCGGGCGCCGAAGGCATGGTCAAGCTTTCCGCGGCCTGGCTGATCGACCGGGCCGGCTTCGGCAAGGGCTTTGGCCTTGAACCGGACAGCGTGTCCGGCGGCCGGGCCTCCCTGTCCACGAAGCACACCCTCGCCATCACCAACCGCGGCGGCGCCAGCACCGATGATGTGCTGGCCATCGCCCGCGAGGTGCGCCGTGGCGTCGCCGACCGGTTCGGCATCGAGCTGCATCCCGAACCGCTGTTGATCGGCGTCGAACTCTAGCCCACGGGATCCGGGGCGGGTTCTTCCTGCCGTGCGCGGGTCTTCAGCGCCGACGCCGCCAGCGCGTGCGCCCAGCCCGCCAGCGCCATGGTGGGGTAATAGACGGCCGCGGAAAGTGTGCTGTCCCGTATCCCGCCGAAAGCATGGTTCAAGCCCAGCACCATGGCAGCGATGGATGCCGCCGTGCCCAGGGCGGTCAGCACCACCAGCACGTGGACCGAACGGGGATGCTCACGCCAGCCGCGCAGCAGCCTGATCTTCCCAGGCGCCGCAGCGACCGCCCGGCCTCCGGCCGAGAGCGAGGCGTACCCGCCGGCCAACCCCAAGATTCCCCAGATGAGATAGGGCTCCGGGTCGCGTCCGCCCGCCTCCTGGCCCAGGGCCCCCACCGTCGCGGCGGTTCCTGCTGCGACGGCAAGGGTGGCCAGCGACAGCCACAAGAGGCCGGCGCGTCCCACCCCGCCGAATAAACTCCCCACAGTCATCGGACCAGCCTACGGGGGGGCCGCGTCAGCAGCGGGCTAGTTGCGTCCCCGCCGCGGGACCACCTTGGTGAAGAGCATGAACGTGAAGCCGGAGGCGGCCGCACCCAGGAGGAACACCTGGCAGAAGGCCACGGACTGCACGCTCGGGCCGCTGCGCAGCATCAGCCCGGCGCACGCGAACGCCACCGCTCCGGCCAGCAGGGCCAGGGACCCCAGCAGCAGGCTCTGCACCGTGGCGGGGAACGCGGCGCCCGGGTCCAGCTCCAGGTCCCGGCGCTCCTGCTCCCTGGGGGTCCGCCGGGGCTGCAGGGTGGCGGCGGTCGCGAAGCTCACGACGGCGACGGCCATGGCGGCCACGGAGACCGTCTGGAACGTCGTCATCAGGGGGGAGAGGCGGGTGCCGCTGGCGATGGCGACGGCGAGTCCCGCGGCCATGCCCACCGCGCTGGCGGCCCAGCCCAGCAGGGCCAGCCTCCGGCACAGCGGCCGCAGCCGGGGCCACACGTCTCCCAATGTCATTGATCCAGTTTAAGGACTCCGGCTGGGCGGACGCTGGGAGGGCTCCGGGGGTTCCGCATGTTCCCGCAGGCGGACGGAGGGCGGCCCTAGGATGGTGCCATGAAACCCGCCGGTCCGCGCCTGACCCGTCCTCTGCTGGGGCGGCTCAGGCTCGTGTCGCAGGGACTGGTCGGGGCGGGCTTCGCGTCGGTTCCGGAGGCGGTGCGGACCATGACGGCGATGCAGGCCCAGGACCTGCCGGCCGCGCTCTGGGCCGTAGGCGTACGGGTCCCCGGGGCTGCGTTGGCCGACGTGCGCGGCGCCCTGGACCGCGGCGAGGTGGTCCGGTCCTGGCCGATGCGCGGCACTCTTCACCTGCTCGCTCCCGAGGACCTGGGCTGGATCCTGCAGATCACCTCCGGCCGGCTGCTCCGGAGCCTGGGCGCACGGCACCGGCAACTGGAGATCACCAGCGCGGACATCGACGCCGCCGCGGACGCCGCGCTGCAACGGGTAGCCGGGGGTGCCGCAATCAGCCGGGCTGAGCTGTTCGAGGCGTTTGATCAGGCGGGGCAATCCCCGGCCGGGCAGCGCGGCATCCACCTGCTCGCGGCCCTCTGCCAGCTGCGCCTGCTGGTCCTGGGGCCACTGGCGGGCAACCAGCAGCTGGTGGTCGCCTTCGATGACTGGATCACGGCGTCGCGGACCCTGGACCGGGCGGAGGGGACGGCCGAATGGCTGCTGCGCTACCTGCGCAGCCACGGCCCGGCCACGGAACGGGATTTCGCCTGGTGGTCCGGGATTCCGCTCACCGAGGCCCGCGTTGCGCTGGCGCAGAATAGGGACCAACTGGCGGAGCTGGAGTTCGAGGGGAACCGGTACTGGCTGGCCCCGGAAACCGCGGCGCTGCTGGCCGAGGGTGTGCCCGGCGGCCGCTCCGTGCTGGCCCTGCCGGGGTTCGATGAGTTCGTCCTCGGCTACACGGACCGGTCCGTCGTCCTCCCGGCCGACCATGCTGACAAGATCGTGCCGGGCGGCAACGGTGTCTTCAAGAAGACAATCGTGGCCGGCGGGCAGGTGGTCGGGACGTGGAGCGCCACGGCGAGTCGCGGCCGGAACCAAGGCGTCGACGTCGTCGCCGAACCCTTCGAGACCCGGGACGGACTGCGGCCCGCCGCCCGGCAATCGTTCGAGCTGCGGGCCGCGGAGTACCGGCAGTTCCTCGGGCCTTAGCCCCGGGCGTCAGAGGGTGCCGGTGGCGATCTTGAGCATGCGGCGCAGCGGTTCGGCCGCGCCCCAGAGAAGCTGGTCACCCACGGTAAAGGCGCTGATGTACTCGGGGCCCATCTCCAGCTTGCGGATCCGTCCCACCGGGATGTTCAGCGTGCCGGACGCCGCCACGGGGGTCAGATCAGCCATGGACGCTTCCTTGGTGTTGGGCACCACGGTGGCCCACTCGTTGTCCGCGTCCAGCAGCTTCTCGATCTCGGCGACGGAGAGATCCTCGCGGAGCTTCAGCGTCAGGGCCTGAGAGTGGGAGCGCATGGCGCCGATCCGGACACAGAGGCCGTCCATGATCACCCGGTCCGCGGCGGAGGTGCCGAGGATCTTGTTGGTCTCTACGCCGGCCTTCCACTCCTCCTTGGACTGGCCGTTGCCCAGGTCCGCATCGATCCACGGGATCAACGAGCCGGCCAGCGGCACGCCGAACTGGGTGGCGTCGATGTCGGTGCGCTGGTGGGCCAGGACCTTGCGGTCGATCTCGAGGATGGCCGACGCCGGGTCGTCCAGTTCCGTGCTGACCTCGGCGTTGAGCGTGCCGAACTGGCTGAGCAGTTCACGCATGTGCCGGGCGCCGCCGCCGGAGGCCGCCTGGTAGGTCATGGAGGTTCCCCACTCGACCAGTCCGTTGGTGAACAGGCCGCCCAGGCCCATGAGCATGCAGGAGACCGTGCAGTTTCCGCCGATGAAGTCCTTGACCCCGCCGTCCAGGCCGGCGTCGATGACGTCGCGGTTGATCGGGTCCAGGACGATGATCGAGTCTTCGCTCATCCGCAGGGTGGAGGCGGCGTCGATCCAAAGGCCGTTCCAGCCGCGGCTGCGCAGTTCGCCGTGGACCTGCTTGGTGTAGTCACCACCCTGGGCGGTGACGATGATCGGCAGCTTCGCGAGGGTCTCGACGTCGTAGGCGTCCTCCAGCTTCCCGGCCGCGCCGGACGCTGCACCGGCGATGTCCGGGGCTGCACCGCCCGCGTTGGAGGTGGAGAAGAAGACCGGGTTGATGGCGGCGAAGTCGCCCTCGTCCTGCATGCGCTGCATTAGGACGGAGCCGACCATGCCGCGCCATCCGACCAGTCCGACGGTCGGGGAAGCTGCTGTAGTCATTGGGCCAGTTTAGACTTCACGCCGCCGGAGCCGCAGTCGGTTACGCCACAGCCGGACGGTTGCGGCGTAACCGACTATTCGGCCGGCCGGGGCAGGTCACGGGCCTTGCGGAGCTTCTCGGCCTTGCGTTCCTTGATGAAGCCGGCCCAGCCGGCAAAGAGCGGAAACAGCACCAATACGTACATCCACCAGATCTCGCCCATGATGTGCCACTGGTCCGTCAGGGCCATCTGGACAACCGCGTAAAGCATCAGCCCGAACAGCGCCGTCATCAGCAGGGACAGGAACAACAGCCCACCGGAGGAGTTCACGGGCTTGATGACGCCGAGGCCGTCGTCCTTGCGGACCCCGTATTCCTCGTCGGTATAGGCGACGATCTCACCATTTTCGGCAAGGCGGTGCCTCACGGGTTCCTTCGGCGCAGGCGACGGCGTGTATCCCGGTTCCTGCGGGACATCCCGGCTACGCCTCGCCACGGGACTCCTCAATGCCGGCCAGCAGCCCGGCGTCGTCCAGCGGGGCGCTCTCTGCAACCTCGTCGGTGGCGAAGTCCGGAACGCCGGTGGCCCAGTCGCGGCCGTCGCGGCGGACCAGCAGGTGCTTCTCCTCCTGCAACGTCTTGAAGACCAGGTAGGCCGTGCCGCCCGGGTGTTCCTCGACGTGCTGGCGGAGCACCCGCAGGATGGCCTCCGCGGAGCCGATGGTGGGATCCTGCGCGAACGCAAACCAGGTCCCCAGGGCGCGAGGCTGCAGCATGAGGGCTACCTCCGGTGCTTCGATAAGCACCACGTTGTCCATGCTGTCCTCGGTCAGGAGGGACATCTCGGTCCAGCGCGTCGCATGGCCCATGGCCGTTGCGACGGCGGCGGCGACGCCCTTGACGCCGACCTGGTCGTCGTCAGAGACGACGGCCAGGTCCCGGGCCAGCAGGGAGGATGCGCCGGCCGTGTTCAGCGTGGAGTCCTCGACGAGTTCCTCGGCGCGGAAGACGCTGACGGAACGGTCACGGGAAGGTCCCTCGAAAACGTTGAGGAGGTAGGCGAGTTCCCCCACCCCGAAACCGATGACGTCGACGCCGAGGCGCGGTTCCTGGGTCGTTTCGTGCTGGACGGTCATCTAGGTCTCCTAATCTCCAAAGCCGAAGAACTTGGCCACGGACTTTCCTGCATTCTTGACGTTGTTGGCGGTGTCGCTGACAAACTTGCCGGGGTCCTTCACGGCATTGACCACACCCTCACCGATGTCCTTACCCACGCTGGTGATCGTGTCCCAGTTCTCGTAGACCGCGATCCCCACGCTGGCCACCTGGCAGACGGTGCCGGCGGGCGGGGGAAGGAAGCAGCCGACGCCGAGAAGGGCTTTGCCGGCGCTTGCCGCACCCCCCTTGATGTCGCCGTCGGCGAACTTGGCGACGGAGTCATACGTGTTGAAGCCGACGCCGGCCCATCCCAGGCCGCGGGCGATGCCGGACTTGCCGAGCCACTCCAGGCTCGTGCCCTTGCCGAGCCAGGGCTTCTCCGCGATGAAACCGCCGAGCTTGTCCAACGGCTTGACGAAGTTGTTGAGGTTCTTCAGCGACGCCGCGTCCGAAGCCTTGTCGATGACGTTGAGGGTGCGGCTGGCCTTGGAAGAATCCTTGAGCAGCCCTTCAAGGGTCTTGTTGCCCGCTGTGGTCTGCCAGAGGTTGCGGATCTCGAAGCCCGGGCCGCCGAGCCGGTGCCTGCCCATGGTGAAGAGGGCGTTCACCAGTTCGGCGCGCTGGTTCTTCAATACCCAGCCGTACTGCCCGACGGTCTTGGCCAAGGTGAGCGGGGTCTTGATATTCTTCTGGATTCCCATGAACGTCTTGAGTCCCGCGGCGCCGCCGGCGAGGATGCCGCCGGCCACAGCCCACGCCCCAGGGCCGGACCCGTGGCCGAGCGGACCCAGTGGTCCGCCGCCGGACCCGGCCTTGGCGTTACTGGCCTTCTCCTGCTCGTCGGCCTGCGTCAGAAGCTGCTTGGACTGCTGCTTGAGCGCCCGTGCGGTCTGCTGGATCAGGGCGCGGTGGCTGCCGTTCCACTCCGAGGTGAAGCGCGCGCTGTCCGCACCCTTCCACGACGTGTTGTTGTTGATCGCCGCCGTCAGGGCCGTCGACTGCTGCAGCAGCGTCTCCGAGGTTTGCCCGAAGCTTTGCGCCAGCATGCGCAGCTGAGCGACGTCGGCGCCCCACATGTTACCTGCCACGATGTACATCCCCCTCTGTCGGGCACCAGCCTACTGTGCCGCTGCCGCACTCCCACGTATTCCCCCGGCCGCTGTCCACCTCAGCGAGGGGACCCGTGAACCGGACCGCCCCAATCTAACCCGGTTGCCGGCAGGCCGCGATGGGGTGCTCTCCCCATCCGGGTCCGCCGGGCGAAAAGGGCGAAGGCGCCCGCTACTCGCCGTCGTCGGCCAGCAGGGCGCTCTTGCGCCGCCGCAGCGCGAACATGGCGCCGAAGGCGAACACCTGGGTGACAATCACGAGCACGATCGCCCCGGCAATCTTGTTGCCGCCCAGGATCATGGTCAGTCCCACGATCGCGGACAGCAGCGCCAGCAGCGGCAGCAACATGTAGCCCAGGACGAACAGGGTTTCGGGTTTACGCAGCATTATTTGGCCTCCGTACGGCGCCAGAGGGTGATCCGGTAGCGGGTGCCGTTGGCGGCGGTGAGCCAGCCGTCGGCCGGGTAATTGGTTTCCGCGCGCCACTCGTAGCCGAGCTCGGGGGCGAAGGTGTCGCCTTCGGCTGCGGTGTCGATGGTGGTGACGACGGCGACGTCGGCCAGGTCCAGGGCCTGCGCGTAGATCTCCCCGCCGCCAATCACCCAGACCATCTCCGGGCCGGGGGCGAACTGGGACTCCAGGAGCGCCTCATCGAGGGATGCCACGGCCAGGGCGCCCTCCGCCTCGGGGGTGTCGCCCCAGCCGTCCTGCCGGGTGATGACGATGTTGGCCCGGCCGGGCAGGGGGCGGAATTTGGCCGGGAAGGACTGCCAGGTCTTCCGGCCCATGATGACCGGGTGCCCCGCGGTGAGCCGGCTGAAGTGCCGCATGTCCTCGGGCAGCTCCCACGGCATGGTGCCGCCTTGGCCGATCACTCCGGTGCTGGTCTGCGCCCAGACCAGGCCCAGGCCGGTGAGGCTGCCGTGCAACTTGTCGGTGAAGCCGCCGGGCTCCGCGGGGGCAGCCGCCGAGTTGCCCTGCCGGGGATCGGTGCTCATACGGCGATCGGGGCCTTGATCGTGGGGTGGTGCCGGTAGCCGACCACCTCGAAGTCCTCAAGGGTGTAGTCGAAGATCGACGCCGGGGTGCGGGTGAGCTTCAGCGTCGGGTACTCGTACGGTTCGCGTTCCAGCTGGGTGCGGACTTGGTCCACGTGGTTGTCGTAGATGTGCACGTCCCCGCCGGTCCAGACGAATTCACCGGGTTCCAGCCCGGTCTGCTGGGCGACCATCAGGGTCAGCAGGGCGTAGGAGGCGATGTTGAACGGGACACCGAGGAAGAGGTCGGCCGAACGCTGGTATAGCTGGCAGGAGAGTTTGCCGTCGGCCACGTAGAACTGGAAGAACGCGTGGCAGGGCGGCAGCGCCATGTTCTTGAGCTCGGAGACGTTCCAGGCGGAGACGATGTGCCGGCGGGAGTCCGGGTTGCTCTTGAGGTTTTTGATGAGCTCGGCGATCTGGTCGATGTGCCCGCCGTCGGGCGTGGGCCAGGACCGCCACTGCACGCCGTAAACCGGGCCCAGCTCGCCGTCGGCGTCGGCCCATTCGTTCCAGATGGTGACGCCCTGCTCCTGCAGCCACTTCACGTTGCTGTCGCCGCGCAGAAACCAGAGCAGCTCGGCGGCGATCGACTTGAAGTGCACCCGCTTGGTGGTGATCAGCGGGAAGCTGTCGGCGAGGTCGAAGCGCAGCTGTCGGCCGAAGACGCTGCTGGTGCCGGTCCCCGTGCGGTCGGACTTGTGGGTGCCGTGCTCCAGGACGTCGCGAAGCAGGTCTTCGTAGGGCGTTGGGATGCTCACCCCACCAGTCTACTGACCGGAGTCCTGCGGCGGTGTCCGGCGGTCAATCCTAGTCGAAGGTGCCGGACAGCCGGCCCCGCACCAGCTCGAGGACTGCCGCATCGTCCAGATGGGCAGAACGGGCAGCGGCGATGAGGCGGTCGGCAGCCTGCTCCACCTCGACGCCGGCGCCTCCCGGGCTGGCCCCCGGTGGCAGTGAGGTTGCCACCGTCGTCCCCTTCCGGCGGCCCGTCTCGACCAGGCCGGCGTGCTCCAATTCCCGGTACGCCCGGGCGACCGTACCCGCGGCGATGCCCAGGTCCGCCGCCAGCCGCCGCACGGTCGGGAGGTGTGCCCCCGGCTCGAGTGCACCGGCGGAGATCAACGCCGCAATTTGCGCCCGGATTTGCTCGAACGGGGGAACTGCCGAGCGGAGATCGATGGAAAGTCCTGCGGTCATGCGGCCGGCTGTGGGGTGGGACGTACGAAACCTCGGTGCGGAAGACGGACGGGCACGATGGCGATGACGATGGCGGCAGCAACGAAGACGCCTCCCGCCAGGGATGCGGGCCACCACTCACCGACGGAGTACCCGAAAGGCACTCCGGTCCCGGCCGGCGCGAAGACCGCAGCCCATGCCGGGGTTTGGGTCATCAGCAAGGCGGCGGTCAACGCGGCGAGGAGCGACGACAGGGTCCTCACGGCCCGGTGCACGGTGACGGCCCGGAGCGCTGCGTCCGGCCCGTTGGGGACGCTTCGCCGGAACCGGGCGAGAAGTGCGACCGGCAGGGAGGCGGCCGCGCCGACAGCCGCCAGCCCCGCGATGGGCAGCCAGTCCGCCGCACCGCCGAGTGAACTCTGACCGATGGCCGTGATTGCCAAGGCCAGCAGGAATGCGACGAGCGCCAGGACTGCCGTGGTCAGCATCGCCGGGCCGACGGTCCGGCGTGGCTGGCTGCGGGGGACTCCGGCGTCGCCGTAGTTGTGCCGGAGCACCAGCTCCCCGGCGGCCAGGCCGGCCGATGAGGCAACCGCGGCGACGGTGGCGAAGACGGCCCAGCCCAGCTCGAAGGTTTCGGCAGCCGGACCGGAGAGGACGAATTCCCCCACCACCAGCGGCAACCCGGCAGCAGCGGCGTGGAGCGGTCCGAGCGAGGACAGCAATCGCGCCGCCGGATGCTGGCCGGATCGCAGCCCCTCAACCGGACGGTTATCGGGTCCGAGCAGCGACGCCGCCAGCGTGGGCGGCCGCCAGCAGAACATCACCAGCAACACCGCCATGCCGGCCAGTCCGGCCGGATTGACCCACCCCGTGGAAACGGCGGCCGGATCCGGGTGTGTCGCGTAGTTGCCCGCGATGACGCCCAGGCCCGCGGCGATGGTGGCGACGGTTCTGAGCAGGCGGTTCATGGCGATGCTGCGCAGCGTCGCATTGTCCGCGGCGTCGAGGGCCTCCAGCTGACGGCGGCCGGCGATGAGAAGGAGCACCAGCACAGTGCCGCCGGCCAGGACCACCAGGGCCGCGCCGAGCCAGGCGGCCAGTTCCACTCCGGGGATGCGCCCGTCGCGGCCCCCCAGGAGCAGGGGGACGGATCCGTCGTTCACGGTGACGGCCGGGACGGCGTCGAAGCCGGCAGCATCGCGACGACGGCGATCAACGCGCCGGCCGCTACGAAAATCCCGCCCGTCACCAGCGCCAGGCGGCGCGGCAGGAAATCCCGGATCCGCCGAACGGAGAGCACCGTCCGCCGTCGCGCCTGCTGGGGCCCGGGGTAGCTGAGCTGGCCCACCGCGAGGCAGCCCAGGACCGGCCAGGCCAGGGCTAGAACGACGGCCTCTGTAACCCTGGGATAGGGCGCCGCCGAGGGATTGGCCGGGATGATGCCAAGGTTCATCGCGCCCTGAAGCGAGCTGGCAACCCAGCCGATGATCCCCACCCAGAGCGCATGATTGGACAGCGATGCGGCCGACGTTCCGGTGGCGGGATCGTGGCTCACCCAACGGAGCACGATGTACACCACCATGGCGCCCAGCGAGAGCCCCACCACCAGCATCGATGGCACGTACAGAAGGCCCGGCATAAGATCCCCCAATGATCCGCCTAGTTTGTATCAAGCAGTTGATACAAACTAGCTGGGCGGGGAACCGGGGTCAAGGACCTAGTCGTCGAACGGGCGGAACTGCTCCACGGCGATGACCTTGCCCTTGGCCCGCGAGACGTGGCAGACCACGAGTTCGCCCGGCGCAAGATACGGATCCGACTCCGGCAGCAGGGCGCGGAGCCGGGAGTTCATGTGCTTGCCCAGCTGCGCGAACACGGTGGGGAGCGCCGGGCGGTGCGTGCACAGCGCCACCGGCCGTTCCTTGTCGAACAGGCCCTCCACCACGTTGGCAGTCTTGTGCGGGCTGCGGCTGTGCAGGTGTTCGGTGAGCGAATCGTGCAGCTTGACCTTGGCCTCCACGGCCTTGGCGTAGGGCGCGACGGTGGCGACGCAGCGCAGCCACGGGCTGGTGACCACCCGGGAAGGGCGCCACGCCTGCAACAGCCGGCCCACGGCCTGGGCCTGGCGGGTCCCGGTGGCGGCCAGCGGACGGTCGCCCTCAGCCTTGGACCAGGAGGAGCGGGGCTTGGCCTTGGCGTGTCGGATCACCACAAGGGGCCAGGTCTCCAGCTCGTGCCGCTCGTGGGCTGCCACCAGGGCGTCCAGCGGGGCGCGGTCGGAGGGATTGGTGAGCAGGCGGGCGGCCTTCTCCGGCGCGCACCAGAGGACACTGTCCACTTCCTTGCCGTCCGGGTGCAGGGGAGCGCCGTCGACGTCGACCGCCCAGTAGTGCACCACCTTCAGCCCGGCGTTGACCCGGTAGTGGATCGGCGGCAGGGGGATGCCCAGCGGCGCCCGCAGGCCGATTTCCTCGGAGACCTCCCGCGCCGCGCACTCGGGAACCGTTTCGCCCGGATCCAGTTTTCCCTTGGGCCAGGACCAGTCGTCGTAGCGGGGCCGGTGGATCAGCAGGACCTCCAGCTTGTCCTTCTTTACCCGCCAGGGCAGGGCCCCGGCGGCGACGACGGCGATCGTTTCGCCGGCATGCTCGGTCTGGTCGGCTGCCAGCGCGTCGCTGTTCACTACCGGCGGCCCTAGCGCAGGCTCGCCGGGCGCTGCCGGGAACGGGACGCGAGCAGCCAGGACTGGACGTCCTGGAGTTCGGTGCCGTCCTCGGCGAGGTGGTGGCGGGACCACTCACCGCTGCGGTCCAGGTGCCAGCTTGCCGTCGCGGGATCCATGTACCGGCGGAGCATGTCCAGCACGTAGGTGACGTCGTCGCTGCTGGAGAGCTGGACAAGGGCCTCGACCCGGCGGTCCAGGTTGCGGTGCATCATGTCCGCGGAGCCGATGTAGACCACGGGGTCCCCGGCGTTGGCGAAGGCGAAGACGCGCGAGTGTTCCAGGAACCGGCCCAAAATGGAGCGGACCGTGATGTTCTCGCTCAGGCCCGGCACGCCCGGCCGCAGCGAGCAGATGCCGCGGACGATCACGTCCACCTTCACGCCGGCCTGCGAGGCCCGGTAGAGGGAGTCGATGATGGCCTCGTCGACCATGGAGTTGACCTTGATCTGCACCCGGGAGGCGATGCCGGCCCGGGCGTTGCGGATCTCGGTTTCAATCCGGTCAATCAGGCCGGACCGGACGGACCGCGGCGCCACGAGCAGCCGCTTGAACGTGGACTTGGGAGCGTAGCCGGAGAGCTGATTGAACAGCCGGGACAGGTCCTCCCCCACCTGCTCGTTGGCGGTCAGCAGGCCCAGGTCCTCGTAGTAGCGGGCGGTGCGGGGGTGGTAGTTGCCAGTGCCGATGTGGCAGTAGCGGCGCAGCCCGTCCACTTCCTGGCGCACGACCAGGGAGAGCTTGCAGTGGGTTTTCAGGCCCACGATGCCGTACACCACGTGCACGCCGGCCTGCTCGAGCTTCCGGGCCCAGGAGATGTTGGCCTGCTCATCGAAGCGGGCCTTGATCTCCACCAGGGCCAGGACCTGCTTGCCCGCCTCGGCGGCGTCGATCAGGGCGTCGACGATCGGCGAGTCACCGGAGGTGCGGTACAGGGTCTGCTTGATGGCCTGGACCTTGGGGTCCGCGGCGGCCTGCTCCAGGAACGCCTGGACCGAGGTGGAGAACGAGTCGTACGGGTGGTGCAGCAGGATGTCCCGGCGGCGCATCGCCGCGAAGACGTTGGCCGCCTTCGAGGTCTCGGACTCGTTCAGGTAGCGGGAGGTGTGCGGGACGTGCTTGGGGTAGTGCAGGTCCGCCCGGTCGATCCCGGCGACGACGGAGAGGCCGCGCAGGTCCAGCGGCGCGGGCACGGAGTACACCTCGGATTCCTCGACGCCCAGCTCACGGATCAGCAGCGCCCGAATGTTGGGGTTGATGTCGTTGGTGAGTTCCAGCCGGACGGGCGGGCCGAAGCGGCGGCGCAGCAGTTCCTTTTCCAGCGCCTGCAGCAGGTTCTCGGCGTCGTCCTCTTCGACCTCGACGTCCTCGTTGCGGGTCACGCGGAAGGTGTGGTGCTCCAGCACCTCCATGCCGGCGAACAGCTGGTCCAGGTGGACGGCGATGACTTCCTCGAGTGCGATGAAACGGGCCACCCGGCCGGGCACGGACCCGGCGCGCGGGCCATCGATGGAGATCAGTCGCGGCAGCTGGTCGGGGACCTTGACGCGGGCGAAGAGTTCCTTGTCGCTGACCGGGTTGCGGACCACGACGGCGAGGTTCAGGGAGAGCCCGGAAATGTAGGGGAACGGGTGCGCGGGGTCCACGGCCAGCGGCGTCAGGATCGGGAAGACCTTCTCGGCGAACATGGCGCTGAGCTGGTCCTTGGCCTGGTCGTCCAGCTCGTCCCAGTGCATCAGGTGGATGTGCTCGTAGGCCAGGGCCGGGCGGATCTGCTCGGCCCAGACCCGGGCGTGGCGCTGCTGCAGGCGGTGCGCCTCCTCGCCGATCTGTTCCAGGACCTGCATGGGGCTCAGCCCTGCGGGGGACGGCACGGCGAGTCCGGTGGCGATGCGGCGCTTGAGGCCGGCCACCCGGACCATGAAGAACTCGTCCAGGTTGGAGGCGAAGATGGACAGGAAGCTGACCCGCTCCAGCAGGTGCAGGTTCGGATCCTCGGCCAGTTCCAGGACGCGGGCGTTGAAGGCCAGCCAGCTCAGCTCGCGGTCCAGGAAACGGTCCGGGCTGATGTCGCCCTCGGGTTCGAGGTTCGGGGCGAACTCCGGGATGTCGATCCGGTCCTGGGTGGCGCGCGAGGCGGGAACTTCGGAGGAGCCGAACCGTGCCCGCGCCGGCCGGGAGGAGGTGTTCTGCGTTCCGGCTTTAGACGTGGCCGTCCCGGCGTGTTCCCGTTGCATGGTCTCTCCTAATGCTGGCGCGATGTAGCTTCAACCTTACAAGGATTCGCACCCCGGTGAGCCCGTTTGATGCCGGACCCGGAGGCCGTGGTGGGACCTAGCCGGCGGGCCGCGGCGCGTACATGACGTCCATGTCCCAGCGGGTGAAGCCGAGCCGGCGGTAGAGCGCGACGGCGGGGATATTGTCCCCGTCGACGTACAGCATCACCGCGTGCAGGCCCTGACGCTGGAGGTGGCGGATCCCGGCGACGGTGAGGGCCTTGCCCAGCCCGGTGCCCTGGGCCTCCGGGGCGACGCCGACGACGTAGACCTCGCCGATCGCGGGGTGGTCGCCGTGCCGGGGGTGGATCTTGGTCCAGTGGAAGCCCAGCAGCCGTCCCGAGGCATCTTCGGCGAGCAGGAATCCCTCGGGGCTGAACCAGTCCTCGGCCATCCGGGCGTCCAGGTCGGCCCGGGTCATGGCGCCCTGTTCGGGGTGGTGGACGAACGCGGCACGGTTCACCGCCAGCCAGGCCTCCTCGTCCCGTCCTGGCTCGAAGCTGCGGAGGGTCACGCCCTCCGGCAGCGGCACATCGGGCAAATCCGAGGCTGCCGTGGCCAGCCGCATCTTCCACAGTTCCCGGACCGGGACGTACCCGTACCGGGCGGCAAGGTCCGCCGCGGCCTCGTGGTTGCCGTGCGACCACGCCTTCAGGCCATCGAAGCCGCGGACGCGCTGCAGTTCACTGACCAGACGGTCCGCGACGCCCTGGTTGCGGTAGCTGGGGTGCACCGCCACCTCCAGCACCGCGCCGCCGTCCGGTTCCCCGATCACGACGGCGACGCCGGCCAGGTCGTTGCCGTGCGGACCGGCGGGAGCGGCGGCACTCTGGGGGGCGGCGTCGGCGTCCGTCGCCTTGCCGGAATAGTCGGGGGAGTAGAGCGCCAGGGTCATCACCGAATGCGGGCCGGCGTCCGCGGCGCGCAGTGTGACCAGCGTCTGCTCGGACAGGGGCGGGTTGCCGTCGGATTCCTCCGCGGCGGCCACCAGCGTCCTGACATCGCGCAGCAGCTGCTCGTCGACAGCTCCCTGCAGGGTGAGTACGGGCCAGTTTTCCGGGTGCGCGGGACTCATGGTGCAAGGCTATACGTCCGCGGGCCCGGGGAGGGGGTATCGGCCGGATTTGATGCTTCGCCGCCGGATGCGTATAGTCGGTAACTCATCCGGCGCAGGGATTGATCGATGAGATCGCTGTTTCGGAATCTGAGGGGGATCCACCAGTGGGGTGGCCTCGATACGTTCGACCCGTATGTCCTCCACAAAAGCGCCGTAGGGCGCATAAGAAAGGCCCCGGACCTGATGGTCCGGGGCCTTTATGTTTTCCGCTTACTGCGATTTGCGGTTTGTGTCGGTATGTCTCCGCCGCGCCGCCGGGGCTACGCCTCGGAGAGTTCCTCATCCGGCTGCCGGGCCAGGGTGAGCCGGTAGCCGACGTTGCGTACGGTGCTGATCAGGTTTTCGTGGTCCGCGCCGAGCTTGGCGCGCAGGCGCCGGACGTGCACATCGACGGTGCGGGTGCCGCCGTAGTAGTCGTAGCCCCAGACCTCGGTGAGCAGCTGCTGGCGGGTGAACACGCGTCCGGGGTGCTGGGCCAGGTACTTCAGCAGTTCGAATTCCTTGAACGTCAGGTTCAGCACGGCGCCGTTGACCCGGGCGGTGTAGCTGGCCTCGTCAATCACAACGCCGGCCGCGCGGATCTCGGTGGGGGTGTCGTCCTGGTCCGGCATGGCGCGGGCGATGCCGAGCCGGATCCTGGCCTCCACCTCGGCCGGTCCGGCGGACTCGAGCAGGATGTCGTCGACGGCCCACGCGGAGGAGACGGCGGCCATGCCGCCCTCGGTGAGGATCAGCATGAGCGGGGCGCTGAGGCCCGTGGCCTTCAGGAGCTGGGTCAGGGAGCGGGCGCCCACCAGGTCCTTGCGCGCGTCGAGCAGGACGATGTCGCACGGGTCGGTCTCGAGCAGTGCCGTGGGCTCCGCCGGCAGGATGTGGACCCGGTGGTTGAGCAACTCAAGCGCAGGCAGGACGTCCACCGATGAGCCGGTGCTGTTCGTCAATAACAGGATGTGCGACATGGTTCCTCCAAGGGGTGTCCGCGCATCGTTGGGCGTTTGTGCCGGGCTTTCACCGGCCGGTACTGGACTCCCGGTCCGGGCTCCGGTGTGCGGAGCCCTGCTTGAAGTCTGGTGCGGCCCTGGGTGGGGCCGGCCGGGGGAGCGTAGCTGAGGCTCTGAGTATACCCAAACGCCTTCCCGCGGGCACGGTTTAGCGGCTTGCCGCGTCCGCTGCTGCGACACAAAACGTTCATATAGGGCAGGATTGACCGGAGAACCGCCGCGGGAAGAACCGCAGTCCACAGAGCAGCCAACACGGCAGTCACTAGAGCCGCACGGGGGAGAACCGCATTGGGAAGAAGCGCATGAAGTCCTGGAGCGTCGGTGTTATCGGCATGGCCGGGCTCGCCGCGATCGTCGCCGGAGCCTACTCCACCCCGGAGGTCCTGCTGGCCGTAGCCGTGCTGACCGCCGCCCTCGTGGGCTTCGGCTGGCCGTACTTCCTGGGTATCCCGGCCAAAAAGACCCTCGCCGCGCTGATCGGGCTGCCGGGGATCGGCTCCGCGGTGGCCGCAACCTACCTGCCGGGTCCGGCCTTCCTGGCCTGGACCCCGGCCTTCGTCGCCGCTGGGGTGATGGCGGTGTTCGTCATGCAGCTGATCCGCGGCACCGGCCAGGCCCAGCGGCTCGAATCCACCCTCGGATCCTGCGCCGGGGTCCTGCTTTCCTGCCTTGGCGCCGGCTGGATCGCTTGCTCCCGGTTCAACGGGGTCAAGGAGATGCTGCTCATCGCCGCCATCAGCGCGGCGATCGCGCTCGCGGCCGGCCTGATCCGCTGGCCGGACCGGGTGGTGGCGCCCCTGGGCATCGTCGGGGCCGGGCTGGCCGGCCCGCTGGCGGGCCTGGCGATCTCGAACATCGCCGTGGTGCCCGGGGCGCTGGTCGGAATAGTGGTCGGCGCCGTGCTGGTCAGCTTCCGCCGCCTCGTGATCATCCGCGGCGAAACCCTGAACCTCGCGGCGGTCCTCGGAATGGGGCTGGGACCGGTCTCCGCCGTCGGATCCCTGGCCTACTTCATCGATAAACTCCTCATCTACTAACGCGTTAGGATGTCATCATGTCCGTACTTGCATTTGAAATCTTCTTCCTTGTCCTGCTTGCCGTGGCCGGCCTGTCCATGGCCTGGTTCGCCGGTTTCGTGGTCTACCGCCTCTTCAAGGGCCAGAAGTAACCACCACCCCGCAACCGCCCGGAAACCGTCGCTTTAGAGGTCAACGCCGTGCCCATTGAGATCCCCACCGATCTGACGCCCGAAATCGTTCCGCTGTCCTGGCTCATTGGTGAGTGGGAAGGCCGCGGCCGGCTGGGTGCCGGCGACGAGGATTCCGAGCACTTCCTGCAGCACGTCTCCTTCACCCACAACGGCCTGCCCTACCTGCAGTACCGGGCCGAATCGTGGCTGACCGATGACGAGGGCACCAAGCTGCGACCGCTGACGGTGGAGACCGGCTTCTGGGCCCTCGACCGGAAGCAGCGCGAGGAGGACGGCGGTCCCGGCCTGATCCCGGCCGACATCGTCCCCGTGTTCAAGAGCGCCGAAGAGGTCGAGGAGCTCCGCAACGCCGACGGCGGGTTCGACATCTCCGTCTCCATCGCCCACCCGGGCGGCATCTCCGAGCTGTACTACGGCCAGATCAAGGGCCCGCAGATCCAGCTCAGCACAGACCTGGTGATGCGCGGCAGCCACTCCAAGGACTACACCGCGGCCACCCGCATCTTCGGACTGGTGGACGGGAACCTCCTCTGGCGGTGGGACGTTGCAGCCGGCAAGAGCCAGGCCGGCGACGGCGGCCTGGAAGCCCACGCCTCCGCCATCCTCAGCAAGGTCGGCTGACAGCGCAGCTGCCCGGGACCGCTCCCCGCCGCCGGCTTTCCATAAGTCCGCATCGAACGCGGGGAGCAGTGCCAATAAAGGGAGCAGTCCATGAATGATCCGCAGACCAGCGAAGCCGGCAAACGCCGCTACGACGACCTCTCCGCCGTCTTCTTCAACGGCACACTGAAGAAGTCGCCCGAGACCTCCAACACGGACGGGCTGATCCAGATCAGCCGCCGGATCATGGAGAAGCAGGGCGTCACCACCCGGGTCATCCGGACCGTCGATCACGACATCGCCAGCGGCGTGTACCCGGACATGCGCGAGCACGGCTGGTCCACCGACGCGTGGCCGGAGCTGTACCCGGCGGTGCGGGACGCGGACATTGTCGTCGTCGCCGGCCCCATCTGGCTGGGCGACAACTCCTCGCAGACCAAGAAACTCATCGAACGCCTCTACGCCCACTCCGGCGAACTGAACTCCCGGGGCCAGTGGGCGTTCTACCCCAAGGTCGGCGGGTGCCTCATCACCGGCAACGAGGACGGCATCAAACATTGCGCCATGAACGTGCTCTACAGCCTGCAGCACATCGGTTTTACCATCCCGCCCCAGGCCGACGCCGGCTGGATCGGCGCCGTGGGTCCCGGTCCCAGCTACCTCGATGAGGGCTCCGGCGGGCCGGAGAACGACTTCACCAACCGCAACGCCACCTTCATGACCTGGAACCTTTTGCACCTGGCCCGGATGCTCAAGGACGCCGGCGGGATCCCGGCCTACGGCAACCTGCCCGAGGCCTGGAAATCGGGCACCCGTTTTGGCTTCGAAAATCCGGAATACCGCTGAGGACAGAGGACTTCTACTTCATATGAGCACCAAGAGCCCTTTGCTGTCGCGCCCCGGAGCCGTGGAGGCCGCCGGACCCGACGCCGGCGTGGCCGCCCACTACGGCGAGCCCCTGCGTGAGCAGCGCGCCCTGGCGGCCGGCACCGCCGTCGTCGACCTCTCCCACCGCGGGGTGGTCACGGTCACCGGACCCGACCGCCTGAGCTGGCTTAACACCCTGTCCTCGCAGCAGGTCACGGCACTGCCCCCGGGCCAGTCCACCGAGCTGCTGCTGCTCAGCGTGCAGGGCCGGATCGAGTTCGACGCCCGCGTCGTCGACGACGGCGCCACCACTTGGCTGATCGTCGAGGCCGCGGAGGCCGCCCCGCTGGCGGAGTGGCTGAACCGGATGAAGTTCATGCTCCGGGTGGAGATCGCCGACGTCTCCGCGGATTGGGCCGTGCTGGGCAGCACCCGGGCTGTCCCCGAATGGGACCGCCTGACCGTCTGGGAGGATCCGTGGCCGCACGTCGGCGCCGGAGGGTACTCCTACGCCGTCGTGGCGGAGCAGGAGCACCCCGGGCTGGAGCGGCCGTGGTTCGAATACCTGGTCCCCGCAGCGGAGCTTGAAGCCTCGGTGGGGGAGCGCCCCCTCGCCGGAACCCTCGCTGCCGAGGCGCTGCGCATCGCCGCCTGGCGTCCGCGCTGGGGTGCGGAGACCGACGAGAAGACCATCCCGCACGAGCTGGACCTGCTGCGCACGGCGGTCCACCTGGCCAAGGGCTGCTACAAGGGCCAGGAAACCGTCGCCCGCGTCCACAACCTCGGCCACCCGCCCCGCCGCCTGGTGTTCCTCCAGCTCGACGGCTCCCAGCACACGCTGCCCGCCGTCGGCAGTGACGTGCTCGCCGGGGACAAGAAGGTCGGCACCGTGACTTCGGTGGGCCAGCACTACGAAATGGGCCCGGTGGCCCTCGCGGTGATCAAGCGCTCCGTCGATCCGGCGCAGGTCCTGACGGTCGCCGACGGCACCGAAACCTACCCCGCGGCCCAGGAACTCGTGGTCGCGCCCGACGCGGGCCAGGTCGTCGGCCGTCAGACCGGATTCCTGAGGAGCCCCCGATGACCGGCGAACAGCATTCATCCACGCAGGCCCCCGACGCGGACACCGTCGACCTCGCGCACCGGCTTTTCGACGCCGCCCGGGAGGGTGACACGGCCCTTCTGGCGGCGTACCTCTCCGCCGGCGCCCCCGCGGCGCTGAGCACCGCCTCCGGCGACTCCCTCCTGATGCTGGCCACCTACCACGGCCACGCGGAAACGGTGCGGCTGATCCTGGCCCACGGCGGCGACGCCAACACCGCCAACGACCGCGGCCAGACCCCGCTGGCCGGCGCCGTCTTCAAGGGTTACCGCGACGTTGTCGAGGCGCTGGTCGACGCCGGTGCAGACCCCGACGCCGGCAGCCCCACCGCCCGGGACGCGGCCACCATGTTCGCGCGCAGCGAGATCCTCGCCCTGTTGCGCTGACCTGGCTGTCCCACCCCGGCTGTAGTCTCAACGCTCCACCTTCACCCCGGCAGTAAGCACCTAAAGGAAGAACCGATGGAAAACGTAGCGCGGCCCTGGGCGGCCCTCTGGTCCCTGGTGATTGGGTTCTTCATGATCCTGATCGACACCACCATCGTCTCGGTGGCGAACCCGAAGATCATGGAAGGACTCAACGCTGACATCAACTCGGTGATCTGGGTGACCAGCGCCTACCTGCTGGCCTACGCGGTTCCGCTCCTGATCACCGGACGCCTGGGCGACCGGTTCGGTCCGAAGCGGCTCTACCTCACCGGCCTGGTGGTCTTCACCCTTGCCTCACTCTGGTGCGGGCTTTCCGGCGACATCCAGACTCTCATCGCGGCCCGCGTATTGCAGGGCCTCGGGGCCGCGCTGATGACGCCGCAGACCATGGCCGTCATCACCAGGATTTTCCCGCCGGACCGCCGCGGTGCCGCCATGGGCATCTGGGGCGCCACCGCCGGCGTCGCCACCCTGGTGGGCCCCATCCTGGGCGGCGTGCTGGTGGACGGGCTTGGCTGGGAATGGATCTTCTTCATCAACATTCCGGTCGGGATCGTCGGCTTCGTGCTGGCCTCCCGGTTCGTCCCGGCGCTGGACACCCACCCGCACAAGTTCGACATCCCCGGCGTCCTGCTCAGCGCCGTCGGCCTGTTCCTGCTCGTGTTCGGCATCCAGGAGGGTGAAACCTTCAATTGGGGCACCATCAGCGGCCCGATCACCGTGTGGGGCCTGATCATCGCCGGCATCATCGTGCTCGTGGGCTTCGTCCTCTGGCAGCACTTCAACAAGGGTGAGCCGCTCCTGCCGCTGGGCCTGTTCAAGGACCGCAACTTCTCGCTGGCCAATATCGCCATCACCTCGGTTGGCTTCACGGTCACCGGGTTCGGCCTGCCCCTGATCTTCTACTACCAGGTGGTCCGCGGCCTCACGCCCACGCAGTCGGCGCTGATGATGGTGCCCATGGCCGTTATCTCCGGCGGCCTGGCCCCGGTGGTGGGCCGTATCATCGACCGGGTCAACCCGAAGTACATCACGGCCACCGGTCTGGTCCTGATGTCCGTGGCCCTGTTCTGGAACTCCTCGCTGATGCACCCGGACACGCCCATCTGGCTGTTCCTGCTGCCCAGCACCGTCCTCGGCTTCGCCAACGCCGGTATCTGGGCTCCGCTGAGCTCCACCGCCACCCGCAACCTGCCGCCGCGGCAGGCCGGCGCCGGCTCCGGCGTCTACAACACGACCCGCCAGATCGGCGCCGTCCTGGGCAGCGCCGCGATTGCCGTGTTGATCCAGTCCCGGCTGGCCGCAGAGCTTCCCGCCGCGCCGGGATCGGCTGGCAACGCCAGCCCGATGGCCTTTGGCGGCGCGCTGCCGCCGCAGCTGCATGAGGGGTTCTCGACGGCGATGGGCCAGTCCATCCTGCTGCCCGCCGTCGTCATCCTGCTCGGTGCAGCCGTGGCGCTGTTCTTCGCCAAGCCCCAGGTCACCCAGCCGTGGACGGCTCCGGCAACGGAGTCCAAGCCGACGACGGAGTCTGCGACGGCGGAGCCCGCCAAGGAGGGCCGCGACGCCGTGGCCGACGGCGTGGAAGCCCGGCAGGTCTAGGGCAATTCGCCCGGGCCGCTCGATGGGATGCCCCGTCGAGCGGCCCTGAGGGGCCGGGGCCGCAGGGGCTGCTCTAACCCAGCAGGACGCTGGTCTGGATTCCGCCGGCGGTGAAGCCCAGGCTCCGGGCGAGGGCCAGCGAACCCTTGTTGCTGACATCGGCACGCCACTGCAGGGTCAACCCTGAGGCGAGGGCCTCGTGGGCGGCTATCGACGCGGCCAGCGTCCCGAGCCCGCGCCGGCGCCACCCCGGTGCCACCAGGACCCCAAGGTGCGCCAAGATGCCCTCCCACTCGCTGTAGGCGCCGCAGGCCACGGGGGAACGGTGGCCGTCCTCGACGTGCATGATGGTGAACCGGTTTTCCAGGTCCGCCAAGCCCACCTCGTTGACGTCGTCCGGCGGGCACAGGCCCTCGAGCTCGATGGCCTCGGGGTTGCCGTGGGAGACGGTGAGCTCCTCGGCAGGCTGCCTCAGGGGCAGGTCATCGGCGAAGAAGAGGGCTGCGGCGCCGAGGCCGTGGCCGCCCCGGGCACGGGTGATCGTCAGGAGTGTGACGTGCTGGGCCAGCTCCTCGTCGGAGTAGGCTTCGGCGGCTTCCAGCGCCCAACCCGGTCCCACCAAGGCCGAACCGCCGAACAGCCGGACGAACTGCAGCGCCCGGGCGTCGTCGACGGCCCGGGTGATGCGCTGCCCGCCGGAGGCCGTGAACGCGCCGTCGTCGAGCCCCAAACGGCGGGCCCACGCGAGCTGGATGATGTCGGCGGAGCCGGGCGTGAGTGTCATGGTTCAACCCTACCCAGACCGGTAACTGCGCCGGCCCACCCCGGCTGCGGCGGCCTAGCCGAAGAGGACGGCGGCTTCCTCGTAGCGGTGCTGCGGGACGCTCTTGAGGTTGCCCAGGGCCGCCTCGAAACCGACGTGGACGATGTCCGTGCCATTGAGCGAGACCATGGTGCCCCAGCGCTCCTCCACCACAGAGTCGATGGCCGCCATGCCGAGGCGGGTGGCGAGGACCCGGTCGAAGGCGGTGGGAACGCCGCCGCGCTGGATGTGGCCGAGGACCGTGGCGCGGGTTTCGATGCCGGTGCGGGCCTCGAGTTCGGGGGCCAACAGTTCGGCGATGCCGCCCAGCCGGGGGCGGCCAAAGGTGTCCAGTCCGCGCTCGGAGTGCGGCGATTCCTGGCCCTCGGGGACGAAGCCCTCCGCGACGACCACCAGAGGTGCGCGGCCGCGCTCATGGGCGGAGACCACCCATTCGGTGATCTGCTCCATGGAGGCCTGCTGCTCGGGGATGAGGATGGCGTGGGCGCCGGAGGCCATGCCGGCGTGCAGGGCGATCCAGCCCACGTGCCGGCCCATGACCTCGGCGATCATGGTGCGGTGGTGGGATTCACCGGTGGTCCGCAGCCGGTCGATCGCCTCGGTGGCGATTTCGACGGCAGTGTCGAAGCCGAAGGTGTAGTCCGTGGCGTCGAGGTCGTTGTCGACGGTCTTGGGGACGCCGACGATCTTGAGGCCGGCGTCGGTGAGGCGCTTGGCGGCCGCGAGGGTGCCCTCGCCGCCGATTGCGATGATGGCGTCGATGCCCAGCCGGTCCATGTGGGCCTTGATGACCTCGGGGCCGCCGTTGTTTTCAAACGGGTTGGTGCGGGAGGTGCCCAGGATGGTGCCGCCCTGCTTGGCGATGCCGCGGACCATGGTCCGGGGAATCCCGATGATGTCGCCCTCGACGACGCCGCGCCAGCCGTCCAGGAATCCCACGAACTCGTGGCCGTGGACCGCGATGCCCTTGAGAACGGCGCCACGGATGACGGCGTTCAGTCCGGGGCAGTCGCCGCCGCTGGTGAGGATTCCAATTTTCATGTCTGGGCTCAAATCCTGGTTTGAAGGTGTACGGGCAGAGCGCCACGCTGAGCTCACCAAGAAGTTTAGCCGGGGATGTGGGGCAGGACACAAACCGGTTCCGGAGGCCCGGACGCACGCTGCCCCCGCCACGGGCGGTGGCGGGGGCAGCGTCAATCATGAGCCGGGGTCAGGGGCGGTTCGCGCGGCGCTCCAGGAACGTCTGGGCGATGATGGCGTTCTGCTGGTCCGGGAGGAGGGCCCAGGCGGCCAGGTAGAACACGAAGGCCGGGCCGGGCAGCAGGGCGAAGAGGAGGAACGCGATCCGGACGTAGGCGACGTCCACGTTGAGCCTGGCCGCGATGCCGCCGCAGACACCGCCGAGCCACCGCTGCGGTCCCCGGCGCAGGCCGAGGCCCCGGACAATGCTGAAGAACTTTTCCATGGATTAAGACTTCCTTGTAGTAGTGGCTTTGTCACGCTTGCGGGCGGAGACCAGGCCGCCGATCACGAGGGCCGCGCCGGCCCCGATCATCAGGCCGATCAGGACATAGGTCCCGTTCAGGACCACCAGGCCCAGGCGGGAAATGATGATCAGGGCGGCGAGGGCCAGCACGATCAGCCCCCACACCACCGTCCCCACCCGGGCGCCCTCGTTGGCGGGTGCGTTCTCCGTGACCAACGGGGTGCCGTCCGGGGTGGTTCCCGGGTCGTAGCTGCTCATGTCAGTTCCCTTCCTTCACGGTGATGTTGCTCAGGGTGCCGGAGACTTTGATGACCAGGCGGGACCCGGCGACGTCCGTGTTGTAGTCGCTCTGCTGGCTGGTCATGCCGCCATGGTTGCCGTTGGAGTCGTTGAGGTTTCCCATCGTCAGGTCCGCCCGGATCTGCACGGGGACGTTACGCGGAATCAGCACGGTGATGTTGCTGGCGGTCGCGTCCAGAGGCACCACGACGTCGGAGCTCAGCGGTGCGTTCAGGTCCAGCCGGGTCAGGTCCACCGTGCCGCTGCCGCCGGTGATGTCGAAGCCGTCCGCGGCCTGCCCGATGGTGGTGGGCGCCCAGTCGACGTTCTGGAACCGTGCCCGGTCCGCGTTCGGGACCAGGCCGTAGACCGCCCCGGTGACCAGCGCCACCACGGCGAAGAAGCTGAGGATGCCGGCACCACGGCCGCGCAGGCCGCAGACCAGGATGCCGAGGCCCAGGACAGCGGCTCCCACCGCCCAGACCACCGCGTTGCCGGCCGGTCCGAGGTTGATTGCGTGGACGGCGTCGAGAGCCTTTAGCCCGCCGCCCGCCAGAAGAGCGAGGCCGGTCGTGACGGCGACGGCGGGGGCGCCGGGACCGGCGGACCTGACCTTCGGAGCGGGTACCGGCGCATATGCGGACGGGCCTGCGGTATAGCCCGGCGCGGTGGCCGCGGGCGACGCCGTGTAGTCCGGCCCGGTGGGGTAGATCGTGGTGGGATACGAGGCGGCCGGATAGGTGCCCACGGGCGGGGTGCCGCCTGACGGGGAACCCGCCGGGGTGCCGGTCCCGGCCGGTGCCGGACCGGACGATCCCCGGCCTGTTGCAGCAGGGCCGGTTGCAGTAGGGCCGGTTGCAGCAGGTCCGGTTGCCGCTGGGCCCTGCGGCGGGAACCCGGCGCCGTGGGTCTCGGCGGGCCGGCGCGTCCTGCCCCGCTGGGAGAAGTAGTAGAAAGCGTAGATCGCCCCGCCCACCCAGAAGACAGTCCACACGACGGCGCCGAAACCGTACCGGTCCCAGCCCCAGACGCCGTTGCCCAGACTCGGGAAGCCGATCAGCGTGGTGATCAGCGCGCCGGTCATACCGGTGCTCCACCGTCCGGCGGCCGCCTCCTGGACGTGGATCCGGCCGTCGGGTTCGGGCAGCAGGGCCCAGGCCAGCCCATACAGCAGGACTCCGACGCCGGCGAAGACCGTCAGGACGATAAGGATGCCGCGCACAATCAGGGGATCGACGCCCAACCGCTGGGCGATGCCGCCGGCCACACCGGCCACCCAACGCTCGCGGCCCCGGTGGATGCCGTGGCTGCGGATCCAATCGAAGAAGTTCTGCTGGGACCCGGCCGGCCGGCGGTCGCCGGCGTAGGGCGGCCCCGGGGGCGGCGTGTACGGCGGGGTGCCACCGGAGGGAGGGGTGTAGGGCGGCGGGGTGTACGACGGCGGTGCATACCGGGGCGCGCCGTCCGGTTCCGCCGAGGAAGCCTGCGACGGTCCGGAAGGCGAGGGCGCGGAGGCGTCCGCCGTGCTGTCCGCCGGGTCACTGGCGGGACGGCCGTCCGGCTGGCTGTCGGCGGCCGGGACCTCATCGGGGTCAGGGTGCGTGTTCATAGTTCGATCCTCCCGCCGGCGGGACCGTCCGCTCTACTGGGGAAACCCCTGACCGGTCCCTGACCGGCCCCCGGTTCGGGCCGTGAACCGCCTCCGGAAGGCCCCTGCCGTGCTTGGATGGATCCATGACCACCGCGCCACTCCGCCCACCGCTGACCCGCGGCGGCGACCGCATGATCGCCGGTGTCTGCGCTGGGCTCGCCCGCCACCTGGGCTGGCCCGTGCAGATGATCCGCGCCGGGATGGTGGTTGCCGCGTTCGCCGGCGGCGCCGGCGTCGCGTTCTACGCCTGGCTCTGGATTATGGTGCCGACCGCGGACGAGAGCGCCCGCCGCAACGCCCGGCCTCCGGCGTCGCCCATCGCCCCCGCCGTGAGCGCCCCCGTGCAATCCCCGGACGCCCAAGGAAACACGGCCATCGCCGGGGAGCCGTGGCGTTTCCGGCTTGCCGGCATGCCCTACGGGAAGGAGATCCTCCTGGGCGTCGGGCTGCTGCTGGCCGCCGGGATCCTGGTGGCGCGGCTGTTGGGACTGGACGTCCCGCTGGGAACCCTGATTCCCGTGGCCGCGATCCTCGGCGGCGCCGCCATCGCCTGGATGCAACTGGATGAGACCCGCCGGACCGGGATCATGGACAAGGCCAAGGCAAACCAGGCCGGCGGCTGGGCACGGCTCGCGGCCGGCCTGGCGCTGGTGGTGGCCGGGGTCCTGGTGATGGTCTCCGGCTCCGGATCCTGGCAGCAGACCTGGCTGGCACTCCTGGCCTCGGTGGCGGTCCTGGGCGGCGTCGCGCTGGTGCTGCTGCCCTGGGGGCTGAAGTTCTGGCGCGACCTCGAGACCGAACGGGAGGGCCGGGTCCGCGCCACCGAACGGGCCGAGATCGCCGCCCACCTGCACGACTCGGTGCTGCAGACCCTCGCGCTGATCCAGCGCCGGGCCGGCAACGAACAGGACGTCATCCGCCTGGCCCGGGCCCAGGAGCGCGAGCTCCGCGGCTGGCTGTACCGCAACGCGGAACGGGACGAGGGGCAGCTCTCGGATGCCCTCCAGGCCGCCGCCGCGGAGGTGGAAGACGCGCTGGGCCAGCCCGTCGACGTCGTCAGTGTCGGGGACAGCGCCATGACCGGAAGGCTGGAGGCCCTCGTCATGGCCGCCCGGGAGGCCATGCTGAACGCCGCACGGCACGGCGGCGGCCCCGTCTCCGTGTACCTCGAAGCCACCGGCGGGGCCGCGGAAATCTTCGTGAAGGACCGCGGCCCGGGATTCGACCCGGCCGCCATCCCCGCGGACCGGCTGGGCGTGCGTGAATCCATCATCGGCCGGATGCGGCGGCACGGCGGAACGGCTGTGATCGTCAGCAACCCGGACGGCACCGAGGTCCGGCTCAGCCTGCCCCTGGCCCCCGACACGGCCGCGCCCGCACCGCCGTCCACCACCACGCCTCCCGAACCAGCCCGGCCCACACCCGCCGGCACCACCACGAAGGACACGCCATGACCAGCCAGCCCGACAGCCCCCTGCCCGCGGGAGCCCCCGTCCCCGCCACCCGGGTGGTGATCGTGGACGACCACGCCATCTTCCGCTCCGGCCTGAAGGCTGACCTCGACGCCGGGATCGCCGTTGTGGGGGAGGCCGCCACCGTCGAGGACGCCGTGCGTGTCATCGGCGAGGCCCTTCCGGACGTGGTGCTGCTCGACGTGCACCTGCCGGGCGGAACCGGCGGCGGTGGCCGGGACGTCCTGGCCGGCTGCGCCGCGCTGCTGGGCACCACCCGCTTCCTGGCCCTGAGCGTCTCCGACGCCGCCGAGGACGTCGTCTCCGTGATTCGTGCCGGGGCCCGCGGCTACGTCACCAAATCCATCTCCGGCGCCGAAATCAGTAACGCCGTGCGCCGCGTGGCGGGCGGGGACGCGGTCTTCTCCCCGCGGCTCGCCGGCTTCGTGCTGGACGCCTTCGGGACCTCACCCGCCGACATCGCCGACGACGAGCTGGACCGGCTCTCGGCCCGCGAACTCGAGGTGATGCGGCTGATCGCGCGCGGGTACAGCTACAAGGAGGTGGCCAAGGAACTGTTCATCTCCATCAAGACCGTGGAGACCCACGTCTCGGCCGTGCTCCGCAAGCTCCAGCTCTCCAGCCGGCACGAACTGACCCGCTGGGCCGCCGAACGCCGCCTGCTCTGACCCTCCCTCAGATCCGGTGACATAAAACCCGACGCTCCCTCACGTTCGGCCGGGTTAACACCGATGCTCCCTCACGTTTAGCCGGGTTAAAGCGGACGCTCCCTCACGTCCCGGAAGGATGTGGGGGAGCGTCGTTCGATTCGCTGCCGAAGGTGAGGGAGCGTCGGTTACTTGGCCTTGCCCAGGAATTCCTGCAGGCGTCCGACGCCGGTGGCCAGGTCCTCGTCGCCGAGGGCGTAGGACAGGCGCAGGTAGCCGGAGGGGCCGAACGCCTCACCGGGAACCACAGCCACCTCGACCTCGTCGAGGATCAGCGCGGCGAGTTCGGCCGACGTCGACGGCGCCACCGGCCCGTTCGCCGTCGGGAACTCCTTGCCCAGCAGTGCGCGGACGTCCGCGTAGACGTAGAACGCGCCCTTGGGGGTGGGGCAGTCGACGCCCTCGATCGCGTTCAGCCCCGCGACGATCGCCTTGCGGCGACGGTCGAAGGCCACCTTCATTTCCTCCACGGCGGTCAGCGGGCCAGAGACGGCTGCCAGTGCCGCGATCTGGGGAACGTTGGAGACGTTGGAGGTCGCGTGCGACTGCAGGTTGGTGGCGGCCTTGATGACGTCGGCCGGGCCGATCATCCATCCCACCCGCCAGCCGGTCATGGCATAGGTCTTGGCGACGCCGTTGAGAATGACCACCTTGTCCCCGAGGGCCGGCACGACCGTGGCGATCGAGGTGAACGGAACGCCGTCGTAGGTCAGGTGCTCGTAGATCTCATCGGTGACCACCCACAGGCCCTTGGCAGCGGCCCACTCGCCGATCGCCGTGACCTGCTCGGGGGAGTAGACGGCGCCCGTGGGGTTGGAGGGTGAGACGAACAGCAGGATCTTGGTCCGGTCCGTGACGGCTGCCTCGAGCTGCTCGACGGTCACCAGGTAACCCTGCTCCGGCCCGGCGAAGACCTCCACCGGCACGCCGCCGGCCAGCCGGATGGCTTCCGGGTAGGTGGTCCAGAAGGGTGCAGGGACAATGACCTCATCGCCCGGATCCAGCAGCGTGGCGAAGGTGTTGTAGACGGCCTGTTTGCCGCCGTTGGTCACCAGGACCTGCGACGCTTCGCACCTGTAGCCGGAGTCCCGGAAAGTCTTCTCCGCGATGGCTTGCTTCAGCTCGGGGAGCCCGCCGGCGGGGGAGTAACGGTGGTACTTGGGCTGGCGGGCGGCCTCGATGGCGGCATCCACGATGTAGCCCGGAGTCGGGAAGTCGGGCTCGCCGGCACCGAACCCGATGACCGGACGTCCAGCCGCCTTCAGTGCCTTCGCCTTGGCATCGACGGCCAAGGTGGCGGATTCGGCTATGGCGGAAATGCGCTTGGAAATGCGGGCGGCAGGCATCGCGGGTCCGTTCTTCGCGTCAGCACGGGGCTGGATGTGGGATTCGACGGAATCTACTCTATGCTGTTCACCGGATCCTCCGGGATGCCAGGGAGCCGGTTCGACGTGGACGTAGTTCATGCGTAGAATGGATCTCCGGTGTTGAAAACACGATGATGGCGTGCGCCTCAGGGAAACCTGTTCAGTCCGCCGCCGGCACGGTTTTTAATCCATAGGGTAGTGGCGCAATTGGTAGCGCAGCGGTCTCCAAAACCGCAGGTTGCAGGTTCGAGTCCTGTCTGCCCTGCGCAAGCTGTTCCGGAATGCACCGGAACAAGCGCAGCAACCATGGTTCAGTCCGGAGCCGGGTATCCGACATCGCGAGGATGAGTGAGGGTCAGGTGACCGAAACAGCTGCCAGCAGCTCCAAAGGCCGCCCCGCCAAGAAAGCCCCCAAGGCAGGCTTCTTCGCCCGGATCGCACTCTTCTTCCGCCAGGTCATCGGCGAACTGAAGAAGGTCGTCGCGCCCACCCGCAAGGAACTGGTCAACTACACGCTCGTGGTGCTGGTGTTCGTGGTCATCATGATGGTCGTCGTCACCCTGCTGGACCTGGCCTTCGGGACCGGCGTCGGCTGGGTCTTCGGCGGAACGGGTCCCACGGACCGCTAAGGCGACCGTCCGCAGGCCGCGTGCCGCCCCGGGAAATCGGGGCAGTAACGGGGTGTGCGGAATTGAGTCATTTAAATAGGCATGTTAGGCAATGAGGAAGCAGGAGACCAAGTGTCTGAGCAGGAGCTCGAGGTAACTGAGACTGAGCTGGAGAAGAGCCAGGACGCCGTGGCGGAAGCCGTGGAGGAGTCCGAGGTTCCGGCTGCTGCGCCCGAATTCGACGACGCCGCCGACGCTGACGCGAACGACGCCGTGGACGAGGCTTCCGCCGGCTCCGAGGACGAGGGCGAGGCGGAAGAAGGCGACGCCCTGGCAGCCGCTGCCGCCGCGGCCGAAGCCGACCCCGCCGAGGAGTTCAAGGCCAAGCTGCGCCGCCAGGAAGGTGACTGGTACGTCATCCACTCCTACGCCGGCTACGAGAACCGCGTGAAGGCCAACCTCGAGACCCGCATCCAGACCCTGGACATGGAAGATTACATCTTCGAAATCCAGGTCCCGATGGAAGAAGTCGTCGAGATCAAGAACGCCCAGCGTAAGATCATCAACCGCGTCCGGATCCCCGGCTACGTGCTGGTGCGCATGGACCTGACCGACGCGTCCTGGGGCGCCGTCCGCCACACCCCCGGCGTGACCGGCTTCGTGGGCAACGCCCACAACCCGGTGCCGCTGCGCCTGGACGAGGTCTTCTCCATGCTGGCCCCCGTCTTCGAGGGCGAGCAGGCCGAGAAGGGCAAGCCGGTCAACAAGCAGAACCAGACTCCGGTTGCCGTGGACTTCGAGGTTGGCGAGTCCGTCATCGTCAAGGAGGGCCCGTTCGAGACCCTGCCCGCCACGATCTCGGAGATCAAGCCCGAATCCCAGACCCTGGTGGTCCTCGTCTCCATCTTCGAGCGCGAAACCCCGGTCACCCTGGCGTTCAACCAGGTCAGCAAGATCTAGCACCGATTACAGAATTCGCTCCAGGCTGCCCGCTTTGCGGCCCCGGAGCGGCCGGCTGCCTCGCCATGGCGGCCAACCACCTGGGACACGCTCCTGTGTCCCAGGACGAAATTGAGAGAAGGACCCTACATTGGCTCCCAAGAAGAAGGTCACCGGCCTCATCAAGCTGCAGATCCAGGCAGGTGCCGCTAACCCGGCCCCGCCGATCGGTCCTGCGCTCGGCCAGCACGGTGTCAACATCATGGAATTCTGCAAGGCGTACAACGCTGCAACGGAAGCCCAGCGCGGCAACGTCATCCCGGTTGAAATCACCGTTTACGAGGACCGCTCGTTCACGTTCATCACCAAGACCCCGCCGGCCGCCGAGCTGATCAAGAAGGCTGCAGGCGTCGCTAAAGGTTCGGCTACCCCGCACACCGTCAAGGTTGCCAAGCTGACCCAGGCCCAGGTCAACGAGATCGCCTCCACCAAGATGGAAGACCTGAACGCCACCAGCCTCGAAGGCGCAGCGAAGATCATCGCCGGCACCGCCCGCTCCATGGGTATCACCGTCGAGGGCTAGCCCCCACCCGCTGGGAGAGCACCGCCGCGGAACACCGCGAACGGCAGTGACCAGCACCCGTCGGGCAACCGGCACCCCCTAATTATCGAAAGATCGGAACCCCGGACACGCCGTCCGGATATGTCCGACTGTGGCAGGGCCCAGCGCGGTCCGCAGACCACAACTGCACAAGGAGAAACAGCAGCATGGCAAAGCGCAGCAAAGCATATGAGGCAGCCGCCGCCAAGATCGACGCGGAGAAGTTCTACGCGCCGTTCGAGGCAGTGACCCTCGCCAAGGACACCAACCCGTCCAAGTTCGACGCCACCGTTGAGGTCGCCTTCCGCCTCGGCGTCGATCCCCGTAAGGCCGACCAGATGGTCCGCGGCACGGTCAACCTGCCGCACGGCACCGGTAAGACCGCCCGCGTCCTGGTCTTCGCGACCGGCGACAAGGCCGAGGCCGCGATCGCAGCCGGCGCCGACTTCGTTGGCTCCGACGACCTGATCGAGAAGATCTCCGGCGGCTGGACCGACTTCGACGCCGCCGTCGCCACCCCTGACCTCATGGGCAAGGTTGGCCGTCTCGGTAAGGTCCTGGGTCCGCGTAACCTGATGCCGAACCCGAAGACCGGCACCGTGACCGCTGACGTCACCAAGGCTGTCAACGACATCAAGGGCGGCAAGATCGACTTCCGCGTCGACAAGCACTCGAACCTGCACTTCATCATCGGCAAGGTTTCCTTCGACGCCGTCAAGCTGGCCGAGAACTACGCCGCCGCACTGGAAGAGGTCCTGCGCCTCAAGCCGTCCGCTTCCAAGGGCCGGTACATCCAGAAGGCCACCGTAGCCACCACCTTCGGCCCCGGCATCTCGGTTGACCCGAACGTCACCAAGGTCCTGACCGAAGCGTAAGCTTCCGGACCCCGCGCCCGCGCCGCCCTCGGCGGCAGGCGCCAGCGAAGACCGTCCCGCACCCGCGGGGCGGTCTTTTCTGTTGCCGGCACCGCGGCTAGGCTGTGCGGGTGAATCCAGCACCCCACCGCATCGACGAACTGCGCCTCCCCGCCTCGCTCGACGACGACGCCGACGGCGCCGCGGAGTTCCGGGAGTTCAATGAACTCTGCGACGTGCTGGCACTCGAATCGTGGGGCAACCACGACCGGACGACGGCGGCCCGGGCCCGCCTGCGCTTCTGGCAGGAGACCGGGTACGGCCGGACCCGGCTCTTCGTCGTCCGGTCCCACGGCCGGATGGTGGCCCGGGCCAGCGTCCGGCTGGGCCTGACCGAAAACCTCGACCGCGCCGGGATCCAGGTCGCGGTGCTGCAGGCCCACACCGGGCGCGGCATCGGACGGGCCCTGCTGGCTCACGCCGAAGCCGCCGCGGCCGCCGAGAACCGGTCCGTGTTCCTCGGCTCCACCCAGCACCGCGCGGATTTCGACGTCGACGGCGGCGCAGTGGTCCGTCCCGCCACGGGGACCGGGGCCCTCCCGGCGGGGGCGCGCAGTGTTCGCTTCGCCACTGCCGCCGGCTACCGGCTCGAACAGGTGGAGCGGTACAGCAGCCTGGACGTCGCGGCATCGGCCCCGGAGTTTGACCGGCTGGAATCCGAGGCGCTGGCGAAGGCCGGCGGCTACGACATCCTCACCTGGACGGACCGCTGCCCGGAGGCGCTGCTGCCGCAGCTGGCCGTCCTGATGTCCAGGATGAGCTCCGACGCCCCCAGCGGCGGCATCAGCTACGAAGAGGAGCACTGGGACGCGGCGCGGGTCCGGCACGTGGAGAAAACCTGGCGGGAAGCCGGAAACACCTCGCTGGTGGCCGCCGCACGGCACCGGGACACGGGGGAGCTCGCCGCATACTCGGTGCTGGAACTCCCGGCCGGTAAACCCTGGCTGGCCGAGCAGGACGACACCCTCGTCGCCGCCCCGCACCGCGGACACCGCTTGGGCATGTTGGTGAAGATCGCTAACCTCCGCCGTCTCGCCGGGGCTGCCCCCGCCGTCGAACGCGTCACCACCTTCAACGCGGCCGAAAACGGCTACATGCTCGCCATCAACGAGGCCCTGGGCTTCCGGCCCGCGGGCTGGGACGGCGAGTGGCAACGCGTCACCGGGCCGGGCCTGGCGGGGGAGTAGCCTGCGCCGCCCCCGGTCCTACCGGCAGCCAAAAATCCCCGTGGCGGGGCATGGAACGCAGGGGGTTTCGGGCATATGCTGACGCTCAAAGCCTGGCACCAGCGGGGCCAGGCTAAGGCGGCAGAATGGCTGGGAACATGACCGCTCAGGCAGGCGACGTACGGATCGAGCAGCTCTGGATCCCGGATTCGTTGGAGGGGGAAGACGCGGCGGACTTCATCGCCGCCGTCGAGGTGGGACGCAAGGTCCGAATGGCGACCTGGGGCACCGACGACCTGGCCTATGCCCCTCAGGAGAAGCTGCTGGAAATGGCCGACCCGTATGAACGCCAGGTCATCCTGGTGGCCAAGGTGGACGGACGGATCGTGGGGACCGTGGACATCGCCCTGCCGCTCGCGGACAACACGGAACTGGCCGAGTTCACCTTGGACATCCTCCCGGACTTCCAGGGTCACGGCGTTGGGCGCCAGCTGCTCGAGGCCGCCGAGCACTTCGCCCGCGACGAGGGCCGGCGGATCATCCTGATTGACACCAACCACCCCGGCGTCACGCTCGCGGACCAGTCGGCGGGCCAGCTGATCCCCGGGGCGGGCCTGGGGTACGTCCCGCTGAACAGCCGCGAGGTGGAGTTCGCCCGGCTCACCGGCTACACGCTGCAGCACATCGAACAGTTCAGCGCCTGCACCCTGCCGCTCGACAGCCAGCTGGTGGCGGACCTGCAGGCCGAGGCAGAGGAGGCCAATGCCGGGCGCTACCGCCTGCACCACTGGACCGACCGGTGCCCCGACCGCTGGCTGGAGGCCGTCGCCCTGCTGGAGAACCGGGCGGGCGACGGCGGGGTGCCGGAGCAGGAAGAGGACGCGCTGGTGTTCGACGGCGAACTCCTGCGCGAGACCGAGGACGTCGCCATCGCGCAGGGCCGCCGGACCGTGGTCACCGCCGTCGAGGAGATCGCCAGCGGCACGCTGGTGGGGCTGACCACCATCAGTGTCCTGGGACTGCGCCCGGACGTCGTCTTCCAGGACGATACCGTGGTGCTGGCCGAGCACCGCGGCAATAAACTGGGCCTGCTGATCAAACTGGCCAACATGGAACGGCTGTCAGAACAGTTCCCGGACGCGCGGGTGCTGTACACCTGGAACGCCCCGGAAAACCGCTACCTCCTCACGGTGAACCAGAAGCTCGGTTTCACCACGGCCGGTGTCACCGGGCTGTGGCAGAAGGAACTCCCGGACCTGCGGCCCAGCACCAGCTGACCCCGATTTGGTGGGGCCCGCCCCCATCCCGTACCCTAGAAGAACCAAAGACCGTCGGTTGTTGGAAATCCACTCTCCTGAGCATCGCTCACTTCTGCAGTTGTGTGCGGGGGATTCAAGTTGGTTTCCGGACGAAGGCCCCTCAACGCAGGGCGGCCGGCGCAGGTGAACGAAGCAAAGCTCCGCGGCACGCCGCGTCGAGACAAGCCCCGTGCATCTGCGCGGGGCGTTTTTAGTTTTAGCGATCCTGAGGGGACCCGGACACACCGGCATTTATCCCCGGAAGGAGGGTTATGGCAACGCCTAGCAAGGTTTCAGCAGTAGCTGAGATCACTAACGATTTCAAGGAATCGAACGCAGCTGTCCTGACCGAATACCGTGGGCTCACCGTTGCACAGCTCAAGCAGCTGCGTGTTTCTCTCGGCCAGGAAACCAAGTTCTCGGTCGTCAAGAACACCCTGACCGCCATTGCAGCCAAGGAAGCCGGTGTCGAAGCATTCGACGGCCAGCTTGCCGGCCCCACTGCAATCGCGTTCATCAAGGGTGACGCAGTTGCCGCTGCAAAGAGCCTGACGGATTTTGCCAAGGCCAACAAGCAGCTGGTCATCAAGACCGGTTACTTCGAGGGCAAGGCACTGAACGCCACCGAAGTTGCTGCCCTGGCAGCACTCGAGTCCCGCGAGCTCCAGCTCGCCAAGGTCGCAGGCGTCCTCAAGGCCCCTGCTGCCGCAGCCGCTCGTATCATCGACGCTCTGCGCCTCAAGCTTGAAGAAGAGAACGGTGCCCCGGCAGCAGCCGAAGCACCCGCCGCTGAAGAAGCCCCCGCAGCAGAAGCCGAGGCTCCGGCCGAAGCCGCAGCCGCCGAAGAGAACTAACTCTCTCTCACCCAAGACTCCGGTGTGACGGCACGGCCAAGCCCGCCAAGCACCACTATAGGAAGGACGCCAAACCATGGCGAAGCTCAGCAACGAAGAGCTCATTGAAGCTTTCAAGGAACTGACCATCATCGAGCTCTCCGAGTTCGTCAAGCTCTTCGAAGAGACCTTCGAAGTTACCGCAGCTGCTGTTGCTGTCGCCGGCCCCGCCGGTGGCGGTGCCGCTGAGGAAGCCGAAGAGAAGACTGACTTCGACGTCATCCTCGAGGCTGCTGGCGACAAGAAGATCGCAGTGATCAAGGAAGTTCGCGCCATCACCTCCCTGGGCCTCAAGGAAGCCAAGGACCTGGTTGACAGCGCCCCGAAGGCCGTCCTCGAAGGCGCCAACAAGGAAGCTGCCGAGAAGGCCAAGGAGCAGCTCGAGGCTGCCGGCGCCACCGTTACCGTCAAGTAACGACCGGCTCTTCGGAAGGCCTCACGCCTTTCAGCTCCGGGAAACCCCGTCCACTCCGGTGGGCGGGGTTTCCTGCGTTCCGGGGCAGAGAACATCCGGTAAACGCTCGGAAAATGATCGTCTCCTCTCCTTTTCAGCCGGGTGCCGGCGGCCTAGACTGTGGCATTGTGCCAATCGGCCGCCAACCCCGAGGAGTCCATCCATGACCGATCCGAACCCCCACGTGTCCCGCCGCGCGATGCTCGCGGCAGCCTTCGTCGGAGGCAGTGCCGCGGCGGCCGCCGTCGCCGGAGCCCCGGCCGCGCAGGCAGACGCCGGCGGCCAGGGGGCTGCGAAGAAGCAGTTCACCCTGACCGTCCTGGGCACCACCGACCTGCACAACAACGTCTTCAACTGGGACTACTTCAAGAACGCCCCCTACGCGGACACCGCCGGGAACAAGATCGGCATCGCCCAGGCCGCCACCCTCATTAAGGCGGTACGCGCCGAGCGCGGGGCCGCCAACACGCTGACCATCGACTCGGGCGACACCATCCAGGGGACCCCGCTGGCCTACTACTTCGCCAAGGTCAACCCGATCTCCACCGAGGTGAAGCACCCCATGGCGCTGGCCATGAACGCCGTCGGCTACGACGCCGTCGCCCTCGGCAACCACGAATTCAACTACGGCATCCCCCTCCTGCGGACGTGGGAGAAGCAGCTGGACTTCCCGCTCCTGGGCGCCAACGTCCACGACGCCGTCAGCGGCAGCCGGGCGTTCACGCCCTACGTGCTCAAGCGCGTCAAGACGGAGAGCGGCTGGGTCACCGTGGGCCTGGTCGGCTTCGTCACGCCCGGGTGTGCGCTATGGGACCGCGACAACGTCCACGGCAAGCTGGACTTCAACGGCATCGTCGAGGAAGCCAAAACCGTCATCCCCGAGATGAAGGCGGCCGGCGCCGACGTCGTTATCGTCTCCAGCCATTCGGGCGCCACCCCGGGCTCCTCCTACGGTGACGCCCTCCCGTTCCCTGAGAATGCCTCCACCCAGCTGGCCGAGGAGGTCCCGGGCATCGACGCGATCCTCGTCGGCCACGCCCACCTGGAGATCCCGGAGCGTTTCGTGACCAACAAGGCCACCGGCCGCCAGGTGCTGCTCACCGAGCCGCTCAAATGGGGCATGCGCGTCGCCGTGATCGACCTGCAGCTGAGCAAGGAGCAGGGCCGGTGGAGCGTCGCCGCGGCGCACGCCCACCTCCTGGACGCAAAGACCGTCGACGCCGATCCCGCCGTCGTCGGCGCCGTCCAGGCCGGCCACGACGCCACCGTCAAATACGTCAACCAGGTGATTGGCACGTGCACCGCGCCGCTGAGCACTGCGACGGCCTGCTGGTCCGACTCCGCGGCGATCGACGCCATCAACTACGTCCAGGCCAGCACCATCAAGGCCGAGCTCGCCAACGGCCCCTCCGCCGGCCTCCCGGTACTCTCCATCGCCGCGGCGTTCTCCCGGTCGGTGGACGTCAAGGCCGGTCCGCTGACCATCCGGGACGTGGCGGGGCTGTACATCTTCGACAACACCCTGCTCGCCATCAAGGTCACCGGCGCGCAGGTCAAGGACTACCTGGAGTGGTCGGCCCAGTACTTCAAGCCGGCCACCGGTACCAGTGTGCGGGCGGACCAGATCACCAACGCGGCCACGGCGCTGGCACCCAACGGCACCCCGGACTACAACTACGACGTTGTCTACGGCCTGGACGCGCCGCTGAACTACGAGATCGACCTCGCCCGGCCGGTGGGGGACCGGATCCGCAACCTCAGCTACGACGGAGCGCCGGTGCCCGCGGGCAAGGAGTTCGCCATGGCGATCAACAACTACCGGCAGAGCGGCGGCGGCAACTTCCCGGCGGTCAAGGCCGCGCCGGTGCTCTCGAACAGCCAGCAGGAGATCCGGCAGCAGATCATCGACTACGTGGTTGCGCAGGGAACCCTGGATGCCGCGGTGTTCAGCCAATCGAACTGGCGCCTGACCGTCAACGACCAGCCCCTGACGGTCACAGCCTGACGGCCGCCGCGGCGGTCCGTCCCGGAGCCTAGGGACGACGGACGACGCGGGGCCCCGGCGGCCCGCCCCCGAACCGGGAGCGGGCCGCCGGGGCCCCTTTCCTGTGTTAACCCGGGCCGGCTACTTCGACCGGTGCGGCTAGGACATCGGGTCGGTGATATCCGTGACGACGGCACCGAGCGCGGCGAGCAGCGCGTCGGCGTCGACGAAGGCGCTGTAGCCGTGCTCCCCGGCCCCCATCGAGATCCGCCGGCCGGCGACCGTGCTGTCCGCGTAGACCGGCCACGCCGTGGTGCTGCCCAGGGGAGTGATGGTGCCGCGTTCGTAGCCGGTGGCGTCGAGGGCGACGTCGGCACTGGGCAGCGAGAGTTTGTTGACCCCGACTGCCTGGCGGAGCTTGGGCCAGGAGATCTGCCGGTCGCCCGGGACCAGGGCGAAGAGGAACGTGCCGTCCTTGTGCTTGACCACCAGCGACTTGACGATGTCAGCGGGGGTGATCCCCAGGATGGCGGCCGCCTCCTCGAGACTGCGGGCCGCCTGCCGCTCCACCAGCTCCACACTGAGGCCCCGGGCCGCGGCGTCGGCCAGAAACCGCCGGCGCCCGGCGCCGCCGACGGGGCCGTCTCCGGCGCCCAGACCGGGGGCCGGGACCTCCTCCGGGCCGGTCATCAGTCGCGGTACAGCAGAAGGGCCTCGCCCTGTCCGCCGCCGCCGCAGAGGGACACCGCCGCCTTGCCGGAGCCGCGCCGCTTCAGTTCATGCGCCGCGTGCAGGGCCAGCCGTGCGCCGGAAGCACCGATCGGGTGGCCGAGCGCGATGGCGCCGCCGTGGATGTTGCACTGCTCCAGCGGGTAGTCCAGATCCTTGAGGGACTGCACCGCCACGGAGCCGAACGCCTCGTTGATCTCGATGAAGTCCAGGTCCGCCGTCGTCCAGCCGGCCCGCTGCAGGGCCTTCTTGATGGCGTTGGAGGGCTGGGAGTGCAGCGAGTTGTCCGGCCCGGCCACCTGGCCCGGCGCGCCCACGACCGCAAGGTACTCCAGGCCGTGCTCCTCGGCGTAGGACCGGGACGTCAGCACCAAGGCGGCTGCACCGTCGGAGAGCGGGGAGGAGTTGCCGGCGGTGATCGTGCCGTCGGTGGCGAAGGCGGCGCGGAGCCCGGCGAGGGACGCCACGGAGGTGTCCGGCCGGACCCCCTCGTCCGTGCTGACCGTCACCGGTTCACCCTTGCGCTGCTTCACGCTGATCGGCGCGATCTCACCGTCGAACACACCGTCCTTGCCGGCGGCGGCGGCCCGCTGGTGTGATGCGGCGGCCACCTCGTCCTGTGCGGTCCGGTCGATGCCCAGGGTGACGTTCTTGCTCTCGGTGGAGAGGCCCATGGACTGGCCGTCAAACGCATCCGTCAGGCCGTCGTGCGCGGCGGCGTCGAGGGCCTGGATGGAGCCGTAGGTCCAGCCCTGGCGGGAGCCCGGCAGCAGGTGCGGCGCGCGGCTCATCGACTCCTGGCCGCCGGCCACCACCACGGTGGCGTCTCCGCTGCGGATCATCCGGGCGGCGTCGATCACGGCCGTCAGGCCGGAGAGGCAGACTTTGTTGATGGTGACGGTGGGGACATTCCAGCCCACACCGGCGCCGATCGCGCTCTGGCGGGCGGGGTTCTGCCCGGCGCCGGCCTGCAGGACCTGGCCCATGATCACGGCATCCACCTGATCGGTGGCCACCCCGCTGGCGGCGAGGGCCGCGCGGATGGCGTGGGTGCCGAGCTCGACGGCGGTGAAACTGGACAGCTGTCCGTTCAGCCGGCCCTGCGGGGTGCGGGCGGCGGCGAGGATGACAACATCGTTGTTGTCCGGCGAGTTGTTCATGATGGTTTTTCCGATCTCTGGGGATAGCCCAAGGTTATCGTGAGCCCCATCACGGGGCTATCCGGGGAACCGGCCCGGCCGCCCACCCCGCCGCCCACCCCACTCCCGCTCGGTTGGCCACCCCTCCGCGCGGGGGAGGGGCCGGTGTTTGCAATCACGGCGTAAGTGGGGTAGACAAGTAGGTTGCTTTGCCGTATCGTAGATATTTGCGTCTTCCCTGTTTACCTTCAGCCTTCATATAGCGGTGGGCTTAGCCTGACAGCTGTTCCATCAATGTGCCGTCTACAACGTGCACCAGCATGGGCAGTATGGGTCCCGGGTCATATAGCGGAACCGGATTGGTAGCACTGCGGAGTCACTTCGCAGACTGCATGACGGGGGAGATCTGAAAACGCCTGAAGGTCTGTGGAAGGATCCCTCTTGGTCGCCTCGAGCACCTCTAATGAAAACAACGCCGCTATTAATGCCGACAGCACCGATGGTGCCACCCGCCGGCTCTCCTTCGCTAAGATTCACGAACCGCTGGATGTTCCGAATCTGCTTGCCCTGCAAACCGACAGCTTTGACTGGCTCGTCGGCAACGAACGCTGGCAGGCACGCGTAGCGAAGGCAGTCGAAGAAGGTGACCTGAGCGTCGCAACGACGTCCGGTCTGTCCGACATCTTCGAAGAGATCTCCCCGATCGAGGACTTCCAGGGCACCATGTCCCTGAGCTTCTCCGAGCCGGAGTTCGCTGACCCCAAGTACACCATGGCCGAGTGCAAGGACCGGGACGCTACGTACTCGGCTCCGCTGTACGTCAAGGCCGAGTTCATGAACAACAACACGGGCGAAATCAAGCAGCAGACCGTGTTCATGGGTGACTTCCCGCTGATGACCGAGAAGGGCACCTTCGTCGTCAACGGCACCGAGCGTGTCGTCGTCTCCCAGCTGGTCCGTTCGCCGGGCGCCTACTTCGAGCGCACCGCCGACAAGACCAGCGACAAGGACATCTTCACCGCGAAGATCATCCCGTCCCGCGGCGCCTGGTTCGAACTCGAGATCGACAAGCGCGACCAGGTCGGCGTCCGCCTCGACCGCAAGCGCAAGCAGTCCGTCACGGTGCTGCTGAAGGCCCTCGGCTGGACCGAAGGCCAGATCCTCGAGGAGTTCGGCCAGTACGACTCCATGCGTGCCACGCTGGAGAAGGACGCTACCGAAACCCGCGAAGACGCGTTGCTGGACATCTACCGGAAGCTGCGCCCGGGCGAGCCGCCCACCGTCGAGGCTGCCCAGTCGCTGCTGGACAACCTGTACTTCAACTCCAAGCGCTACGATCTGGCCAAGGTTGGCCGTTACAAGATCAACCGCAAGCTGGGCATCGACCGCTCCCTTGGCGACAAGGAAGCCTCGGTCCTGCACGTTGAAGACATCGTCGCCATGATCAAGTTCCTCGTCGCGCTGCACGCCGGCGAGAAGACCATCATGGGCAAGCGCGATGGCCAGGACCACGAGCTGCGCGTCGAGATCGACGACATCGACCACTTCGGCAACCGCCGTATCCGCGCCGTCGGCGAGCTCATCGAGAACCAGGTCCGCACCGGCCTGTCCCGCATGGAGCGCGTTGTCCGCGAGCGGATGACCACCCAGGACGTCGAGGCGATCACGCCGCAGACCCTGATCAACATCCGACCGGTCGTCGCCGCGATCAAGGAGTTCTTCGGAACCTCCCAGCTCTCGCAGTTCATGGACCAGAACAACCCGCTCTCGGGCCTGACCCACAAGCGCCGCCTGTCCGCGCTGGGCCCCGGCGGTCTGTCCCGTGACCGTGCCGGCATGGAAGTCCGTGACGTGCACCCGTCCCACTACGGACGTATGTGCCCCATCGAAACCCCTGAAGGCCCGAACATTGGTCTGATCGGTTCGCTGGCGTCCTACGGCCGCATCAACCCGTTCGGTTTCATCGAAACCCCGTACCGGCTGGTCAAGGACGGCGTCGTCTCCGACGATGTCCAGTACCTGACCGCCGACGACGAGGCCGAGGTGCTCATCGCCCAGGCCAACGCGCCGCTGGACGAGAACAAGAAGTTCGCCGAGGACACCGTCCTGGTCCGTGCCCGTGGTGGTGGAGGCGAGCCCGTGCTGGTCCCGGCCGCCGACGTCGAGTTCATGGACGTTTCCCCGCGCCAGATGGTGTCCGTGGCTACCGCCCTGATCCCGTTCCTCGAGCACGACGATGCCAACCGTGCACTCATGGGTGCCAACATGCAGCGCCAGGCCGTGCCGCTGGTCCGCTCCGAGGCGCCGTTCGTCGGCACCGGCATGGAGCGCGCCGCAGCCGTCGACGCCGGTGACGTGGTCATCGCGAAGAAGGCCGGTGTGGTCACCGAGGTCTCCGCCGAGCTCGTCATCATGCTCAACGACGACGGCACCGAGACGAACTACCGGATCAACAAGTTCGCCCGCTCCAACCAGGGCAACTGCTACAACCACCGTGTCCTGGTCAACGAAGGCCAGCGCCTCGAGGTCGGCGGCATCATCGCCGACGGCCCGGCGACGGACCAGGGTGAACTCGCCCTCGGAAAGAACCTCCTGGTGGCATTCATGTCCTGGGAAGGCCACAACTTCGAGGACGCCATCATCCTCTCCCAGCGGATCGTGGCCGAGGATGTCCTGTCCTCGATCCACATCGAGGAGCACGAGATCGATGCCCGCGACACCAAGCTTGGTGCCGAGGAAATCACCCGTGACATCCCGAACGTGTCCGAGGAGGTCCTGGCCGGACTGGACGAGCGCGGCATCATCCACATCGGTGCCGAGGTCGAAGCCGGCGACATCCTGGTCGGCAAGGTCACGCCCAAGGGCGAGACCGAACTGACCCCGGAAGAGCGCCTGCTGCGCGCCATCTTTGGTGAGAAGTCCCGCGAAGTGCGCGACACCTCCCTGAAGGTGCCCCACGGCGAGTCCGGCACCGTCATCGGCGTCCGCGTCTTCGACCGCGACAACGACGACGAGCTGCCCCCGGGCGTGAACCAGCTGGTGCGCGTCTACGTGGCCGCCAAGCGCAAGATCACCGACGGTGACAAGCTCGCCGGCCGTCACGGTAACAAGGGCGTCATCTCCAAGATCCTGCCCGTCGAGGACATGCCGTTCCTCGCGGACGGTACCCCGGTGGACATCGTCCTGAACCCGCTGGGTGTTCCGGGCCGTATGAACGTCGGCCAGGTCCTGGAAACGCACCTGGGCTGGGTTGCCAAGACCGGCTGGAAGATCGAAGGCGAGCCCGAGTGGGTCAAGAACCTGCCGAACCTGCCGCGCGAGAGTGGTTCCACCACCGTCGCAACGCCGGTCTTCGACGGTGCCCGCGAAGAGGAAATCACCGGTCTGCTGGACTCCACCAACGTGACCCGCGACGGTGACCGCCTGATCAACTCCTCCGGCAAGACCCGCCTGTTCGACGGCCGCTCCGGCGAGCCGTTCCCGGATCCGATCTCGGTCGGCTACATGTACATCCTGAAGCTCCACCACCTGGTGGACGACAAGATCCACGCGCGCTCCACCGGCCCGTACTCCATGATCACGCAGCAGCCGCTGGGTGGTAAGGCACAGTTCGGCGGCCAGCGCTTCGGTGAAATGGAAGTGTGGGCGCTCGAAGCTTACGGCGCCGCCTACACGCTCCAGGAACTCCTCACGATCAAGTCCGATGACATCCACGGTCGTGTGAAGGTCTACGAAGCGATCGTCAAGGGCGAGAACATCCCCGAGCCGGGCGTTCCTGAGTCCTTCAAGGTCTTGATCAAGGAAATGCAGTCGCTGTGCCTGAACGTGGAAGTTCTTTCCACGGACGGAACCACAATTGAAATGCGTGACTCTGATGACGCAGTCTTCACGGCTGCGGAAGAACTGGGCATCGATCTGTCTCGTGCAGAGCCCAGTTCCGTAGAAGAGGTTTAGCAGGGAGTCCACGACGGCGGGCTTGCCGCCCGCCGTCGTGGACGACCTCCCTCTTCCCGTAACCCAAGACTTCAGAATTTAGAGAACAAGAGAGAACAGGGACCATATGTCCAGCGAATCCTCCTTCGGCCTCATGCAGATCGGCCTCGCCACCGCGGAAGACATCCGCGGCTGGTCTTACGGCGAGGTTAAGAAGCCGGAAACCATCAACTACCGCACGCTCAAGCCCGAGAAGGACGGCCTCTTCTGCGAGAAGATCTTCGGCCCGTCCCGCGACTGGGAGTGCTACTGCGGTAAGTACAAGCGCGTGCGCTTCAAGGGCATCATCTGCGAGCGGTGTGGCGTTGAGGTCACCCGCGCCAAGGTCCGCCGTGAGCGCATGGGCCACATCGAGCTGGCCGCCCCGGTCACGCACATCTGGTACTTCAAGGGTGTTCCGTCCCGCCTGGGCTACCTCCTTGACCTGGCTCCGAAGGACCTCGAAAAGGTCATCTACTTCGCCGCCTACATGATCACCAGCGTCGACACCGATGCCCGCCACGAGGAACTGCCCAACCTGCAGGTTGAGCACGACATCGAAAAGAAGCAGCTGATCGACAACCGCGACGCCGACATCGCCGCGATCGCCCGCGACCTCGAAGGCGAAATCGCACGCCTCGAGGGCGAAGGCGCGAAGGCTGCCGACAAGAAGAAGGCCCGCGACTCCGCCGACCGCCAGATGGCGAACGTGCGCAAGCGTGCCGACGCCGACATCGAGCGACTCGAGCAGGTCTGGGACCGGTTCAAGAACCTCAAGGTCGCCGACCTCGAAGGCGACGAGGGCCTCTACCGCGAACTGCGTGACCGCTACGGCATGTTCTTCGAGGGCTCCATGGGCGCCGAAGCCATCAAGAAGCGTCTCGAGAGCTTCGACATGCAGGCCGAGTCCGACCTGCTGCGCGACATCATCGCCAACGGCAAGGGCCAGCGCAAGACCCGCGCCCTCAAGCGCCTTAAGGTCGTCAACGCGTTCCTGACCACCAACAACAGCCCCTTGGGCATGGTGCTGGACGCCGTCCCGGTGATCCCGCCGGAACTGCGCCCGATGGTCCAGCTGGACGGTGGCCGCTTCGCGACCTCCGACCTCAACGACCTGTACCGCCGCGTGATCAACCGCAACAACCGCCTCAAGCGGCTCCTGGACCTCGGTGCCCCCGAGATCATCGTCAACAACGAAAAGCGCATGCTTCAGGAAGCCGTTGACAGCCTGTTCGACAACGGCCGCCGCGGCCGTCCGGTCACCGGACCGGGCAACCGCCCGCTGAAGTCCCTGAGCGACATGCTCAAGGGCAAGCAGGGTCGGTTCCGTCAGAACCTCCTCGGCAAGCGCGTCGACTACTCCGGCCGTTCGGTCATCGTCGTCGGCCCGCAGCTGAAGCTGCACCAGTGCGGCCTGCCCAAGCAGATGGCGCTGGAGCTCTTCAAGCCGTTCGTGATGAAGCGCCTGGTCGATCTCAACCACGCCCAGAACATCAAGTCGGCCAAGCGCATGGTCGAGCGTTACCGTCCGCAGGTCTGGGACGTTCTCGAAGAGATCATCACCGAGCACCCGGTGCTGCTGAACCGTGCACCTACCCTGCACCGTCTCGGCATCCAGGCGTTCGAACCGCAGCTCGTCGAAGGCAAGGCCATCCAGCTTCACCCGCTGGTGTGTGGCGCCTTCAACGCCGACTTCGACGGCGACCAGATGGCAGTGCACCTGCCGCTGAGCCCCGAAGCCCAGGCCGAAGCCCGGATCCTGATGCTGTCCTCGAACAACATCCTGAAGCCGTCCGACGGCCGCCCGGTGACCCTGCCGTCGCAGGATATGATCATCGGCCTCTACCACCTGACCACCAAGCGTGTGGGTTCGGCGGGCGAAGGCCGGATCTTCTCCTCGATCTCCGAGGCCATCATGGCGTTCGACCTGCACGAGCTGCACCTGAACTCCAAGATCAAGATCCGTCTTGACGGCTTCGTGCCCTACGCCGGCTGGGAAGCCCCGGAGGGCTGGGAGCAGGGTCAGACCGCACTGGTCGAGACCTCGCTGGGCCAGGTCATCTTCAACCAGACGCTGCCCGCGGACTACCCGTGGGTTGAGGCTGTTGCCGACAAGGGCGAACTGTCACGGATCGTCAACGACCTCGCCGAGCGCTACCCGAAGGTCGTCACGGCGGCAACGCTGGATAACCTGAAGGATGCCGGTTTCTACTGGGCCACCCGCTCGGGCGTCACCGTCGCCATTTCGGACATCGAGGTTCCGGCCTCCAAGCCGGAGCTGCTGGCTGGTTACGAGACCATGGCCGCGAAGATCCAGGGCCAGTACGACAAGGGCCTGATCGACGACGACGAGCGTCGCCAGGAACTGATCGAGATCTGGAACAAGGCCACGAACGAGATCGCCCAGGCGATGCGTGACAGCCTGTCGCCGATGAACACCATCAACCGCATGGTGTCCTCCGGTGCCCGTGGTAACTGGATGCAGGTCCGTCAGATCGCGGGTATCCGTGGCCTGGTGGCCAACCCGAAGGGTGAGATCATCCCGCGTCCGATCAAGTCCTCCTACCGCGAGGGCCTGTCGGTGCTGGAATACTTCATCGCCACGCACGGTGCCCGTAAGGGTCTGGCCGATACCGCACTGCGTACCGCCAACTCGGGTTACCTGACCCGTCGACTGGTGGACGTCTCGCAGGACGTCATCGTCCGTGAAGAGGACTGCGGCACCGAACGCGGCCTCGTCACCCCGATCGCCGTGGCTGACGCCAACGGCGAGCTGGTCCTGGACGAGAACGTGGAGAACAGCGCCTACGCCCGCACCCTGGCCGTGGACGTCGTTGACTCCTCGGGCAAGGTCCTGGCGGCTGCCGGCACCGACTGCGGCGACGTGGTCATCGCTGAGCTGTTCGCGGCCGGCATCACCGAGGTCAAGGTCCGCTCCGTACTCACCTGTGAGTCCAGTGTCGGTACCTGCGCCCTGTGCTACGGCCGTTCGCTGGCCACCGGCAAGACCGTTGACATCGGCGAGGCCGTCGGCATCATCGCCGCACAGTCCATCGGTGAGCCCGGTACCCAGCTGACCATGCGTACGTTCCACACCGGTGGTGCTGTGTCCGCCGGCGGCGGTGACGACATCACCCAGGGTCTGCCCCGTATCCAGGAGCTCTTCGAAGCCCGTACCCCGAAGGGTGTCGCACCGATTGCCGAGGCAGCCGGTCGCATCACCATCGAAGAGTCCGAGCGCCAGATGCGTCTGGTCATCACCCCGGATGACGGTTCCGAAGAGATCGCCTACCCGGTGCTGCGCCGTTCCCGTCTCCTGATCGAAGACGGCGACCACGTCAGCGTCGGCCAGAAGCTGATCAACGGTCCGGTCGACCCCAAGCAGGTGCTGCGCATCATGGGTCCCCGTGCCGCGCAGAAGTTCCTGGTGGACGAGGTCCAGGGCGTGTACCGCAGCCAGGGCATCGGTATCCACGACAAGCACGTCGAGGTTATCGTCCGCCAGATGCTGCGCCGCGTCACGGTCATCGAGTCCGGTGAATCCGACCTGCTGCCCGGCGAGCTCGCCGAGCGCAGCCGGTTCGAGGACGCGAACCGCCGCGTGGTCTCCGAGGGCAAGACGCCGGCCTCCGGCCGTCCCGAGCTCATGGGTATCACCAAGGCCTCGCTGGCCACCGAGTCCTGGCTGTCCGCAGCATCCTTCCAGGAGACCACCCGCGTCCTGACGCAGGCGGCCATGGAAGGCAAGAGCGATCCGCTGCTGGGCCTCAAGGAGAACGTCATCATCGGTAAGCTGATCCCGGCCGGCACGGGTCTCCCGCGCTACACCGAGGTCACGGTCGAGCCGACCGAGGAAGCGAAGGCCAACCTCTTCACCGGCCCGAGCGCGTTCAGCGACTTCTCCTACGATTCCCTGGGCGGCGACGGAGCTCCTGAGTTCCACGCCATCCCGCTGGATGACTACGATCTGGGCAGCGACTTCCGCTAACCTGCCGGGCGGCCCGCCGCCCCGGTAACAGGTCACTGAACGGTCCTCCACCTTCACGGTGGGGGACCGTTCCCTTTTAAGCGCGTCGGGCCGTCTGCCGGCGGCCTTTATGTCCGGTCCGGGGGGCCGAATTCCCCGCCGATTAAGGGCCGGGGCCCGCCCGTGGTAGACTGGAGACTAATTGTTATTGTGGCAGTGGATGAGTGCGCCGGTTCAGGAACCAGCTTCGTGCTGAGGATGAACCGAGACGACGTTTCCGGTTTGCAGGGTTCTTGTGCAACGTATGCCACATTTTCGCATGCCCAGGGGCACTTCCGGACGCGAGTCCGCCGGCCCCGGTGTGCGGTCCGACTATTAAGGCTTCGCCTCAGCTGCTCTGGAGATCACTTCAAAGCTCGAGCGGCGGGGCGCAGCGACAAGAGAGCGGCCGCCAACGGCCGTTCCGGATAAAACGGAGAACACGAGAGTGCCTACGATTAACCAGCTGGTCCGCAAGGGCCGCACGCCTAAGGTCTCGAAGACCAAGGCTCCCGCGCTTAAGGGCAGCCCGATGCGCCGCGGTGTTTGCACCCGCGTCTACACGACCACCCCGAAGAAGCCGAACTCGGCTCTGCGTAAGGTTGCCCGTGTGCGCCTCAACGGTGGCGTTGAAGTCACCGCTTACATCCCCGGTGTTGGCCACAACCTGCAGGAGCACTCCATTGTGCTCGTCCGCGGCGGCCGTGTGAAGGACCTCCCGGGTGTCCGCTACAAGATCGTCCGTGGCGCCCTCGATACCCAGGGCGTGAAGAACCGTAAGCAGGCCCGCAGCCGCTACGGCGCAAAGATGGAGAAGAAGTAATATGCCTCGCAAGGGTCCGGCCCCCAAGCGGCCGCTAGTACTAGATCCCGTTTACGGCTCCCCGCTGGTCACTCAGCTGATCAACAAGGTGCTGGTTGACGGCAAGAAGTCCACCGCAGAGCGCATCGTCTACGGTGCCCTCGAAGGCGCCCGCGCCAAGTCCGGCGGCGACCCCGTTGCAGCCCTCAAGAAGGCCATGGACAACGTCAAGCCTTCCCTCGAGGTCCGCTCCCGCCGTGTCGGTGGCGCAACCTACCAGGTTCCCGTTGAGGTCAAGCCGGGCCGTTCCACGGCCTTGGCCCTCCGCTGGCTGGTCGGTTACTCCAAGGCCCGCCGCGAGAAGACGATGACCGAGCGCCTCCAGAACGAAATCCTGGATGCCTCGAACGGTCTCGGAGCCGCTGTAAAGCGTCGCGAAGACACCCACAAGATGGCCGAGTCCAACAAGGCCTTCGCACACTACCGCTGGTAATACTTCCCGGACGCCGCCGGCTCAACCGGGCCGGCGGCGAACGTGCAGTCCATCCGAAAGGGAGACACCGTGGCACAGGACGTGCTTACCGACCTTAGCAAGGTCCGCAACATCGGCATCATGGCCCACATTGATGCCGGCAAGACCACTACTACCGAGCGCATCCTGTTCTACACGGGTGTGAACCACAAGATCGGCGAGACCCACGACGGCGCGTCGACCACCGACTGGATGGAACAGGAAAAGGAACGCGGCATCACCATCACGTCTGCCGCCGTGACCTGCTTCTGGGAAAACAACCAGATCAACATCATCGACACCCCCGGCCACGTGGACTTCACGGTTGAGGTTGAGCGCTCCCTGCGCGTCCTCGACGGTGCAGTCGCCGTGTTCGATGGCAAGGAAGGCGTGGAGCCGCAGTCCGAGACTGTTTGGCGCCAGGCCGACAAGTACAACGTTCCGCGTATCTGCTTTGTCAACAAGATGGACAAGCTGGGCGCTGACTTCTACTTCACCGTCGACACCATCGTCAGCCGCCTCGGCGCCAAGCCGCTGGTCATGCAGCTGCCGATCGGTGCCGAGAATGACTTCATCGGCGTCGTAGACCTGCTCTACATGCGCTCCCTGGTGTGGCCCGGCGATGCCAAGGGCGACGTGACCATGGGTGCCAAGTACGAGATCCAGGAGATCCCGGCTGACCTCAAGGAAAAGGCCGAGGAGTACCGCAACGCCCTCGTTGAGACCGTTGCCGAGTCCTCCGAAGAGCTCATGGAAAAGTACCTTGAGGGCGAAGAGATCACGATCGACGAGCTCAAGGCCGGCATCCGCAAGATGACGATCAACTCCGAGCTCTACCCGGTCTTCTGTGGCTCCGCGTTCAAGAACCGCGGCGTGCAGCCGATGCTCGACGCCGTCGTGGACTACCTGCCGAACCCGCTTGACGTCCCGCCGATGGTCGGTCACGACCCGCGCGACGAAGAGAAGGAACTGACCCGTAAGCCTTCCGCTGACGAGCCGTTCTCTGCTCTGGCGTTCAAGATCGCCGCGCACCCCTTCTTCGGTCAGCTGACCTTCATCCGCGTGTACTCCGGTCACGTTGAGGCCGGCGCCCAGGTGGTCAACTCCACCAAGGGCAAGAAGGAGCGCATCGGCAAGCTGTTCCAGATGCACGCCAACAAGGAAATGCCGGTTGACGGCGCTACCGCTGGCCACATCTACGCAGCGATCGGCCTGAAGGACACCACCACGGGCGACACCCTGTGCGACGCGTCCAACCAGATCGTCCTCGAGTCCATGAGCTTCCCGGAGCCCGTGATCTCGGTTGCCATCGAGCCGAACACCAAGGGTGACCAGGAGAAGCTCTCCACGGCCATCCAGAAGCTCTCCGCTGAGGACCCGACCTTCCAGGTCTCCCTCAACGAAGACACCGGCCAGACCATCATCGCCGGCATGGGCGAGCTCCACCTGGACATCCTGGTGGACCGCATGCGCCGCGAATTCAAGGTCGAGGCAAACGTGGGCAAGCCCCAGGTCGCCTACCGCGAAACCATCAAGCGTGCTGTGGAGCGTCACGACTACACGCACAAGAAGCAGACCGGTGGTTCGGGCCAGTTCGCAAAGATCCAGATCGCGATCGAGCCGCTGGACACCGCCGAGGGCGAGATGTACGAGTTCGAGAACAAGGTCACCGGTGGCCGCGTTCCGCGCGAATACATTCCTTCGGTTGACGCCGGCATCCAGGACGCGCTCAACGACGGCGTCCTGGCCGGTTACCCGGTTGTCGGTATCAAGGCCACGCTGATTGACGGCGCTTACCACGATGTTGACTCCTCGGAAATGGCGTTCAAGATCGCTGGCCGGATGGCTTTCAAGGAAGCCGCCCGCAAGGCGAACCCTGTCCTGCTTGAACCGCTGATGGATGTCGAGGTCCGCACCCCTGAGGAATACATGGGTGAAGTTATCGGTGACCTCAACTCCCGCCGTGGCCAGATGCAGTCCATGGAGGATGCCCAGGGCGTCAAGGTCATTCGCGCGCACGTTCCGCTGTCCGGCATGTTCGGCTACATCGGTGACCTGCGTTCGAAGACCCAGGGCCGCGCTGTGTACTCCATGACGTTCAACAGCTACGCGGAGGTCCCGAAGGCAGTTGCCGACGAGATCATCCAGAAGAGCCGCGGCGAGTAGTCTCCGGACTGCACGCAGCTGCGACAAAAACTCGGGTGCGTTTCCTCCAGGGGAGATTCACCTTGTGCGGGCGGCCGGACCCGGTCCGGCCGCCAGCACGAACAGGCTCGAGGCACTAGTATTAGTTCCTGAATCTGCAATTTCACCAATCCAAAGCCCCCCAAGTAGACTTACTGGAGTTTCGGCCGCGACAAGCGCGGGCGAAGGGTAAGTCATTTGAAAACGTTCTAGGAGGAACCTGTGGCAAAGGCAAAGTTCGAGCGGACTAAGCCGCACGTTAACATCGGTACCATTGGTCACGTTGACCACGGTAAGACGACGCTGACGGCCGCCATTTCCAAGGTGCTGTACGACAAGTACCCGACTCTCAACGAGAAGCGTGACTTCGCCTCGATTGACTCTGCTCCCGAAGAGCGTCAGCGCGGCATTACCATCAACATCTCCCACGTTGAGTACCAGACCGAGAAGCGTCACTACGCACACGTTGACGCCCCCGGTCACGCTGACTACATCAAGAACATGATCACCGGTGCTGCCCAGATGGACGGCGCAATCCTCGTGGTTGCCGCTACCGACGGCCCGATGGCTCAGACCCGCGAGCACGTTCTGCTCGCCCGCCAGGTTGGTGTTCCCTACCTGCTGGTCGCCCTGAACAAGGCTGACATGGTCGACGACGAAGAGCTCCTCGACCTCGTCGAAATGGAAGTTCGTGAGCTCCTGAGCTCGCAGGGCTTCGATGGCGACAACGCCCCGGTTGTCCGCGTTTCCGGCCTCAAGGCTCTGGAAGGCGACCCGGAGTGGGTCAAGTCCGTTGAGGACCTGATGGAAGCCGTCGACGAGTCCGTTCCGGACCCGGTTCGTGACCGCGACAAGCCGTTCCTGATGCCGATCGAAGACGTCTTCACCATCACCGGCCGTGGCACCGTTGTTACGGGCCGCGCCGAGCGTGGCACCCTCGCCATCAACTCCGAGGTCGAGATCGTCGGCATCCGTCCGGTCCAGAAGACCACGGTTACCGGTATCGAGATGTTCCACAAGCAGCTCGACGAAGCATGGGCCGGCGAGAACTGTGGCCTGCTGCTCCGTGGCCTCAAGCGCGACGATGTCGAGCGTGGCCAGGTTGTCGTCAAGCCGGGTTCCATCACCCCGCACACCGACTTCGAGGCCAACGTCTACATCCTCTCCAAGGACGAAGGCGGACGCCACAACCCGTTCTACTCGAACTACCGCCCGCAGTTCTACTTCCGTACGACGGACGTTACCGGCGTCATCACCCTGCCGGAAGGCACGGAAATGGTTATGCCCGGCGACAACACTGAGATGACCGTTGCGCTCATCCAGCCGATCGCAATGGAAGAGGGCCTCGGCTTCGCTATCCGTGAAGGCGGCCGCACCGTTGGTTCGGGACGTGTCACCAAGATCATCAAGTAATTTGATGGCCTAGCACGATCGGAACGGCTCCCTTCGGAGCCACGATGATCACAACAGCCCCGCTGCACTGCAGCGGGGCTGTTGGCTTCTAAGAACGGTCGATCGCCGTCAGACACCCCGGCGGCGGGCCCGGCCGAGCGCGCGGTACCAGTAGTAGGACTCCTTGGGCGTCCGCTCCAGGGTCTCGAAGTCCACGTGGACCAGGCCGAAGCGCTGCGAATAGCCGGCGGCCCACTCGAAGTTGTCCATCAGCGTCCACACGTAGTACCCGAGGAGTTCGACGTCGTGGGCGATACCGCCGGGAGCGGTCGCCGCCAGTGCCTGGCCCAGGTGCCCCTCGAGGTAGGCGATGCGGCTGGGATCGGGCAGTGTCCCGTCGACATGGTCCGGCTCCGGGAAGCTGGCGCCGCTCTCGGTGATGAAGAGCGGCGGAAGCGCGGCACCGTAACGGTCCTTGAGTCCGCGCAGCAGCGTGCCGAGGTGCTCCGGCGCCACGGGCCAGCCGAAGCCGGTGGTGGGGTACTCGGGGAAAGCGGCCAGGTGGAAAGGCAGCCGTGCCATCGCCTCCGCGGTCCCGGCGGGACTCTCCGCCGGGCCCCGGCCGGCGGCGGCGCGCACCGGGTAGTAGTAGTTCAGTCCGTAGAAATCCAGCGGCTGGTGGATGGTTTCGAGATCCGCGTCGGACACCCGGGACAGGTGGCGGAACCAGGGCCGGGCCGCCAGCGGGGGTGTGGGGTACCGGCCCAGCAGGATCGGGTCAGCGTAGATCCGGTTGAGGGCGAGATCGAAGACGGTGGCCATCAGCCGGTCCAGGAACGAGCCGCTGGCCGGATGCACGGGGGAGTGCAGGTTGGTGACGCCGACCGCCCCGGGGACGCCGGCGGCGCGGAGGGCCTGCACCGCCAGGCCGTGCGCCAGCAGCTGGTGGTGGACGGAGGGTAGGGCGTTGAACAGCAGGTCGCGGCCGGGGGCGTGCACGCCGAGGGCATAGCCGTTCAGCGTCACAGAGGCCGGTTCGTTCAGGGTCACCCAGTGGGAGACGCGGTCGCCGAACCGGTCGGCCGCCGCGGCGGCGTACTCGCCGAAGCGGAGGGCCGTGTCCCGGTTCATCCAGCCGCCGCGGTGCTCCAGTGGCAGGGGGGTGTCCCAGTGGTAGAGGGTGGCCATGGGGGCGATGCCCGCGGCCAGCAGCCGGTCGATCAGCCGGTCGTAGAAGTCCAGGCCGGCCGGATTGACCGGTCCCGTTCCGTCCGGCTGGATCCGCGGCCAGGAGAGCGAGAAGCGGTAGGAGTCGACGCCGAGGTCCCGCATGAGGTCCACGTCGTCGTCCATGCGGTGGTAGTGGTCGCAGGCGACGGCGGGGGAGTGGCCGTCCTGGATGGTCCCGGGCTTCTCGGCGAAGGCATCCCAGCCGGAGGGGCCGCGGCCGCCGGCGGACAGGGCGCCCTCGATCTGGAAGGCCGCGGAGGCCACCCCCAGGAGGAAGCCCTCGGGGAGGCGTTCGGCGAGGTCGCGGACGGCGGCGGAGTCCTGCACGGTCATCACCACATCCTCGTCCGCGCGGGCGCCGAAGGCAACGGATCGGCGGCCGAAAATCCCGCCAATTGGCGTCTGCCCGATCTTTCCGGCATACTAGATGAGTTGTTCAAGCGCTCTTTCGCGTCCCGATCCGGATAATGCCGGGTGTCAGGGTCCAGGTAAGAGCCCAAACATAACCCTCTCTCCAAGGATTTGCGGACGAGTACGCGTGCACAGCGCGACACGCCCGACCGCGGGGGTCGGTTGCGCCGGCAGGTTGAGGAACCCGGATTCATCCGGATTCAGCTTGTGCGGCGGGTGGTGGTTACGACCTCAAATGCTTCGGCAGCCGCACAACACGTAAGTGAACAGGGCAGCCCTAACCAGGGGAAGCACAGACTGAAAGAGAGTCAGGCGACATGGCGGGACAAAAAATCCGCATCCGGCTGAAGTCATACGACCACGAGGTCATTGACGTTTCAGCACGGAAGATCGTTGAGACGGTCACGCGCGCAGGCGCAACTGTAGTTGGCCCCGTGCCGCTGCCGACGGAGAAGAACGTGTACTGCGTTATCCGCTCTCCGCACAAGTACAAGGACAGCCGCGAGCACTTCGAAATGCGCACGCACAAGCGTCTTATCGACATCATCGACCCCACGCCCAAGGCTGTTGACTCGCTCATGCGTCTCGACCTGCCGGCCGACGTGAACATCGAAATCAAGCTGTAGGGAGGTGCTGAGAGACTATGACCGCAACCCGTAACGTAAAGGGCCTGCTGGGCACGAAGCTCGGCATGACCCAGGTCTGGGACGAGAACAACAAGCTCATCCCCGTCACTGTGGTCCAGGCAGACTCGAACGTCGTCACCCAGCTGCGCAACGCAGAGGCTGATGGCTACGTCGCCGTTCAGATCGGCTACGGCCAGATCGACCCCCGCAAGGTCACCAAGCCGCTGGCTGGTCACTTTGAAAAGGCAGGCGTCACGCCTCGCCGCCACGTCGTCGAACTGCGCACTGCAGATGCCGACTCTTACGAGCTGGGCCAGGAGCTCTCCGTTGAGCTCTTCGAAGCCGGCCAGAAGATCGACGTCGTCGGCACCACCAAGGGTAAGGGCTTCGCCGGTGTTATGAAGCGTCACGGCTTCCACGGCGTTGGAGCTTCCCACGGTGCTCACAAGAACCACCGTAAGCCCGGTTCAATCGGTGGCGCATCCACCCCGAGCCGCGTCTTCAAGGGCATGAAAATGGCCGGCCGCATGGGCGCCGTTCGTCACACCACGCTGAACCTCACGGTCCACGCGGTTGACGTCGAGAAGTCGCTGCTCCTTATCAAGGGTGCCGTTCCCGGCGCCCGCGGCCAGGTCGTCCTCGTACGCACCGCCGTGAAGGGAGCCTAGTTCAATGACTAGCACTGTCAAGGTTGACCTGCCTGCAGAGATCTTCGACGTTCAGACCAACGTGCCGCTGCTGCACCAGGTCGTCGTCGCACAGCTCGCTGCTGCTCGCCAGGGTACCCACAAGACCAAGACCCGCGCCGAGGTTTCCGGTGCCGGTCGCAAGCCGTTCAAGCAGAAGGGCACCGGCCGCGCCCGTCAGGGTTCCATCCGCGCTCCTCACATGACCGGTGGTGGCATCGTCCACGGCCCGACGCCGCGTGACTACAGCCAGCGCACCCCCAAGAAGATGATTGCTGCTGCACTGCGCGGCGCTCTCTCTGACCGCGCCCGCAACGGCCGCGTCCACGTCGTCGCTGAACTGGTTGCCGGCTCCAAGCCGTCCTCCCGTGAAGCACTGGCAACGCTGCGTGGCGTCTCCGAGCGCAAGAACCTGCTCGTCGTCATCGACCGCGCCAACGACGTTGCTGCACTTTCCGTGCGCAACCTCCAGGACGTTCACGTTCTGTACGCAGACCAGCTGAACACCTACGACGTGCTCGTTTCTGACGACGTAGTCTTCACCAAGGCCGCCTACGACGCATTCGTTGCGGACAAGGCTGCAAAGACCGAGGAGGATGCCAAGTGAGCGCAGCCACCATCAAAGACCCGCGCGACGTCGTCCTGGCGCCCGTCGTCTCGGAAAAGAGCTACGGCCTGATCGACGAGGGCAAGTACACCTTCCTGGTGGACCCCCGCTCGAGCAAGACCGAGATCAAGCTGGCCGTGGAGAAGATCTTCTCCGTCAAGGTTGACTCGATCAACACCATCAACCGTGCCGGTAAGCGCAAGCGGACCAAATTCGGATGGGGCACCCGCAAGAGCACCAAGCGTGCGATTGTCAGCCTCAAAGAAGGCACTATCGACATCTTCGGCGGTCCGCTCTCGTAGCGGAGACCACTTTAACGAGGAAATAAATTATGGGAATCCGTAAATACAAGCCGACTACCCCGGGCCGTCGTGGCTCGAGCGTAGCGGACTTCACCGAAATCACGCGGTCGACGCCGGAAAAGTCGTTGGTTCGTCCCCTTCCGAAAAAGGGTGGACGTAACAACACCGGTAAGATCACGACCCGTCACAAGGGTGGTGGACACAAGCGTCAGTACCGTCTGATCGACTTCCGTCGCCACGACAAGGACGGCGTCAACGCCCGCGTTGCCGAAATCGAGTACGATCCGAACCGCACGGCTCGCATCGCCCTCCTGCACTACGTTGATGGCACCAAGCGTTACATCATCGCCCCGAACAAGCTGGCCCAGGGTGACACCGTGGAAGCAGGTGCCGACGCTGACATCAAGCCCGGCAACAACCTGCCGCTGCGCAACATCCCGGTCGGTACCGTGATCCACGCAGTTGAACTGCGTCCGGGTGGCGGCGCCAAGATGGGCCGCTCCGCCGGCGCATCGATCCAGCTCGTCGCCAAGGAAGGCCGTTACGCCCAGCTGCGTCTGCCCTCCGGCGAAATCCGCAACGTTGACGTGCGCTGCCGCGCCACCGTCGGCGAGGTCGGCAACGCCGAGCAGTCGAACATCAACTGGGGCAAGGCCGGCCGTATGCGCTGGAAGGGCGTCCGCCCGACCGTCCGTGGTGTCGCCATGAACCCGGTTGACCACCCGCACGGTGGTGGTGAGGGTAAGACCTCCGGTGGTCGTAACCCCGTCAACCCCAACGGTAAGCGCGAAGGCCGCACCCGCCGTCCCAACAAAGAGAGCGACAAGCTTATTGTTCGTCGCCGTCGTACTGGCAAGAACAAGCGATAGGAGCCTGGACACATGCCACGCAGCCTGAAAAAAGGTCCTTTCGTTGACCAGCACCTCTTTGTGAAGGTAGCCAGGGAAAACGAAAAGGGCACCAAGAACGTCATCAAGACCTGGTCCCGCCGTTCGATGATCGTCCCCGACATGCTCGGCCACACGATCGCCGTGCACGACGGACGCAAGCACATCCCGGTGTTTGTCACTGAGTCGATGGTCGGGCACAAGCTCGGCGAATTCGCTCCCACGCGGACTTTCCGCGGCCATGTCAAGGACGACCGTAAGGGCAAGCGCCGCTAGGCGCCTGCACTTACGTCAAAGACGAGAGAAGGAAAGCAATGGAAGCCAAGGCAATTGCGCGTCACATCCGCGTAACGCCTATGAAGGCCCGGCGCGTCGTCAACCTTGTTCGTGGGAAGCAAGCGAACGAGGCTCTGGCAATTCTGAAGTTTGCCCCGCAGGCAGCTTCTGAGCCGGTATTCAAGGTAGTTCAGTCGGCAATCTCCAACGCCCGGGTCCTCGCGGACCGCGACGGCGTGGCGTTTGACGAAGGTGACCTCATCATCAGCGAAGCGTTTGTTGATGAAGGCCCGACCATGAAGCGGTTCCAGCCGCGCGCCCAGGGTCGTGCATTTCAGATCAAGAAGCGCACGAGCCACATCACCGTGGTAGTCGCTACCCCGGAGAAAGAGGAGGCTCGCTAAGTGGGACAGAAAGTAAACCCGCACGGGTTCCGACTCGGCATCACCACCGATCACGTATCGCACTGGTTCGCCGACAGCACCAAGTCCGGCCAGCGGTACAAGGACTTCGTCCGCGAAGACATCCGCATCCGCCAGCTCATGTCCACGGGCATGGAGCGCGCCGGTATTGCCAAGGTTGAGATCGAGCGCACCCGCGACCGTGTCCGCGTGGATATCCACACGGCTCGTCCGGGCATCGTGATCGGCCGCCGCGGCGCCGAAGCAGACCGCATCCGCGGCGAGCTCGAAAAGCTGACCGGCAAGCAGGTCCAGCTGAACATCCTCGAGGTCAAGAACCCCGAGATGGAAGCCCAGCTTGTTGCCCAGGGCGTTGCAGAGCAGCTGACTTCCCGCGTGGCTTTCCGCCGCGCGATGAAGAAGGCCATGCAGTCCGCGCAGCGTGCCGGTGCCAAGGGCATCCGTATCGCTTGCTCGGGTCGACTGGGTGGCGCTGAAATGTCCCGCTCGGAGTTCTACCGCGAAGGCCGTGTGCCCCTGCACACCCTCCGCGCGAACATCGACTACGGCTTCTACGAGGCCAAGACCACCTTCGGCCGCATCGGCGTGAAGGTCTGGATCTACAAGGGTGACGTCACCGCCAAGGAACTGGCCCAGCAGGCTGCTGCTGCCCCGTCCCGCGGCCGCGCCGGCGACCGTCCGGGCCGTCCCGGTGGCGCCGACCGTGGTGACCGCCGTCGTCGTAACGACCGTCCGGCCGCCGACGCAGCTCCTGCTGCCGAGGCTCCGGCAGAGGCGGCTCCGGCCGCTGCAGAAGGAGGACAGGCTTAAATGCTTATCCCACGTCGAGTCAAGCACCGTAAGCAGCACCACCCGGGTCGTTCCGGCGCTGCCACGGGTGGCACCGAGGTTTCGTTCGGTGAGTGGGGTATCCAGGCTCTGAGCCCGGCATACGTCACCAACCGTCAGATCGAATCCGCCCGTATCGCGATGACCCGCCACATCAAGCGTGGCGGCAAGGTCTGGATCAACATCTACCCGGACCGTCCGCTGACCAAGAAGCCGGCCGAAACCCGCATGGGTTCCGGTAAGGGTTCGCCGGAATGGTGGGTCTCCAACGTCAAGCCGGGCCGGGTTCTCTTCGAACTCTCCGGTGTCAATGAAGAGGTAGCTCGCGAGGCCCTGCGCCTGGCAATCCACAAGCTGCCGTTGAAGGCACGCATTGTGCGTCGCGAAGGTGGTGAATAGAAATGGCAGTAGGGTCGAAGGAACTCGCACCCAAGCAGCTGGACGGTTTCGACAACGAGCGTCTCGTTGAGGAACTCCGCAAGGCGAAGGAAGAGCTGTTCAACCTGCGTTTCCAGTCCGCCACCGGACAGCTGGAGAACCACGGTCGTCTGCGCGCGGTAAAGAAGGACATCGCACGCATCTACACCGTTCTCCGCGAACGCGAGCTGGGCATTCGTGCCGAGGTTGCCGCACCGGTTGTGGAAGCCAAGGAAGAAAAGAAGTCCAAGAAGGCTGCAACCAAGAAGGCTGACAAGGCCGACGAGGTTGAGACCGAGGAGGACGCCAAGTGAGTGAAAAGGACGAGAACGTGACGGAAACTGTTTCCGACGCTGCCAAGGCTGACGAGCGCGGTTACCGCAAGACGAAGCGCGGCTACGTCGTCTCGGACAAGATGGAAAAGACCATCGTTGTCCAGGTCGAAGACCGCGTGAAGCACGCGCTCTACGGCAAGGTCATGCGGCGCAACACCAAGATCAAGGCTCACGACGAAGAGAACAGCGCCGGCATCGGCGACCTGGTTCTCCTCGCCGAGACCCGCCCGCTCTCCGCTACCAAGCGGTGGCGCCTGGTCGAGATCCTCGAAAAGGCCAAGTAGCACCTGCTGCCTCCCCGTCAGGGGAACCGGCTAGGAAACCCCCGTTCCCGTCTGGGAGCGGGGGTTTCGCCGTTCCCGGGGGAGCGGCCGCAACACCGTGGGACGCTCCCTCACTTCTGGTGCGTTTCCGTGGAACGCTCCCTCACTTCTGGCGCGTTTCCGTGGGACGCTCCCGCACTTCTGGTGCGCTCCTGCGGGACGCTCCCTCAACTCTGGTGTGTCCCTGCGGGATGCTCCGCTTTTTCGGTGCGTTGCTGCAGGGCCCCGAGGCGGATCCGAGGGAGCGTCGGGGAGGGGCGCCCGGATGTGAGGGAGCGTCGGGGAGAGCGCCCCGGATGTGAGGGAGCGTCGGGGGAGAAGCGCCGGATGTGAGGGGGCGTCGGGGGAGTGGCCGCCGGATCCGGGGGAGGGTCTGTGGTAATGGGCGATTTTCTGCAGTGGCCCCGGCCGTGCTAGGATATTGAGTTTGTATGGCGCTTTTCGTGTGCCATCGTCAACCTCGTAAACAATCGTGCCACAGCATAGTGCATGCCCGCGCCTCAGGGCGCACGGGATGCAACTGCTTTTGGCACGGGCGTTTAGGCCTGGTCTGGCAAAATCCAGGCAGGTCAAGAGACACCCCGATCAACCGTTCCGCAAGGCTCATTCCGTAGCAAGATCACGGCCTGAGAACCGGCGCGACGCAAGGAGTAAATAGTGATTCAGCAGGAGTCGCGACTCAAGGTCGCCGACAACACGGGTGCTAAGGAAATCCTTACCATTCGCGTTCTCGGTGGATCCGGTCGTCGCTACGCAGGCATCGGCGACGTCATCGTCGCCACCGTCAAGGATGCAATCCCGGGCGGCAACGTAAAGAAGGGCGATGTCGTCAAGGCTGTCATCGTCCGCACCAAGAAGGAACGCCGCCGTGCGGATGGTTCCTACATCAAGTTTGACGAGAACGCAGCTGTGATCCTGAAGAACGACGGTGACCCCCGCGGTACCCGTATCTTCGGACCGGTTGGTCGTGAACTGCGCGACAAGAAGTTCATGAAGATCGTTTCTCTGGCTCCGGAGGTGCTCTAGTCCATGGCTAAGATCAAGAAGGGTGACCTCGTTCAGGTCATCACTGGCGCCAAGGCTGAGCGCGGCGGCGACCGCGGCAAGCAGGGCAAGGTCCTGCGCGTGTTCCCCGAGACCAACCGCGTGCTGGTCGAAGGCATCAACCGCGTCACCAAGCACACCAAGGTCGGTCAGTCGCAGCGCGGCACCAAGACCGGTGGCATCGAGGTCGTTGAGGCCCCGATCCACATCTCCAACGTGGCCCTGGTTGACCCCTCCACCAAGAAGCCCACGCGCGTCGGTTTCCGCACCGAGACCGTTGAGCGCGATGGCGTGAAGCGCGAAGTGCGCGTCCGCGTGGCCAAGAGCTCAGGGAAGGACATCTAATGACTGAGACTCTCGAGACTCCGGCTAGCAAGATCGTTCCTCGTCTGAAGACCAAGTACGCCGATTCCATCAAGAGCGCGCTCGTTGAGGAATTCAAGTACGACAACGTCAACCAGGTTCCCCGCCTGGTGAAGGTCGTTGTGAACATGGGTGTTGGAGATGCCGCCAAGGACTCCAAGCTGATCGACGGCGCTGTCCGCGACCTGACCCTGATCACCGGCCAGAAGCCGCAGGTCACCAAGGCCCGCAAGTCGATCGCACAGTTCAAGCTGCGCGAAGGCATGCCGATTGGTGCGCACGCCACCCTCCGTGGCGACCGCATGTGGGAATTCCTGGACCGCCTTGTCACGCTGGCTCTGCCGCGTATCCGGGACTTCCGGGGCCTCAGCGGCAAGCAGTTTGATGGCAACGGCAACTACACCTTCGGTCTGACCGAGCAGGTTATGTTCCACGAGATCGACCAGGATTCCATCGACCGCGTTCGCGGTATGGACATCACCGTCGTGACCACTGCCAAGACCGACGACGAAGGCCGCGCGCTGCTCAAGGCGCTGGGCTTCCCGTTCAAGACCGAAGACTAATCCAGCTACATAAAAGGTCCGCACGCCAGTCACTAGGCCGGCAGCGGAAACCGTTATGAGGAAGGGCAAGAGCCCACCATGACTATGACAGATCCTGTCGCAGATATGCTTACGCGTCTGCGCAACGCAAACTCGGCATACCACGATTCCGTGTCTATGCCTTACAGCAAGCTCAAGGCTCGCGTCGCCGACATCCTTAAGGCAGAAGGCTTCATCGCCGGCTGGAAGGAAGAAGACGCGGAGGTCGGCAAGAAGCTGACCCTCGAGCTCAAGTTCGGTCCGAACCGCGAGCGTTCCATCGCCGGTGTTCGCCGTATCTCCAAGCCGGGTCTCCGCGTTTACGCGAAGTCCACCAACCTGCCGCACGTGCTGGGTGGCCTGGGTATCGCAATCCTGTCCACCTCTTCCGGCCTCCTGACTGACAAGCAGGCCGGCAAGAAGGGCGTGGGCGGCGAAGTCCTCGCGTACGTCTGGTAACGGGAAAGGAAGAGAATAATGTCACGTATTGGACGTCTCCCCATCACCGTTCCTGCCGGCGTTGAGGTCAAGGTTGACGGCTCTGTCGTCTCCGTCAAGGGTTCCAAGGGAGAGCTGAGCCACACCGTGCCCAGCCCGATCGAGGTCGCCCTGGAAGATGGCACCCTGACCGTCAGCCGCCCGAACGACGAGCGCGCCTCCCGTTCGCTGCACGGCCTGACCCGCACCCTGATCGCCAACATGATCCAGGGTGTCACCGCAGGCTACGAGAAGAAGCTTGAGATTGTCGGTACCGGTTACCGCGTCCAGGCCAAGGGTTCTGACCTGGAGTTCGCTCTGGGCTACAGCCACCCGGTCAACGTCTCGGCTCCGAACGGCATCACCTTTGCAGTTGAGACCCCGACGAAGCTCTCTGTTTCAGGTATCTCCAAGCAGCAGGTCGGCGAAGTTGCTGCCAACATTCGCAAGCTGCGGAAGCCCGACCCGTACAAGGGCAAGGGTATCCGCTACGCCGGCGAGGTCATCCGCCGCAAGGTCGGAAAGGCTGGTAAGTAACCATGGCCATCGCAATTAACAAGAAGCGTACGAACAAGAGCAAGTCTGCCCAGCGCAGCCGCCGCCAGCTTCGTATCCGCAAGCGCATTTCCGGTACGGCTGTACGTCCTCGCATGGTCGTCAACCGTTCGGCCCGCCACGTATTCGTCCAGGTTGTCGATGACACCAAGGGCCTGACCGTGGCAAGCGCCTCCACCCTGGAAGCCGACCTGCGCGCGTTCGACGGCGACAAGACCGCCAAGGCCAAGCGCGTCGGCGAGCTCGTTGCCGAGCGTGCCAAGGCTGCCGGCATCGAAGCTGTCGTCTTCGACCGCGGTGGTAACAAGTACCACGGCCGGATCGCCGCCGTCGCTGACGGCGCACGTGAAGGTGGGCTGGCACTGTGACCGAAAATAACGAAAAGGACACTCAGGTGACTGAAGCTGTAGCTGCTCCGGCAACCGAGACCGCTGCGCCTGCTACCACCGACGACCGCCGTGGCGGTGCCCGTCGTGGCGAGCGTGGCGACCGCGGCCAGGGCCGTGGCGACCGTGGTGGCCGTGGTGGCCGCGACGGCGGCCGCGAAGCGGAGAAGAGCCAGTTCGTAGAGCGCGTCGTAACCATCAACCGTGTTTCCAAGGTCGTCAAGGGTGGTCGTCGCTTCAGCTTCACCGCCCTCGTCGTCGTCGGTGACGGCAACGGTATGGTCGGCGTCGGCTACGGCAAGGCCAAGGAAGTTCCCGCCGCCATCGCGAAGGGCGTTGAAGAGGCCAAGAAGTCCTTCTTCCGCGTTCCCCGCATCGGCAGCACCATCCCGCACCGCGTTCAGGGTGAGGCCGCCGCAGGCGTCGTCATGCTGCGCCCGGCGTCGGCTGGTACCGGTGTTATCGCCGGTGGTCCGGTCCGCGCGGTCCTGGAGTGCGTGGGCATCCACGACATCCTCTCCAAGTCGCTCGGTTCCTCCAACGCCATCAACATCGTTCACGCGACCGTTGACGCGCTGAAGCGCCTCGAAGAGCCGGCAGCAGTGGCAGCACGCCGCGGCCTGCCCCTCGACGAGATCGCGACGCCGGCAATGGTGAAGGCGATCATGAACCAGAAGGCAGGTGTCTGAGTCATGGCGAAGAACCTGATTCCGTCCGACGCTCAGTTGGAGATCACCCAGATCAAGTCCGCCATTGGCGGCAAGCAGAACCAGCGCGACACCCTTCGGTCCCTCGGCCTGAAGCGGATCGGACACACCGTTGTCCGCACCGCCGATGCCGTGACCGTTGGCATGCTGAACACGGTTCCGCACCTGGTAAAGGTAGAGGAGGCGAAGTAAATGGCCGAGAAGAACACCGCCGAGAAGGCACAGGGCGCTGCTGAGAAGCAGAACGCGCTGAAGGTTCACCACCTGCGTCCCGCCCCGGGTGCCAAGACCGCCAAGACCCGTGTTGGTCGTGGTGAGGGCTCCAAGGGTAAGACCGCCGGTCGTGGCACCAAGGGCACTGCAGCCCGCTACCAGGTCAAGGCTGGCTTTGCCGGCGGCCAGCTGCCGCTGCACATGCGCCTGCCGAAGCTGCGCGGCTTCAAGAACCCGTTCCGGGTTGAGTTCCAGGTTGTAAACCTGGACAAGCTCAACGAGCTGTTCCCGGAAGGTGGCACTGTCACCGTGGAGAACCTGGTCGAAAAGGGCGCCGTTCGCAAGAACCAGCCCGTCAAGGTGCTGGGCACCGGCGACATCACCGTCAAGGTTGACGTCACCGCCCACGCATTCTCGGCCAGCGCCGCGGAAAAGATTGCCGCAGCCGGCGGAAGCACCACCGCACTCTAAGGAGGCGGCGGGGCTGATGCCCGTTGCATAAAACTCCCGGTACCCTGGGGCTCACGCCTCCGGGGGCCGGGAGTTTTTTCACGCCCGGACACCCTGTCGATTGTTCGCAGGGAGCTTCCAACCGCTAGACTCGGTTGTTGGGTTTGTTTGACCTATCTCACACGATTTTACTTATTACACAGGAGGACGCTTGCTTAGCGCATTTGGCCGGGCCTTTCGCACGCCTGATCTGCGACGCAAGTTGTTGTTCACGCTGGGAATCATCACCATCTTCCGCTTGGGTGCCTTCATCCCCTCGCCCGGTGTGAGCTACCAGAATGTCCAGCAATGCTTGCAGAACGGTCAGACCTCGGGCGGGATCTACCAGCTCGTCAACCTGTTCAGCGGCGGTGCACTGCTCCAGGTCTCCATCTTTGCCCTGGGGATCATGCCCTACATCACCTCCAGCATCATTGTGCAGCTGCTCCGCGTGGTCATCCCGCGGTTCCAGCAGCTCTACGAAGAGGGTGCCTCCGGCCAGTCGAAGCTGACCCAGTACACCCGGTACCTGACAATCGCCCTGGGTCTGCTGAACGCCACGACGCTGGTGTCGCTGGCGCGCTCCGGCCAGCTGCTGCCGAACTGCCAGCTGCCGATCATCCCGGACTCGAGCATTATCACCACCATCCTGATCGTCATCACCCTGACGGCCGGCACCGGCCTGATCATGTGGATGGGCGAGCTCGTGACCGAGAAGGGCGTGGGCAACGGCATGTCGCTGCTCATCTTCACGTCAATCGCCGCCGGCTTCCCGACGTCCCTCGGCGCCATCTGGAAGGCGCAGGGACCCGGCACGTTCTTCCTGGTGCTGCTGATCGGCCTGCTGACCGTGGCCTTGGTGGTCTTCGTCGAGCAGTCCCAGCGCCGCATCCCGGTGCAGTACGCGAAGCGCATGATCGGCCGCCGCACCGTGGGCGGCACCAGCACCTACATCCCGATCAAGGTGAACATGGCCGGCGTCGTGCCCGTCATCTTCGCCTCGTCGATGCTGTACCTGCCGGGCCTGATCGCACAGTTCAACGCGCCCAAGCCGGGCGAGCAGATGGCCCCCTGGGTTGAGTGGATCAACAACAACCTGACCAAGGGCGACCACCCGATCTACATGGCCCTGTACTTCGCCCTGATTGTGTTCTTCACGTACTTCTATGTTGCGATCACTTTCAACCCTGAAGAAGTTTCTGACAACATGAAGAAGTACGGCGGCTTCATTCCGGGCATCCGTGCCGGCAAGCCGACCGCGGACTACCTGCAGTACGTGCTTTCCCGGATCACCTTGCCCGGCGCGATCTACCTGGGCTTCGTTGCCCTGATCCCGCTCATCGCCCTGGTCCTGATCAACGCCAACCAGAACTTCCCGTTCGGTGGCACATCGATCCTGATCATGGTGGGCGTCGGCTTGGAGACCGTCAAGCAGATTGATGCGCAGCTACAGCAGCGTCACTACGAAGGGCTTTTGCGATGACGAGAATGTTGATTATCGGACCTCCCGGCTCCGGCAAGGGAACGCAGGCGGAACGCATTTCGGAGCGCCTCGGCGTCATTGCGATCTCCACCGGCGACATCTTCCGGGCCAACGTCAAGGGCGAGACGCCGCTCGGCCTCGAAGCCAAGAAGTACATGGACGCCGGCGACTTCGTCCCGGACAGCGTGACCAACAAGATGGTCCGCGACCGACTCTCCGAGGGCGACGTCGAGGCAGGGTTCCTGCTGGACGGATACCCCCGCACCACCGCCCAGGTGGACTACCTCGACGGGATCCTGGCCGACAACGACCAGAAGCTCGACGTCGTCCTGCAGCTCACTGCCGACGACGAGGAGCTCGTCACCCGGCTCCTGGGCCGCGCCAAGGAAACCGGCCGCAGCGACGACAACGAAGCCGTCATCCGCCACCGGTTGGACCTGTACCACGGCCAGACCGAGGCGGTCGTCAACAAGTACGCCGAACGCGGCATCCTGACCCGCGTCGACGGCATCGGCGGCATCGACGAGGTCACCGACCGCGTCATGCAGGCCATCAAGGCAGCACAGTCCGCCTAGGCCCGCCGCAAACCGTTGAGGCTCCTCCCGCACTGCCGGGAGGGGCCTCAGGCATTTGTCCGCCATCCCGCCAGGGGCGGCGGCACCACCGAGAGGACGCAGAGTATGGCATTCGGCCAGACGCGCATTGAATACAAGACCAACGCCCAGATGCGGACCATGCAGGAGGCCGGCCTGGTGCTGAGCCGGGCGCTCGACGCCGCCGTCGCCGCGGCCGTCCCCGGCGTCACCACCAAGGACCTCGACGCCGTCTTCGCCGGCGTCCTGAAGGAAGCCGGGGCCACGTCGAACTTCCTCGGGTACCACGGCTTCCCCGCCACCATCTGCACCTCGGTCAACGAGGAGGTCGTGCACGGCATCCCGGGAGACCGGGTGCTGAACGACGGCGACATCATCTCGATCGACGGCGGCGCGATCGTTGACGGCTGGCACTCGGACTCGGCCCGCACCGTGATCGTCGGCACCGCGGACCCAGAGGACCAGCGCCTCTCCGACGTCACCGAGGAAGCCATGTGGCGGGGGATCGCGGCCCTGGCGAAGGGCAAGTTCGTCGGCGACATTGGCAACGCCGTCGACGACTACGTCTTCTCAGTCCCGGGCAAGCCGCTGGGCATCCTCGAGGATTACGTGGGCCACGGCATCGGCTCGGCCATGCACATGCCGCCGGACGTGCTGAACTACCGCACCAGCCACCGCGGGCCCAAGATCCGTCCCGGACTGTGCCTGGCGATCGAGCCCATGCTGGTGCGCGGCAGCATCGACACGGCAGTGCTGGAGGACGACTGGACCGTCGTCACCACCGACGGCGCCCGCTCGTGCCAGTGGGAGCACTCCGTGGCCGTGCACGATAAGGGCATTTGGGTCCTCTCCGCACCCGACGGCGGCGCCGCAAAGCTCGCCCCGCTCGGCGTCGTGCCCGTTCCCATTCCCTAACGTCCCGTGACCCAGGGGGTGCCGCCGCGTCCCCGGTGACACAGAAAAAGCCCTGGTACTGCGGGATTTCCCGCAGCACCAGGGCTTTTGCGTGTCGCCGTCTGGCGCTAGCTCTTCAGCTTCGGCTTGACGTCCTTGGTGTAGATCCCGTCGAGGGTGGTCTTCAGGTCCGTCATGGTGGCCTTGACGTCGCCCTGCTGGGTCAGGATCTTGGCAGCGGCCTTGGCCATTTCCTGGTCCGCGCCGGGCAGGAACACGCGGGCGTTGTCCTGGACGTGGGTCACGGCGAGCTGGTCCATGGCGGTCTTGATCTGCGGGGTCTTGGCGAGCACCGCGGTCATGTCCGCGGACTTGCGGATCGGCATGTAGCCGGTGGCGGCGGAGAAGGCCGCCGTGCTCTCCGGCTCCGTCATGAACTTCAGGAACGTCGCGGCGGCCATCTGGACTTCCTTGCTGACACCGCTAGGGATGCCCAGGCCGGCGCCGCCGGTGGGGCAGACGCCGGTGTCCTTCTTCGGGCCGCCCGGCAGGAAGCCGACGCCCACGTTGAACTTGGCGGACTGCAGGACGCCCAGCAGGTCACCGGTGGAGGAGATCGTGGCGGAGGCGATGCCGGCGGCGAAGTCGTCGGCGGCGTTCTTGGACGAGACGCCGGCCCACTTGTCCTTGTAGACGGAGTCCTGGGCCCACTGCAGGGCCGCCACGGACTCGGAGGAGTCGCAGTTGAGGTCCCAGCCGTTGGACCAGCTGCCGCCCCAGCCCCAGAGGTTGTTCTGCAGCGTCCAGCCGGCGTAGCCGGCCAGTGCCGGGTACATGTAGGAGTAGCTGGCGCCGGAGGCGGCCTTCAGCTTCGGGGCCCACTCGCCGAATTCCTGCCAGGTTTTCGGTGCCCGGTCCGGCAGGCCCGCGGCCTTGAAGTGGTCCTTGTTGTAGTAGAACAGCGGGGTGGACCGGCCGTAGGGGAGGGCCCACTGCTTGTCGTTGTACTTGTAGTCATCGACCAGCGACTTCTGGAAGTCGTCCATCTTGAAGTCCAGCTGCTTGATCAGGCCGTCGAGCGGGATGATGTTGCCGTTGGTGTAGTAACGGAACCACCAGACGTCGGAGAGGACCACCAGGCCGGGCAGGGCGGACTTGGCCGCCTGGGAGGTCTGAAACTTCTGGGCGATCTCCTCGTAGTTGGCACCGGCGGTGATGAGGTTGACCTTGATGTCCGGGTACTTGGCCTGGAACTTGTCGATGATGGCCTTCTCGACGTCCTGGGACTTGCCCGGGTGGCTGGTCCAGAAGTCGAAGGAGCCGGCCGGCTTCACACCGGTGAAGTCGATGTCGGATGCGCCGGTGGTGGCGCCTCCGCCGCTGGTGGACGGTCCGCCGCAGGCGGCCAGGGCCGCGGCACCGGCGCTGGCGCCGGCGAGGCCAAGGAAGTTACGGCGGTCGAGTTTGGGGGCCATGATGGTTCCTCTCGGGAAAGGTTGACTCGATTGAAGCGTGGTGGAACGGGGAAATCGGGTGGGGCCGTAGGGCGGGCCGGGCCGGCTACCCGGTGACGCTGCCCTGGGTGAGGCCGGCGACGATGTACCGCTGCAGCGCCGCGAAGACGAGCAGGATGGGGACGATCACCAGCATGGCGCCGGCCATCAGGATGCCCCAGCCCGCGCCGTTGCCCTCAGAGTTCTGCAACAGGGTCAGGCCCACCGGCAGGGTCATGGTCTCGGGCCGATCGGTGATGATCAGCGGCCAGATGTAGTCGTTCCACTCGCTGACGACGGTGACGAGCGCGACGGTGGCGATCGAGGGCAGGGACACCGGGGCGACGACCTGCCAGAGGCGGCGCCAGTGGCCGGCGCCGTCGATCTCCGCGGCCTCGAGGATGGACCCGGGGAGGGTCAGGAAGTGCTGGCGCAGCAGGAACGTGCCGAACGCGGTGCCCAGGCCGGGGAGGATGATGCCCCAGAGGGTGTTCTTCCCGCCAATTCCGGCGATCAGGATGTAGTTCGGCAGGATGGACACCTGCGGCGGCACCATCAGGGCCACGAGGATCACGATGAAGATGACGTTCTTGAACGGGAACCGGACAAACACCAGGGCGTAGGCGGTGAGGATGGCCAGGATGACCTTCACCGTGGAACCGACCGTGGTGACGATCAGGCTGTTGATGAAGAACTGGCCGAACGGCACGGTGGTCATGGCCACCTTGTAGTTCTCCAGGTTGAAGCTCTGCGGCAGGATTTTCAGGTCTGTGGTGACGATCTCGCCGGGAGTCTTGAGCGAGCTGAGCATCATCCACAGCAGCGGGACGACGACGACCAGGGTGGCGAGGATCAGCGGCACGTAGCCGCCGACGATCGTCTGGACCAGGTTGGCGCGGGAGAACGGGCGGTTCCGTTGCGGCGGCAGGTCCTGGTTCGCGCCTGCCGCGGGGGCGGCCCCGGCCGCCGGATCGGGACTGACGGGGGAGAGCGTGCTCATGAGTAGTGCACCTTACGTTCGACGAACCGCACCTGCAGCACGGTGATGATGAGCAGGATCGCGAAGAGGATCACGGAGATGGACGCGGAGTAGCCGGCCCGGTTGTAGGCGCCGAAGGCCTGCAGGTAGGCCTCGTAGATCAGCGTGGAGGTGCCGTTGCCCAGCGGGGTCATGATCCGGATCAGGTCGAACGCCTGCAGGGAGCTGAGCAGCGTGGTGATCAGGAGGAAGAAGGTGGTCGGGGAGAGCAGCGGCACGGACATGCTGACGAAGCGGCGGAAACCGTTGGCGCCGTCGAGGGACGCTGCCTCCATGACGTCCTTGGGCAGCGACTGCAGCCCGGCGAGGTACACCACGGCGCAGTAGCCGAGGTTCTTCCAGATGTAGACGATGATGACCATGACCAGCGAGAGCTGCGGGTCGTTAATCCACTGGGGGCTCTGCTGGCCGATGCCGCGCAGCAGCCAGGAGAGCACGCCGTAGCCCGGGTCGAAGATGAACAGCCAGACCAGGCCGACGCCGACGCCGCTAAGGACGTAGGGGGCGAAGACGGCGGAGCGGGCGAAGGTGGTGCCGCGGACCTTGGCGTTCAGGGCCAGGGCCACCAGCAGCCCCAGGATCATCGAGCCGCCGACGGTGACGACCGTGAAGACCGCCGTGGTGCCGAGCACGTTGGGTGCATCGGCGCTGGTGAAGAAGTTGATGTAGTTGTCGAAGCCGACGACGGTCGCCGAGGCGGAGCCAAGCGTCCAGTCCAGCGTCGAGTAGTAGATGTTGTTGATCAGCGGCAGATAGGTGAACACCGCGATCAGGGCCAGGTTGGGCAGTGCCAGCGCGAGAAATACGAAGAAGTCCCGGCGGGTCCTGGCGGACCAGCGTCCCCTGCGCCGGGCCGGTGCGACGGCCGCGGCGGTAGCCGCAGGCCTGTCAGTCAATTGTCTTGTCATGGTGCGTCTCTAACGGATCCAGGCCTGCCACTGGCAGGCGTTCGGGCGGGGGATCAACATACACTTCATCACACACTTGATGGGTGGAACCCCGCACAAGGCCCCGTCAGAGCTTTGTTATGCCAGGCTTCCTTGCCCGTTTACCTTCTGTTGGTTGCAGTATTCCACACCGTTCGCCTGTGGTCAGGGATGCTCGGATTGGCAAACCGGGCACCAATTCCGCCCGGCCCGGCGCACAATGGAGCCATGACGGGGATCACGGATGTACCGGGGATCAAGGTGGGCCATGCGGGCCGCCGCGGCGGGGGCTGGCTGAGCGGGGTGACGGTGGTGCTGCCGCCAACCGGGACCACCGGCTCGGTCGACGTCCGCGGCGGCGGACCCGGCACCCACGAGACCGACGCCTTGGACCCCACCACCCTGACGGCCACGGTCGACGCCGTCGTCCTCACCGGCGGCAGCGCGTTCGGCCTTGCCGCCGCTCACGGTGCGCAGCGGTGGTGCGAGGAGCAGGGGAGGGGATTAGCCGTCCCCGGCGGGGTGGTTCCGATCGTGCCCGCCGCGGCGATCTTCGACCTGGGCCGGGGCGGCGACTTCGGCGCCCGCCCGGACGCGGCCATGGGCTACGCGGCTACCGCGGACGCCGCCGCCCGTCCGGAAGGGCACGACGTCGAACGCGGCAACGTCGGCGCCGGCACCGGAGCCCTGATCGGCCGGGGATCCTACAAAGGGGGAGTTGGCACAGCCTCCATCACCCTGGACAACGGCGTCGTCGTAGGGGCCATAGCCGTAGTAAACGCGCTGGGGTTACCTTTTGGCACATCGCCGACGCGGGTGGAACCCGGCAGCGTGCGTCTAAGCGACGAAGGAGCGAGCACGCAGAGGGTTGCGCCCGTGCCGGCGGAAGCCAGCCACGGCCCGGAGGGCGCGCAAGCGCCGCAGCTGCCGCCCCTCAACACGACCCTCGTCGTCGTCGCCACGAACGCCATCCTGGACAAGGCCGAGTGCAAGCGCACGGCCTCGGCGGCGCATGCCGGCCTGGCACGGGCGCTGAACCCGAGCCATACCCTGGCCGACGGGGACACGGTCTTCTGCCTCGCCACGGGCGCCCTCGCGCTGGACCGCGACACCGACGCGGCGCGGCAGCTGAGCCTGATCACGCTGCAGAGCGCGGCGGCGGACGCCGTGCGCCTGGCGATCCTGGACGGGGTCGACGCCGCGGTCGACGAGACCACCCCGGCGGGCCGGTTTCGTGCATACCGTCGCTGAGTGCGCTAGCATGACTGGATTTAACATTCGGCCTTCGATGCCGTAATGTTGACTGTTGGTTGTCTGCCCTGCTGTGCCCTTTTGGGGAGCGGTAGCCGGGAGGCAAGCAAGAAATCACAAACGTTCGCGGCCGCATCCGGTGCAAACCGGGGTGCCGCGGCAACAACAGTTAGCGGAGGGTATGGCCAAGAAGGACGGGGTCATTGAGATCGAGGGCGTTGTGACCGAGGCGCTGCCCAACGCGATGTTTCGCGTTGAGCTCACCAACAAGCACATCGTTCTGGCACACATCTCTGGAAAGATGCGACAGCACTACATTCGGATCCTCCCCGAGGACCGCGTAGTGGTGGAACTGAGCCCTTACGACCTGACACGTGGTCGTATCGTCTACCGCTACAAATAACCACTGGACGGCCGTGGCATCAGCCAGGGTCCGGGCCAGCTGACCACTGCAACACGCAAAGGAACGCCATGAAGGTCAAGCCGAGCGTCAAGCAGATCTGCGAAAAGTGCAAAGTGATCCGCCGTAATGGCCGGGTCATGGTGATCTGCGAGAACCCGCGCCACAAGCAGCGCCAGGGCTAATTCTCCCCTTCGGAGAACCCCGGGTTGCTAACCCACGCAAGTAAATAAAGGGCAGCACAAGCTGATCTGGGACATTGAGCACCAACGAGTCCGGACAGCTAACCCCCGGTCGGAGGCTGGGGCCGCACACACCGTGCGGGTGTACTGCCTACGACCTCCGGTTTATTCAAGGAGTACCGCCACTATGGCTCGTCTCGCTGGCGTAGACATTCCCCGCGAAAAGCGGCTGGAAATTGCGCTTACTTACATCTACGGCGTGGGCAAGACCCGTGCACACGAAACCCTGGCTGCCACCGGCATCAGCGCCGACGTTCGGGTCAAGGACCTGACCGACGCCGAACTGGTTCAGCTGCGTGACTACATCGAAGGCAACTACAAGGTTGAGGGTGACCTTCGCCGCGAGGTAGCCGCCGACATCCGCCGCAAGGTCGAGATCGGCAGCTACGAAGGCCTGCGTCACCGCAAGGGCCTGCCCGTACGCGGTCAGCGTACGAAGACCAACGCTCGTACCCGCAAGGGCCCGAAGCGCACCGTCGCCGGCAAGAAGAAGGCCGGACGCTAAAACCCATGTGCCCCCTGAGATCGCTTCGCGATTGCAGGGAACCAGGCATTTGTGGGCCGACAGCGTTCGCTTCCCCCAAATAACTTTCTGTAGGAGAAATAATGCCCCCGAAGACTCGTGGCGCGGTTCGCAAGCCGCGTAAGAAGGACAAGAAGAATATCGCGCTGGGCCAGGCGCACATCAAGAGCACGTTCAACAACACCATCGTGTCCATCACGGACCCGTCCGGTGCTGTCATCTCCTGGGCCTCGTCCGGTGAGGTTGGGTTCAAGGGCTCGCGTAAGTCCACTCCGTTCGCCGCTCAGATGGCCGCCGAGGCCGCTGCCAAGCGCGCCCAAGAGCATGGCATGCGCAAGGTTGACGTTTTCGTCAAGGGACCGGGCTCGGGACGCGAGACCGCCATCCGTTCGCTGCAGGCTGCTGGCCTCGAGGTTGGCTCCATCCAGGACGTCACCCCCAGCGCCCACAACGGCTGCCGCCCGCCGAAGCGCCGCCGCGTCTAGTGCTTTGCCGTGCTTGCCCGGACCGTCGCCGGTCCGGGCAAGCGCCGCGGCGTTAAGCCATTAGACCGATCTTTCCACCACCTGTGTTGCGTCATATAGCGGATGCTCGCCGAAAGGAAACCTAAGTGCTCATTGCACAGCGCCCCACCCTCTCCGAAGAGGTCGTCTCCGAAAACCGTTCCCGCTTCATCATCGAACCGCTGGAACCGGGCTTCGGCTACACCCTCGGTAACTCCCTCCGCCGTACCCTGCTCTCCTCCATCCCCGGTGCCTCTGTCACGAGCATCCGGATCGATGGCGTGCTGCACGAGTTCACCACGGTTCCGGGTGTCAAGGAAGATGTCACCGAGATCATCCTGAACATCAAGAACCTGTCGGTTTCCTCCGAGCACGATGAGCCGGTTGTCGCTTACCTGCGCAAGCAGGGCCCGGGAGTCGTCACCGCCGCGGACATCGCTCCGCCGGCCGGCGTCGAATTCCACAACCCGGATCTGCACATCGCCACGCTGAACTCGAAGGGCAAGTTCGAACTCGAACTGACCATCGAGCGCGGCCGCGGCTACGTGTCGGCAGCTCAGAACAAGTCCGGCGACTCCGAGATCGGCCGCATCCCGGTCGACTCGATCTATTCGCCGGTGCTGAAGGTGACCTTCCGCGTGGAAGCTACCCGTGTCGAGCAGCGCACCGACTTCGACAAGCTGATTGTCGACGTCGAGACCAAGCCGGCCATCGCCCCGCGCGATGCCGTTGCCTCGGCCGGTACCACCCTGGTGGAACTGTTCGGTCTGGCCCGCGAGCTGAACACCGCAGCTGAAGGTATCGAGATCGGCCCGTCGCCGACGGACGCTGCCCTGGCAGCGGACATGGCACTGCCGATCGAGGATCTGGACCTCACCGTCCGTTCCTACAACTGCCTCAAGCGTGAGGGCATCCACACCGTGGGTGAACTCGTTGCCCGCTCCGAGGCTGACCTGATGGACATCCGTAACTTCGGTGCGAAGTCCATCGACGAGGTCAAGGCAAAGCTTGTTGAGCTGGGTCTGTCCCTCAAGGACTCCCCTCCCGGTTTCGACCTTGCAGCCCGTGCCGCAGCCATCGAAGAGGACGACGCCGCGTTCAGCGACGACGAGCTCTAAAACAGATCTTGGCCGGCGGGCCGGACGCACCGCAGCGTGCACGGTCCGCAGGCTTCCATATGAGGAGAAATAGTTATGCCTACCCCCACTAAGGGTCCGCGCCTCGGAGGCGGCCCGGCTCACGAGCGCCTCATGCTCGCGAACCTCTCTGCCGCACTGTTCGAGCACAAGCGCATCACCACCACGGTGACCAAGGCCAAGCGCCTGAAGCCGTACGCCGAGCGTCTGGTGACCTTCGCCAAGCGCGGCGACCTGGCTTCCCGCCGTCGCGTGCTGGGCCTGATCAGCAACAAGGGCGTCGTCCACGAGCTGTTCACCGACATCGCGCAGGCGATGGAGAACCGCGACGGCGGCTACACCCGCATCACCAAGATCGGCAACCGTAAGGGCGACAACGCCCCCATGGCTGTCATCGAGCTGGTCCTGGAGCCGGTTTCCGCCAAGCAGGCCGTGGTTGCCGAGGCCACCACCGCCGCCAAGCGCGACGCCGACAAGAAGGACGAGGCTGCTCCGGTTGCCGAGACCGAAGCCGCTGAGACCGAAGAGGCCCCCGAGGCCGAGGCAGCAGCAACCGAAGAGGCTCCGGCCGCCGAGGAAGCTCCCGCCGAGACCGAGAAGGAAGCGAAGTAATTCGCTGACCGCCTTCTTATAGACTTAGGTCTATGAACGAGCACGAACCCGCTGTCCCCCTTACCGGGGACGGCGGGTTTTTGCGTATCCGGCTGGACCTCTCCTACGACGGGGCGCCGTTCAGCGGCTGGGCGCTCCAGCCCGGCCTGCGCACCGTCCAGGGCGTCCTGGAGGAGGCCCTGGCCCTGTTGCTGCGCCGTCCGGTCCGGGTCACCGTGGCTGGACGGACCGACGCCGGCGTGCACGCGCGCGGCCAGGTGGTGCACTTCGACATGGCTGCCGCCGAATGGGCCGGGCTCCCGCGCGGCGCCGGGCTGGATCCGGCCGCGGCGTTGCTGCGCCGGCTCCGCGGCGCCCTCCGCCGGGGCATGGGGGACCTCGCCGGGGCCGTCGAGGTACACCGCGCGGCGCTGGCGCCGGAAGGCTTTGACGCCCGCTTCAGCGCGCTCTGGCGCCGCTACAGCTACCGGATCGCCGACGGCACACCGCGGTGGGACCCTGTCACCCGGCACGCCACGCTCTGGCACAAGACGGCCCTGGACACCGACCTGTTGAACGAGGGCGCCGCGCCGCTGCTGGGGCTGCAGGACTTCCGTTCCTACTGCAAGCCGCGGGAGGGCGCCACCACTATCCGCGAGCTGCAGCGCTTCGAGTTCACCCGCGGGGCCGACGGCGTCATCGTCGCGACCATCCAGGCGGATGCCTTCTGCCACAACCAGGTCCGGGCCCTCATCGGTTCGGCTCTGTTCGTCGGCGCCGCCGAGCAGCCCCCGGGCTGGCTCTACGAACGGCTGCTGGCCCGGCAGCGGGACGCACGCTCCGTCCTGGCCCCGCCGCACCCGCTCATCCTGGAAGAGGTGGCCTACCCCTCGGCGGAAGGGCTGTTGGCCCGGGCGGAGCTGACCCGCGCCCGGCGCGAGTAGCGCCTTTCCCCGGCGGCTCCCGATCTTCGGTTGGCAGGCCGCGGCTAGAAGGAGCGCGGCGGCCCGTCCGCCGGCAATTCGACGGTGAAGGTGCTGCCGTGGCCCGGGCGGGTGCGGCAGGTGATGGACCCGCCGTGTCCCTCCACGATCGCCTTGGTGATGGACAGTCCCAGCCCGGCCCCGGGGATGGCACCGTCGCGCACCGCCGGGCTGCGGAAGAAGCGGGTGAACACCCTGTCGGCGTCGGCGGCGGTCATCCCGATCCCGGTATCCCGGACCTGGAGGACCACGCGGCCCTCCGCGGCGCAGCCGGAGACCGTCACGGATCCGCCGTCGGGCGAGTACTTGATGGCGTTGGAGACCAGGTTGTCGAGGGCCTGGCTGATGCGCAGCGGATCGACGTTCGCCCACAACGGCTCCCGGGCCTCCATCGACAGGGACACCCGGGCCGCTTGCGCGTGGGCCTGGGCGGAGCCGATGCTGGCCTCCACCAGCCCGGCGAGGTCGGTGCGGCGGGGCTGCAGCTGGACGGCGGCGCTGGCGGTAACCAGCAGGTCGGAGACCAGGGCCAGCAGCCGCTCGGCGTTGCGCTGGGCCACCTCAATGCGGCGCAGCACGGACGGCGGCAGCTCCTCGCCGAGGACAAGGTCCAGGTTGCCGATGATGGAGGTCAGGGGCGTCCGGAATTCGTGCGAGACGGTGGCGACGACGTCGTCCTTGGCGGCCAGGGCATTCACCAGCCCCGTGACCTCGTTGTAGACCACGACGGCGCCGCCGAAGCCGCCATCGTCGTCGCGTAGCGGCCGGGCGCCAGTGGAGACCACCCGGCCGGCGGGGGCACCGCCGAAGCAGACCAGGTGGTCGGCAAAGGATTCCCCTGCCATGGCACGCCGGATGGGCCGCCGTTCGGGCTGGAGCGGGGTCCGCTGGTCCGCCCCGGTCAGCAGCAGGTGGTCCTCCCAGCCGCGGTGCACGGCGGTGCTGGCCCCCTGCGGCGCGGCGCCCGCCTCGAGCCGGCTCTGCCAGCTGTTGGTGAGCAGCCGCCGCCCCTCGGCGTCGACGGCCACGATCCCCACGTCCACCGTGTCCAGGATGGTGTTCAACAGCCGCTCCCGCTCCCGGCTCTCGGCCAGCAGCGCCTGCAGCTGTGCTTCCTTCGAGTCCACACGGCGCTGCTGGCGGGCAAGCTGGCCCTTGACGAATTCCATGGCCACCGCCACGGCCAGGGTGGTCAGGGACAGCAGGGCGACGGTGGCGATCCGGCCGGGGCTGTCGTCGGGGCCGGCGTCGAAGAACCACGGGAGGCCGGCCAGCAGCGGGCCGAAGAAGCTCAGGGCGGCGGTGATGGCGGGGGAGAGCCGGGAAGAGGCGAGCCAGACCACAGGCAGGACGGACAACACCCCGAGGCCCGGCAACTCCTCGGCCGCGGCGACCCGGCTCAGTCCGATGGCGGCGAGATCAAGCACCGGAATCCACAGGGTTGCCAGGGGCGGGAGGCGCTCCCAAGGGACCACCAGGCAGGCAAGGAAGAGCGCGGCGTGGGCGGCGACGGCGGCCTGGCCCCAGCCGCTGTAGAGGTGCAGGTCCCACGCCGAGGGTGCCGCAGCGAGGCCGGCGGTCAGCAGCAGAGTGAGGGGAAGCTGAGAGGTTAGGACGCGGAGCCGGGTGTGCAGGATGGTCGGGCGGCGGGGCACCCGCACGTCATGAACCAGCCGCCACTCACCCAAAGACCAACGCTCCTCTCACGAAGCTTGAGTTTACAGTTGTGTCAAAATAAATTGACATAAAACATACGAAGATTGCTGAACAAAAATGTGCCGGAGCCCGGGATTCGGTCCCCGGCTGGGTATGGTGGCAGGACGTGCTGCGGGTCTTTGGCGCGGCGGCGCCCCGCCTGACGGAGGTACCCCGGGCCGGTGGCGGCGGTGGAAGCGGAACTGCAGCGGATGTGAGGGTGGCATGACAGACCTGGGCGTGGCCGTGGTCGTAGAAGACGACGCCGATGTGCGGAACCTCGTCGAGGCCGTGCTGCGGCAGGCGGGCTTCGAGGTGCATTCCGCATCCGAGGGCCGCGAAGGCGTCGACGTCGTCCGCCGCGAGGATGCCCAGGTGGTCACCCTGGACGTGGGACTGCCGGACATTGACGGCTTTGAGGTCCTGCGCCGCATCCGCCAGTTCAGCGACGCATACGTCGTCATGCTCACGGCCCGCACCGACGAACTCGACACCCTGACCGCACTCCACACGGGTGCGGACGATTTCCTCACCAAGCCCTTCCGGCCGCGCGAACTCCGCGCCCGCGTGGCGGCCATGATGCGCCGCCCACGCCGGGACAACGGCGGAGCCGTGGCGGCGCCTGCACCGGCGCCGGACAACGTGCTGCGCCACAACGGGCTGTCGCTGAACCCGGACATGCGCTCCGTGACGGTCGACGGCGAGCCGCTCTCCCTGACCCGCAGCGAATTCGACCTGCTGCATGCGCTCCTCAAGGGCGCCGGCGCGGTCCGGTCCAAGACGGACCTGGTCCGCGTGGTACGGGGGGAGTACTACCGGGCCGACGCGTACATCAGCGATTCCGACGAGCGCGCCGTCGAGGTCCACATCGGCAACCTGCGCCGGAAACTGGGCGAGGACGCCGTGCAGCCCCGCTGGCTGCAGACCGTCCGGGGTGTGGGCTACCGGCTCGCGCCTGCGCAGCCCTAGCACTCCATCAGGATGTAGCTGAACTGCAGTTCCTGGACGGTTTCCCGGCCCCGGGACGCGACCTCGCCGAGCCTGCCCTCGGCCTCCGCCAACAGGCCTTCCCTGACCAGGCCTTCCAGCTCCGTGGCCAGGGCGGCCAGGCGCAGGCCGCCGACCATCGAGGACGAGGTCTTCACGCTCAGCACGGCGTCGAGGGCAGCCGTCGCGTCCCGGCGCGTCAGAGAATCAGCCAGGGAGGCGTAGCGCTGCTCCCACATCAGGGCGTAGTCGCGGGCAAAGCCTCGCGCGACCGTCGCACTGTTGAGCTGTTCGCCCAAGTCCTGGAGGGCTCCCGGGTCCATCAGGGGTGCCGCCGCGGGCCCCGGCCGCGCGCCGTCGTCGGACGTGACGGCAGTGGTCGCGGCCCCCGACGCCGGGTTTTCGGGGATGGCAGCTGAAAGAGACATGGCACTACGGTACCCGCTTGACCGGGCGGCCGTCCGGGCGCCCGATGATCCTGCGCAAACCCTGAGGGGAACCTTGTCGGGCCCGAAGGCGCCCGCCACGCGCGGCGTCAGTGGCCGCTGAAGGTGTTGATCGCGTTGATAACCGCGGGGCCCAGGATGGCGATGAAAAGCACCGGAAAGATGAAGAACAGCAGCGGGAACAGGATGGTCACGGGCAGTTTCATGGCCTTCTCCTCGGCCCGTTGCCGGCGCTTGACGCGCATGACCTTCGCCTGGATCCTGAGCACGCGGCTGATGGCGATGCCATAGGTGTCCGCCTGCACCACGGCCTGGACGAAGCTGCGGAGTTCGGGGATGCTGGTGCGCTCGGAGAGGGCCTGATACGACTCGCGGCGGCTGCGACCCACCTGCATGTCCTGCAGAGTGCGGACCAATTCCTCCGCCAGGGGTCCCTTGCCGTTCTCTCCGGCCCGGGCCATGGCGCCCTCGAAGCCCAGGCCCGCCTCGACGGAGATCAGCATCTGGTCCAGCGTGTTGGGCAACTCCAGTTGCATGGCCTTTTGACGCTCCTGGCCCTTGCTGTACAGCAGCAGATCTGGGATGAAGTAGCCCAGCAGTATCACGAAGAGTCCCACGAGCTTGAGCATGGGCGCGGGGGCGCTGGCGAACCACAGCCCCAGCAGGGCACCGACGGCGCCGAGCAGCGGCTTCGCGGCGAGCACCCGGCCCAAGGGCAGCGACGCCGGCCGGCCGGCGAGGGCCAGCAGGTGGTCGAGTTTGCGCACGTAAGCCGGGGGAGTGAGGCGGCGACCCAGCCGCTCCAGCACGTCACGTTTGCGCGTCTCGGTGGCCTCTACGGGTGCGGTACCGAGGGCGAGCATCTGGCGGATGGCGCGCTGGGATTTCCGGTCCACCGAGAGCACGGACCAGGACAGGTAGGACAGGGGCAGGCAGATCAGCAGCAGCCCGGCGAGGAGGATGGCGTTCACGGCGGCCTCAGAACTTCAGGTCGATAATCTTGCGCATCCACAGACCGCCGATGGTCATCAGGATGACGGACGCGGCGATCATGCCCCAGCCGAGCGGGTTGGTGAACATGACGTTCATGTAGCCGGGGTTGACCAGCATCAGCATGAGCACGATGCCCACGGGCATGGCCATCAGGATGTAGGCGGAGAATTTGCCTTCGGCGGCGAGGGACTTGATGTGGCCCTTGATCTCGCTGCGCTCGCGGATGGTCTCGTTGACCTGGTCGAGGACTTCCGCCAGGTTGCCGCCGACCTCGCGGTTGATTTGGATGGCCTGGGCGATCCAGACGAAGTCCTCGTTCTGCATCCGGTCCGCGGTGTCGGTCAGGGAGTCGAGCAGGTCACGGCCCAGCGAGGTTTCCGTGATGATCCTGCGCATCTCTTCGGCGGTGGGGCTTTGGGATTCGTTGCCAGCCGCGTCGATGGCCCGCAGGATGCTGTGCCCGGCGCGCAGGCCGCCGGAGAGCAGCTGCAGGGTGTCGCCGAGCTGGTCATCGAACCGGGAACGGCGGCGGCCGGCGAGGAAGGTGAGGACCAGGTGACCCGCCACCGGAGCGAGAAGGACCAGGAGGACCGCCAGGAGGGGGCCGCCCACCAGGAGGCCGGCCAGGGCTCCGACGAGTGCGCCGGAGAGCAGCAGCACGTAGAAGTCCCCCTGTCCCAGGCGGAGACCGGCCTGCTCGAGGGCCTCCCGGTTGAAGAGCCGGACCTTGCGGCGTGCGAAGAAGCCCTCGGCCAGGCCCGCGGCGGATCCGGCGAAGCGGCTGAGGGAGGACTCCGCGGCGACCTGTACCGGCCGCCGTCGGTCCAGGGGTACCCGGGACGCACCGGGGGCCACGACGGCGACGGCGAGGAGCAGGATGGCGGCGACCAGGAGGGCGACGCCGGCGTACAGAGTCACGGTCCGGGTCACCCCCGTCCGGCGGGGGCCAGCGGCGTCGCGAACACGCTCGGCGAGACAAAGATGCCGAGGTCCTCGAAGCGGTCGATGAAGCGGGGGCGGATGCCTGTGGCCACCGGTTTGCCCAGGAAGCGTCCATGGGCGTCGACGCCGGCGGAGTAGTCGAAGACGAAGGCATCCTGGAGGGTGACGATGTCCCCTTCCATGCCCTGGACCTCGGTGACGTGGGTGATGCGCCGGGAGCCGTCACGGAGCCTGGAGATCTGCACGATCAGGTTCACCGCGGAGGCGATTTGTTCGCGGATGGCGCGCAGGGGCAGGTCCATCCCGGCCATCAGGACCAGCGTCTCCAAGCGGGCGACGGCGTCCCTGGGGGAGTTGGAGTGGACGGTGGACAGTGATCCGTCGTGGCCGGTGTTCATGGCCTGGAGCATGTCCAGGGACTCGCCACCGCGGACCTCGCCGACGACGATCCGGTCCGGCCGCATACGCAGGGAGTTGCGGAGCAGGTCGCGGATAGTGACCTCGCCCTTGCCCTCGGTGTTCGGGGGACGGCTCTCCAGCCGCACCACGTGTTCCTGCTGGATCTGCAGTTCCACGGCGTCCTCGATGGTGACGATCCGCTCGTCGTGGGGCAGAAAGGAGGACAGGACGTTGAGCAGGGTGGTCTTGCCGGTACCGGTGCCGCCGGAGACGATGATGTTCAGCTTGGCCCGGACGCAGGCGTTGAGCAGCTCTGCCATCTCCGGGGTGAGCGTGCCGAACTCGATCAGGTTCTGCACCGTCAGGGGGATCTTGCTGAATTTACGGATGGTAAGCGAGGACCCGCCGACGGCCAGCGGCGGGATGACGGCATTGACGCGGGAGCCGTCCTCGAGTCGGGCGTCCACCAGGGGCGAGGACTCGTCGATGCGGCGGCCCACCTTGGAAACGATCCGCTCAATCACCTTGCGCAGGTGCTCCTCGGAGCTGAACCGCGAGTCCGTGAGCGTGAGCTGACCCTTGCGTTCCACGTAGATCTGGTCCATCCGGTTGACCATGATTTCGGTAACGGCCGGGTCGTCCAGGAGCCGTTGGAGCGGCCCGTAGCCGAGGACGTCGTCGGCGACGTCGCGGACCAGCCGGCCGCGTTCCTCTGCGGACAGCGGGACCTGTTCGGCGTCGACAATGCGGATCAGTTCGTCCCGGGCGGTAGCCCGCAGCTCTTCCTCCTTCACGGCGGAGTCGCTGAAGCGGGTCCCCATCCGCTCGAACAGGGCGGTGGCGGCACGTTCCTTGAGTGCGGCGAAGGCGTCAACTGGCTGGGCTCCGCGGCCGCCGTCGTGGTGCTCACCGAGGGCGTGCGACGGCGCCGCCGCGGAGAGGCGGGAGGGCTCGTGGCGTTCCGTTGCAGTGTGCCCGGAAGCAGCGTCGAGGGCGGAGCCGCCCCCGATCTGCGTCGGCAGCGGATGACCGTGGGCAGGGGACAAGTGCGGCGCCGGGGGAGCCGGCTGCGGGGCTGCCGGGACGTGGCCGCCCTCTGCCGCCGAGAGGCGTTCGGAGAGTTTCATTTAGACGACCACCCTTCGGTGCAGTTTCTTTTGGGCCTTGGCACGCCAGGCCGGATCGAACCGGGCGACCAGCTGCCGCAACCCCTTCACGGCGGGGTCCCGCCGGGCGTCCTGGAGGACGGGGATACCGCGGTTGGTGGAGTAGGCCACGGCCTTGGACCGGGGGATGCTCACGTCCACCGGGGCGCCGATGGTGGCCTCCACGTCCTGGACGCTGAGGCCGGACTTCGCATCGGCCATGTTCAGCACGACGTGCCGGGTCTCGGGCAGCAGGTCCAGCCGGCGGAGGATGTCCAGGCCGGAGCGGAGGCCGCGGATGCTGGGGACGTCCATGGCGCTGACCCAGACGACATCGGTGCACTGCTCCAGCGCTGCCAGCCCCACCTCCGGCAGCCCGGGCGCCGTGTCGATGACGACGTATTGGAACTGCTCGGCAAGCTGGGCGATCAGGCGGCTGACCTGCTGGGGGGTGATGCTGTCCGCCTCCACCGGGGTCCGCGGAGCGCACAGCGCGTAGATGCTGCTGGGGTGCACGGTGAGGAAGGCCTTGAGGACCAGGGAATCCTGGCTGGCGGAGGCAGAAACGGCGTCCGTGACGGTGTGTTCGGGGTTGAGGTAAAGGCCTGAGGCGATGTCGCCGAACTGCAGGTCCAGGTCCACCACGACGACGCTCATCGGTGCGACCTTTCCCAGACCGATGGCGATGTTGGTGGCGATGGTGGTTTTGCCGACGCCGCCCTTGGGGGAGAAGACCCCGATCACCAGGCCGCGCGGGGCGTCCGGGTTTTGCACCGCGGCGGTGCGGTTGCGGCTGGCGTAGGACTGGCAGGCCCGCTCCAGCAGCACCCGGATCTGTGCCGGGTCCGCGGAGGGGCTAAGGACGTCGCGGATGCCGGCGCGCATGGCGAGCAGGACGACGTCGGGGTCCGCCTCCCCGACCAGGATGACGCTGAGTTCGGGCAGTTGGACGTCGAAGACCGTGGCGAGCCGGAGCGCGTCCTCGGCCGGGACATCGGGTCCGAGGATCAGCACCTCCGGGCGTTCCTGGTCCAGCTTGGCGAAGAGTTCGCCCGGGTTGGCGGGGTCGACGGCGGCAAAAGTCTGGACGCCGCCTGTCAGTCCGCCGCCGACGGCCCGCCGAAGCCGCGCGTCGAAGTCGGTGTTGGGGGAGATGAGGACGAAGCGGCTCACTTGTATACCTCCGGACGGGTGATGATCCCGGGACGGCCGCTGTCCGTGGCGTCGAGCGGTTCCCGGCTCAGCCAAATGCTCGCCACTTCGGTGAAGTTGGAGGCGTAGACAATCTTCGTCGCGTCCACATCGTTGACCGCCACGGTCACGATCATTGAGCCGACTGGCAACGAGGTGTCGGCGGTGGGTGCCGAGGGGCCGCTTGGCGAAGGCTGGGGGCTGGGCGTGGCGACCGGGGCTCGTTGTACAGCAGTGACGAGGGCCTTGTGGACAGTTAGCTGTGTGGTCTCCTTGTCGCTTTTGCCCTCGATTCCGCCGTTTTTGAGATTGATGAATACACCGACGTGGTCACCGGCAGCTATGCGGCCGCCGACCACTCGCTGCGGCTCTAGCTGGAAGGAGACTTCCTGGAGACCCTTGGGAACATCGACGGCGCCGCTGGTCTTCAGTTCCTCGGGCTGGATCAGCCGCTCCGCCACCAGCTGCTCGCCCGGCAGCAGCTCCGCGGAGGTCACTTTGCCGCCCTGGCCATCAAGATTCTTCAGGGCCGACTTCGAGACGGCCGTGCCGGGCAGCTCCTGGGTTGCGAGGAAGGCCTGCAGACTCGCGGTCGGCGTGCCGGCGGGGACGGTCTTCTGCACTACCAGGACACTGACGGGGTTTAGGTCCTGGACGGCGCGGCTGTCCGCGCCCTGGGCGTAGCTGATAACGAGGACGGCGCCGACAATGGCGAGAACGACTGCCGCGACGCCTGCCAATAAGCGTGACTTCAAAAACTGCTCCTGAACCGGTGAGGGGGATGGCGAGGTACAAAGTGCTACTGGGTAAGGCGGACTATTGTGGCGCCGTTGGCGTCGACGGGACCCAAGGTGAAGCCATCCGCCAGGGAAACGTATTTGATGAAGCTGCCAATGATGCCGCGACAGTTGCCGTCGCAGGCCACGGCAGCGGTGACGGTCGGCGTCGTATTTTGGAAGGTGTCCGGGAGCGTACTGTTGCCACTGAACTTCCAGCCCTTGACCTTGAACGCGGCGAACGTCGTCAGGCCGTAGATGGCGCTGTTGCCGGTACCGGTGACGCGGTTGAAAACGGGAAGCAAAACGATGACGTCCTTGCCGGCGGTGATGTCGGCGGCCCAGCTGTTCAGCGTGGCGGCGCAGATGGATGGGGAATTGTTGCCCGGGTCGCTCCCGCTCTCGGCCGCTGCGAGGTCGATCAGCCCGCCGCACACGCCAGGATCGCTGACCAGCCAACCAAAGCCGCCGGCCACGGCGGCTCCGGAGGGTCCGTAGTTGCAGTCCGGGTTGGCGTTGCTGCCGTGGTCCTGCAGCAGTTGCAGCGTGCCGTCGACGTGTCCCTGCACCTGGCAGATCGAGAAGGCGACCGGGAAAGGCATTGGGCCCTTGATCGGACTGCCCCAGGTGACGCTCGACGTGGCATAGACCTCGGCGGAGCTATAGCCGAGGGCGCGGGCCAAAAACAATGAAACCTGGTTGGGCGCCTTGCCCGCTTCCTGGGATCCGGCGGCGACCGTGACAGTGCGGTTTGTCTTGTCCAAGAGCAGCGACTTGATATTGCTTAGCCCGTCGCCGGCATTGCCGTTAGCCAGCCCCTGTGCCAGCACCGAAGTGGTGGAACAGTCGGCGTCGTTGATGTCCTTGGCGCACTTTTGCGCAACGGCCAGCGCGGCGGCGTCGGAACCGTTACGAAGCTGGGTTCGCTCGGCGTACAGCATGCCAACGTCGACAGCCAGCGCGCCGAAACCCAGCAGAACCACCATCAGAATCGCAACCATGATGGCGATCCCGCCGCGCTCACGGTTCGCGCTAGGGACCGGACCAGCTAACCTCCGCACAGCATGACTCCTTTGCCTTCCATCGGGAACGGCCCGGCAATGCCGGTCAAGGTGGAGAGCGTGTAGGTGATCTTGACCGTGACCTGCGCACCGGACGTACAGGGGGTGGGGCTGATGGTGATGTTGGTATCAGCCAGGGCCGGCTGCAATGCGGCAGCAGCGTTTTTGACTGCCGTTTTGGCGGCGGTGCTGTTGTTATTGATGGCCATTACCCGGACGCCTTCGCGGGCCGCGCTGGAGAGAGCGATCTGCACGTTGTAGGCGCGGCCGAATTCCATGATTCCCAACAGGATCATGACCAGGACCGGGGCCAGCAGGGCGAACTCCACTGCGACGGCACCCCGTTCGCTTGATTTGGACATGGGACCGCCTTCCTGCCGTGGAGAATCGGAGATGCCAGTGTGGCGGCGGCTAACGCCGCCGCCACACGATCCGGGGCGCCGTGCGCCTTGGACTAGTCGTTATTTGGGTGTGCAGGTTGCCTTGCCCGCGTCGGCGCCGGCAGCGTAGGTGCCGCCACTGACGGAGCACTGGACCTGTGTGAACGTGTCCTTCAGGGTGCCGCCGAGCATCGTGACGGCGACGATGATCACGACGGCGATGAGGGAGACCATGATGCCGTACTCAACGGCGGTGGCGCCGCGCTGGTCGCGGCGCAGACGGGCAGCAAGGCTGCTAAAGAACGAACGCACGGGTGCCTCCTGGGCAGTGGGTGCGGCCCGGGGCGGGCCTGAGACGAACGGTCGGAAGTTTACGGCTTGGAGCAGCTGCCCGCGGTGCCGGCCGGGGAGCCTGCTGCGGCCGCCGTGTAGGTTCCGCCCTTGACGCTGCACTGGACCGAGTTGAAGGTTTCCTTCAGTGTGCCGCCGAGCATGGTAACGGCGACGATGATGACAACGGCGATAAGGGAGACCATGATGCCGTACTCAACGGCGGTGGCGCCGCGCTGATCGCGGCGAAGGCGGCTTGCGATGGTGGCGAAGAAGGAACGCATGAGTGACTCCTGAGCGAGGTGGGCGGCTGGCCCTGCACCAGCACTGAGAGGAACTTAGCAACCGCCGACACGCCGAGATCCCCACTTTCCAACTTCCTGTGTGAAGGCTTGACGAACTGTCCCTTTCCTGCCCTTTACCTGCGCCGATACTGCGCCGGAGACTCCTTACGGGTGGCCACCACAAAGAAGGACCCCCTCGACTCTGGTCCGAGGGGGTCCGGTCTGTGGCCGCCGGCGAGCGGGCCGGCTTATTTTTTGTCGAAGAGGTCCATGATGCTCATCGCAGTCGGTCCAAGCACCACAATGAACAGAGTGGGCAGAATGAAGAAGATGAGCGGAAAGAGCATCTTGACCGGCATCTTCATGGCGTGTTCCTCGGCGCGCTGGCGCCGCTTCACCCGCATGTCCTTGGCTTGTGCGTGCAGCACGCCGGCAATGGCGATGCCGTAGCTGTCCGCTTGGACGACGGCGCGAACGAAGCTCCGCAGGTCTGGGACGTCGACGCGCTGCGCCATGGCCAGGTACGCCTCCTTCCGGGACCGTCCCACCTGGATGTCCTGCAGCGTCCGAATGAGTTCGTCGGCAAGCGGACCCTTGCCATTCTGGCCAGCGCGCGCCATGGCAGTTTCGAAGCCGAGCCCGGCCTGAACTGAGATCAGCATCTGGTCCAGCGTGTCCGGCAGTTCCAGCTTGATCTGCTCGCGACGTTTCTGGGCATTGTTCCGGATCAAGATGTCGGGGACGAAGTAGGCAAGCGCCGTGACGCCCACCATCAGGAGGACGTTGGTGATGGTGGGGCTTCCGGCCACCAGCATGGTCCCCAGTACTGCTCCCGTTAGTGCCAACAACGGCTTGACCATGATGACGCGGCCCAGGGGCCAGTCCTTCGGCCGCCCTGCACCGGCAAGCTGCTTGTCCAGCCACGCGGCATAGCCCTTGGGGGTGACCCTTCGGCTGAGGGCCGCGAGCTGCCCAGCGGCGGACACCAAAGACCCGGCCGTCTCCGGGCGCCGCCCCAGGTTGGTTTGGATGTTTCGCAGGCCGGCACGGTCGCCGGTAAAGGCGAGCCACGTCATGAGGGACACCGGGGCGATGATGGCCAGGATGGCGGCATAAGCGATGGGATTCATAGTCTTCGTCCTCTCAGAACTTTGGTTTGATGAGGCGGCTGAGCCAGAATCCGCCGGCGGCCAGCAGAACGACGGCGGTGACGATCATCAGGAAGCCGGGAAACGTGGTGAGGAAGACCTTCGAATACAGCGGGTTGAACAGCGTGAGTCCGAAAAACATCACGATCGGCAGAGCCATGAGGACCAACGCCGACATACGTCCTTCCGCGCTGAGAGCCTTCACCTGGCCGCGTAGCTGGGTCCGGTCCCGGATGGTCTCACCCACGTTGTCCAGGACCTGCGCGAGGTCACCGCCTACCTCGCGGTGGATCTCGATGGCCCGGGTGATGGAGGCAAAGTCCTCGTTGGCGGTCCGCCGGGCCACGTCTGCCAGCGATTCCCCGAGGTCCCGACCGATCCGGGTCTCGTTGACCACCCGGCTGAGTTCTTCTTTCATGGGCGACTCGTTTTCCTCCGCGGCGGCGTCCACCGCCCGGAGCAGGCTGTGTCCGGCCCGCAGCCCCCCGGCCAACATTTGCAAGGCGTCCGGTACCTGCTCGGCGAACTTGCGGCGTCGGCGGGAGACCAGGACCTGCAGCAGGAGAAGGAGCCCGACCGGCGCCATCAACAGCAACAGGAAGGCCGGCACCAGCCCGCCCAGCAGGAACCCGATGACCGCGGCGACGAAGGCTGCGGCTCCGACGAACAGGAGGTAGTCACCGGGCTGCTTCTTCAGGCCCGCGCTGTCCAGCCGTTCCCGGCTGAGCAGGCCCGGGCCCCGGCCGCGGAGCTGCTGGTTGAGGGCAGTCACGGCATGGTCGGTCAGCTTCGTCAGGCCGGAGTTGTGGTTGGCCTGCAGCTCCGGACGTCGCCGCGAGAGGGGGACGCTGCGGGAGGCGAAGACGACGACGATCACGATGGCCAGGGCGGCGTAGACCAGGAGCAGGCCGCCGACAAACACCAGGGGAGAGAGTTCCACCGTTACCGCCCCCTCATCGCTGCGGCGCCGAAGACCGCCGGCGAGATCGGAATCCCGAGCTCGGCGAAGCGGTCGGTGAAGCGCGGGCGGACACCGGTGGGGATGGTCCGGCCCAGGAAGCGGCCGTTGCCGTCGACCCCGGCCGCGTAGTCGAACACGAACGCGTCCTGGAGCGTGACGACGTCGCCCTCCATGCCCTGAACCTCGGTGATGTGCGTGACCCGGCGCGAGCCGTCCCGGAGGCGGGTGATGTGCACGATCAGGTTCACCGCGGAGGCAACCTGTTCGCGGATGGCCCGCAGTGGCAGGTCCATCCCGGCCATCAGTACGAGGGTTTCCAACCGCGCGACGGCGTCCCGCGGCGAGTTGGCGTGGACGGTGGAGATGGACCCGTCGTGGCCGGTGTTCATGGCCTGCAGCATGTCCAGGGACTCGCCGCCGCGGACCTCGCCAACCACGATCCGATCCGGCCGCATGCGCAGCGAGTTGCGGACCAGATCGCGGATGGAGATCTCGCCCTTGCCTTCGATGTTGGGCGGACGGCTCTCCAGCCGGACCACGTGATCTTGCTGCAGCTGCAGTTCCACGGCGTCCTCGATGGTGACGATCCGGTCCGTGCTCGGGATGAACGAGGAGAGCACGTTCAGCAGGGTGGTCTTGCCGGTGCCGGTACCGCCGGAGACGATGATGTTCAGCCGCGCCTGCACGCACGCCTGCAGCAACTCGGCCATCTCGGGCGAGAGGCTGCCCATAGTGACCAGGTCGTGCACCGTCAGGGGGTCCCGGCCGAACTTGCGGATGGTCAGGGCGGGACCGTTGACCGCGAGTGGCGGAATGATGGCGTTGACGCGGGACCCGTCGGAGAGCCGGGCATCAACCAGGGGAGAGGACTCATCGATCCGGCGGCCAACGTTGGAGACGATCCTTTCGATCACCCGGCGCAATGCCTCGTCGGAGGTGAATTTGGCATCGGTGAGTTGAAGCCGTCCCTGGCGTTCCACGTAGATCTGGTCGAATCGGTTGACCATCACCTCGGTGACGGTCGGGTCGTCCAGGTACCGCTGGATGGGTCCGTGGCCCAGCACGTCGTCGGTGATGTCCCGGATCAGCCGCTGGCGTTCCGCCGCGGAGAGGGGAATCTGTTCCTCTTCGACGACGGCCTTGAGTTCTTCCTTGACGGACTGGTGCAGCTCGGCCTCGTCCACCGAGGAGTCCGTGATGCGGGAGCCGAGCCGTTCGAAGAGGGACGCGCTGGCCCGTTCCTTGAGGGCGTTGAGTGCCTCGCTGGCCACCGTTGCCGTCTGCTGCAGTTCGGCGGCGGGCTGCGCCTCCGCGGCGGTCTTGGCCTCGAGGATCCGGCCGAGGGTGGCCGGCGCGTTGGGGGCGGCGAAGACGTCGTCGTCGGGCTTGTTTGCTTCGGTGGGCCCGGGGACCCCGCGCAGTTGCTGGTACCGGTCCGCGAGGCTCATTGGACTACCGCCCTTCTGTGGAGTTGCTTGTGGGGCCGGGCGTCCCAGTCCGGCTTGAACCGGTCGACCAGGCGCCGCAGGCCCTTGAGTGCCGCGTCCCGGCTGTTGTCCTGGAGGATGGGGACGCCCTTGTTGGTGGAGAACGGCAGGGTCCGTGAGCGGGGGAGGACGACGTCGACCGGAGCGCCGATGGTGGCCTCGACGTCCTTGAGCGAGAGTCCCGCGCGGCGGTCGGCCATGTTGAGGACGATGTGCCGGTGGGCCGGCACCAGGTTCAACTCGTCGAGGATCTGGAACCCGGTCCGCAGTCCCCGGATGCTGGGGACGTCCATCCCGCAGATCCAGACTGCGTCGGTGGCCTGCTCCAACGTGGCCAGGACGTGCTCGCCCAGGCCCGGTGCGGTGTCGACCACGATGTAGCGGAATTCCTGCCGCAGCTGCTCCAGTAGGTGGCTGACATGGGCCGCGGTGATGCGGTCCATCTCAATCGGCGTCCGAGGGGCGCAGAGCGCGTAGATTCCGGCCGGATGGACCGTGAGGTAGGTCTTGAGGACCATGGAATCCTGGCTGGCCGCTCCCGCCACGGCGTCGGTGATGGTGAACTCAGGCTCGAGCAGCAGTCCGCTGGCCACGTCCCCGAACTGCAGGTCCAGGTCCACCACGACCACGCTCATCGGTGCGCTCTTGCCCAGCCCGACGGCGAGGTTGGTGGCCACCGTCGTCTTGCCGACGCCGCCCTTGGGTGACATCACGGCAATCACGCGGCCGGGGCCGTGGTCTGCGTGCTCAGTGGCCTGCGGACCCAGCCCCCGGCGCCGGCCGGCAGCGGCGAGGCTGGCCCGCTCGAGCATGACGCGGATGGTGTCGGGATCCGCGTCGGGATCCAGGAGATCCCGGACACCGGCACGCATGGCTTGGACCACGGTTTCGTGTTCTGCAGTGCAAGCCAGCACGACGCTGATCTCGGGGTATTGCAAGTCCATGACGGAGGCCAGTTTCAGCGAGTCGGCCACCGGGACGCCCGGTCCCAGGATGAGGACCTCCGGCGGTTCGCCGACCAACTGCTTCAGCATGTCGGCAGGTCCCTCGGGCAGGTAGTCCGCCTTGAAGACGTGTAGCTCGCCGTGCATTCCGTTGACGGCCAGACGGACCAGGCGTTCGAAGTCCGAATTCGGGGTGATGAGGACGAAGCGGCTCATTTGAACAGCCCTGCCGCATCCACCGTGCCGGTTCCGGCGTCCGGGGAATCCGAGGGTTCCTTGGACAGGTAGATCTTGCCGAACTCCGCCGCGAAGACGATCCGCTCAGCGTCAGCGCTGTTCCGCGCTAAGGTGATGAGGTAACCGCCGTCGCCGGAGGACTTCGACGACGTCGTCGAGGAAACCTGGCTTGCGCCGCCGCTATCCGAGGCCGTTCCGGACTGCGTCGCCGCGCCGTCGCTATACTGCGCCGCAGTGACCAGGACCTTGTGGAAGGTTTGCTGCGTGCGGCTGAGCTTGGCGCCGTCGGTGCCCGTGGCCGCCGATTCCAGTGAGAGGAAGACGCCGACCGTGTCGCCAGCCTTCAGAATGCCGCCGGCCACGCGTTCGATGGGTAGTTTGAGCGTGACCTCCTGCAACCCGGTGGGCACCTGGACCCGAGACGGGCCGAGGAACGAGGTTTCGTCGACCATGCGGCTCGAGAGCAACTGCTCACCCGGTTCCAGGGTGACCGCCGTGACCTTCGACCCCAGGGAGGAAAGATCGGTGATGGTGTTGTCCGCCACCGCAAGCTTCGGGACGTCCTTTTTCACCACCATGCCGGCCACCTTGTCCGCCGAGGTTCCGGCGGGAATTGCTTTCTGTACGACATACACGGATTCTGTTTCCGTTCCGGCGACAGCACGTTTATCGGCATTCTGTACATAGGAAACCAATAGGACTGTGCCAATGATGGCAACAAGTAGAGCCGCAATGCCCCCCAGCAGGCGTGTTCTCATTTCAACTCCTTAGAAATACTTATCGTGTGAGCGTTATTTCGACCGTTCCCAGGTCCGTGCCAGTGCCGGGACCAGTTTGGGTCGAATTAATGGTTTCGAATTTCACAAATTGACCGATGACGCAGCGCGCGTTGCCGGTGGTGCCGCCGTTGCCGCCGCCACCGTTTCCGCCGTGACCGTTGCCCCCGCCGTTGCCCCCGCCGGAGTTCACCGTGGTGCAGGCCAGGGAACTGTTCATCCCGGGGTCGGAGGCCGCGTTGCGGAACTCGTAAGGCGAGCCGTTCCCGAACTTCCAGCCCCAGATCTTGAAGGTGGCGTAGCCGATGATGTGGAAGTAACCGTTTTGGCCTTGGTTCGAGGCGTCATCGAAGACAGGGAAGGTGACCTTGACCTCACCACCGCCGGAGATTGTGTTGATCCATCCGGTCAGAACGGCGGCGCACTCCGTCGGCGGGTTGTTGCCGGGATCCGAACCGATCCGGTTACTGCCCGTCTGGGTGGTGGCGACGCAGGGCGAGCTTTGGTCCAGCCAGCCCCACCCGCCCGGGATTTCCGTGCCGGACGGGCCGGTGCAGGTACCGCCCGGCTTGTAGGAGATCTTCTGGACCTGGGCCGTGGCCGCGGCGGTGGATAGGTTGTAGCAGTTGTCCGAGATGGCCAACGGGAAAGCGGAACCCCCGAGGGGCGGCGCCCACGACGCGGTAGCGCCGGCACGGACGGTTGCGGGAGGAGCATTCAGGGCGCTGGCGAATAATTTGGTGAGGAAGCCCGCGCCGTTGGAGCCCAGGGTAGAGGTGACCACCCTGACCTGTCCGGGGACGGACAGGTCAACCGAATCGACGGCGGACGCGCCGTCGTTTGAGTTTGGTCCTGCAAGTTCCCGGGCCCACGTGAGCGCCTGTGACACGGTGCAGGTGCCGGCGGAGTGGCACCGTTGCGCTGCGGCAAGGGCTCCCGCGTCCGCGGCGTTCTGCAGCTGTGCGCGTTCCGCATAGATCTGTCCGGTGTCCACGGCCAGGGACCCTGCACCGATCAGGACAAACATCAGCAGCGCCACCATGACGCCGGCCGCGCCGCGTTCCTTGCCGTCCCGGGCCTGCTTTGGCCGCGCTAGCCGTGGCATCGCATGGCCCCCGTCCCGCGGACCGTCACGGAGCCGCCGAATATCCCGGTGAGGGAGTTCGCGGTGTAGCTGAGCGCCACCTGGGCGTTACCCGTTCCGCCAGTGGGGCAGGCGCCCGTGAAGGTGTAGCTGAAGCCGGCCGGGCTGAGCCCCGGTGCGCCCGCGACGGCGGCGGTCCGGGCGCGGGCCTGATCGTTGTAGATCGCCATGGTCCGTGCGGCCTCGCGGGCCGCCTGGGTAACGGAGATCTGCAGGTTGTAGGTGTAAGAAAACTCGACGATCCCGCCCACCAGGGCCAAAAGGATCGGTGCAACGAGGGCGAACTCGACGGCGGCCGCCCCGCGTTCACGGCCGGCCCGCCTAGGCGGGCGCGGGGGCTGGTTGCTGCGCTTCATAGGATCCCCCCAGGGAATAGATGCAGCGATGGGATGGACTGTGCCGCGCCCGCGTGGCGCGGACGCGGCACAGAGGTTGGTGCTGAGACCTGTTTGAGAGAAGTGGCCGGAAACCTACCGGGCCCATCCGTTGACAGTGGCGGCGAGCCCGTTGAACCAGCCGGAGAGGGCTGTACCGAAGGCCGTAACGGCGAGGATGATGCCGAAGGCGATGAAAGCCACCAGCAGCGAGTATTCAGTCGCCGTGGCACCCTTTTCGGATTCCAGCTTGCCCTTGACGCCGGCGATGAAAGAAAGCATTGAGACCATGAGACCAGTCATTGTATTAATCCTTTTCCAGAGTTTTTTGATATTTATCGAAACTCCGGCAAATCCCCCATTTGCTATTCGGTGGAGCGTCGATGCGACCACCATGGCACGGCAAATATCGGCCCGGCAATGATTTCAACTACTCGACTTCCGCACGTAAAAGAGCGCGTTTACGCAGGTATCCGGAGTGCTGTACTCAGTCCGACACGGCCCCGACGGTAAACTACTTGTTTTGCTAAGTCGGCTTACTTATTGGTGGGTGGGGGAGCCGACGACGGAAGCCTTAGGCGGAGAGCAGGATGACGGCCAGTGCGGCGGTCAGCATGGACGGCCCGAAGGCAACTTCCTTCGGCGTGTTTCCGCGGTTTTTCAGCACCAGCAGAGCGGCGGCGGCGCCGCCGGCCACAAAGCCCAGGGCGCCCCCGTAGAACAGGTGCGGCCAGCCTAGGTATCCCAAGTACAGCCCGAGGGGCGCGGACAGCTTTACGTCGCCCATTCCGATGCCATTGGGACTGATGAGAGCCAAGATGAAGTAGCAAACGAAGAGGATGACGAGGCCGATGATGCCCCGGAGCAGTGCCGGCCACTCCCCGGAGGTCATTGCGGAGCCCGTCAGGAGCACCAGGCCGACACCCAGGAGCGGGCCTACGAGGCGGTTGGGAAGGATATGGAATGAGAGATCAATTCGCGTCAATTCCACCGCGGCAATTGCCAGAAATAGATAGGCGGGTAATTCCGGTGCCGGGCCGAGGCGCCAGGCCAGTGCGCCGCAGAGCAGTCCCGCTGCGGCCGCCGTCGGCCATGCCCGGCGTGGAGACGAAACGGCGAACTGGGGGAGCGCACGGCGGGAGGCGGCCCGGGCTCCGAAGTCGAGAGCGACGCCGGCAATGGCGATCGCCAGGATAAAAAGTGCCGCTCCAGCCGCAGGAAGGTGTTCCGCCCCGGTCACGGTGGGAGCGGTCACGGGGCCTCCAGGGATCAAGTGCGGCGATGATGCCGCCCGGTTCTGCGCCACAGCTGGCCTGCGGGTGGCGGACAGTTCATTTTGACCCATGCCCACGGCTTCCGCTAATCTAGGTAGTCGTTGTGCGTGTCCTATCTCGATGGTGCGTGCCCGCAGAGAATCCGGTTGCAGGATAGCTACTCCGCGTGCACATTCGAGACCACAGGATGACTGGTTACATAGAGCCCTCACCTCTGTTCCGGTAGCGCATAGATAGTAGGTGCACCCCGCGTGACGCCTAAAACAAGAACGCCAGAACAAGAACGAGGCAAACACCGTGCGTACGTACACCCCGAAGCCCGGCGATATCAACCGCCAGTGGCACGTCATTGACGCCACCGACGTTGTCCTTGGTCGTCTTGCCAGCCAGACCGCAATCCTGCTGCGCGGCAAGCACAAGGCCACCTTTGCGTCCCACATGGACATGGGCGACTTCGTCATCATCATCAACGCTGAGAAGGTTGCCCTGACCGGCGCCAAGCTGGAGCAGAAGCGCGCTTACCGCCACTCCGGCTACCCGGGCGGCCTCACCTCCGTCAACTACGCGGAGCTGCTGGAAACCAACCCGGTCCGCGCCGTAGAGAAGGCCATCAAGGGCATGCTCCCGAAGAACTCCCTCGCTGCACAGCAGCTGGGCAAGCTGAAGGTTTACCGCGGTGCAGAGCACCCGCACGCCGCCCAGCAGCCCAAGACTTTCGAAATCACCCAGGTCGCCCAGTAGTCCTGGCCACCAAACAACTTTATTAATACAAGGAGAACCGTGGCTCAGAACGAAGAGACCACCGAAGCCGTCGAGGCTGAGGAAAACCTGACCAGCTACACCTCTGAGAGCGGCGCTGCTGACGCAGCCGCTCCCAAGAAGGAACGCCCGGCCCTGACCGTTGCCGGCGCAGCTGTTGGCCGCCGCAAGGAAGCCGTCGCACGCGTCCGCGTCGTCCCCGGCTCCGGCAAGTGGACCATCAACGGCCGCGAGCTGGCGAACTACTTCCCGAACAAGCTGCACCAGCAGGACGTCAACGAGCCCTTCAAGATCCTCGATCTGGAAGGCGCCTACGACGTCATCGCCCGCATCCACGGCGGTGGCCCCTCCGGCCAGGCCGGTGCACTGCGTCTCGGCATCGCCCGTTCGCTGAACGAGATCGACGTCGAGAACAACCGCGCCACCCTGAAGAAGGCCGGCTACCTCACCCGTGACGCCCGTGTCATCGAGCGTAAGAAGGCCGGTCTCAAGAAGGCCCGTAAGGCTCAGCAGTACTCCAAGCGCTAAACAGCGCCTTCCCGGTGTGTGGCCGCTGGCGCGACCACACACCGGGACCCGCGGCGCTGTCCAGCGCTCGGATCCCCAAGCGCTAAACAGCGCCTGCTTCGGAAGCCCGTCCCGCATGTGCGGGGCGGGCTTTCGTCGTTAACGGGCCGGGGACCCGACGTCGTATCCCGGGCCATCGACTAAACTCGGACACGATGTCTAGATTATTTGGAACAGATGGTGTCCGGGGCCTTGCGAATGGCCTGTTGACCGCGGAGCTGGCGATGCAGCTGGCACAGGCCGCCGCCGTCGTGCTCGGGCACGACCGCAACACGGGCCAGGGGCGGCCGCGCGCCGTCGTGGCCCGCGACCCGAGGGCCAGCGGCGAATTCATCGCCGCCGCCGTGGAGGCGGGGCTCTCCAGCTCCGGCATCGACGTCTACGACGCCGGTGTCCTCCCCACCCCGGCGGCCGCCTACCTTGTGGCGGACCTCAACGCCGACTTCGGCGTGATGATCTCCGCCTCGCACAACCCGGCCCCGGACAACGGCATCAAGTTCTTCGCCCGCGGCGGCCAGAAGCTCCCCGACGAGGTCGAGGACGCGATCGAGGCCAGGCTCGGCGAGGAGCCGCTCCGCCCTGTCGGTGCCGACGTTGGCCGCATCCAGCGCTTCTCCGACGCCGAGGACCGCTACATCGTCCATCTGCTCGGCACGCTTCCGCACCGCCTCGAAGGCCTCAAGGTCGTCGTGGACTGCGCCCACGGAGCAGCTAGCGGCTGTTCGCCCGAGGTGTTCAAGACCGCCGGCGCCGAAGTCATCACCATCGGCGCCGAGCCAGACGGCATCAACATTAACGACGGCGTCGGGTCCACCCACCTCTCCCCGCTTAAGGCGGCAGTCGTGGCGCACGGCGCGGACCTCGGCATCGCGCACGACGGCGACGCGGACCGCTGCCTGGCCGTTGACCATGAGGGCACCGAAGTCGACGGCGACCAGATCATGGCCATCCTCGCCCTGGCCCTCAAGGACGCCGGGAAACTCAAGGACGACGTCCTGGTAGCCACGGTCATGAGCAACCTCGGCCTGAAGCTCGCCCTCCGCGGCGCCGGCATCGAACTAAAGGAAACGGGTGTGGGGGACCGATACGTCCTCGAGGCCATGCGCGACGGCGGCTTCAGCCTGGGCGGCGAACAGTCCGGCCACGTCATTTTCGCCGATCACGCCACCACGGGCGACGGCGTCCTCACCGGCCTCCAGCTTGCCGCGCAGGTGGCCCTGACCGGGCGTCCGCTTAAGGACCTCGCCACGGTCATGACCAAGCTTCCCCAGGTGCTCATCAACGTCCGCGACGTGGACCGCAGCCGGGTCAACGGCGACGCGGCCGTTGCCGCCGCCGTGGAAGCGGCCGAGGCCACGCTCGGCGACACCGGCCGGGTTCTGCTGCGGCCCTCGGGTACCGAGCCGGTGGTTCGCGTCATGGTCGAAGCAGGGGACCACGAAACCGCAGAACGGGTGGCCGGGGAACTGGCCGAGGTAGTCCGGACCGAACTCGCATTGGCGCTGGCCGGCGACTAATCGGCGGTCCGTCCGCGATGGCCCGCGGGCCCGCCTCGATCAGAGGTAGGCCGGTGCGGCTTCCAGGCCGAAGTACTCCTCCAACGTGGGGACACCCCTGGCGGCCATGTCGCCGGCGGCCTCCACTCCGATGTAGCGCAGGTGCCAGGACTCGTAGTAGTAGCCGGTGGTCTCGTGGTACATCCACGGATACCGAACGATGAAGCCAAAACGGTGGGCGTTTGCCTTCGCCCAGACGGCCGCGGGCTGCTCGGCGAAGCAGGGCTGAAAGCTGCAGGCACCCCCGCCGTCGCCGATGTCAAACGACCAGCCCGTCTGGTGCTCGGAGAAGCCCGGCCGCGCGGATGCCGTGTCCGCCTCCGCCTGTCCCCTCGTCGCGACGTAGCCGTTATAGGTCGAGGTCTGGGTGACAAAAGACCGGTACCCGCTGGCCAGGGTCATCACTACGCCGGCCATTGCGGCCGCGGCGAACATCCGCTCTGCTGCCGCCGCCGTCGTGCTGTTCAGGAGGGCGGCCTCGCCGGACACCGCCAACCGGACAGCGGGCTGAACCAGATCCGGCGGGATAAAGGTTGCAGGGGAGAGCGGCCGGTGCTTGTTGACCACCACCCAGGGGCTGGCGGGATCCGTCAGGGAGTGCTGCGGCCCGGGAGCGGAAGCGGCCGGCGACGAGGGTGCCGGGGCGGTCGTCGACGGGGTAGCTGGCTCCGGGCTTTCCGAGGGATTCGCCGACGGAGTCGTTTTAGGGGAGGCGCTGACCGGGGCGGCAGCGGGCGTTGGTGGCACGCCCGTGCCGGACGCCGGCGCGGGTCCGGCGGAGGGCTCGCAGGCTGTCAGGGCGGCGGCGGTTATTGGGACGGCGGCCGCAGCCAGAAGGCTGCCGAAGCGACGTCGGCTCAGAAACCCCCGCCGTCTGTCCTCGCCCGCGTTATAGCCCACCCGTGCTAGACCTTGCGGAGCAGCATGCGGCGGATCGAGTGGTCAGCATCCTTCGTGAGCACCAGCTGGGCGCGTCCCCGGGTGGGGAGCACGTTTTCCACCAGGTTCGGCTCATTGATTCGCTTCCAGATCCCGCGGGCCGTCTCCTCGGCCTCGGCGTCTGAGAGCGTGGCGTACCGGTGGAAGTAGGACTCCGGCTGCGCGAACGCGGTGGTGCGCAGCTTGCGGAACCGGTCCACGTACCACTCCTCGATGTAGGAGGTCTTGGCGTCCACGTAAATCGAGAAGTCGAAGAAGTCGCTCAGCGCCAGGCCCTGCCGGCCGTCATACCGCGGGCGGGCGGGGGCGAGGACGTTGAGGCCCTCCACGATCAGCACATCGGGCCGGCGGACGACGACTTCCTTGCCGGGGACGATGTCGTAGGTGACGTGGGAGTACCACGGGGCCCGGACTTCCTCCGCTCCGCCCTTGACCTCACTGACGAAGCGCAGGAGGGCGCGGCGGTCGTAGGACTCCGGAAACCCCTTGCGGTCCAGCAACTGCCGCCGCTTGAGCTCCGCCAGGGGGTAGAGGAAACCGTCCGTCGTGATGAGTTCCACGTTGGGGGTGCCGGGCCAGCGGCGCAGCATTTCACGCAGTACACGGGCGATGGTGGACTTGCCCACGGCCACCGAACCGGCGACGCCGATCACGAAGGGGGTGCGGCGGGTCGTCTCGCCCAGGAATGTGGTGGTGGCCGCGTGCAGTTGGTTGGCCGCCTCGACGTAGAGGTGGAGTAGCCGGGAGAGCGGGAGGTACACCTCGCGGACCTCCCGCATGTCCAGTGGGTCGCCGAGGCCGCGGAGCCGGAGGACGTCCTCCTCGTTGAGGGGCTGCTCCATTTGGGCAGCGAGCCGGGACCAGGTCTGCCGGTCCAGCTCCACGAACGGGGAGACGCCCTCGCCGTTCGCATCATTGCGTTGCGAAGTCACCCTAGAGATTCTGCCCTCGCGGGCGCCCAGAGCGAAATGCGCGCGCCGTGACGGCTGGCGCTCCGGGCGTAGCGATCCTGAGTGCAGCCTTAAAACCAGATAAGCTGGTGCCCATGTGTGGAATCGTTGGATATGTAGGCCGCCCGAGTGGCCAGGTAAGTACCGAGCACCAGGCCCTGGACGTCGTCCTCGAAGGTCTGCGCCGGCTGGAGTACCGCGGATACGACTCCGCAGGTATCGCCGTGGTCGCCGATGGCGCGATCTCCTCGCGGAAGAAGTCCGGCAAGCTCAGCAACCTCATCGCCGAACTTGAAGCCAACCCGCTGCCGGATGCGACCACCGGCATTGGCCACACCCGGTGGGCCACCCACGGCGGTCCGACCGACCAGAACGCACACCCGCACCTGTCCGACGGCGGCAAGCTGGCGCTGATCCACAACGGCATCATCGAGAACTTCGCCGAACTCAAGCAAGAACTGCTGGAGAAGGGCGTGACCTTCCAGTCGGAGACCGATACCGAGGTTGCCGCCGCCCTACTCGGCGACATCTACCGCAACCAGCTCGGCGGCGACAACGCCAACGGCGGCCTGACCAAGGCCATGCAGCTCGCCTGCCAGCGGCTCGAGGGCGCCTTCACGCTGCTTGCCGTGCACGCCGACCAGCCCGACGTCGTTGTGGCCGCCCGCCGCAACTCCCCGCTAGTGGTGGGCCTGGGCGAAGGCGAGAACTTCCTCGGCTCCGACGTCTCCGGCTTCATCGACTACACCCGCCGCGCCGTGGAACTCGGCCAGGACCAGATCGTCACCATCACCGCCGACTCCGTAGAGATCACAGACTTCTTCGGCGCCCCGGCCGAGGGCAAGGAATACCACGTCAACTGGGATCCGGCCTCCGCAGAGAAGGGCGGCTTCCCGTCCTTCATGGAGAAGGAAATCCACGACCAGCCCGACGCCGTGCTGCAGACCCTGCTGGGCCGCTCCGACGTCGACGGCAAGCTGACCCTGGACGAGCTGCGGATCGACCCCGAGCTGCTCAAGAGCGTCGACAAGATCATCGTGCTCGCCTGCGGTACCTCCGCCTACGCCGGCCAGGTCGCCAAGTACGCCATCGAGCGCTGGTGCCGGATCCCCACGGAGGTCGAGCTCTCGCACGAGTTCCGCTACCGTGACCCGATCGTGGACGCCCAGACCCTGATCGTCTCGATCTCCCAGTCCGGCGAGACCATGGACACCCTGATGGCGGTCCGCTACGCCAAGGAACAGGGCGCCAAAACGGTGGCCATCTGCAACACCAACGGCTCCACCATCCCGCGCGAATCCGACGCCGTGCTCTACACGCACGCCGGCCCGGAAATCGCCGTCGCCTCCACCAAGGCCTTCCTCGCCCAGATCACCGCCGCCTACCTGCTGGGCCTCTACCTCGCCCAGCTGCGCGGTAACAAGTTCCAGGGCGAAATCAAGGACATCCTCTCCGACCTGGGCAAGATCCCGGAGAAGGTCCAGTCCATTCTCGACGACGCGTCCCGGATCAAGGAGCTCGGCGAGTCCATGGTCGACGCCAAGTCCGTGCTGTTCCTGGGCCGCCACGTCGGGTTCCCAGTCGCCATGGAAGGTGCGCTCAAGCTCAAGGAGCTTGCCTACATCCACGCCGAGGGCTTCGCCGCCGGCGAGCTCAAGCACGGCCCGATCGCCCTGATCGAAGAGGGCCAGCCGGTGTTCGTGGTGGTCCCGTCCCCGCGCGGCCGCGACTCCCTGCACGCCAAGGTGGTCTCCAACATCCAGGAAGTCCGCGCCCGAGGTGCCAAGACGATCGTCATCGCCGAAGAGGGCGACGACGCGGTCAAGGCGTTCGCCGAGCACGTCATCTACATCCCGGAAACCCCCACGTTGCTGGCGCCGCTGCTGACCACCGTCCCGCTGCAGATCTTCGCGCTGGCCCTCGCCAGCGCGAAGGGCTACGACGTGGACCAGCCGCGGAACCTCGCCAAGAGCGTGACCGTAGAATAGCCGCATGATCGTAGGCATTGGCGTAGACGTCGTAGACATCGAGCGGTTTGGGCGGCAACTGGAGCGCACCCCCGGGTTGCGGGACAGGCTGTTCGTCCCGGCCGAGCGGGAGCTGAACACCCGTTCCCTGGCCGCCCGGTTTGCCGCCAAGGAAGCCGTCGCCAAGGTCTTGGGCGCCCCGGCCGGTATGAACTGGCAGGACTGCTGGATCGGCTTAGACCAGAACGGGCCCACGGTGCAGGTCAAGGGCACCGTGCTGGCCGTGGCCCAGTCGAAGGGCGTCAAGCGCTGGCACCTGTCCATCAGCCACGACGGCGGGATCGCCACCGCCACGGTGATCGCCGAAGGTTAGGCCATGATCAGCGCCCATACCGGAACGCACATCCGGGACGTCGAAAGGCGGTTCCTGGAAGCAGCTGCGGACCCCGGCATGGGCGCTGTTCTCATGCAACGGGCCGCCTACGGGTTGGCCACTGCCGTGGTGCGTGAGTTGCGGGGCCGCGGGCGCCGTCTCTACGGAGGCAGCGTCACCGTTCTCACAGGCAAGGGAAACAACGGCGGGGACGGCCTCTTCGCCGCGGCCCTGTTGGCCCGCCGCGGCATGAGGACGACGGCGGTACTCACCGCCGGCGACGCCCACCCGGAGGCCTTGGCCGCCTTCCACGCTGCCGGCGGCCGGTCCATCGCCCTGCCGGACTCAGGTGAGGCCGCCGCCGGGCTGGCGCGCCGGGCCGCGGGTTCCGACATCGTCATCGACGCTATCCTCGGCACCGGAGCCCGCGGCGGCCTGCAGGGTTCGACGGTGCGGCTCCTTGAACTGCTGTCCGGCGAGATCCGGGACCAGCGTGACCGCAGGCTGGAGCCCGGGGCCGGAGCCCTCGTGGTCGCCTGCGATATCCCCAGCGGCATCGACGCGGACACCGGCGAAGCGCACGGCACCGTCCTGGCCGCCGATCTGACCGTGACGTTCGGCGCCCCCAAGGCCGGACTCCTGGCCGACCCCGGCGCGGACCACGCCGGCCGGATCGTGACGGTGCCCATCGGCGTCGAGAACGGCCTTGGCCTCCCGTCCGTGCGCCGGCTGCAGGCCCCGGACCTGGCGGCGCTCCTGCCGCACCCGGGCCGCCGGGAACAGAAATACTCCCGCGGCGTCCTCGGCGTGGTCGCCGGCTCGGAGCGGTACCCCGGCGCCGCCGTCCTCGCCTGCCGCGGCGCCCTCGCCGCCGGCGTCGGCATGGTCCGCTACGTCGGGCCGCCGGCGGTCGCCGACCTGGTCCGGCACGCCTGCCCCGAGGTGGTCTGCGGCCAGGACACCGACGTGCGTGTCCAGGCCTGGCTCCTCGGCTCCGGACTCGACGACGGCGCCGGGGAGCAGCTTGACCGGGTCCGGGCCGCTGCCGCCGCCGGGCTGCCGGTCGTGGCGGACGCCGGCGCCCTTCCCGTCCTGCCCCGCGAGCTGACCGGTCAGACCGTGCTGACACCCCACGCCGGAGAACTGGCCACCCTCCTGAGCCGCTACGGCGCCGGCGGGGAACGCACCGCCGTCGAGGCCGCGCCGCTGGCCAGTGCCCGGCACTCGGTGTCCCTGACCGGCGCAACGGTGCTGCTCAAGGGTGCGACCACCCTGGTGGCGGCCCCGTCCGGTGCGGTGTTCAGCCAGGCCGAGGCCACCCCCTGGATGGCCACGGCGGGCAGCGGCGACGTCCTGGGCGGCATCCTGGGCGCCCTGATGGCCCAGCTGGCGGACGATCCGGGCCACTTCGCCGCCGCCGGAATCGCGGCCGCGGACCGCTGGGCCGCCCTCGGCGCCATGGCCGCCAGCCTGCATGGCCGGGCCGGGACACTCGCCAGCCGCGGCGGCCCCATCACGGCCACCGATATCGCCCGCACGCTCCCGGAGGTCATGGCCGCGCTGTAACACAACCGACCCCGCCGCGTCTTGGTAATTTAGTAACCCTGCTTACAAGTAGTCTGTCTAGAGATAGTCCGCATCGCACGAGGAGTACACATGGAAGTTTGGCCCGGTACGGCATACCCGCTGGGAGCCACGTTCGACGGCACCGGCACCAATTTTGCACTGTTCAGCGAACAGGCTGAGCGGGTGGAGCTTTGCCTCCTGGCCGACGACCTCACCGAAACGCGGATCGAACTCACCGAGGTGGACGGCTACGTCTGGCACTGCTACCTGCCCATGGTCCAGCCGGGCCAACGCTACGGCTTCCGCGTCCACGGGCCCTACGACCCGGCCAACGGCAACCGGTTCAACCCGAACAAACTCCTCCTGGACCCGTACGCCAAGGCCATCAAGGGCCAGATCGACTGGGACCCGGCCCTCTTCTCCTACGAGTTCGGCGACCCGGATTCCACCAATGACGCGGACTCCGCGCCGCACACCATGCACGGCGTGGTCATCAACCCCTTCTTCGAATGGGACGGCGACCGCCAGCTGCGCGTGCCCTACCATGAATCGGTCATCTACGAGGCGCACGTGAAGGGCCTGACCGAGCTGCACCCGGACATCCCCGAGGAGCAGCGCGGCACCTACGCCGGCGTGGCGCACCCCGCCGTCGTCGAACACCTCAAGAAGCTCGGCGTCACCGCCATCGAGCTTATGCCCGTGCACCAGTTCGTCAACGACGGCACCTTGGTAGAGAAGGGCCTGAATAACTACTGGGGCTACAACACCATCGGCTTCTTCGCCCCGCAGAACACCTACAGCTCCGCCGGGGACGGCGGCCTCCAGGTCCAGGAGTTCAAGGCCATGGTCCGGGACCTGCACCGTGCCGGCATCGAGGTCATCCTCGACGTGGTCTACAACCACACCGCCGAGGGCAACCACCTGGGACCCACGCTCTCCTTCAAGGGCATCGACAACCAGGCCTACTACCGCCTGGTGGACGGCGACCTCAAGCACTACATGGACTACACCGGCACCGGTAACTCCCTGAACGTCCGGCACCCGCACTCGCTGCAGCTCCTGATGGACTCGCTGCGCTACTGGGTCACCGAGATGCACGTTGACGGCTTCCGCTTCGACCTCGCCTCCACCCTGGCCCGCGAGTTCTACGACGTCGACAAGCTGTCCACCTTCTTCGAACTCATTCAGCAGGACCCGATCGTCTCCCAGGTCAAGCTCATCGCCGAGCCCTGGGACGTCGGCCCCGGCGGCTACCAGGTGGGCAACTTCCCTCCGCAGTGGACCGAATGGAACGGCAAGTACCGGGATACCGTGCGCGACTTCTGGCGCGGCGAACCCTCCACCCTGGGCGAATTCGCGTCCCGGCTGACCGGCTCCGCGGACCTCTACGAGAGCTCCGCCCGCCGGCCCGTGGCCTCCATCAACTTCGTCACCGCACACGACGGCTTCACCATGCGGGACCTCGTGTCCTACAACGAGAAGCACAACGAGGCCAACGGCGAGGGCAACAACGACGGCGAATCCCACAACCGCTCCTGGAACTGCGGCATCGAGGGGGACACCGACGACGAGACCGTACTGGCACTGCGCGCCCGCCAGCAGCGCAACTTCATCGCCACCCTTCTGCTCTCCCAGGGCGTCCCCATGCTGCTGCACGGCGACGAACTCGGCCGCACCCAGCAGGGCAACAACAACACCTACTGCCAGGACTCCGAGCTCAGCTGGGTCCACTGGGAGGCGATGGACCAGCCGCTGGTGGAATTCACCGCTTTCGTGAACAAACTCCGCCACGACCACCCCACCTTCCGCCGCAGCCGTTTCTTCGACGGCCGCCCGGTGGTACGCGGCGAGGGTGAGAAGCTGCCGGATATCGTCTGGCTCAAGACCGACGGAACGGGCATGCTCCCGGAGGACTGGGGGAGCGGCTTCGGCCGGACCATCGGTGTGTTCCTCAACGGCCACGGCATCCAAGAACAGGACTCCCGAGGCCGGCGGATCACCGACGACAGCTTCCTCTTGGCCTTCAACGCCCACGACGACGGCGTCGACTTCGTCCTTCCGCCGGACGAGTACTCCCCGAACTGGGAGGTCCTCATCGACACCGCAGCCCAGGCCGACGACTACGAGCCGCTGAAGGCCGGGACCACCCTGACCCTCGCCGCCAAATCCATGGTGGTGCTGCGCGCCTACACAGGCCCCGAGGTGGAGGTCGACTACTCGGCCGCCGCATCGCTGGCCGCCCGCGCCGCCGATGAGGAAGCCCAGGAAGAGATGGTTCAGGCCCAGACCAAGGCCGCTGACGAGAGCGAAGCGAAGGCCACCCAGGCATGAAAACACCGATCTCCACGTACCGGCTGCAAATCCGGTCCGGCTTTACCCTGCAGGACGCCGCCGCCCAGGTCCCGTACCTGAAGTCGCTCGGTGTCGACTGGATCTACCTCTCACCCATCCTGACCGCGGAGAAAGGATCGGACCACGGCTACGACGTCACCGACCCGTCCGCCGTGGGTCCCGACCGCGGCGGCCCCGAGGGCCTCACCGCGGTCTCCCGCGCCGCCCGCGAGGCAGGCATGGGCGTGCTGGTTGACATCGTGCCCAACCACGTCGGCGTCGCCACCCCGGTCCAGAACCCGTGGTGGTGGTCCCTGCTCAAGGAAGGCCGCCAGTCGCCCTACGCCCCGGCGTTCGACGTCGACTGGGACTTCGGCGGCGGACGCATCCGCATCCCCGTCCTCGGTGAGGACTCCGACGTCGACGTCCTGGAGGTCCGCGACGGCGAACTCCGGTACTACGACCACCGGTTCCCCCTGGCAGCCGGGACCTACTCCGCCGGGGATGATCCCCGCGAGGTCCACGACCGTCAGCACTACGAACTGGTGGGCTGGCGCCGCGCCGACAACGAGCTGAACTACCGCCGCTTCTTCGCGGTCAACACCCTCGCCGGGATCAAGGTCGAGGACCCGAAAGTCTTCGACGAGGCGCACGAGGAGATTGTCCGCTGGTTCCGAGAGGACCTGGTGGACGGGCTCCGCATCGACCACCCGGACGGCCTGGCAGACCCGGGCGGCTACCTGCACCGGCTCCGTGAGGCCACCGGCGGGGCGTACCTGCTGATCGAGAAGATCCTGGAACCGGGCGAGGAACTGCCTGCCGGGTTCGAAGCCGAGGGCACCACGGGGTACGACGCGCTCGCGGACGTGGACCGGCTCTTCGTGGATCCGGCCGGCCAGGCGGGCCTGGATGCCCTGGACGCGTCGCTGCGCGACGGCCGGGTCCCCGATTACGAAGACATGATCCGCGGCACCAAGCGCCGCATCACCGACGGCATCCTGCACTCTGAGATGCTCCGCCTCGCCCGGCTGGTCCCGGCGGACGCGGGCCTGACCGTGGACGCCGCGGCGGACGCCCTCTCCGAGATCATTGCAGCCTTCCCGGTCTACCGCAGCTACCTCCCCGAAGGGGAAGACGTACTGAGGGAAGCGTGCGACCTCGCCGTCGAGCGCCGGCCGGATCTCAAGGACGCCGTTCGAACCCTGCTGCCGCTGCTGCTGCAGGCCGGTCCCGACGCCGGTGAGGAACTGGGCCGCCGCTTCCAGCAGACCTCCGGCATGGTGATGGCGAAGGGCGTCGAGGACACGGCCTTCTTCCGGTACACCCGGCTGGGCACCCTCACCGAGGTCGGCGCGGACCCCACCGAATTCGCGGTCTCCGTGGACGACTTCCACACGCGGATGGCACGCCGGCAGGAGCGCCTGCCGCTGTCCATGACGACGCTCAGCACCCACGACACCAAGCGCAGCGAGGACACCCGCGCCCGGATCACGGTGCTCGCCGAATGCCCCGCCGAATGGAGTGCGGCTCTGGGACGGCTGCAGCAGCTCGCCCCATTGCCCGATGGCCCGCTGGCGAACCTGCTCTGGCAGGCCATCGCCGGAGTCTGGCCGGCGGACAGGGACCGGTTGCAGTCCTACGCGCAGAAGGCCGCCCGGGAAGCGGGGAACTCCACCGACTGGCTGGACCCGAACGAGGAGTTCGAGACCAAGCTGACCGCCGCGGTCGATGCCGCCTTCGACAACCCGGCCGTTCGTGCCGAACTGGATTCACTGGTCGAATGGCTGGACCCGCGGGGCGCCGTCAACGCGCTCGGCGCCAAGCTCGTCCAGCTCACCATGCCCGGCGTCCCGGACGTCTACCAGGGCACCGAGTTCTGGGACCGGTCCCTGACCGACCCGGACAACCGGCGTCCATTCGACTTCGGCGCCCGCCGGGCCGCCCTGGCGCGGCTGGACGGCGGCGACCTGCCGGACTCCTACCGCGACGACGACGCCAAACTCCTGGTCACCTCCCGAGCGCTGCGCCTGCGCCGCGACCGGCAGGACCTCTTCACCGGCTACACGCCGCTGCAGGCCACCGGTCACGCCGCCGGCCACGTCGTCGCCTTCGACCGCGGGCAGGACGCCCCGGGCGCCGTCACCGTCGCCACCCGCCTGCCCCACGGCCTGGAGCAGCGCGGCGGCTGGCAGGACACGGCCCTTGAGCTCGCCGTGCCGATGACCGACCAGCTCACCGGCCGGTCCTTCGAACCCGGCTCCGTGGCGGTGGGGGATCTCCTCCGCCACTTCCCGGTGGCCCTCCTCGCCCCGACCGCATGAGCCCTTCACAGTCCCACGCCAACCCAGGGGGAACGGCAATGACACTGCCCACAGACGGATCCGCGCGCTTCGACATCTGGGCGCCGGAGGCCAAGGACGTCGTCCTGCTCGCAGGCGGCCAGCGCTACACCATGACCCGCGCAGCCTCAGGCCCCGAGGGCTGGTGGACGGCGGCGGACGCGCCGGCCGGCGGCGACGTCGACTACGGCTACCTCCTCGACGGCGACGACAGCCCGCTGCCGGACCCGCGCTCCCGCCGGCAGCCCGAGGGCGTCCACTCCCTCTCCCGGACCTTCGACCCCCGTGCACACCAGTGGGCCGACGGCGGCTGGTCCGGCCGGGAACTGCAAGGCAGCGTCATCTATGAGCTGCACCTGGGCACCTTCACCCCCGAGGGAACCCTCGACGCCGCCGCCGGAAAACTCGACTACCTCGCCGACCTCGGCGTCGACTTCGTCGAACTGCTGCCGGTCAACGGCTTCAACGGCACCCACAACTGGGGCTACGACGGCGTCCTCTGGTACGCCGTGCACGAGGGCTACGGCGGGCCGGCCTCCTACCAGCGCTTCGTCGACGCCGCCCACGCCGCCGGGCTGGGCGTCATCCAGGACGTGGTCTACAACCACCTCGGCCCCAGCGGCAACTACCTGCCCCGCTTCGGCCCGTACCTGAAGTCCGGCGAAGGCAACACCTGGGGCGACTCGGTCAACCTCGACGGGCCCGGCTCCGACGTCGTCCGCTCTTACATCCTGGACAACGCCGCCATGTGGATGCGCGACTACCACGTCGACGGCCTCCGGCTAGACGCCGTGCACGCCTTCAAGGACGAACGCGCCGTCCACCTGCTGGAGGACTTCGGCGCGCTCGCCGACGCCGTCGCCGCCGAAACCGGCCGGCCCGCCACCATGATTGCCGAATCCGACCTGAACAACCCGCGCCTGCTCTACCCCCGGGACGCGAACGGCTACGGGCTGGCCGGGCAGTGGAGCGACGACTTCCACCACGCCGTGCACGTCAACGTCAGCGGCGAAACCACCGGCTACTACGAGGACTTCGGGTCCCTCGGAGCACTGGCGAAGGTGCTGGAGAAGGGCTTCTTCCACGACGGGAGCTACTCCAGCTTCCGGGAACGGCACCACGGCCGGCCGATCAACACCGGCCTGGTCCACCCCGCCGCCTTGGTGGTCTGCAATCAGAACCATGACCAGATCGGCAACCGGGCCACAGGCGACCGGCTTTCCCAGACCCTGGGCTACGGGCAGTTGGCCCTCGCCGCCGTCGCCACCCTCACCGCCCCGTTCACCCCGATGCTGTTCATGGGTGAGGAATACGGAGCCAGCACGCCCTGGCAGTTCTTCACCTCCCACCCGGAACCGGACCTGGGCAAGGCCACCGCCGAGGGCCGGATTAAGGAATTCGAACGCATGGGTTGGGACCCCGACGTCGTCCCCGACCCCCAAGACCCGGAGACGTTCACCCGCTCCAAGCTGAACTGGGCCGAGGCCTCCGAGGGAGACCACGCCCGGCTGCTGGACCTCTACCGGGAACTCATCGCCCTGCGACGCTCGACGCCGGACCTCACCGACGGCGGGTTCGCGGACACCGCAGTCGACTTCAGCCAGGACGAAGGCTGGCTGCTGCTGCGCCGCGGCGGCACCGAGGTCGCCCTGAACTTCTCCGCCGAGGCCCGGACCGTGTCCGTCACCGGGTCTTCCCTGGGGCTCGCCACGGACGACGCCGTCGCCCTCGACGGCGGGAGGCTGAGCCTGCCCGGCCACAGCGCCGGTATCGTCTCGTCCGGGAAATAACGCCAGCACGGAAGGAAACCCATGACCTACACCGCAGCGGAAAACCGCTACGACACGATGCCCTACCGCCGGGTCGGGCGCAGCGGCCTGAAACTGCCGGCCATCTCGTTGGGCCTGTGGCACAACTTCGGCGACGACAAGCCCTTCGAGGTACAGCGGGACATCCTGCGCCGCGCCTTCGACCTGGGCGTCACGCACTTCGATCTGGCCAACAACTACGGCCCGCCCTACGGCAGCGCCGAAACCAACTTCGGCCGGCACTTCCGGGACGACTTCGCCCCGTACCGCGACGAGCTGATCATCTCCAGCAAAGCCGGCTACGACATGTGGCCCGGTCCCTACGGCAACTGGGGCTCCCGCAAGTACCTGCTGGCCAGCCTGGACCAGTCGCTGGGCCGGATGGGCCTGGACTACGTGGACATCTTCTACAGCCACCGCCCGGACCCGGAGACCCCGCTGGAGGAAACCATGGGCGCCCTGGACCAGGCGGTCCGCTCCGGGAAGGCCCTCTACGCCGGCATCTCCTCCTACACCCCGGAACAGACCCTGGAAGCGGCCCGGATCCTGAAGGACCTCGGCACGCCCCTGCTGATCCACCAGCCCAGCTACTCGATGCTGAACCGATGGACCGAGAACGGCAGCCCGAGCCTGCACGAGGCGCTGGAGCAGGTGGGGGCCGGGTCCATCGCGTTCTCACCCCTGGCCCAGGGCATGCTCACCGACCGTTACCTCAACGGGGTCCCCGAAGACTCCCGCGCCGCCCAGCACAAGTCGCTGGACACGGACATGATCAGCGAGGAGAACCTGGACCGGGTGCGCGGGCTCAACCGGATCGCCGAGGGCCGCGGCCAGACCCTGGCCCAAATGGCCATCGCCTGGATCCTGCGCGACCAGCGCAAGGGCGCCCCGGTCACCTCCGCGCTCGTCGGGGCCTCCAGCGTCCGGCAGCTTGAGGACAGCCTCGCCGCGATCAACAAGCTCGACTTCAGTGCCGAGGAACTGGACGCCATCGACGAGTTCGCCGTCGAGTCCGACATCAACCTCTGGGCCCAGAAGTAACCGGTCCGTTATCGAAACGGTGCCGCGGACGGGAACAAACCCCGCCCGCGGCACCGTTGACTAGAATGCAAGGACGCCGCACGGCGTCGTGCCCGCTTCTTCGCCGTCCCCTCGCGGTACGGCCTCGCCGGGCACCTGTTGGTTCTCTAAGGGAGTTTCGTGTCTGCAAATCCGATTCGTGTTGCAATCGTGGGCGTGGGTAACTGCGCCACCTCGCTGGTCCAGGGTGTCGAGTACTACCGGGACGCCGATCCCGAGGCCACGATCCCGGGTCTGATGCACGTCCAGTTCGGCAAGTACCACGTCAACGACGTGCAGTTCGTGGCGGCGTTCGACGTCGACGGCAAGAAGGTGGGCCAGGACCTCTCCGCCGCCATCCTCGCCAGCGAAAACAACACCATCAAGATCGCGGACGTCCCGCCGACCGGTGTCACCGTCCAGCGCGGTCCCACCCTCGACGGCCTCGGCAAGTACTACCTCGAGACCATCGAGCAGTCCCCGGAGGAGCCGGTCGACGTCGTCCAGGCCCTCAAGGACGCCCAGGTGGACGTCATGGTCTGCTACCTGCCCGTCGGCTCGCAGGAAGCTGCCGAGTTTTACGCCCAGTGCGCCATCGACGCCGGCGTCGCCTTCGTCAACGCCCTGCCGGTCTTCATCGCCGGAACCAAGAAGTGGGCGGACAAGTTCACCGAGGCCGGCGTCCCGATCGTGGGCGACGACATCAAGAGCCAGATCGGTGCCACCATCACCCACCGCGTGATGGCCAAGTTGTTCGAGGACCGCGGCGTAACCCTGGACCGCACCTACCAGCTGAACGTCGGCGGCAACATGGACTTCAAGAACATGCTGGAACGCGACCGGCTCGAGTCCAAGAAGATCTCCAAGACCCAGGCCGTGACCTCCAACGTCGAGGCCGACCTCGCAGCGCGCGACGTGCACATCGGCCCGTCCGACTACGTGCAGTGGCTGGACGACCGCAAGTGGGCCTTCGTCCGCCTCGAGGGCCGGAACTTCGGCGACGCCCCGGTGTCGCTGGAGTACAAGCTGGAGGTCTGGGACTCGCCCAACTCCGCCGGCGTGATCATCGACGCTGTCCGCGCCGCCAAGATCGGCCTGGACCGCGGCATCGGAGGTCCGCTGCTCTCCGCCTCCAGCTACTTCATGAAGTCCCCGCCGGAGCAGTTCAACGACGACCTCGGCCGTGAAAAGGTCGAGGCCTTCATCCGCGGAGACCTGGAGCGCTAAAGCCCTTCCCCGCCTCCGGACGCTCCCTCAGATCCGGCCCGTTTCACCACGATGCTCCCGCACTTCCGGTGCGGGAGCGTTGTGTTTTCCTGCCGGAGGGACTTTCCTGTCCGCACGCTCCCTCACGATTGGCGGGTTTCGTTAGGACGCTCCCTCACGATTGGCGGGTTCCGTTGGACGCCCTCTCACGATCGGCGGGTTCCGTTGGGACGCTCCCTCAAATCGACATCAAAAGCCGGCGGCGGTTGACGGGCTAACGTATGCGCTGCGTAGGACACGTTTGATTTTGGACGTCGCGGCAACGAAACCGTCGGCGAGGTCTTCTTTAGTCAAAAGGATCACTGCCCAGCCGGCCGCTTCAAAGGCCTTATCTCGGCGTCGATCGCTGAAGATTTGGGCGGGCTCCAGGTGATGACCACCGTCGTACTGGATCGCGAGGCGCCGACGCCGGTACCCGAGGTCGGCCGTCGGGGTTGCGGAACTACCCGGGTGCAGTTCTATTTGAAGCTCCGGTTCAGGAAGCCCGGCGTCGCACATCGCGAGGCGAAGGAGGGTCTCAGGTCCTGAGTCTGCTCCGACGCGCATTAACTCCAAAGCTATTCGGGCCCGGACGATTCCCTGAAGATTCGGATGGCGACCCAGCATCAACCGCAATCCGGCGAGGGACGCGAACGGCTCGCTCCGTCCCTCCAGGTTGAACCGGGGGACACGAACGAGCTCGTCCCCCATGCAGACCAGCTCAGGCAGGTTCAAGCGTTTGGCCAGGTCGAGCCACGTCCGGGAGCGCGTGCTGATCCGGATGTCATCAACGGTCTCGACCTCGTCGTCGAAGGCAACAACCGTGTGTCCAACAATTCCTTTCCGACGGACTTCCGGGAGCGCGCGGGGCTTGCTCAGGTGTAACTCCTCGGAATCCGAGAGCCACAGGGGCAAGAGTTGGCCGCGAAGCCGAGCGGCCGTGACGTGTGAGATCCACGCCCCGGGGGAGGCCTCGGACAACGCGCGGGCGGCCGACTCCAGCTCGAAGCTCCAACTTGCGGGCCGGTAGAGCCCCCGACTGATGTGCCGGACATCCGGCTGCCGCAACCTGGCTCTCGTCACTCCCAACGACATCGCAGAAGTAAGGGTGAACGGTCTGGCCTCCAACGACTCCGGCAACTCTCTTCGTGCGCGCATGCTGGCATTGTGGACGACTTGGACAAGCTTTGGAGAAGTTATCCACAGCCGTCTAAGAAGCCGCGACGGACGTGACGGAGCGTTTCGTCGGTCGGTGCCGGACGTGAGGGAGCGTTTCGTTGGTCGGTGCAGGACGTGCGGGAGCGTTTCGTCGGTCGGTGCCGGACATGCGGGAGCGTTTCGTCGATCGGTGCCGGAGGTGAGGGAGCGTTTCGTTGGTCGGTGCCGGACGTGCGGGAGCGTTTCGACGATCGGTGCCGGACGTGCGGGAGCGTTTCGTCGGTCGGTGCCGGACGTGCGGGAGCGTTTCGGGTTCGGGAGGGCCGGACGTGAGGGAGGGGTTAGAAGAGGCCGACCGGGTTGCCGTCGGCGTCGACGTCCATCCGCATCGCCGCCGGGACCTTCGGCAGCCCGGGCATGGTCATCACGGCGCCGGTGAGTGCCACGATGAAGCCCGCTCCGGTCTTGGGGATCAGGTCCCGCACGTGCACGGTGAAGCCCTTCGGTGCGCCCAGCCTGGCGGCGTCGTCGCTGAACGAGTACTGCGTCTTGGCCATGCACACGGGCATCGAGGACCAGCCGTTCTTCTCGATGTCCGCCAGCCGCTTCAGCGCCGGCACGGAGAATTCCACGCCGTCGGCGCCGTAGATTTCCTGGACGATGGTACGGATCTTGTCCTCCACCGACAGTTCCAGCGGGTACAGCGGGGCGAACCCATGCGGGGCCTCGATTGCTGCGGCAACCTTCGCGGCGAGCTCGTCGCCGCCGTCGCCCCCGCCGCCCCGGCCCCAGACATCCGCGACGGCGGCCTCGACACCCTCCGCCTTGCACCAGGCCAGCAGCCAGTCGAGCTCCTCCTGGCTGTCTGTGCCGAACTTGTTGATCGCCACCACCGGGGTGATGCCGAACTTGCCGATGTTGCGGACGTGCCGCTGCAGGTTCGCGACGCCGGCGGCGAGGGCATCGACGTCGGGCTCCTGCAACCGGTCCTTGGCCACCCCGCCGTGCATCTTGAGGGCGCGGACGGTGGCGACCACCACGACGGCGGACGGTGCCACGTCGCCCACCCGCGACTTGATGTCCATGTACTTTTCCGCGCCCAGGTCAGCGCCGAAACCGGCCTCGGTCACCACGATGTCCGCCAGGGAGCGGGCCGTCTGGGTGGCGATCAGGGAGTTGCAGCCGTGGGCGATGTTGGCGAACGGGCCGCCGTGAACCAGCGCGGGTGTGCCGGCGATGGTCTGCACCAGGTTGGGCTTGATCGCGTCCTTGAGCAGCATGGTCAGGGCGCCCTCGACGCCGAGGTCGGCAACGGTGACCGGCTCCCGGTCGTAGGTGTAGCCGAAGGTGATCCGGCCCAGCCGGGAGCGAAGGTCGTCCAGGTCCGTGGCGAGGCAGAAGACGGCCATGATCTCGGAGGCGACCGTGATGTCGAACCCGTCCTGCCGCGGCACGCCCTGGGTCGGGCCGCCGAGCCCGATCACGACCTCGCGGAGGGCCCGGTCGTTCATGTCCAGGACCCGCTTGAACGTCATGCGCCGAGGGTCGATGTTCAGCGCGTTGCCCTGATAGATGTGGTTGTCCACCAGCGCCATCAGGGCGTTGTTGGCGGAGGTGATGGCGTGGAAGTCGCCGGTGAAGTGCAGGTTGATCTCGTCCATCGGCAGCACCTGGGAGTAGCCTCCGCCGGTGGCGCCGCCCTTCATCCCCAGGATGGGGCCCAGCGAGGGCTCGCGCAGCGCGATCATGACCCGGTGGCCGGCGCGGGCCAGGGAATCGGCCAGGCCGACGGTGGTGGTGGACTTGCCCTCCCCGGCAGGGGTGGGTGACATGGCCGAAACGAGCACCACCTTGCCGCGGGCCGGAGTAGCGGCGCCGGTGAGCCGGGCCGGATCGATCTTGGCCTTGTACCGGCCGTAGTGTTCCAGCGCCTCGGGGTTGATCCCGGCGGCGGCCGCGACCTCGTCGATGGGCCGCATGGTGGCGCGCCGGGCGATCTCGAGGTCGCTGGGAACGGGCGCGGCGGGGGAGGTGGGGGCTGACATCGGCGTCCTTCGGCTCGTGGCGTGGATTCGCTGTGCCGGCGGTCCCGGCCAAGCGTCCGGCGGGGCTCCCGGTCAGGGAGCGGGCACCGCCGTGGTGCTTCGTGTTCCAAAATACTGGACCAGCGCGCCCTGGTAGCTCTCCAGCGTCAGCGCGGCCGTGTGGTGCCAGCCGAATCCCTGGGCGTGCACGGACGCCGCGCGGCCCATGTCTTCGCGGGTCAGCGGGTCGTCGTGCAGGGATTCGAGGGCGTCCGCCCAGTCCGAGGCCTTGTGCCCCTCCACCAGCAGCCCGGTCCTGCCGTCGAAGATGGCGCGGGAGAGTCCGCCCACCCGGGTGGCGACCACGGGGGTGCCGCAGGCCTGGGCCTCCAGTGCCACCAGCCCGAAGGATTCGCTGTAGGAGGGCATGACGACGACGTCGGCGGAGCGGTACCAGCCGGCCAGTTTCGGCGCGCTGACCGGCGGGTGGTGGGTGACGACGTCGTCCATCCCTGCGGCGGTGATCAGGGCCTTGAGGTCGAAGTCCTTCGCCCCGCTCACCGCGCCGAGGATGGTGACCTGCAGGTCAATGTCGGGGCGCCGGGCACGCAGCAGGGCTGCGGCCTTGATCAGGATTTGCGGGCCTTTCAGGCGCTGGATCCGGCCGGCGAAGAGCAGGTGGAAACGGCCCGGCGGCACGCCGTGGTCGCTGCGGGCCTTGGCCCGGAACGCCGGGGTGAAGACATCGAGGTCAACCCCGGGCGGGGCGACGTCAATCCGGTCCGGGTCCGCGTCGTAGTGCGAGACCAGTTCCGCAGCCTCCGCCGCGGTGTTCGCGATCAGGCGGGTGGCGCCGTCGACGATCCGGTGTTCGCCCTCTTCGCGGCGCCGCGGCTCGGGCCTTTCACCGGACTCCAGCAGCAGATTCTTGACCTTGGCCATGGTGTGCATGGTGTGGACCAGCGGCACGCCCCAAAGCTCCGACAGCTCCAGCCCCGCGACCCCCGAGACCCAGTAGTGCGAGTGGATCAGGTCGTACCGGCCGCGCGGCTGGTCGGCTTTGATCCGGTCGATCTCCGCGACCATCGTGTGCAGCAGCGCGGGTAGTTCCTCCTTGGGAACTTTCCGCGCCGGCCCGGCGAAGACGTTGTGCACGCACACGCCGGGGGAGGGGTGCTCGACGGCGGGCTGGTCCGCTGCGGTCGAGCGGGTGAAAATCTCCACCTCGACGCCGGATTCCGCGAGGGCTGCGGCCAGGGCCCGGATGTAGACGTTCATGCCGCCGGCGTCGCCGGACCCGGGCTGTTCCATGGGGGAGGTGTGCAGCGAGAGGAATGCGACCCGACGGACCAGCGGCATCGTGGTGTCCTTCCTCTCAGGGTGCGGTTCCCGGCGTTCCGGGGACGTGGATTCGGTAAAACACTACTCCTGCGGAGGCTCGGATTGCCGCCCGGGACCCGGCCGGCCGGCGCCCGCGGGTGCCCCGCCGTGCCCCGTCCGAGCCCCGCTGATACGGTGGCCGCTGTGAGCACCGTTGACAAGGCCCCGCAGGAAACCGCCGACTGGATCATCAGGGACGCCACGGACCGCGACTGGCCCGGCATCTGGGAAATCCTGGAGCCGGTAATCCGTGCCGGTGAGACCTTCACCTGGGACCGGGACACCACCGAGGACGCTGCGCGGTCCAAGTGGGTCAAGACGGCGCCGGGCCGCACCTTCGTCGCCGTGGGCACAGGCGAGCACGACGGCGTCGTGCTGGGCACGGGGGAGCTGCACGCCAACCAAGGTGGCGGCGGGCGCCACGTGGCGAATGCGGGCTACATGGTGCGGGCCGGGTTTGGTGGCCGCGGCCTGGCCCGCGCGCTCTGCACCTACTCCCTCGACGCCGCCCGCCGGGAGGGCTTCCGGGCCATGCAGTTCAACGCCGTGGTGGAAACCAACGTCAGGGCGGTCGCCGCCTGGCAGGGCATGGGCTTCACCATCCTGGCCACCATTCCCGAAGCCTTCCAGCACCCGGAGCAAGGGTTCGTGGGCCTGCACGTCATGCACCGGATGTTGTAGGCACGTCCGCTCCCACGCAGGCTTTCCCCTCCGCCGGGTTTTCCCTCAACGGCCCGGTGAGTCCTGCCACAGCGCGGCGAGCCGGGGGAAGGCCGCCTCGTACCCGGCCAGCAACCTCGCGGCCAGTACCTCGGAGTCGACCAGCGGGTGGCGGGCGAAGGCGGTCAGCGCGGCTTCCCTTCGTGCCGATCCGGAGATAGCGCTGGAACCGCCGCCGGCGGTGCCGTCGCTCCCCTGAACACCCGACCGTGAGCCAGGCCCCGGCGTCGTGGCCCGGACCACCAGCCGCTCGACCTCTTTCACCCGGCGCATCAGGTCCAGCTGCGCCTGGGCCGGGCGGTCCTGGGCGAGCGGAACGACGCCGTCGGCATTGACGCGGCACGGCACCTCGACGACGGCGTCCGCCGGCAGGCCCGGGATCGCAGGACCCCCGCCTCCGCCGGGCCCTGTGGGCGGCAGGGTGTTGGGGACGTTGAGGATCAACTCCGTCTCCCGGCCGCCGGAGAGCGCCCGCATCAGGGCCAGCGCCACCCTCTCGTACCCGCCCCCGGCGAGATCCTCCTCGTCCCGGTGTTCGCCGCCTGGCCTGGCCTCGGCGAGGTAGCCCTCCTCGCGGGACCGGCGCGCGGCGTCCCACAGCGCGTAGGCCTCCGCCCCCGCCCCGGCCAGCCGCGGGTACAGCCCGGCCTGCTGCCGGTGGATGGACTCGCCGCGGGTCTCCGCCGCGGACCGCATCGCGGCGGCGGCCTGCCCTGCGGCGTAGTAGTAGAAGAGGTACTCGTTCGGCAGGCAGCCCAGCCCGGCCAGAAGTTCCGGGGAAAAAAGGCGGCCCTCCTCGACCCCGGCCAGTTTCCGCGGATCGGCGAGCAGTTCCGGCAGGAGGTCCCGGCCGCCGGACTCAAGCCGGTACAGCCAGCCGAGATGGTTCAGCCCGTAATAGCCCACCCCCGCCAGAACGCCGTCCGGCAGCGCTACCCCGGCGGCCCGCGCTACCCGACGGGCCAGGCCGCCGGCGGAATCACAGATCCCGACCACCTTCGGCCCCAGCACCGGGATCAGGGCCTCCGTGACCATCCCGGCCGGGTTGGTGAAGTTCACCAACCAGGCCCAGGGACACAACCGCCGCATCGCCGCGGCGAGCTCGAGCATCGGGGGGATGCTCCGCAGCGCGTACGAGATCCCACCCGCGCCGGTGGTTTCCTGTCCCAGCAGCCCCGCGCCCTGAGCCACCCGTTCGTCCGCCACCCGTCCCGCGGTTCCGCCCGGGCGGATGGCGGCGAAGACCATGTCCACCCCGGTGAGGGCCAACTCCAGGGACGTGGAGGTCCGAACCGCCGGGGCGGGCGCACCGTCCGGAAGCCCGGCCCGGAACGACGCCAGCACCGCCCCGATGGCCTCCAGCCGGTGCGCATCGACGTCGTACAGCACGCACTCCTGCACCAGCCCGGCGTACGGGCCGGTGCAGAGCGCCCGGTAAATGAGCGGCACCCGGAACCCGCCGCCGCCGGCAACCATGAGCCGCATGCCAGCAGTGTAGGCCAGTCCGCCGGCGGCGGGGGAGGGGCGGACCAAAGCCGCTACCGGGACCGGGCCGGCGGGCGTACCCTGCGGAGTATGGACGCGATTCCAGCGCCGCGTTTCGATCCGCTTGCCGCCGTCCGCTCCCCGGCGGCCTTGGGATTCGACGTGCTGCTGACGGGCACCGTGTTCCAGGACATCATTTTCACCGGACTGCCGCACGCGCCGCGGCCGGGAACCGAGATCTGGAGCGAGGGCATGGGCAGCTGCCCGGGCGGGGTGGCGAACCAGGCCATCGCCGCGGCCCGGCTGGGATTGCGGACGGGCCTCGCGGCGGTCTTTGGCGACGACGGGTACGGCGAGGAGAACTGGAAGATCCTGGCCGGGCAGGAGCATGTGGACCTCTCGCTGTCCCGCCGGATTCCCGGCTGGCACTCGCCCGTCACCGTGTCCCTCAGCGTGGAAAAGGACCGGTCCATGATCACCCACGGCCACCCGGCGCCCGTCTCCGCCACCGAACTGATCGGGTCACCGCCGCTCGCGCTCGCCGCCGTCGCCGACCTCGCCGAGGAGATGGAACCGTGGGCCGTGGCCGCGCACCGGGCCGGCGTCCGGCTCTTCGGCGACGTCGGCTGGGACCCCACGGAAACCTGGGCGCGGGCGCGGCTGGAGAACCTGCGCTACTTCCACGCCTTCCTGCCCAACCAGCAGGAGGCGATGGCCTTCACCGGCAAGGACAACCCATGGGCGGCGCTCTACGCGCTCGCGGACCGGGTGCCGGTGGCCGTGGTGACCCTCGGCGCGCAGGGTGCCATGGCGGTGGACTCGGAGAGCGGCGAGGAGGAATGGGTGCCGTCGCTTCCCGTCACCGCCTTTGATCCCACCGGTGCCGGCGACTGTTTTGCCGCGGCGTTCATCGTGGGCTGCCTGGCCGGCTGGCCGCTGGGGGACCGGCTGCGCTTTGCCAATCTCTGCGCCGCCCTGGCCGTGCAGCACGTGGGAGGTTCCCTCGCCGCACCGGGCTGGGGCGACCTCGCCGACTGGTGGCAGCGGGCCAACGCCCGGAAGGAACGTCAGGGCAGCCAGTGGCTGCGCCGCTACCGTTTCCTCGAGGAGATCGTGCGTGATGTCCCGCCGGCGGCGCAGCGTCGGGCCGCGGCTACCATCGCGCACCTCTCGGACGCGTAGGACGGCTAGGACGGCGAAGACGCGGGGGCGGGAGCACGGACCCTGCCCCGGAATTCAGCCGCGTCCGGGGCCACCCGTAGAATCGTTAGGTGATATCCCCAGCAGCATCAGGAGAGTCCCAGCCGTCCGCGGACGCCGCGCCGGCCCGCGCGGAGGAACGGTCTGCGGTCATCGACCTCGCCGCGGTCCGGCACAATGTCCGGCGGCTCGCCGCCGTCGCGTCCCCGGCGAAGGTGATGGCCGTGGTGAAGGCGGACGCCTACGGCCACGGCGCCATCCCGGTGGCCCGCGCCGCGCTCAGCGCCGGTGCCAGCTGGCTGGGCGTCGCCCACATCTCCGAGGCCCTCGCCCTCCGCGCCGCCGGCATCGACGCGCCGCTGCTGGCCTGGCTGCACACCCCGGACAGCAACTTCGCCGCCGCCGTCGCCGCCGGCATCGACATCGGCTGCTCCGGCTGGGAGCTGGGCCGGATCGTCGCGGCCGCCCGCGAACAGGAACGCCCCGCCCGGGTCCATCTCAAGGTGGACACCGGCCTGGGCCGCAACGGCGTGACCCTCGCGGCCTGGGACTCGCTGCTCGGTGAGGCCCTCGAGTTTCAGGACCAGGGCCTGCTGCGCGTGGTCGGGATCTTCTCCCACCTGGCCGTTGCGGACGAGCCCGAGCGGCCGGAAACCGATGCGCAGCTCGCCGTCTTCCGCGACATCCTGGCCATGGCCCAGGACGCCGGCGTCGACCCCGAGGTCCGCCACCTCGCGAACACCCCGGCCACCCTGTCCCGGCCGGACACGCATTTCGACCTGGTCCGGGTCGGGCTGGGCATCTACGGCCTCTCGCCGTTCGAGGACCAGGGCGCCGAGGACGTTGGGCTCCGCCCGGCCATGACCCTGCGCACGGTGGTGGCCCATTGCAAGGACGTCCCCGCCGGCCAGGGCGTCTCCTATGGTTTGAACTACCGCACTGCCGGCCCCAGCACCCTGGGCCTCATTCCGCTGGGCTACGCCGACGGCGTCCCTCGCATTGCCACCGGCGGACCTGTCCGGGTGGGGGAGCGGACGTACCCGGTGGTGGGCCGGATCGCAATGGACCAGATGGTGATCGACCTGGGTCCGCTGGAGGTCTCGGCGGGCGGGACGTCGCTGCTGGGCGAGGAGGCCGTCCTGTTTGGCGACGGCGCCGACGGCGGGCCCACCGCCGAGGACTGGGCCCGCGCCGCCGGGACCAACAACTATGAGATCGTCACACGGATCAGCACCCGGGTGCCGCGCCGCTACATCAACGAGGCCCCCGACTCCGACGGCGGGGAGTCGCTGTGAGCGCGCCGGTGTGGGAGCGCAGCGTCGAGGTCGCCACCGCCGCCCAGACACAGGAGCTGGCCGCCGCCCTCGGCGCCGAACTGCGGGCCGGGGACCTGCTGGTGCTCACCGGGGAACTCGGCGCCGGCAAGACCACGTTTACCCAGGGCCTGGGTGAGGGGCTCGGCGTGCGCGCCGGCATCATTTCACCGACGTTCGTGCTGGTCCGGATCCACCCCAACCTGCCGGATGGACCCCGCCCCGGCGGTCCGGACCTGGTCCACGTGGACGCCTACCGGCTGGAGTCCGCCGCCGAGATCGACGACATCGACCTCGAAAACACCATGGACTCCGCGGTGACCGTGGTGGAGTGGGGCCGGGACCGGGTGGAGCACCTGAGCGAGAGCCGCCTGGAAATCGACCTGCACCGCAGGCTGGGAAGCAGCCCCGGCGGAGGCCACCGGCCCGTCCCCGAAGCGGACACCGCCCCGGACGACGTGCTCGACTTCGAAGACGAGGACGACGACGGGCCCCGCACCGTGGTCTTCCGCGGCTTCGGCCCGCGCTGGGCCGAACCGCCCGCGGCCCTGCCTGCCGGCCCGGACGCAACGCGCACCCAGGAAGAGGACTAAATGCTGATTCTCGCCATCGACACCTCGGCGGTTGCCAGCGCGGCCCTCGTCTCCGACGATTCCCTGGAATCCGTGGTGGGCTGCTTCGCCACCGAGGACACCCGCAGCCACGCCGAGGTCCTCGCCCCCGGCATTGCGAAACTCCTGACCGGCGCCGGCCTCACCGGCGCCGACCTCGACGCGGTGGTCACCGGCGTCGGCCCCGGACCCTTCACCGGCCTGCGCTCGGGGATCGTCACCGCCCGGACCCTCGCGAACGTCTGGGGCAAGCCGCTGTACGGCATGATGAGCCTGGACGCGATCGCCCTCGAGGTGGCAGAGTCCATCGACAGCGCCGCCGAGTTCCTGGTGGCCACCGACGCCCGGCGCCGCGAGGTGTACTGGGCCCGGTACACCTTGGCCACCGGGCAGCTTCCCGAGCTAGCGGACGGACCCCACGTCGGCTTCGCCTCCGAGCTGCCGGAGCTGCCGGTCTACGGTGCCGGTGCCGGGCTGTACGCCGACCAGGTACGCGCCGTCGCCGGTTTCGCCGAACGCCAGCCCGAGGCGGTGTCCCTGGGCCAGTTCGCCCTCGCACGCCTGGCCGCCGGGGAAGAACTGCCCGACACCACGCCGCTCTACCTGCGCGAATCCGACGCCCAGGTGCCCGGGCCGCGGAAGCGCGCGCTGTGACCGCCGGGGCACCCGCCGCCGGCTCCGGACCGGCTAGCGGGGGCGTGACCCTGCGGCCCATGACGGCCGCCGACATCCCTGCCGTCCACGCCCTGGAGGTCCGGCTCTTCCCCGTGGACGCGTGGCCGTTGCAGATGTTCGGCGACGAGCTCTCGCAAACCGACACCCGCCACTACCTCGTGGCCGAGGCCGACGGCGGGATCGTGGGCTACGCCGGACTGATGTGCATCGAGCCCATCGCGGACGTCCAGACGATCGCCGTCGTCCCCGAGCAGGAGGGCCGCGGGATCGGCTCGGCCCTGCTGACCCGGCTGATCGCCGAGAGCCGCCGGCGCCGCGCCGCGGACGTGCTGCTCGAGGTCCGGGCCGACAACCCGCGCGCCCAGCAGCTCTACCGGCGCTTCGGCTTCGAACAGATCCACATCCGGCCGCGCTACTACCGCGACGGCGTCGACGCCCTGATCATGCGCCTGACCCTGACCGGCCCGGAAACCGCCGGCCACACGCCGGACGATAACCCTGAGGAGACAGGCCAGGCATGAACAACGCTCCGCACAGCCAGCAGCCGCTGGTGCTCGGCATCGAATCCTCCTGCGACGAGACCGGCGTCGGCATTGTCCGCGGCACCCGTCTGCTCGCGAACACCGTGTCCTCCTCGATGGAGGAACACGTCCGCTTCGGCGGCGTCATCCCCGAAATCGCCTCCCGCGCCCACCTCGACGCCTTCGTTCCCACGCTGACCGAGGCGCTGGCCGCCGCAGAGGTGGCCCTGGACGACATCGACGCGATCGCCGTGACCTCCGGACCCGGCTTGGCCGGGGCCCTGATGGTGGGGGTCTGCGCGGCCAAGGCGCTGGCCGTGGCCACCGGGAAGCCGCTCTACGCGATCAATCACCTGGTGGCGCACGTGGGCGTCGGGCTGCTGGACACGGACGGCGCAGGCGGTCCCGGACAGCCGGCGGCCCTGCCCGACAACCTTGGCGCCCTCCTGGTCTCCGGCGGGCACACCGAGATCCTGCGCATCCGCAGCATCACCGACGACGTGGAACTGCTCGGATCGACGATCGACGATGCCGCCGGTGAGGCCTACGACAAGGTGGCCCGGCTGCTGGGCCTGGGCTACCCCGGAGGCCCGGCCATCGACAAGCTGGCGCGCACGGGCAACCCCAAGGCCATCCGCTTCCCCCGCGGGCTCACCCAGCCCAAGTACATGGGGACCGCGGAGGAGCCCGGCCCGCACCGCTACGACTGGTCGTTCAGTGGCCTGAAAACCGCCGTCGCGCGCTGCGTCGAACAGTTCGAGGCCAAAGGCCAGGAGGTGCCGGTGGCCGATATCGCCGCGGCATTCCAGGAGGCGGTGGTGGATGTCATCACGGCCAAGGCGGTGCTCGCCTGCCGCGAGAACGGCATCACGGAGCTGCTGCTGGGCGGGGGAGTGGCGGCCAATTCCCGGCTCCGGGAGCTCACCGAGCAGCGCTGCACCTCGGCCGGAATCCGGCTGACCGTGCCGCCGCTGAGCCTCTGCACGGACAACGGGGCCATGGTGGCCGCCCTCGGGGCGCAGCTGGTGATGGCCGGGACGGCGCCCAGCAGGATCGGTTTCGCGCCGGATTCGTCGATGCCGGTCACGTCCGTCTCCGTCTAACCCGGGCGGAGGGTTAGAGGCGAAGGGCCCGGCCGGCATCCCGGCCGGACCACGCCGTCGGGCGGGAGGCGTCAGGCCGCCGGGCCCTGCCGCATCTGCTTGACCAGGTCCAGTACGACGGCGCGCAGGTCGCCGCCGTGTTCGGCGGCGACGCGGCGCTGCCGCTGGTAGCCGGCCCCGCGGTCGATGATTTTCGCGACGTCGCCCAGTTCCGCGGCGCAGCCCAGCTGCTCGGCGATCGGGGCGAGCCGGTCCAGGGTCTCCCGAAGGTGGTCCGTGACGAGCTGTTCGTTCCCCTCGGCGTCGAGGATGATGATCGCGTCCAGGCCGTACCGGGCGGCGCGCCACTTGTTCTCCTGCACGTGCCAGGGCGGCATGGTGGGGATAGTCCCGCCGTTGTCCAGGATGGTGGAGAACTCGTGGACCAGGCACTGGGTCAGGGCCGCGATCGCGCCGACCTCCTCCAGGGTGGCCAGGCCGTCGCAGATGCGCATCTCGATGGTGCCAAGGTTGGGCACGGGCCGGATATCCCAGCGGATCTCGGAGAGGGCGTCGATCACCCCGGTGGTGAACATGTCCTGGACGTAGGACTCGTAGTCCTCCCAGCTGCCGAACTGGAACGGCAGGCCCGCGGTGGGCAATTGCTGGAACATCAGGGCCCGCTGCGAGGCGTAGCCGGTGTCCTCGCCGCCCCAGAACGGGCTGGAGGCGGAGAGGGCCTGGAAGTGCGGGAAGTAGTTGACCAGGCCGTCGAGCACCGGCAGGACCTTGTCGCGGCTGTCCAGGCCGATGTGGACATGGACCCCATAGATCACCATCTGCCGGCCCCACCACTGGGTGCGGTCGATCAGCTTGGCGTAGCGTTCCTTGTCCGTCACCGGCTGCAGCTGCGGCGGGCTGAACGGATGGGAACCGGCGCAGAAGACCTCCACGCCCATCGGGTCCGTGACCTCACGGAGCGCGGCGAGGGATCCCGCCAGGTCCGCCTTGGCCTCAGCCACCGTGGTGCAGATCCCCGTGACCAGCTCCACCGTGTTGAGCAGCAGCTCCTGCTTGATGTGCGGGTGCTCGTCGTCCTCGTTGAGTTCCGGGTGCCGGGCGGCGACGCTGCGCAGCACCTCCTTGGCCACCGAGGCGAGTTCGCCGGTCTCGGCGTCGACGAGGGCCAGCTCCCATTCGACGCCGAGTGTTGACTGCCTGGATGAAGCGAACTCGATCTTCATGCGGTCCCTTCGCTGTAGTGGCGGCGCTCGCCGGTGGTTATGTGCGCCGTCACCGCCGCCGGGGCGGCGAGCGGGGGTATGGCAACAATGTCCCAAGTCTAGTGCAGGGGTAGCATCGAGCTGGTGGTCAAGTTACAGCTGATGCGTGAGAGTCTTCACAACCGGAACCTGTTGCCCGTGACCGCGGCGCTGCTGGCGGGGCTCGTGCTCCCGGCCGCCGGATGCTCCGCCCCGGCCGCCCCAGGCACCGGCCCCGCCGGGCAGTCCGGCCAACCCTCCGCCCCCTCCGCGCAGCCCCTCGGCTGGGGACCCGAGCAGGCCGACGCCGACGCCGCCGCCCGGGCGGTGGCGGGAATGTCCCTGGAGCAGAAGGCGGGCCAGGTCCTGCTGGCCTCCTTCGTCGGGCTCGACGTCGAGGCGCACGCCAAGACGGTGGAACGGCTGCACCTGGCCGGGTCGATCGTGATGGGCGACAACGTTCCCGCGACGGCGACCGGCCAGGTGGACACCACCGCCATGCGCGCCGCCACCGACCGGCTGCAGCGGGCGGCCCGTGCCGACGGCCGTGGCTGGCCCGGCCTGATCGGCGTCGACCAGGAAGGTGGGCTGGTGGCCCGCCTGCGCGCCCCGCTGACCGAATGGCCGGCCCCTATGAGCTTCGGCGCCGCCGGCAGCGACCCGCTGGCCACCGACGCCGGGCGGGCCCTCTCGGCCGAACTGGCAGGGGTGGGCTTCAACGTCGACTTCGCCCCCGCTGCGGACGTCACCATGGGTCCGGCGGATCCCACGATCGGTGCCCGCTCGTTCTCCGGCAGCCCGGACACTGCGGCCGCCGTCGGGACCGCGTTCTCCAAGGGCATGCTGGATGCCGGCGTGCTGCCCGCGGCCAAGCACTTTCCCGGCCACGGGTCCGTCAGCGTCAACTCGCACCAGGGACTCCCGGTCCAGGGCGCCAGCCTGGACCAGCTCCGGTCCCGTGACCTCAAGCCCTTCCAGGCGGCGATTGACGCGGGCCTGCCCATGGTGATGACCGGCCACATAGCCGTGCCCGCCCTCCAGCCCGGAGTCCCCGCCTCCGTCTCGGCCGCCTCCTATGCCGAATTGCGCCGCATGGGGTTCAGGGGCGTGGCGGTCACCGACGCCATGAACATGGGTGCCGTTACGGAGCAGTTCCCCAACGATTCGTCCGCGCCCCTGGCGCTCGCGGCGGGGGCGGACCTGATCCTGATGCCCGCCTCGGTGGACACCGCGCACGCCGCGATTGTCTCCGCCGTCCGCAAGGGCAGCCTGCCGGCCGCACGCCTGGACGAGGCCGCGCGCCGCGTCGTGACCATGCAGCTCTGGCGCGGACGCAGCCAGCCGGCCCATGCCTCGGCGCCCGGCAGTGGATCGGCCCTCTCCGAGAAGGTCTCGCAGGAGGCCATCACGGTGCTGTCCGGGCCGTGCAAGGGTCCGATCGTGCCCGCGAGCGTCCGGGTGACCGGCGGCACGGAGCAGGACCGGGCCCGCTTCGCTGCCGCCGCCCGGCAGGCCGGCATCGGTGTCGGGTCCGGCCCGGTGGTGGCGCTCATCGGCTATGGCGAGGGCCCCGTGACGGCCGACGTCGCGGTGGCCCTTGACGCGCCCTGGCCGCTGGAGAAGTCCGCTGCCCCGGCCAAAATCGCCCTCTACGGCCGGAGCCGGGAAGCCTTCGAAGCCCTCGCGGCGGTGCTGGGCGGCAAGGCGCCGGCGCCGGGGAAACTGCCGGTGGCCGTGGGCGCGCAGGGCCCGGGGGCCGGCTGCGCCTAGGCGCTGAATCTGGGAGCTGCACCAGAGAGCTGGACATGGCCGCTGTCCCTAGGCAGGGTACGGTCCCGCCCGGTGGCGTTTAATGGAGCGGTGCCTATCCTGAACAAAGACATGACGCTGTGTATCTCGCTCTCGGCCCGCCCAAGCAACAACGGGACGCGCTTCCACAACCACCTGTACGAGCAGCTCGGCCTGAACTGGATCTACAAGGCCTTCGCCCCCACGGACCTGGGCCAGGCGATCGCCGGGGTCCGCGGGCTGGGGATCCGCGGCTGCGCCGTGTCGATGCCGTACAAGGAGGACGTGATCGACCTCGTGGACGTCATGGACCCGTCCGCGAAGGCCATCGACTCGGTCAACACGATCGTCAACGACGGTGGCACCCTCACCGCCTACAACACCGACTACACCGCCATCGAACAGCTCCTGCAGCGCAACGCCGTGCCGGTGGACTACTCCGTCTGGCTCCGCGGTGCCGGCGGCATGGCGAAGGCGACGGCGGCCGCGTTGCGCGACGCCGGGTTCCGGGACGTCACCATCATTGCCCGCAACGAGGACGCCGGCCGGGCGCTCGCCGACCTCTACGGTTTCGCCTGGCGCGCCGACGTTCCGGCCCAAGGCGATGGTGTGGACCCCGCCGCGCTGCTGATCAATGTCACGCCCATCGGCATGGCGGGCAGCGCCGAGGCGGACGCCCTGGCCTACCCGCAGTGGGCGGTGGAGGAAGCCGAGGTGGTATTCGACGTCGTCGCCCTGCCCGCCGAGACGCCGCTGATCAAGGCCGCCCGGACCGCCGGGAAGAAGGTCATCACGGGCGCCGAGGTGGCCACCATCCAGGCGCTGGAACAGTTCGTCCTCTACACCGGCATCCGTCCCAGCGAGGAGCAGGTCCGGGCCGCCGAGGAGTTCATGCGCGCCCAGTAAGGTCGCCGCCCGGCGCTACAGAGCCCTACGGGGCGACTGGACGTACCGCGACGGCAACCCGGTCCTCGCCGATCCGGGTGAGGACCAGTGTGGCCTTGTTCTTGGCCTTCTTCGCGGCCCGGCCGCCGGGCAGCAGCTGCCCGCGCAGTTCCTCCGGGGTCACGGCCACGCCGCGCTTCTTGATCTCGAGCACGCCGATACCGTTCTCCCTGACCCAGGCTTTGAGGGCCTTGACGTTGAGTGGCATCACCTCGAGGACCTCATAGGCGCGGGCGAACGGGGTGTCCTGCAGTTCGGGGGCGCAGATGTAGGCGATGTGCTCGTCCACCAGGTGTCCGCCGAGCCGGAGCGCGACGTCGGCCACCAGTCCGGCGCGGATCACGGCCCCGTCGGGTTCGTAGAGGTACCCGGATACCGGGCCCACGGGGGCCGCCGGGCCGCCGTCGAAATCCTCGACGCTGGTGAGCTCCGCCGCGCCCCGCGGGCCGAGCACCAGCGCGGCGCGGCGGATGCCCGGGCGGCGGACGGAGTTGAACCACAGGGCGACCTCGGTGACGTCGCCGCCCACCGAAACCCACTGTGCCTCGCAGTCCGCGGGAATTGCGGTGTGGGGGATCCCGGGGCCCATCTTCACGCCGACGGCGCGGCCGGAGGCGGCCAGCGACTCCACAAAGGACAGCGGCGGGGAAAAGTCTTCCGGGTCCCAGAGCCTGGTGGTGCCCGAGGTGGACGTGGTCCGGCGGGCCGGGTCCAACCAGACCCCGTCGATCCCGTCCAGCGGCACGGATTCCGCGTCGGCGTGCACCACGGTGGCGTTCCGGAACGGGATCAGGTTCATCGTGGCGCAGGCAGCGGTGGTCTCATCCAGTTCCACCGCGGTCACGGTCAGGTCCAGGGACGCCAGGGCCATCGCATCGGCGCCGAGCCCGCAGCCCAGGTCCGCGACGTGGGTGACCCCCGCCTCCGCGAAACGCTGGGCGTGCCGGGCGGCGACCGTGAGCCGGGTGGCCTGCTCCAGGCCGGCACGGGTGAAGATCATCTGCCGGGCGAATTCGCCGAACTTGGCCTCCGCCTTGGTCCGCAGCCGGGACTGCGTCAAGGCCGCGGAGACCAGATCCGCCGGGTGGCCTGCCTTGCGGAGCGCCGCGTTGAGCTGGAACGCCTCCTCCTCCCGGTACGGGCCCAGCGAGGACAGCAGTTCCCACCCCGCCGGATTGAGCAGTGGTGCGATCTGGTCCTGCGGTGTCTCAGCCATGCCATCGATCGTAGTTCAGGCCCGGGAACCCCGCGGCGCCCACTAGGCTTGACGGCATGAAGGACAGGAACACGGAAACCGATGGAACGGCGGCGGGGGAGGCCCCGGGCCGTCGGGGATTGGCCCGCTACGCCCGCCCGGCGCTGATCGCCGGCGTCGTGGCCGCCGTCGTCTGCGCCGCGTTGCTGGTGATCATCTTCCTCCTCGACACCTTCAATGCCACGGTTTACTCGGTGGACGGCAAGGACGTCGCGGACGCCACCGACGAGGCCCGGGCCATCCGCGACACCTACGCCGGGGTCCGGATCGGCAGCATCATCTTCCTGATCGCCGGCCTCCTCGCGGCCCTGGCCGGCGGCTTCCTGCTCTACCGGACGCGCAACGACGCGCCCCGGGTGGACGAGGACGACGACGGGCTGGAGTGGGACTACGACGACTTGGCGGGGGAGTAGCCGGGCTGCTTGCCCATCCGGACATCAGGCGGCCGTTCGCCACAGATGAACTTCTGGCACTCACCTTGACCGAGTGCTAACTCCTTACATAGAGTCGTCATTAGCACTCCCCCTAGGCGGGTGCTAACACCAAAGCATCAGCTGCCAGGCTGCTGCCGGCACCGCGACGACGGTCTGTACGCATGGCACCACCGCTTTGAAGTCCATGAATTTGCTGACGAAAAGGAGAGGTCCGAGTGTCGGTCTCTATTAAGCCTCTTGAGGATCGTATTGTTGTCCGCCCGCTCGAAGCCGAGCAGACCACGGCCTCCGGCCTGGTTATCCCGGACTCCGCGCAGGAGAAGCCGCAGGAAGGCGAAGTTGTCGCGGTAGGCCCCGGCCGCTTCGATGACAACGGCAACCGCGTTCCCGTCGACGTTGCCGTTGGCGACGTCGTCATTTACTCCAAGTACGGCGGAACCGAAGTCAAGACCGGCGGTGTCGAGTACCTCGTACTGTCCGCCCGCGACGTTCTGGCGATCGTCGTAAAGTAACTCTCTTGGATCCCCGCGCCGCCGGACCGTCAGTGATGAACGGGACGGCTGCGCGGGGTTCTTTCGTGAAAGGACAACACCATGGCAAAGCAGCTCGCGTTTAACGACGCTGCCCGCCGGTCCCTCGAGGCCGGTATCGATAAGCTCGCCAACACCGTCAAGGTGACGCTCGGCCCCCGCGGCCGCAACGTCGTGCTGGACAAGAAGTGGGGCGCCCCCACGATCACCAACGACGGCGTGACCATCGCCCGCGAGGTTGAGCTGGACGACCCCTACGAGAACCTGGGCGCGCAGCTGGCCAAGGAGGTCGCCACCAAGACCAACGACGTCGCCGGTGACGGCACCACCACCGCAACGGTGCTGGCGCAGGCCCTGGTCAAGGAAGGCCTGCGCAACGTTGCCGCCGGCGCCGCCCCGGGCCAGATCAAGCGCGGCATCGAGGTCTCCGTCGAGGCCATCGCCGCCCGCCTGCTGGAGAACGCCCGTCCGGTTGAGGGCACCCAGGTGGCCAACGTTGCCGCCATCTCCGCGCAGAGCGACGAGGTCGGCGAACTGCTGGCCGAGGCGTTCGGCAAGGTCGGCAAGGATGGTGTGATCACCATCGAGGAGTCCTCCACCACGCAGACCGAACTCGTCCTTACCGAGGGCATGCAGTTCGACAAGGGCTACCTGTCCCCGTACTTCATCACCGACGCGGACCGCCAGGAAGCCGTCCTCGAGGACGCCCTCATCCTGATCAACCAGGGCAAGATCTCTTCGCTGCAGGACTTCCTGCCGCTGCTGGAGAAGGCCCTGCAGGCCTCCAAGCCGCTCTTCATCATTGCCGAGGACGTCGACGGAGAGGCCCTGTCCACGCTGATCGTCAACCGCATCCGCGGCACCCTGAACGTCGTCGCCGTCAAGGCTCCCGGCTTCGGTGACCGCCGCAAGGCCATGCTGCAGGACATCGCGACCCTGACCGGCGCGCAGGTCGTCTCCCCGGAACTGGGCCTCAGCCTGGACACCGTGGGCCTGGAGGTCCTCGGTACCGCGCGGCGTATCACCGTCACCAAGGACAACACCACGATCGTCGACGGTGCCGGTTCTGCCGAGGACGTCGCGGCCCGTGTCGCACAGCTGCGCGCCGAGCTGACCCGCACCGACTCGGACTGGGACAAGGAAAAGCTGCAGGAACGCCTGGCCAAGCTGGCCGGCGGCATCGGCGTGATCAAGGTCGGCGCCGCCACCGAGGTCGAGCTGAAGGAAAAGAAGCACCGCATCGAAGATGCCGTGTCCTCCACGCGCGCCGCGCTGGAAGAGGGCATCGTCTCCGGCGGCGGTTCGGCCCTTGTCCACGCCCTCAAGGCCCTCGACGAGGACCCGACAGTCAAGGCGCTCGACGGCGACGCGGCAGCAGCCGTGGGCATCGTTCGCCGGGCACTGACCCAGCCGCTGCGCTGGATCGCCCAGAACGCCGGCTTCGACGGCTACGTCGTTGCCGCTCGGGTGGCGGACTCGGCCGTCAACCAGGGCTTCAACGCGAAGACCGGTGAGTACGAGGACCTGATCGCCGCCGGCGTGATCGACCCCGTCAAGGTCACCCGCGCCGCCCTTCGGAACGCTGCCTCCATCGCCGCGCTGGTTCTCACCACCGAGACCCTGGTGGCGGAGAAGCCGGCCGACGAAGACGAGCACGCCGGCCACCAGCACTAGGCCAACGTGTAGTTCCGGCTGCACCACGTGCACCATCTGCATCAGAGAGAGGACGCCCCGGCATTGCGCCGGGGCGTTCTTTCTGCTTTCCCGGCTGCGACGGGAGAACATGGCCGGTTCACAAGCTCCTCACAGTCCGCTCTGCTTAACTCGCTGGGTGCACCCCGGCGGCTGGCACCCCCGGCGCACCTTCCGTAGAGTGGAACACTTAGGTTTCGGCGGCCCGATGCAGGCCGTACGTGGTGAGGAATTTTGATGACGCAGCAGGCGGGGCTCCAGGAAGCGGCTCCCACGGGCGTTCCGGCCCGTCCCAACCGGAAACCCGGCTACCGGCCCGAGATCCAGGGGCTGCGGTCGCTGGCTGTCCTGATGGTGATGACCTATCACATCTGGTTTGGCCGGGTCTCCGGCGGTGTGGACGTGTTCCTGCTGGTGTCGGCTTTCCTCATGACCCTTCAGTTCGTGGGACGTTACGACGACGGGCGTCCGACCGCCCTGGTCAAACACTGGCTGCATCTCTTCCGCCGCCTCATCCCGGCGGCCGTCGTCGTGGTGGTCGCCACGCTGGCGGCGATGATCTTGTTCCTTCCTCGGACCCGGTGGCTGGACATCGTCGGCCAGGGTTGGGCGTCCCTGGTGTATTCCGAAAACTGGCTGCTGCAGGCCCAGGCCACCGACTACTACGCCTCGGACCACTCCTCGGCCAGCCCCTTCCAGCATTTCTGGTCGCTGTCCATCCAGGGGCAGGTGTTTATCCTGTGGCCCCTGATCTTTGTGGGTGCCGCGCTCCTCGCCAAGCGCTTCCGCCTGAAGTATCGGGCGCTGTTGGCCTACGTTTTCGGGCTCATTTTTGCCGTCTCCCTCGTGTACTCCATCGTCTTCACCGCGGCCAGCCAAACCGAGGCTTACTTCGACACCGGCGCCCGCCTCTGGGAATTCGCGCTCGGATCGCTCGTGGCGCTGGTCCTTCCTCTGCTCCGGATCCCGGCGCCGTGGCGGGTGCGTCTCGGGTGGCTTGGCATCGCCGCGATGTTGAGTTGCGGCTTCCTGCTGGACGTCCAGGCGTCCTTCCCCGGCAGTATCGCGCTGTGGCCCACCCTGGCCGCCGCCTGCGTGATCGTCGCCGGTCAGACCGGTAGCCGGTTCGGGGCGGACCGGATTCTCAGTTCCCGGCCGCTGGTCCGCCTCGGGGACATGTCCCACGCGATGTATCTCTGGCATTGGCCGCTCTTGGTCGTTGCGCTCGCGGTGCAGCAGCGCGGCCACGCCGGTCCAGTCACGGGTTCGGCGATCATCGTAACCACCATAGCGCTGGCCTACCTGACCACCCGGTTCGTGGAGCGCCCGTGGCGGCAGTGGAAGTGGCCGGAGGTGAGGCGGCGCCGGACGTCGCTTGCGATCGTGGCCGCCCTCACGGTCGCCGCCGTCCCGCTGGCCGGGCTCCAGTTGGCGTTGTACTTCGAGAATCAGGGCATCCTGGCCAAGGCCGCGCGGAATAATCCCGGCGCCCGTGCGCTGCTGCCGGACTTCACAGAGCAGGCCGACGCCGACGCGGCCCTCCTTCCCGCGCCGGAGAACTTGGGCAAGGACTGGGCCAGTTTGCCGCAGCCGTGCAGCGGTACACTCGAGCCCCAGAATGCCACCCTCCGCGGAGTGTGCAACGAAAACACCCAGAACGGGAATTCGGCGAAGAGGGTTCTCGTCCTCGGCGACTCGCACGCAGAACAGTGGCTCCCCGCCCTGAAACCGGTGAGTGATGAGAAGGGATGGCGGCTCTACGCCATGCTGATGGGCGGCTGCAAGCCCGGCACAACTGCGCAGAACGCCAATGCCGATTGCGACAAGTTCAACGCCGCCGTCACCGCGGAGGTCAGGCGCAACCCGCCGGATGCGATCGTGGTGGTGGGCACCGCGGCGTCGCCCTCGTCAAACGGTGAAACGCTGATCCCCGGTCTGGAGTCCAGCCTCGATACGTGGACCGGTCTCGGAATCCAGGTGATCCTGCTGCGGGACAACCCGCGGTTCGAATTCAACATGGCCGATTGTGTCGTGACGAAGGGGAAGGACGACACGGCGTGCCTGCCGGCCAAGAGTGGACTCTTCGCCGCAGATAATCCGCTCGACACCCTGGCGGACAGAGCCCCGAACGTCGTCACACTGGATATGACCGACCTCATCTGCCGTGAAAACGACTGCCCCGGCGTCGTGGGCAACACCTTCGTCTACCTGGATGACAACCACCTCAGCCGCACCTATTCGGCGAGCATGGCCCCGATGGTCAAGGACCGGCTGCTCTCCGCTACCGGCTGGGAGTAGCGCTGCTGCGCCCCTGGCGGGGTCGGGCACCGCGGGGGTGCCGCCGGGTCACCACCCGGTAGAAAAGGAGCACGGCCACCGCGGCCACCACCAGTCCGGCGAGGTTGATGAACAGCTGCACGGCCGAGCCCGCCGCCTTCTGGTACTCGCCCAGCACCAGCGCCACCGCGACGAACCCCGCCGCCGGCACAGTGGTCACCGAGATGAACACACCCACCAGGGCGGTGGAACGGCGGCTGATCACCGACAGCATGCCTGCCACCCCGGCCAGAAGTGCCACGATCAACGAGTACGGTCCCGGGTGGTAGATGAACTCGACGGCGGACCCGGTGTCCAGCGCGGACGTGGGAAAGAGCCCCAGCGGAACGGACAACCACGCGGTGAAGGCCGCCGCGAGCATCGCAACCGGGAATCCGACGCCGAGGGCCAGGGCCGCACTGCGCCCGAGCCGCCACTGCCGCCGCACCAGCGCCACCGCCAGCGCCGCGAGCGGCCCGAATTCCGGACCGACGGCCATCGCTCCGACGATGGCGATGGTGGAGTCGGTGACGATGCCGATCGCCGCCAGCTGGGTGGCGAGAACCAGGAAGGCCAGGAAACTCCAGGTCAGCTTGGCATCGTCCCCGGTCTGCCGGGAGACCTCGTCCCAGATCATCGCGTCCGCGCCCTCGCCCGGCGCCTCAGCGACTGCGCGGTCGGCCCGGTCGGAGAGCAGGAGCTCGGGGGTGGTGACGGAGATGGAGCCCGCGCGCTGCACACCCAGTGACTGAAGCCTCTCCAGCAGCGGATCGACGGCTTCCCGGGCGATCATCACCTGCAGCACGTCACCCTCGGGCACCAGCGAGGTCCCCGGATGCAGCGCCACCTCCGCCACACCTTCCGCATCCGAGCAACACTCGACGACGGCGGAGGTCAGCTCCGCCGGAACGCTTATTCGCACCGTGACGATCACCGGCGGCCTCCTTCGACCCGTTCAGAGTAGCCGGGGGAATGCGGCGGGGTACTCAGCCGCGCGGCCTCAAGGAGTGCATCCTCAGGCGCAGCCGCAATTAGTAAGCACTCTGGCGATTGGCGAACGAAATTACGGTTCGGTAACATTGTTGGTTCGGAATCCTGCCCACAATGTCGATGAATCACCCCGAGGGGTCCCGCGTGTCAGAGCTGCGAATCAATCCCACCCGGCCGCATGCGCCGGCCGGGTCTCCGGCGAGCCGTAAAACGGGCTACCGCCCGGAGGTCCAGGGGCTGCGCGCCCTGGCCGTCCTCATGGTCGTGACCTACCACGTCTGGCTGGGCCGGGTCTCGGGAGGCGTGGACATCTTCCTGCTCATCTCGGCCTTCCTCATGACCCTGAGCTTCGCCCGCAAGGTCGAGGCCGGGAAGCCGCTGCGCCTCGTGCACCACTGGCTCCACCTGCTGAAGCGGCTGCTGCCCGCCGTCGTCGTGGTGGTGCTCGCCGTGCTCGCCGGGACCTGGGCGATCCTCCCCGCCAGTCGCTGGCCCGATGTCCTGAGCCAGGCCTGGGCCTCCCTCTTGTACCGGCAGAACTGGCTGCTCGCGGACACCGCCGTCGACTACTACGCCCAAGACCATTCGGGTGCGAGCCCGCTGCAGCACTTCTGGTCCCTCTCCATCCAGGGGCAGGTCTTCGTGCTGTGGCCGCTGATCTTCGCCGGAGCGGCGCTGCTCCGCCGGGCACTGAACCGCTGGACTCCACTGGGGACAAAGGGCGTCAGCTACCCGCTGCTGCTCGCGGTGGCCTTCGGTGCGGTCTTCGCCGCGTCACTCGTCTATTCCATCGACCAGACCGCCAGCAACCAGGCCTACGCGTACTTCGATACCGGGGCCCGCCTCTGGGAGTTCGCCCTGGGCTCGCTGCTCGCCCTGGCCCTGCCGCACCTGAAGCCTGGCAAGGCGCTGCGCGTGGTGCTGGGCTGGGCCGGCCTCGTGGCCATGCTCTCCTGCGGACTGCTCCTGACCGTCGACCGGTCCTTCCCCGGCTTCATCGCCCTCTGGCCCACGCTGGCCGCCGCCGCCATCATCGTCGCCGGGCAGAGCGGAAGCCGGTTCGGCGTGGACCGGCTCCTTACCTGGCGGCCGCTGGTGGCCCTTGGCGACAACTCCTATGCGCTGTACCTCTGGCACTGGCCGCTGCTGGTGCTGGCCCTGGCCGGGTGGGGGATCACCGCGCCGGACCTCTGGCAGGGCCTGGCCATCGTCGCCGTCTCCATCGCGCTGGCGGTGCTGACCACCCGTTATGTGGAGAAGCCGCTGCGCGAATGGCACTGGCCGCAGAGCCGGGCCTGGCGCTCCGCCGTCGTGATCGCCGCCTGCGGGGCCCTGCTGGCCGCCCCGATCACCCTCTGGCAGGGTCGCATCAGCGCGGATGAGGCCGCCGCCGCCGCGCAGCCGCGGGACCTCACCCCCGGGGCCGCCGTCCTGGCGCCGGAAAACGCCGGCAAACCCACGCCGGAGGCGAAGATCATTCCCGCGCCGCAGGCGATGAAAAACGAATGGGCGGACATCGACGGCCTCTGCACGGACGCGAACGTGCCCAGCAACCCGCTGCTGCAGGGTTGCCTGCAGAACAGCCGCCCCGAGCATGTGACCAAGCGGATCGTGGTGCTCGGCGACTCGCACGCCCAGCAGTACATGGCCGCCCTCGGCCCGGTCGCCAAAAGCCACGGCTGGGAGGTCGTCACCCTGCTCAAGGGCAACTGCCGGTTCGGCGGCGAATCGGACCAGCGTGACGCCGACTGCAACGCCTTCAACAAGGCCAGCGCCGAGTACGTCCTGGAACATAAGCCGGATGCGGTGTTCACCGTCGCCTCCCTGACCCACAAGGACGCGCCCTACGAGACCGAGGTTCCGCAGTACCTTGAGGGCATCAAACCCTTCACCGACGCCGGGATCGACGTCGTCGGGATCCGGGACAACCCCCGCTTCACCCAGAACATGCCCGAATGCGTCCAGAAGAAGGGCGCCGACGCCGCCGCGTGCAACGTCCCGCTCCAGGAGTCCCTGGCCGCCGCCTCGCCGCTGGATGACTACCGCGGCAAGGTGCCCCGGCTGCACCTGATGGACATGAGCGACTTCATCTGCGCCAACGGCACCTGCCCCGCCGTGGTGGGCAACGTCTACGTCTACAAGGACGACAACCACCTGACCAAGACCTATGTGCAGACCATGATCCCCATGTTCGAGGAGCGTCTGCTCGCGGCGACCGGCTGGAGCTGAGCGGCGCCTGCGCGCCGTCGCGGCGCCTGTGTGCCCCCGGCCGGCACCCCGGATGAAGTGGCTCACACCCGCCGCCCGGAATATGGGGATCGGCGCCAAGGTTCTACTATTTATTCAACACTTCTGCACAGGCCACGCCCGTAATGACGGGCTGGTCATCTGCTGCAACCCCTACCCGTGAAACCCAGAAACCCAAGGTAAGAGGCGCACTCATGACCCAGCCCGAACACGACCCCTTTGGCTTCGTCGGCCTGACCTACGACGACGTTCTGCTCCTGCCGGGGCACACCAACGTCATCCCCTCCGACGCCGACACCTCCTCCCGGATTTCCAAGCGCATTTCCGTGAAGACCCCGCTGCTCTCGGCCGCGATGGACACGGTCACCGAGTCCCGCATGGCCATCGCCATGGCCCGCCAAGGCGGCCTCGGCGTCGTCCACCGCAACCTCTCGATCGCCGACCAGGCGGACCAGGTGGACCGGGTCAAGCGCAGTGAATCCGGCATGATCACCAACCCGCTGACCATCGGCCCCGAGGCCACCCTGGCCGAGCTCGACGAGATCTGCTCGCACTACCGCGTCTCCGGCCTCCCCGTCGTGGACGAGGGCATGCGGCTGCTCGGCATCGTCACCAACCGCGACACCCGCTTCGTTCCCGAGGCAGACTTCGCGATCCGGCTGGTCAGCGACGTCATGACCAAGATGCCTCTGGTCACCGGCCACGTGGGCATCAGCCGCGAGGAAGCCTCCCACAAGCTGGCCACCAACAAGATCGAGAAGCTGCCGCTGGTCGATGACCAGGGCCGGCTCAAGGGCCTGATCACCACCAAGGACTTCACCAAGGCCGAGCAGTACCCGCTGGCCACCAAGGACGACGAGGGCCGGCTCCGCGTCGGCGCCGCCATCGGCTTCTTCGGCGACGGCTGGGAACGCGCCATGGCCCTGATTGACGCCGGCGTCGACGCCCTGTTCGTGGACACCGCCAACGGCCACTCGCAGGGCGTGCTGGACATGATCCGCCGCCTCAAGTCGGACCCGGTGGCCGCGCACGTGGACGTCATCGGCGGCCAGGCAGCCACCCGCGAAGGAGCGCAGGCCCTGATCGACGCCGGCGCCGACGGCATCAAGGTCGGCGTGGGTCCCGGCTCCATCTGCACCACCCGCGTCGTCGCCGGCGTCGGCGTCCCGCAGATCACCGCGATCTACGAGTCCGCCAAGGCCGCCATCCCCGCCGGCGTGCCGCTGATCGCCGACGGCGGCCTGCAGTACTCCGGCGACATCGGAAAGGCCCTGGTCGCGGGCGCCGACACCGTCATGCTCGGCTCCCTGCTGGCCGGCTGCGACGAGTCCCCGGGCGACCTGATCTTCGTCAACGGCAAGCAATTCAAGCTCTACCGCGGCATGGGCTCCCTCGGCGCCATGCAGACCCGCGGCAAGAACACCTCCTACTCCAAGGACCGGTACTTCCAGGCCGACGTCTCCGGCGATGACAAGCTCATCCCCGAAGGCATCGAGGGCCGGGTGGCCTACCGTGGCCCCCTCGCCTCCGTGGCCTACCAGCTGGTCGGCGGCCTCCGCCAGACCATGTTCTACACCGGCGCCCCCACGGTCCCCGAGCTGAAGGCCCGCGGCAAGTTCGTCCGGATCACCCCGGCCGGGCTGAAGGAATCCCACCCGCACGACATCCAGATGACGGTCGAAGCGCCCAACTACGGCGCACGCTGACCCGAACAGGGTGCCCGACTGATACCCGAATGGGGCCGTTCTGATCACTCAGAACGGCCCCTTTCGCGTGTCCGCGGCGTTGGGCGCGTGACCTAGGCTGAAGCTATGTCCGAACTGCTGCCCGCGCGCGAACCGGCACGGAAGCTCGCCTTGCGGCCCTACGCCCGGGCCGTAGCGCAGGTGCTGCGGGTCAGTTTCCGCGCCTCGCCCGCCGCCGTCGTCATGAAGGTGGCCGGCTCGTTGATCTCGGCGCTGTTGCCGCTGGTCACCACCTACTTCGCCGCGCTGACGACGACCGCGCTGGCCGCGGCCTACGCGGGCAACGCCGCCGCCGGGCAACAGGCGATCGTCTACGTCGTCGTTACCGCCGCCCTTGGCCTGTTCTGGGGCGCGTTCAGCAGCGTGGACCGCTACATCCAGCAGCTGATGAGCTTCCGGGTCGGCGCGATCGTGGGCGACCTGATGTACGAACGGTTCCTGGCCCTGGAATTCTGGCGCTACGACGACAAGGAAACCGTGGACCTCTACGACCGGGCCAAGCGGTTCTCCGACTCCTACGCCCGGGTCCTGGACCGGATTGCCGCGATTTTCACGCAGCTGGTCTCCGTGGTGCTAGCGATCGGCGCACTCTGGCTGGTCAGCTGGTGGATCGCCGTGATCGTGCTGGTGGCGATCGTGCCCAGCGTCTACCTGCAGTTCAAGCTCTCCCGGGAGCAGATCGCCCACTGGAACACCCAGGTGGATTCGCGCCGGCAGCGGCGGATGATCGAAACCAACCTGCTGCGGCCCCAGCACATCGCCGAGATGCGGCTCTATGGGATCGTCGGCTACCTGATGGGACTCCGGTCCCGGCTCCGCGACGCCGACGAGAAACGGCGGCTGGACTTCCAGAAACGCTACATCCCGCGCCAGCTCGCGGCGGACGCGCTCCAGTACGGCGCCGAGGTGGTGGCGTTGATCTGGGTCGTCGGGCAGATCATCGCCCGGGCCCAGCCGGTCGGCCAGTTCCTGTACGTCCAGCAGATCGTCAGCCGCGCCCTGTCCACGGCGAACAACCTGGTCTCCTCCCTGAGTTCCATTGACGAGGACCTCGCCAACCTCAAGGACTACGAGCTGTTCATGGCGCTACCGGTGCACTCCGAGCACGCGCCGCCGCTGCTGCGGGCACCCCGCACCGTGGAACTGCGGGATATCCGCTTCACCTATACCGGCAGCGACCTCGAAGTCATCAAGGGCATCTCGCTGACCATCCGGCAGGGCCAGCACGTCGCGATCGTGGGGGAGAACGGCGCCGGCAAGTCCACCCTGATCCGGATCCTCGCCGGGCTGTACCACCCCGACTCGGGCCAGGTGCTGCTGGACGGCGTCGACCTCGCCGCCGTCGACGTCACCTCCTGGCACCGCCACCTGGCGGTGCTCAGCCAGGAGTTCCTGAAGTACGAGTTCGCCACCGCCGCGGAGAACATCCGCTTCGGCGACGTCGACGCCCCGCGGGACGACGCACGGATCCGCCGGGCAGCGGCAGACGCCGAGGCGCTGGACTTCATCCTCAAACTCCCCAACGGCCTGGACAACCACGTCAGCAACTGGATGGAGGACCCCCGCGGGCGCAAGGGCAGCGGCCTCTCCGGCGGGCAGTGGCAGCGGCTGGCCATGGCCCGGAACTTCTACCGGGACGCCGCCTTCATGGTGATGGACGAACCGACGTCGGCGATCGACGCGCTGGCCGAGCACCGGATCTTCACCCGGCTGTTCGCGGACCGGAGCAGCACCATCATCGCCATCAGCCACCGGCTCGCCACGATCGAGAAGGCCGACGTGGTGTACATGCTCGAGGACGGCCGCGTGGTCGAGCAGGGCACCCACAAGGACCTCGTCGCCCTGCGCGGCCGCTACTTCCGGATGTTCGAATCGCAGTTGAGTGACGCCGACGCCGGCTGACCTCCAAGAGGGGAGGACCGCAGGCTGCCCCACCGCACGGCTCAGTCTCCAGAAAGGATCGTGGTGCGGACCGTCGCCACGGCGGGCCGGGCAGGGACGCTGCTGAAGCCGAAGGTTACCGCCGGCCGGATCGGCACCAGCGCGCCCTGGTCTTCGCCGTCCCAGCGGACCCGGGCGTCGTTGATCCGGTGCAGGTCGGTGACGCCGTAGAACTCCCGCCTGCCGTTCCCGGCGGTGCCGGCGGTCCGGGCGCCGGGGCTGAGCAGGGCGGCGAGGGGGTTGATCGCGGTCAGCCAGGCCGGGTGGACGGCGAGGCGGTGAGGGACCGCCCGGAGCCCGATGCCTGTCACCGTGCGGGTGCCGATGCCTGCCTCGATTGCCAGGGGACCGGCGGCGACGGTGAGCCGGCCGCCGTCGAGCCCGGCGTCCACGTCCACAATCTGCACTTGGTCGAACTGGTAGGTGGCGGCGACAAACTCCGCCACCGCCGCGGAGGGGGCCAGCAGCAGCCGCCGTCCGGTGGCCTCCTGGACCATCACATCGGCGAAGGCGCCCAAGGGGGAGGAATGCCAGATGCCGATCACAGCACGGAAACCGGACGCGGCGCCAATCCCGGCGATGTGTCCGTCAAAAATCCAGCGCTCGGCCATGATTAGTGCCCGGCCACGGTCAGAGCGGTCCATACCCGACGGCACCGCGGGGGTCACGCCAGGTAGCCAGGTCTGCTTCCACCGCGGCACGGAGGCTCGGGTCCGTGCCGATCCTGCGGCGGAAGGATTGCCGCCCGCGGCCCAGGACCACGGCGGGGACCAGAATGCAAGCCGCCAGGAGCGCGACCATCAGGACGTAGGCGCCGGCCACCGCGGCCAGCGTTGAGCCGCCCCGGGCAGCGATGCCGGGGGAGACGAACCCCAGGATGGCTCCGAGGACTACGGCCAGCACCGCGACCATCATGATGCCGCCGCGCGCCGACCCCGGGCCGCGGGTGACCAGGCTGGCGCCGGCGTCCGGCAGCGTTGCGCGGACCCGTTTCCAGGCCACGATGCCCGGCACCGCCAACAGCACTCCGGCCGCGCCGAGAGCCAGGACCCAGGCGGGGTTTCCGGACAGGGCCGAGATGAAGGCCCCCGCCAGCAGCAGCACGGGTCCGGCGGCGATGGCAGCGCTCCAGGCCGCGGCCCGGGCTGCCTGCGCGTCGGCTAACTGGCGCAGGCGGGACGGGGCGTTCGGCGGGCTGACCCGGGCCAGTTCCGGCGAGGCCCAGTGGTCCAGGGGATGCTCGGGTCGGTCCCGGGCGAACGTTGACGGATCGGTCATGCCGGCTGCAGGCCGAGGCCCCTGCGGAGGCTGGAGTCCAGATCCTCTAGGCGGAGGGGGACCGCCTCGCTGCCGTCGTCCCCGGCGCGGAGTTCGAGGGACCCGTCCGGGTCCGCCTTCACGTGCACGGCGTGGGAGGCGCCGTCCGGGAGATGGCGCCGGAGGGTGGCCGCGGCAGGCCGCCCGTCCGGCGACGCGCCCAGGTAGAAATTCACCATCTCGACGGCGGTAACGATCATGCCCTCGGCATCGGTGAGCGGTCGCAGTTCGTGCACCCCGTATTTGCTCAGGCTGAGGATCAGGGCGCCGTCGGCGGAGCCGAAGAGGAAGTACACGTGGTCGGCCTGGGGGGTGACCAGTGCGATTTCCAGCCACGCATCGGCACCGGCCAGTGCGGCCGCCACGCTGGCGGCCTGCCCGACCGGCACCAGGGCGTCGGCCTCGACGGTCATCAGCCCCCGTTCCAGGAGCGTGCTGACCCCTGCCTGTTCCAGCGGCGCGCCGGCGGCATGGTCCAGCCGGAACAAGCGCTGGCACATCAGAGCCGCGTCGGTGCCCGCCAAAGCGACCAGGGCGATCAGTTCGTGCTCGGTGATAAGCAGGGGTGCGTCGTCTTGCGCGGTCATGACTGCCTTTCGGGCGACGGGTCTGGGGATTGGGTGGTGCCGCGGGTCTCTGTCTCTGGTCCCAGTCTAGGGAGAAGGGGGGATGGGCGGCTCAGGTGAGCCAGCCCCACACCTTTTTGGCGCCGTCGGCCACGGCGTCGGCGACATGCGTGGCGCCGTCGCCGATCATTTCCGAGGCTGAGCCGTAGCCCAACTTGCTGGCGAGCAGGCCGGCCCCGCCCCAGGCGACCCCGGCGACGGCAAAGAAGGGTCCCGCCACCGGAACGAAGCTGCCCGCGGCGAGGATGGTGGAGATGCCGCCGTCGATCTTCATCCCGGTGTTGTCCGTCGCTATTCCCTGCGCCAGTTGCAGGCCGCCGGTGATGATGCCCAACCCGCCGGACAGCCGCCCCAGCAGGGAGGTGCCGTTGAGGAGTTGGGTGCCGCGGACGTAGCCGGCTTCGGCGGCCTGGCCGTACTGGGCGCCGAGCATGGGCCAGTTGGTCAGCTTCGTGACCAGCCCGCCCTTGGCCATGGTGTCCAACAGTTTGTCCGCGTAGAGCCCGGCCGAGGTGACGGCAGCGTTCCCTGCCAACCACGGTGCCCCGCCGGCCCCGGCGATGATCGTCTCGAGGCCGGTTTCCTGCCCGGTGCCACCGGCACTGCCGGAGGCGCTGCCGGCGGGAGTGCCGGGGCGGGAGGTGCCTCCGGTGCCGGGGGTTCCCGCGGTTCCACCCTGCGCGCTGGCCGCCTCCTGCTCGTTGGCCTGGGTGAGGAGGAGCTTCGAGGCCTCCGCCAGCGACTGCGAGGCCCTGCTGAGGAGCGGCTTCAGGGTGCCGCTCCACTCGCTGCGGAACCGGCCGGCATCGGCGCCCTGCCAGGCGGCTCCCGCCACCAGGGAGTTGATCCGGCGCTCGGTGTCGGAGAGCCGCGACCCGGACAGCCCCATGGACTTTGACAAGGACCGCAACTGCTCGACGTCGGCGCCGTAAAGGCCAGGGGCCATGGATGGTCCTCCAGGAAGGGATGAATGGGGGCTGGTGTGACCCCAGCGTAGGGGACAGGCCCGCGGGACCGCCATGGGCAGCGCTGCCCATGGCGGCCGGCCGCAGGCATCCCGGGCCGGGCCTGGGATAACCTAGAGCAGTGACTTACGAGATTGAGATTGGCCGAGGCAAGCGTGGGCGTCGTGCCTACTCCCTGGATGACATTGCGATCGTCCCCAACCGCCGTACGCGTGACCCCAAGGACGTCTCCGTTTCCTGGCAGATCGATGCCTACAAGTTCGACATGCCGGTGATCGCCGCACCCATGGATTCGGCCATGTCGCCGGAAACCGCCATCGCTCTCGGCCGTCTCGGCGGCCTCGGCGTCCTGGACCTCGAAGGCCTGTGGACCCGGTACGAGGATCCGCAGCCGGTGCTGGACCAGCTGGCGGCCCTCGAAGCGGAGGACAGCTCCACCGCCGTCACCCGCCGCATGCAGGAGCTGTACCAGGCGCCGATCCAGCCCGAACTCATCACCTCCCGGCTGGCCGAGATCCGCGCCGCCGGCGTCACCGTCGCCGGGTCCCTGACCCCGCAGCGGACCCAGGAGCACTACAAGACCGTGCTGGCAGCCGGCGTCGACATCTTTGTTATCCGCGGCACCACGGTCTCCGCCGAGCACGTCTCCAAGGACCACGAGCCGCTGAACCTCAAGCAGTTCATCTACGAGCTCGACGTCCCGGTGATCGTCGGCGGGGCCGCCGGCTACACCCCCGCCCTGCACCTGATGCGCACCGGCGCCGCGGGCGTCCTGGTCGGCTTCGGCGGCGGCGCCACCACCACCACGCGGCGCGCCCTGGGCATCCACTCGCCGATGGCCTCCGCCATCTCCGACGTCGCGGCCGCCCGCCGCGACTACATGGACGAATCCGGCGGACGCTACGTCCACGTGATCGCCGACGGCGGCATGGGCACCTCGGGCGACATCGTCAAGGCCATCGCCATGGGCGCCGACGCCGTCATGCTCGGCAGCGCCCTCGCCCGCGCCGAAGAAGCCCCCGGCCGCGGCTGGCACTGGGGCCAGGAAGCCCACCACCTGGAGCTGCCGCGCGGCGACCGGGTCAACGTCGGCACCGTCGGCCCGCTCGAGGAGGTTCTCTTCGGACCTGGCCACCACACCGACGGCACCGCCAACCTGGTCGGCGCCCTGCGCCGCTCGATGGCGACCACCGGCTACTCGGACCTGAAGGAATTCCAGCGCGTCGACGTCGTCGTCTCGCCTTACGCCGGGAACTGAGCCGGCGTAGGGGGTAACCGGTCCGCCGTCCTGCCCCTGCCCATCCGCCGAACTTGGACGTAGTGTGGTGCACTACGAGGTTTGATCCGGATGGAGGCGTGAGATGAACAGTTTTCCCGGTGGTGCTCCCAAGGCCGGAGGCGCGCTCGGACCCGACGAGCGCGAAGCTTCCCTGGCCGCGTTGCGGGCAACCGCGGAGCCCGGCAAGGAACTCGACATCCTCATCGTCGGCGGTGGCATCGTCGGCGCCGGCGCCGCGCTGGACGCGGTCACCCGGGGGCTGAGCGTCGCCATCGTGGAGGCCAACGACTGGGCCGCAGGAACCTCCAGCCGGTCCTCGAAACTCATCCACGGCGGCCTGCGCTACCTGGAGATGCTCGACTTCGCCCTGGTCAAGGAGGCGCTGCACGAGCGTGGCCTGATCCTCTCGGTCCTGGCCCCGCACCTGGCCCGTCCGGTCCCGTTCCTCTACCCGCTGACCAAACGCTTCGTGGAACGGCCCTACGTCGGCTCCGGCATCGCCCTGTACGACGCCATGTCCATCACCGGCGGGCACAGCCGCGGCGTCCCCTTCCACAAGCACCTGAGCCGGCGGGGAACGCTGCGGGCCGCCCCCAGCCTGAAAAACGACGCCTTCGTCGGCTCCATCCGCTACTACGACGGCCAGGTCGACGACGCCAAGTACGTCGCGAACCTCATCCGGACCGCCGCCTACTACGGCGCGCATGCCGTGAACCAGATGGCCGTTGTGGACTTCCTCCGGGAGGGCGAGCGGGTGGTCGGCGCCAAGGTAGTCGACCACGAGGACGGCTCCAGCTTCAACATCCGCGCCAAGCAGGTCATCAACGCCACCGGGGTGTGGACCGACGAGACCCAGGCCATGGTCACGGACCGCGGCCAGCTGAAGGTCCGCGCGTCCAAGGGCATCCACCTGGTGGTGCCCCGCGACCGGTTCCAGTCCACCGTCGGACTGATCCTGCGGACCGAGAAATCGGTGCTGTTCGTCATTCCCTGGGGCCGGCACTGGATCATCGGCACCACCGACACCGACTGGAACCTGGACAAGGCGCATCCTGCGGCCTCCAGCAAGGACATCGACTACATCCTCGAGCACGTCAACAAGGTGCTGAAGCGGCCGCTGACCCGGGAGGACGTCGAGGGCGTCTACGCCGGCCTGCGGCCCCTGCTGGCGGGGGAGAGCGACTCCACCGCCAAGCTCTCCCGGGAACACATCGTGGCGCACCCGGTACCCGGCCTTGTCGTCGTCGCCGGCGGCAAGTGGACCACCTACCGCGTGATGGCCAAGGACGCCGTGGACGAGGCCACCCGCACCATGGACGAACGCGTCCCGCCGTCGTGCACGGAGTCCATCCCGCTGCTGGGCGCCAGCGGCTTCAAGGCGGCGTGGAACAAGCGCAGCCGGATGGCCGAGGAGACCGGGGTGCACGTGGCCCGGGTCGAACACCTGCTCAACCGGTACGGCTCGATGGCCCCGGAAGTCCTGGCCCTCATAGCAGAGAACCCCGAGCTTGCCGAGCCGCTGCCCGGGGCCGACGACTACCTGGGCGCCGAGGCGGTCTACGCGGCCAAGTTCGAGGGCGCCCGGCACGTGCAGGACGTCCTGACCCGCCGGACCCGGATCTCGATCGAGGCCTGGGACCGCGGTGTGTCAGCCGCGCCGGTAGTCGCTAAACTCATGGGTGAAGTTCTCGGCTGGAGCGATGCGCAGCGCGAGAGCGAAATCAAGCACTACCTGGCCCGGGTGGACGCCGAACGGCTCAGCCAGGAACAGCCGGACGACGAATCCGCCGACGCCGCACGGCTGGGTGTGGAGGACATCGTCCCGTTGCGCTGACCCGGGCGGGAACGGCCCCAGCCGGCCGGCGTGCACGAAGCCAAACCGAAGGGACAGCTCTTGGCGGAACCACTGGACCGGTACGATGCCGACCTCACCACGCCGCAGATGGTGATCCTGGAGCTGGACGCCGCCGACAAGTACGACGCCTCCGCCCAGCTCGCGCAGCGGATGTTCGAGGCGGGCCGGATCTCGGACCTGGAGGGCTTTCTCTCCCATGTCAACGCCCGGGAACACCAGATGGCCACCGGCCTGCCCGGCGGCGTGGGGCTGCCGCACGCCCGCAGCGAGTTCGTTTCCCGCACCTCGATCGCCGTGGGCATCACCAAGTACGGCAAGGCGCTGGACTTCGGCGCCGCCGACGGTCCAGCCACCGTGGTGCTGCTGATCGCGACGCCGGCGAGTTCGTTCTCCGACCACCTTGAGGTCCTCGCCACGCTGGCCCGCTCCCTGTCCAAGGAATCCTTCCGGGAGTCCCTGCGCCGGGCCTACGACCCGGAAGTCATCGCCGAACTGATCAACTCCTCCCTGGTGTTCTTCGACCACTAAGAGTGGGGCAGGCCCTTTCGTGTCGACTTCGTCGCCACGCAGGGACCGGGCTGCTCCACTCTAGGGGCAGCCGGGACTCCCAGGCCCGTTTCGGTCTTCTACAGGCGGACGAAGTACGGTTAAGGGGTGTTGAAAACCGCCCTCAAACCCCGCTGGATCGCCGGCCTGGTCTTTGCGCTGGTGATCTCGGGGGTCTTCGTGCTGCTGAGCCAGTGGCAGTTCGGCCGCTCCACGCGGTCCGAGGCGCCGGTTTCCACCGCCACCGAAGACCCGAAACCGCTGACCGCCGTCCTCAAACCCGGCGAGTTCTTCCCCGGCACCGCGGCCGACCAGGTGGTTACCGCCACCGGCCACTACGACCCGCAGAAGCAGGTCCTGGTCCCCGGACGGGTCAAGGACGGCGCCAAGGGGTACTGGATTGTCACCGGCTTCGCCGTCCAGGGGGCCCCCGTGCTGATCGGTGCCGGCGGAAGCCCCGAAACCTGGCTGGCCGTTGCCCGCGGCTGGGTTGCCGATCCCGCGGACGCGGCCGCGCCGCCCTCGGGCACCATCGCCCTGACCGGGCGGCTGATACCGTCCGAGGCACCCGTCCCCAACACCGACCCGGGTCCCGGCCGGGCGACCGCCGTTTCCACGGCCGAGCTGATCAACGTCTGGAATGTCAGCAGCTACCCCGGCTTCGTCGCCGCCAGCGCCGAGCGCGCCGGCGGGGCCAACGTCGCCGTTGCCGCGCCGGCGAAGGCCCTGGACATCGGCCCCCAGCCGCCGCAACAGAGCATCAACTGGCTGAACCTCTTCTACGCCGCCGAATGGGTGGTGTTCGCCGGGTTCGCCCTCTTCATCTGGTGGCGGCTGGTCAAGGACGACTACCGCCGGGATCTCGAGGACGCCCTCGACGAGCAGGAACGCGAGCAGTCCGAACGACAGGACCCGCCGCACCCGGACACCGACACCCCGTCCACCCACACCACCACCGACCCGAGAGTGCAATCATGATTGAGCCCAAACCGGCCATCGACCCGCAGCAGCCCGCCGGACCGGGACGACCCGCCGGCAAGAAGCGCCGCTTCGGCGGAACCGAGGCCCAGATCCGCTCCGCGCTGAAGTTCTACAAGGTGTTGGCCTACCTCACCGGTTCCATGCTGCTGCTGTTGTGCGCCGAGCTGATCGCCCGCTACGTCTTCGGCCAGTACCTCTTCGCCGGCGGCACCAACGCGGTCACCGGGCAACCGTTCGGCTTCGGGTTCGCCGACGCCGACCCGGCCGGCGTTATCGGCGGCGTCAACGTCTCGGTCACCGTGCTGATCGTGCACGGCTGGATGTACGTGGTCTACCTGATGTCCAACTTCCGCCTCTGGTCCCTGATGCGCTGGCCCTTCGGCAAGATGATCATCCTGGCCCTCGGCGGCGTCGTGCCGTTCCTCTCGTTCTTCGTGGAGAAGAAGTTCCACGCCGAGGTCGAAGCCGAACTGGCCGCCAACCCGCAGGCACCACAGCGCTATTAAGCCCTTTCTCGGCCCCCGCGCCGCCGCAGACCGTCCGCCACGGTTCGCCGCTGACCTTCACCGGCCGCGCGTGACGCGGCCGGCCTGTGAGTTCGCTTACCCGCCGCACCGCGAATGTGCGGGGGAGCGGGGGCGCAAAGTAGGCTAGAGGGGTGACCACACCCACTGCATCCCAGACGTCCCAAAGGCCGGTCCTGGTTGTTGACTACGGTGCCCAGTACGCGCAGCTGATTGCCCGCCGCGTCCGGGAAGCGAATGTGTATTCGGAAGTTGTTCCGCATACCTACAGCACCGAGCAGCTGCTGGCCAAGAACCCCGCCGCGATCATCCTCTCCGGTGGCCCGTCCAGCGTTTACGCCGAGGGCGCCCCCGGCGTGGGCGCAGACCTGTTCGACGCCGGCGTCCCGGTCTTCGGCATCTGCTACGGCTTCCAAGCCATGGCGAACGCCCTGGGCGGCAAGGTGGCCCGCACCGGCCTTCGCGAGTACGGCGCCACGGAGACCACCGTCCTGGGTGAGGGCCGCTCCATCCTCGAAGGCATGCCGCAGCACCAGAGCACCTGGATGAGCCACGGGGACTCCGTGCACGAAGCGCCGGAGGGCTTCGAGGTCCTGGCCACGACGGCCGGCGCCGACGTCGCCGCCTTCGCCAACGAGGAGAAGTGCCTCTACGGCGTGCAGTGGCACCCCGAGGTCAAGCACTCCGCCTACGGCCAGCAGGTCCTGGAGAACTTCCTCTTCAAGGGTGCCAAGCTGGAACCGAACTGGACCACCGGCAACATCCTTGAGGAGCAGGTCGCCCGGATCCGCGAGCAGGTCGGCGACGCCCGGGTCATCTGCGGCCTCTCCGGCGGCGTGGATTCCGCCGTGGCGGCCGCCCTGGTCCAGCGCGCCGTCGGCGACCAGCTCACCTGTGTCTTCGTCGACCACGGCCTGCTGCGTGAAGGCGAAGCCGAACAGGTGGAGCGCGACTTCGTCGCCGCCACCGGCGTCAAGCTCTACGTCGCCAATGAGCAGGAACGCTTCCAGGCCGCCCTGGCCGGTGTCAGCGACCCCGAGACCAAGCGCAAGATCATCGGCCGCGAATTCATTCGTGCCTTCGAGGAGGCCGAGCGGGCAATCGTCGCCGAGGCGGCAGCGCACGGCGACAAGATCAAGTTCCTGGTCCAGGGCACGCTGTACCCGGACGTCGTCGAATCCGGCGGCGGCGAGGGCGCGGCCAACATCAAGAGCCACCACAACGTCGGCGGCCTGCCCGAGGACCTGCAGTTCGAGCTCGTCGAACCGCTGCGCGCCCTGTTCAAGGACGAGGTGCGCGCCGTTGGCGCCCAGCTCGGCCTGCCGCAGGAAATCGTCGGCCGCCAGCCCTTCCCGGGCCCCGGCCTCGGCATCCGCATCGTCGGTGAAGTAACGAAGGAACGCCTCGACCTGCTGCGCAAGGCCGACGCGATTGCCCGCGCCGAGCTGACCGCCGCCGGCCTCGACAACGAGGTCTGGCAGATGCCCGTGGTACTGCTGGCCGACGTCCGCAGCGTCGGCGTGCAGGGCGACGGCCGCACCTACGGCCACCCGATCGTGCTGCGCCCGGTCTCCTCCGAGGACGCCATGACCGCGGACTGGTCGCGGCTCCCGTACGACCTGCTGGCCCGGATCTCGAACCGGATTACCAACGAGGTCGACGGCGTGAACCGGGTGGTGCTGGATGTGACCAGCAAGCCGCCGGGAACCATCGAGTGGGAATAGCCTTGTAAAGGGCCGGCCTCTCCGGAGGCCGGCCCTTGGCGTTTAATCCTCCGGCCGGTGGAGAGGAATCGACCGCACTATTTTGGCCCCTGCCAGTGTTGCGGCCCCTCCCGGCGGGCCGATCCGGGCTACGCTCGAAGGCATGCCGGTATGGTCCAGGGCGTTCCGCGCGAACACAGAAACCGTGAGCACAGAAAAGAAGGCAGAAGTGTCAGTTGGTCAAGGCCACCCCGAAGGCTCCGAGGAGTTCAGGAAATGGCTGTCGGGACTGAAGCCCGTCACGGGCCCCGACACGATGCTGCGCTTCACAAAGACGCCCGAGGGTTCCATCGACCTGACCCATGCCCACCCGTCGGGCCTGGCGCAGCTGATGGCCGGGCGGCGCACGCGGCTGTCCACCCTCATCCGTGACCGCCAGCAGTACGTCGTGGCGGCGCGCGCCTCCCGGAACCTGCGCTCGAAGATCTTTGAGCTGGCCAACGACCGGGGCATCGACGCGGGGTACCTCTCGGCCGGCACCGTCGTCTGGACCTCGGCCGTCGGCGGGAAGCCGCAGCGGGTCTCCGCTCCGGTCATGCTCACGGCCGTGTCCCTCACGGTCCGTCCCGGCGAAGACGACTACGAGCTGCAACTTACAGAGCAGGCCCGGATCAACCCGGCACTGGTCCGTCACCTGAAGACCATCCACGGCATCGTCTTCGACGTCAACGCCGTGACGCGGATGGCCTACAGCACCGCCCGTTTCGACCCGCTGCCCGTCCTGGACCGGCTCGCGACACTGATCCAGCCGATCCACGGCGCCGAGGTGGAGCACAACCTCCTCGTCTCCACCTTCGCCGATCTCTCCGGCAACCTCGACGACCCGTGGATCAACCCGGAGAACAAGCTCATTGCCGCCCTTGGCCGCGTGGCGGCAGGCGACTCCGTGGAGGTACCCGAGCTCAAGGACGGCCGCTTCGCCAGCACGGACGAGCGGAACCCCGCCGATGAGCTTCTGCTCCTCGACGCGGACTCCGACCAGCAATACGTGGTGGATGCCGTCCGTGCCGGCGACTCCCTGGTGGTCAGCGCCCCTCCGGGAACCGGACAAACCCAGACCGCGATCAACACCATCGGCGCCCTCGTCGACGAGGGCAAAAGCGTGCTGGTGGTGGGGGACCGCCGCGCCAGCCTGGGCGAGGTCTCCGCGCAGCTCGAAGCCCTGGGCCTGGACTCGATGCTGGTGCAGCTGGCCGGGAGCACCACCCCGCTCCAGCTCAAGGGCCAGCTGGTGCGCGCGATCGTGCGCAACGAGAAGTCCCTCGAACCGCAGCTGAAGAACCTGCACGCCACCCTGACTGAGCACCGGCACGCGCTGATGGACCACGTGGCCTCCCTGCACAACGTGCGGGAGCGCTGGGGCTGCTCCCCGTACGAGGCGATGCAATCGCTCGCGGCCCTGACCGCGATCCATCCCGCCCCGGCGACCACCGTCAGGCTCAAGCGCAGCGTCCTTGATAACATCCGCGACCGCGCGGAACTGGCCGAGCGGCTGCGGCGAGCCGCGGAACTGGGCAGCTTCAGCCGGGCCTCGACCCTGAGCCCGTGGCACGGCGCCCGTTTGCTGACCCGCAAGGAAACCCAGGAAGCGCAGCAGGTGGCGCGCTCTGTCGCGGAGAAGCTGCCGAGGCTCCGCGACCGTATGAACGAGGTCGCCGAGCACGCCGAAATCCGGCTGGGGGACACCTTTGCCGAGTGGGGCGACCAGATCGACCTGCTGGTCGCCGTGCGGGGAAGCCTGGACAAATTCACCCCCGACATCTTCGACCGTCCGGTCCACGACCTGATCTCGGCCACTGCTTCCTCGTCGTGGCGACGGGAGCGCAGCATTGATATGCCCTCCATGCAGCGGTCGCGGCTGCGGCGGGTCGCGAAGGAGTACGTCCGGCCCGGCGTCCACATTGCCGACCTGCACAGTTCGCTGGTCCTGGTGCAGGAGCAGCGGGCGGCGTGGTCGGGGTACGCCACCACGCAGCGGCACCCCGCGGTGCCGTCCGGGTTGGGCGAGCTGTCGGGGCTGTACCGGGAACTGGACGGCGAGCTCAAGGACCTCGGCGAGGCCGTCAGGTATACCCGCGACGGCGGCGACGTGCAGAATACGCCGTACCCGGAGCTGCTCGACCGGCTGACCCGCCTGGTGGCGGACACCGGCACCCTTGAGACCCTGCCCGAACGCACGCTGCTGATTGAAAACATGCGCGAGCACGGCCTGGGTGAGCTGCTGGCGGATCTTGCCGAGCGTGAGGTCTCCGCGGACTCCGTCGCCGCCGAACTCGAGCTCGCCTGGTGGCAGTCCGCGCTGGAGGCGATGATCAGCGGGGACGACTACCTCGCCATGTCCGACGGCGATGCCCTCCGGCAGCTGGAGGCGGAATACCGCCTCGCGGACAACGCCCATATCGCCAGCGGCGCTGCCCGGCTCCGGTGGAAGCTCGCGGAGCGCTGGCGGGCGGCGCTGGCAGAGCACCCGCGGCAAGCCGAACTGCTGCGGAGCCTGCTCAAGGACGGCCGGGTCACGCCGGCGGCGCTCACCGCCCAGTCTGCCGAACTCATCCCCATGCTCGTGCCCGTCTGGTCCATCAGCCCGTACCTGATGACGAGCCTGCTGCCCGCCGAACGGCACTTCGACGCGGTGGTGATCCTCGACGCCGAGGCGACCTCCCTGCAGGCAGTGCTCCCCGCGGTCGCGCGGTCCCGCCAGGTTATTGCCTTCGGCGATGACAGGATCGCCAGCCCGCGAACCTTTACCGTGGGTGTCGAGCGGCTCGCGGCGGGAGAGAGCTCCCACCACCGCGTCGATAGCGCCTACCAGAGCCTGGCGGCGGTGCTGCCGGTGCGCAGGCTCCGGACCGTCTACCGAGCCGTGGACGAGGATCTGGTCCGGCAGCTGAGTAAGAACTTCTACGGCGGCGAACTCCGGCGGCTGCCCGAGGGGCAGTCCGCAACCGGGCTGGACCGCGCCCTCACGGTCGAATACCTGCCGGACGGAACGGGTCTCCCAAGCGCTGACCAGGACGGCGTCGAGTCCGTCCTGGCCGAAGTGAACCGGGTTGTGGAACTTGTCTTCGACCACGCGAGGCTGCGTCCGAGGACCTCCCTCGCCGTCGTCACCGGCAGCCTGCGGCACGCCGCCCGGATCGGCGAGGCCATCCGACTGCAGCTGCCGAACTACCCGCTGCTGGCGGGCTTCTTCACCGCGGGCACCGAATCGTTCCGCGTGGTCGACCTCGAACGGGCGCAAGGCCTGGTCCGCGACCGGGTGATCTTCTCGCCCGGTTACGGCCGCACGCCGCACGGCCGCGCGCTGCACAGCCTGGGGCCCCTGTCCGTCGAAGGCGGCCGCGCCAAGTTCGCACTGGCGATGACCCGTGCCCGGCGCTCCCTCCACGTGCTCACCTGCTTCCGGCCCGAGGATCTGGACAGCTCCCGGCTGAGCCACGGGGCCGTTGACTTCTACGAGCTGATCGACCGGGAGATTGCCGGCAACTCGGACCTGGGCAGCCCCGCGTCCCGCGCCGCCGCCAGCGAGCAGGCGCTAGGTGCGGACCCGTTGGTCACGGACCTCGGCGACAGGCTCCGCGCCCGCGGCGCCCGCGTCTGGCACCAGTACGACGGAGCCCTGGACATGGTGGCGGCTGCGGATCCACTGCACACGATTGGACAGGACGACGCCGACATCCCGCGTCCGGTGGCCATCGAATCCGACGGAACCGAGCGTTACCGGCGGATGACCGTCCGCGAACGCAGCCGGCTCCGGCCGCAGCTGCTGGAACGCCTGGGCTGGCGCTACATGGCGCTGTGGACCATCGAGGTCTTTACCGATCCCTCCGTGTGCGCGGACCGGATTGGCGGGTACCTTGGATTGGAGAAGCCGGTGGCGTCCTCCCGGATCGGGACCGCTCCGGGCTTCTCGGACGACATGGAAAGTTTCGGGCTCGAGAGCGCCCGGGACGCGTATGCGGCCACCGGCCAGGCGCCCACCGCCTGGGCCGCCGCGGCGCACCAGCAGGAATTTACGAGCAGTACTAAGGAGGCGGACGTGACCAGTCACCAGAGCGCCGCAAACGACAACCGGAACCATCCCGGCGAAGCCCACGGGGAACCCGCCACGGCGGCCACCATCGATACCGACAGGGCAGCCCGGGCCGGGGAGGGCCGGAGTGCCGGTACCCCGGATCAGGACGCGGACCGGACTGCAGCCAGTGCTTCCGGTCAGCCGTCCCGGGCCGAAGGCGCCGCTGCACACAGCGCGTCCCCGGCAGGGATCCTTCCCACCAAAGCCGCGGAGGATGATCCCCGACGCTGGGGCGACGAGCCCGGCGGGTATGACCACGACGCCTGGCTGCAGGAACAGAAGCCGCCGCACTGGGGCTGACACCAGGGGCGGGGCAGCGCCGGCGCGGGACGGTGAGCAACAGCACGCCCGCAGCGTGACTACGGCCCACCGGGACCAACGAGGACAAAAAATAACTGTCCCTGCGTCGACGCGCCGGCAAGCTTCCTGGACTGCTCGGGGTCGGCCGCAACCACCATCAGCCCGTCCGTATCGCCGACGTCGAGCCATTGCCCGGACCTGCCGCCACGGGCGGAGGTCCAGAGCACCGGGACGCGCGCGGCCAGAATCTCCGACGTTGCCGCCTGCTCAAACCCATTGCCGCCGGTCAGCACGATGTTGACCAGCTGACCGGGGGAGACCAGCTGGATCGAGGCGGGATCAGCCATGCGCAACGGTACGGCGGCGGAACCGGGTGGGCTCCCGGTCAAGAGGCCGGGTCCGACAAAGAACGATGAGCTCAGCAACTGCCCCCGGCTCAACGCGATGCCCAGCTGCTGCCCCTCGGCCGTCGACGGGTCAATGGCCGCGTCAGGTAAAACCCCCGGCGGAACCTGGACTGCGTTGAGATCCCCCGGGGCGAGGAGCCGCCCCGCCGGAAGATCCCCGGCCGCGGCCCAGGCCGTGACCGTCGGCGGGGGAGCGGGAGTAAGCTGCTGGACTGCGAGCCCGGCGGCCAGGCACAACAGAAGGGCGGCGATCAGCCTGCGGTTGCGCCCCACCCAGCGACGGAGGCGACGTGGGGAGGACCGGCGGGAGGTAAGTAAGCGTCCTCCCGCGGGCCGGCCCACAACGGATGGGCCGCGGGCAGTCCCGGTACGAAAGAAGTGAAGCCTTGCTGGTGCCATGGCTTCACGGTAGGAGCCTGAACGCGGCGGGCTTAGCCCCGGTCCGGGCTATGTGGACAAGCTACAGCGGGAAGCTGCAGGTGCCTTAGTTGGCGGCGGCGGTCGGAGCCGCGGCCGGGGTGGCAGCCGGTGCGGCGGGCGCCACGGAGCTGCCTTTGGAATCGCGGGAATCGGTCCGGTAGAAGCCGGAGCCCTTGAAGACGACTCCGACGCTGTTGAACTTCTTGCGCAATGTTCCCTGGCACTCCGGGCAGGTCGTCAGCGATTCATCGGAGAACGACTGCACGGTCTCGAAGGCGTGGTTGCAGTCCTTGCAAGCGTAGGCGTACGTGGGCACTGGGTTCCTCCTCTAGGACAAACGAGCAGGTCCCGTACTGCGTCCCTCCCGTCCGCTCCTTGAGGGGCGGCTGGCTCGGGGAGCCAGGGGATTAGCAGTCACAGGGCCTGAGTGCTAATTCTATCACCGCGCGAACAAGTGGAAGAATATGCGGCGTCAGCGGCTGGCGACTGTGGGAACAAGGCCGTCGGGCGTGAGTGCGGCCCCGACCTTCCGGTCGAAGACTTCGACGGGGATGGTGCCCGCGGGCAACACTTCATCGGCGTAGACGACGCCGGCAGTCGGCACCGGGTGGCTGCCGTCGTTCCCGGGCAGGGCCGAGAGGGCGGCGAGGAACTTGTCGTAGTAGCCGCCGCCCTGGCCGATCCGGTTTCCGTCGAGGTCCACCGCGGTGGCGGGAACGAAGATTCCGGCTGCCCCCGCCACGGCATCGGTGCCAAGCCGTTCCCCGATTGGTTCCTGAAGCGGCGCGTACCGGCTCCGCGCGTATTCGCTCTGCGGCGTCCACACCACCCAGCTCAGTTCCAGGTCCGGCTCGCAGACGGGAAGCAGCACCCTATGCCCGGCGTCGTGCAGGGCCTCCAACAGGGGAAGAGTCGGCGGCTCCGAGCCGACCCCCAGGTAGGCGGCGAAGGTGCCTGTTCCGCCGTCGGTAAGCGACGCCGCCCACGCGGCGCCGTGCACGGCCAGGGCTGAACCGGCCGCCGAGCGCGCCGCCGGCGTCATTGCCGCCCGACGCTGCCGGTGCCGGGTGCGGATCGCTTCCTTGGTGTCCCTGTCGCGCGCTTCCATGCAGTGGCTCCTTCGCCTCGCCGGCCGGGCAAACACGCCGCAGCCGCACCGTAAGGGCAATTACCTGATGTTTGCCCCCTCGGTTAGATTAGTCGGGTGAAGACACCTAACGCCTCCGTCCGCAAGGCCGTCATCCCCGCAGCGGGCCTCGGCACCCGCTTCCTTCCCGCCACCAAGGCGATGCCGAAGGAGATGCTGCCCGTCGTCGACAAGCCGGCCATCCAGTACGTGGTCGAGGAAGCCGTCAAGGTGGGCCTCAACGACGTCCTGATGATCACCGGGCGCAGCAAGCGGGCCCTTGAAGACCACTTCGACCGGGTCCCCACCCTGGAGGCGACCCTCGAAGCAAAGGGTGACACCGCCAAGCTCGAGTCCATCCAGGCCGCCAGCAACCTCGGCGACATCCACTACGTCCGCCAGGGTGACCCGATGGGCCTCGGCCACGCTGTGCTGCGTGCGAAGCAGCACGTCGGCTACGAGCCGTTCGCCGTCCTGCTCGGTGATGACCTGATCGACGCCCGCGACGAACTGCTGAGCACCATGATCGAGGTGCAGGCCAAGACCGGCGGTTCGGTCGTGGCCCTGATCGAGGTCGATCCGTCCCAGATCAGCGCCTACGGCTGCGCCGACGTCGAGGCCGTCGACGGCGAAGACTACGTGCGCATCAACCACCTCGTGGAGAAGCCCGACGTCGAAGACGCGCCCTCCAACCTGGCGATCATCGGCCGTTACGTCCTGCACCCGGCCGTCTTCGACGTGCTGGAGCGCACCGAGCCCGGCCGCGGCGGCGAGATCCAGCTCACCGACGCACTGCAGGAACTCGCCGCCGGCGAGGGTGAAGGCTACGGCGTGTACGGCGTCGTCTTCCGCGGCCGCCGCTACGACACCGGCGACAAGCTGAGCTACCTGAAGGCCTGCGTCCAGCTGGCCTGCGACAGCGAAGACCTGGGCCCGGGCCTGCGGGAGTGGCTGCCGGGCTTCACCGCCGGGCTGACGCACTAGTCCCGTGGGGGGCAGCTTCACCTGGCCGGTCACGCTGGAGAGCGGCGACCTGGTCCTGCGGCCGATCCGGTACCGTGACCGCCGCGAGTGGAGCGCCCTCCGCGCCCGGAACGAGCAGTGGCTGGCCCCCTGGGAGGCGTCCAACCCGGCTCCCGGGGGCGGCCTGCCCAACTACCGGCAGATGGTGAGTTCGCTGAAAGCCCAGGCGGCACAGGCGACGGCCCTGCCGTTCGTGATTGCTGCCTGGACGCCGGGACACCGGGAACCCGTCATTGTGGGGCAACTGACCGTCTCCTCGATTGTGTGGGGCTCGGCCATGATGGCCACGCTGGGGTACTGGGTGGACCAGGACCGGGCCGGGCAGGGCATCGCGCCCACCGCGGTGGCCATGGCCACGGACCACTGCTTCCGCACCCTCGGGCTGCACCGGATGGAAATCAACATCCGGCCGGAGAACGGTCCCAGCCTGCGGGTGGTTGAGAAACTCGGCTTCAGGGACGAGGGGTATCGGCCCCGGTACCTGCACATCAACGGCCGCTGGGCGGACCACCGCAGCTTCGCGCTGACGGCCGAGGAGGTCCCCGAGGGCCTGCTGGGCCGGTGGCTCCGGGAGGGCCCGGTACGCCGGCGGGAAACGCCGTCCTGACCTGCGTTTTCGTCACGTTGGGCAGTTTCTCCGGCCGCGCCGCGACACACCGCCGCTAATGCGGTCCGCCACGCCCTCAAGCTCTTACGGTTTTGAGTGTGGACTTCCCTCTCAGCAGCTCAGTGATCCTTGTCGTCGCTGTTGCGCTCTGGATCGTATGGGTGGCTCCCTACATGCTCCGGAACAGCCGCCAGCTTCGGCCGGCTGGAGACTTCCTGATGGACGCCGCGGACGTGGAACGAGCCGACCCCCAAGCCGGAAACGTCGTGGCCATGACGTCACCGCAGGAGAAACCGATGACCAGTACGCAGCGCCCCGCCTCCGCCCCTTCGACGCCGGACGCGGCGTCCGCCCCGGCGTCGATGAAGTCCGCCCGGCCCTCGAGGCTTCCGGCAAACTCCACGTTCCGCATCCGGTACGGCCGCCTGGCGCTGGCGTTGCTGGCGGTGGTGTCTCTCCTGACCGGTGTCGTGTCCGGAGTGCTCCGGCTCTTCGGTCTGGGCTCCGGCTGGTTGCCGGTCCTGACCCTGCTGGCCGCGGTCGCCGCCGTCGTACTCCTTCGTTCCCTCGCCGTCCGTGACCGTCGCCGCAAGGTTGAGCGCGCGTTCCGGTCGGCCATGGCCCCGCCCCGCCCGGCGCGGCCCGCGCCTGCCGAGCACCCCACTGCCGTCCCCTCCGACGCTCCGGCAAAGGACAGCCCCCTGTTCGACGCCGAAGCCGACGCCGGGCCGGTCCGTCCCGCAACGCTGACCGCCGCCGAGCTGCGGCAGGCCGCCCTGGCCGAGGCGGCCGCGTCCGGTGACACCTCCGTCCACCAGGTCGGCGACCCCGCCTCCCCCGAGGGCGCCAGCTGGGAACCGGTACAGGTGCCCAAGCCGACCTACGTCGAGGCCCCCAAGGCCGAACGTGCGGCCCCGGAACCCCTCGACCTCCCCGCCGCACCGAAGGCCGTCGGCAAGCCGTCGCTGAAGCAGGCCTCCGTGCGCGGCGCCGAGGAGGCTGCCGCGTCCAAACCCCAGGGCAAGGGCCAGAGCGCACTGAGCAACCTCGACGACGTCCTGCAGCGGCGCCGAGCCTGAGTCCACGCAGGAAGCCCCGGATCCACCACCACGGTGAATCCGGGGCTTTTTGGCTTTTCCGAGTGGGGTTGGTGCCCGCGCCGGTGCGTCGGTTGGCGTTGCGGGCAGATACTTTGTAGCCTAAGAACGTTTGGTGACGCCGTTCCCTTTCGGGAGCGGCGTTGTCACGGGGCTATAGCTCAGTTGGTAGAGCGCTTCGTTCGCATCGAAGAGGTCAGGAGTTCGAATCTCCTTAGCTCCACATTGCCTCCCGCCGCCGGTTCCCCGCGCGGCCCCATCATTCCCCTCGACCTTTACGCTGGCTATGCTGGGCGGACCACTTCTGCCGCTCCAGTGAAGGATCCCGCCGTGGGTGAAGCCTCGCAAAAAGCCAACAGGGCCGTCTCTGAGGCCATCTCCGCTGCCAGGGGACCGGCACTCCGGAACCTCGCCCGGGCCGGCTACGTCTTCATCGGCCTGGTCCATATCCTGATCGGTGCCATCGCCCTCCAGATTGACCGCGGGCAGGGCGGCGAGGCGGACCAGTCCGGGGCCATCGGCTCCCTGGCGTCCAAGCCCGGCGGCGCCATCCTCCTGTGGGTGGGGTTCGCTGCCTGCGCGGCCTTGGCCCTCTGGATGGTGAGCGAGGCCGTCGTCGCGGGCCGCGCGCAGGGCGAGGCGAAGGACAAGGCCAAGGAAACGGCGTCGGCGGCCGGAAAAGCCGTCATCTTCGGTTTCCTGGCCATCACCTTTGCCGTCTTCGCCGCTGGCGGTACCAAGAGCTCCAGCCAGTCGGCCAGCGACTTCACCGCCAAGATTCTGGCCGCACCCGCCGGCGTCCTGTTGCTGATCGTCATCGGCGCAGCCATCATCGGCGGCGGGGTCTACTACGTCTACCGGGGCGTCACCCGGAAGTTCATGGAGGACCTCAGCGTTCCCGGGAACCCCCGCACCGCCGTGGAGTGGCTCGGCACCATCGGCTACGCCGCCAAGGGCGTCGTGTTGGGCGTGGTCGGCATCCTCATCATTGTGGCGGCGGCGACGGCGGACCCCTCCAAGTCCTCAGGCCTGGACGGCGGCCTCAAGACTCTGGGGTCCCAGCCGTTTGGCGTGGTGTTGCTCGCCGCGACCGCGGCCGGTCTGGTCTGCTACGGGGTGTATTCGATGGCACGGGCCAAGTACGGCAAGTTCTAGGATCCGCCGGTTCCGGGCGTGCACCGGGGTGACGCCCGGCAACTGGCGTGGCACAGCAAAGGGCGCCTCCCGTTGCGGGAAGCGCCCTTGGCAGTAGTCCGGGATCAGTCCTTCTTGAAGGCGTCCTTGACCTTCTCGCCGGCCTGCTTGAGGTCGCCCTTGGCCTGGTCGGCCTGGCCCTCGGCGCGGAGGCGGTCGTTGCCCGTCGCGTCGCCGGCGGCTTCCTTACCCTTGCCGGTCATCTTCTCGGCAGCGTTCTCGATCTTGTCGCCCAGTCCCATGGTGTTTCCTCCTCTGGTTGGCGGCCGCTCGATACGGCCATGGCCCTATCCTAAGCCTGCTTAGCATCTATCGCGCAAGTAGGAGCGCCGCATCCGGGGCCAAGTCCCAGCCAAACCCCAGCCCCGGCCACGTGCGCCGCGGGAGTTCGTCGCCGTCGGAAGCGGGCCGAAGACCAGGAAATATTCCGCCCACCCCAGAGCGTCGCCGAAGGAGCGGCGGCCGGGCTGGGTACGGTGAGGCGCAGTGGGCCTGCCTGGCCCGGAATCTTGGAGGACATGTGTCATCAGGCCGCCCCACCAAACAGAGCCCTGCCCGCCGTCGTCCGGCCCGGACGCTGGGTGTCGTCGCCGCGGGGGTTGCCGTCCTGCTGGCGGTGGCGGGCTGCGCCGGGCCCGCGGAGCCCGGTGCGGTCCTCGAGCGGGTCGCGGACACCACGCCCGCGGCTACGGGGTGGCTGCACACCGACGGCGGCACCATCCGGGACTCGAATAACGCCCCGTACATCATCAAGGCGGCCTCCTGGTTCGGGCTGGAGACCCCCGACTGCGTCCCGCACGGACTCTGGGGCACCCTGACCATCGACGAAGCCCTGGCCAACATAAAATCCATGGGGTTCAACACCGTCCGGCTTCCGTTCTCCAACGAGTGCCTGGCCGCCACAACCATCAAGGGCAGCGTCAACTATTGGGCCAACCGGGCCTACAACCTGGAGGGCAAGCGCCCGCTGGATGTGATGGACACGGTCATCGCCCGGGCCAAGGCCAACGGCCTGCAGGTCATCTTGGACCGGCACCGCCCTTCCTCGGCAAGCCAGTCGCCCCTCTGGTACACCGCCGCCGTCCCCGAGTCCCGGTGGATCTCGGACTGGCAGATGCTGGCGGTCCGTTACAGGAACGATCCGACCGTGATCGGGGCCGACCTGCACAACGAGCCCGCGGGATCCGCCACCTGGGGCGGACCCGCCGCGACCGACTGGCAGGCGGCGGCGACCCGGGGAGGCAACGCCGTCCTGGCCGCCAACCCGAACCTCCTGATCCTCGTCGAGGGAATCGAGAACCAGGCGACCGCGGGAGGCACCTGGTGGGGTGGTGGCCTGGCGGACGCCGGCGCGAAGCCGGTGTCCCTCGCCGTGCCGCACCGGGTGGTTTATTCGCCGCACGATTACCCGGCGTCCATGTTCGCCCAGAAATGGTTCAGCGACCCCGCCTACCCGGCCAACCTCCCCGCCGTCTGGGACCGCAACTGGGGATACCTGCAGAAGAAGGGAATCGCTCCGGTGTTGCTGGGGGAGTTCGGCACCGCCCTGGCCACCGCCTCCGACAAGGCGTGGATGGCCTCGATTGTCAGCTACCTCCAGGCCAACGGCATGTCCTTTGCCTACTGGTCCTTCAACCCCAACTCGGCCGGAACAGGCGGTCTGGTCCAGTCCGACTGGCGCACGCCGGAACGCGCCAAGCTGGATGCGCTGGCCCCGATTCTGACCAACGCCCCGGGCACGTCCCCAACGCCGACGCCGACGACGTCGCCCGCGCCTACGCAGACGACGTCTCCCTCGCCCACCCCGACGCCGACGGGCGCGCCCACCGCTCCCGCACCGGCACCGACCACCAGCCCGTCGCCGTCGCCCTCGCCGAGCGCGAGCCCGGGACCGGTCGGCGGGGATGCCCTGTCGGCCACCTGGCGGTTGACCAGTTCCTGGCCCGGCGGCTACGTGGCGAACCTGGACCTTACGGCGCTGCGTGCGGTGCCGTCGTGGTCCGTGTCCTGGAACGACCCCACGGTGACCTCGGTTGCCAACTCCTGGGGGATGAAGTGCACGGTGGTCCCGAAGACGTCCGTCACCTGCACCGGCTCGGACTGGACGGCGAAGCTCGCCGCCGGGCAGAAGGTCACGGCCGGGTTGCAGGTCAACGCCGCAAAGGCGCCCGTCAACCCGGCGCTGACCGTCAGGTAGCCGCCACGGCGCCGGTGCTTCCGCCGGTCAGCGTTCCGGTTCCACCACGGTGATATCCAGCGGCATTCGGTGACTCCTGCGGAGCCGGCCGGCCAGGACGTTTCGGGCGCCCCGGGACACCAGCCGGGCCGGGGTGAGGTCCCGGTACGCCGCCGCATCCGACGTGACCAGGCCCAGCAGGGGTTTCGCGGCGGCCTCCGGGGCCTGCCCCCACAGCCCCACCACCACCTGCAGGGCCGAAAGGCGCTTCTCGTAGCCTGACTGGGCCCGGATGCGCCGCAGGAGGTCCGTTTCCACCAGGCCGGGATTCATGCCGTGGACCCGCACGCCGGTGCCGCGCGTTTCCCGGCGCAGGGTCTCGGTGAACTGTCGCACCCACCGTTTGCTGGAGGCATACGCGTTCTGCAGCGGCACCGGCCCGCCGTCGCCCTGGCCGTAGAGGTTCACCAGGTCACCGTGGCCCTGCCCGAGCATCACCGGCAGCGCCACGCGGGAACCGTGGAAGGTGCCCAGGATGTTGGTCCGGACCACCCGCGTGAAGTCGTCCACCGGCGTGGACGCCGTCGGCCCGTACACACCCGAGACGCCGGCGTTATTTACCCAGATGTCCAGCCCGCCGAGGCGCAGGGCCTCGTCGCGCAGGGACTCGACGTCGGCCAGCTCCGCAGTGTCGCAGCCCAGCCCCAACGCCGTGATTCCCGCCGCCCGGAGCCGGGTGGCGGCCGCCTCGGCGTCGGCGGCCGACCGGGACGCGAGGACGACGGCGGCCCCCTCGGCGCCCAGCAGCCCCGCCATCGCAAAGCCCAGGCCTCGGGAGGACCCGGTCACCACCGCTACCCGCCCCTCAAGGAGCCCCTGTCCGGTCTGCATGCTTCACTCATACCCGCCGACGCCGCCGCGGACAAGGGCCGGGGTGCGCAAAGATGGTGGCATGACCATTGCGCGCACCGTCCTGCTCTTTGCCCTGGCCGCCGTGGCCGAAATTGGCGGGGCCTGGATGATCTGGCAGGCCGTCCGCGAGGGCCGCGCCTGGTGGTGGGCCGGGATCGGGATCGTCGCCCTCGGGCTCTACGGCTTCGTCGCGACACTTCAGCCGGACGCCCACTTCGGCCGGATCCTGGCCGCCTACGGAGGCGTCTTCGTGGCAGGGTCCCTGGCCTGGGGCATGGCGGTGGACGGATTCCGGCCGGACCGCTGGGACGTCATCGGGTCCGTGGTCTGCCTGGCGGGCGTGGCCGTTATCATGTTCGCGCCCCGGGGTCCCTGAGCCCGCCGGTACGCCCCGCACCACTGTTTATCCCCAAGAAATCCGCAGGAATCCCGTTCCCCGCCGTCGCGCCGTCTCCGTCTGAGTAATGTTTTCCCCGGTTGGCTTGGTGACAGGGCCTGCCGGACACCTCTTTGGAACTCTGGAAGGAACACCCCTTGGCAGGAATTTTCACGTGGCTCGGCGCCCTGGGCACCGCAGGCAAGGCAACAGCCGTGGCCGCCGTCGTCGTCACCGGCGGAGCGGGGGCGGCGATGGCCGCCACGGTCAGCGAGATCACCGCGGATCCGACGCCGACCGTCACCGCCACGGCGACCGCCACCGACTCCCCGACGGCCGCCCCCACTGAGACCGCCGAGCCCACGGAACCGGCACCGACCGCTACCGCATCCGCGGAGCCGACCGAGACCGCGGAACCGACGGAGCCCGCCCCGGCCCCCTCAGCCACCGATACCCCGTCCGCTGCCCCGACCGAAACCGGCGAGGCCACGGAACCGGGCGAGTCCACGGAAACGAAGGACAGCGAACCGGAGAAATCCACTCCGTCTGAACCGGGCAACAGCGCCTGGGCCCACGCGAACGCCGAGGCGCACCGTGCCGCCGGCCAGGCCAACGCCGAACAGCACCGCGACGAGCACGCGGCCACCCCCGCCGTCCCGAGCTACGGCCACGCACCCGTCCAGGGCGCCCAGGCCGCCCCGGCTCCCGCGCCGGCCCAGGCAGCCGCTCCCGCGCCCGGCCACGGCAAGTCCGGCCGCTAGCGGACCGCACACCCCAAGCGCCCCATACCGCAAGAGCCCCGTACCGCAGCCGCGGTGCGGGGCTCTTCGCATGCCGGGATATTCTGGAAACCACGGGTTCCCTGCGCCACCCGGATTTCCACTCCCGCTTCCCACAGCGGCCGGGCCGCCCACCGTACGGTCCGCCGTCGGGCACGGGCGCCCCGAAAGGACCCCCATGAGCCTGATCCGCCTGAACGACGTCAGCGTCCGCTTCGAGAACACTCCGGTCCTCCGTGAGGTCTTCTTCCGGCTCGAGCCCGGCGACCGGGTGGGGCTGATCGGCAAGAACGGCTCCGGCAAGACCACCGTCCTGAAGCTGGTCCTGGACCAAGTCGCCCCGGAGACCGGTACGGTCAGCGTCGATCCCGGCATCCGCGTGGGCTACTTCTCCCAGTTCTCCGAACTCAACGGTGCCTCCACCATCACGGAGGTCCTCAACGGACTGTTCGGCACGGTGAAGGCCGTCGAGGCGGAACTTGCCGGGATCGACGCCGCCATCGCCGCCGACCCCGGTGCCGGGGAACTGGACCGCCTGATCACCCGGCAGGCCGCCCTCTTCGAGGAGATGGAACGGCTGGACGGGTGGGACTACCCGCGCCGGATCGACACCGTGCTGACCACCCTCGGCTTCGAGGACGCCCACCGGCACTGCGCCATCGACGAGCTGTCGGGCGGCTGGCGCAACCGCGCCGCGCTGGCGAAGATCCTGCTCGAAAGCCCGGACGTGCTGCTGCTGGACGAGCCGACCAACTTCCTCGACGTCGCCGGGGTGCAGTGGCTGGAGAACTGGTTCCGCGACTTCAAGGGCGCCGCCGTCATCGTCTCGCACGACCGCATGTTCCTGGACGCCGTGGTCACGCGGATCGTCGAAGTGGAGAACTACCACCTGCACGAGTATCCGGGGAACTTCGCCGAATACGTGGTCCAGAAGCAGTTCCGGCTCAAGACTTTGGAACAGCAGTTCGTCCACGAGGCCGAGCTGCTCGCCTTCGAGGCGGAGGGAATTGCCGACCGGCGCGAGGCCGCCAAGGCCGCCAGCCGGGGCCTGGAGAACAAGCTGGCCAAGATCAAGAAGTCGCGCACCCCCCGGCCGGTGGACCAGATCGTCACCGAGATCTACGGCGGCCTGCACGTCAAGGACGTCCTCTGCCGGGTCGAGGGGCTGGAAAAGTCCTACGAGGGCCGGACGCTGTTCACGGATCTGGGCTTCGAGATCCGCAAGGGCAACCGGATCGCCGTCCTGGGCGCCAACGGCAGCGGCAAATCCACCCTCCTGCGGGTCCTCACCGGCGAGGAGGCCCCCGACGCCGGCACGGTCGCCTGGGCCAAGGGTCCGGGGTACGTCTCCTACAACGCCATGCTGGCGGCGCTCGACGACGGCGACACCGTCTCGCACGCCGTCAACGCCCTCCCGGACAGCCTGGCCCTGACCGCCACCAGGAAGTCGGTCAACCGCTTCCTCGCGATGTTCCAGTTCTCCGAGGCGGACCTCAAGCAAAAGATTGGCAACCTCTCCGGCGGCCAGAAGGCCCGCGTCGCCATGGCCCAGTGCCTGCTCTCGGGGGCGTCCGTGCTGCTCCTCGACGAACCCACCAACCACCTGGACCTCTCGAGTACCCAGGTGATGGAACGGGCCCTGCTGCACTTCCCGGGCGCCGTCGTGGTGGTCAGCCACGACCGGTTCTTCACGGAGAAGATTGCCACCCGGCTGCTGGTCTTCGGGGCCGACGGCGCCGCCCCCGGCCAGGTGGAGCAGCGCGCCGCCTGACCTGCGGCGGCTGACGGCGCCGACTAAAATGGGGCAATGGCGGAACAACCTCCGGACCAACGTCCGGACCTACCTCCGGAACATGGCCCCGATCCGTGGGAGGAATTCGACCGGCTTGGCCCGGCCCGGGAGGACCGTGTGCGCGGACAGCCGGGCGGCGAGCCCAACGGTTTCGGCTTCCGCACGGGGGTCCGCAGCGCGAAGGTAGCCGTCGGCTTCGCGGTGTACGCGCTGGTCCTTGGCAGCATCCTGGTGGGGGCGGGGGTGGTCTACTTCATCGGCCACCGTGAGTGGCTTTGGCTCGCGCTGATGGCGGCGATCGAGGCGGTGTTCGTCCTAGCCTTTGCCCGGCTGGTGGCGCAGGCACGGCACCGACGCCCCACGCCCTGAGGCAGTCCCGGACAACCTGCTGGATTGAAGCAGGCGGCCCTAGCCGGTCCCGCGCCGCCGGTGCGGCCGCGAGCCGATCGCCAGATAGCCGCCGAGGGCACCAACACCGCCCAGCCCGGCGGTGAACAGGGCCTTGGGCCACCGTTTCCACCGGTCCGGCTGGAAGGACACCAGTTCCCCGACGGCGCCGATCAGCGCAGCGACGATCAGGCCCGCGACGATCCGGTTGCCGGTCTTCTCCGCCCGGTCCATCAGCGACTGGAGTTCCCCGGCCCGGAAATGCACGTCCACCCCGCCACGCTCCAGCACCTCCAGCAGCCTCCGGGCCAGTTCCGGTGCCTCGATGCCGAACCTCAGGGCCTCCCACCCGAGCTTCTTCAGCCGCTCAGCCACCGCCTCCGGGGTGAGAGAGGAGAGCACCACACCGCGGGTGAAGGGCCCCAGCTGTTCGGTCAGCTCGAAGCCGGGGTCCAGCTGTTTGCCCAGCCCGTCGGCCATGACCAGCATCTTGACCATCAGGGCCGTCTCCCGCGGCAGGCGGAGCCGGCTGGTCCGCAGCAGCCCCGCCAGCTCGGCCAGGACCGGTACCAGCGGCACCTCCGCCAGTGGCCGGTCGGCGTAGCGGTCCAACAGCCGGCCCAACGCCGCCTGCAGGGTGCCATAGTCGCCGTCGGCGCCGCCGCAGAGCCGCACCACCGCGGTGGTCAGGCTCCGGGGGTCCTTGTCCACAACCGCCAGCAGTACCCGCACCAGGTTCCACCGGGCGCCGTCGTCGATCTTGCCCACCATGCCGAAATCGATGATCCCCAGCCTGCCGTCGGGTTCGACGAAGAAGTTTCCCGGGTGCGGGTCGGCGTGGAAGAACCCGTCTTCGAAGACCATCTTCAGGAGCACGGTGCAGGCGCGGACGGCGAGGTCCCCGGTGTCGATCCCGGCCGCCCGCAGCCCGCCGACGTCGCTGATCTTGATGCCGCGCAGCCGCTCCAGGGTCAGCACCCGCGTGGTGGTGGCGTCCCAGAAGACCCGGGGGATGTGCACGCGCGGGTCACCGGCGAAGTTGGCCGCGAACTGCTCGGCGTTGCGCGCCTCCTGCAGGTAGTCCAGTTCCGCCCGGAGGGTCTGGGCGAACTCGTCCACCAGGGCCGCGACCCGCCAGCCGGCCACGGCCGAGGATGCCTGTTCGGCACGTTTGGCCAGTTCGGCCATGATTTCCAGGTCTTCATTGACCTCCTCGACGACGCCGGGCCGGCGCACCTTGACCACGACGTCGGCCAAGACGCCGCCGTCGGCCGCGCCCCCGCCGGCGAGTGTTGCCTCGTGGGCCTGCCCGATGGAACCGGTGGCGAGCGGTGTGTCCCGCAGCCCGGCCAGCAGTTGGTGCGCGGCCGGCCCGAGCTCCTCGGCGATGACGTCGCGGATTTGTTCGGCCGGGATGGCGGGGGAGGCGTCCTGCAGGGTGGCGAGCTCCGCGGCGTAGTCCGGGGGCAGGATGTCGGTCCGGGTGGAGACGATCTGGCCGAACTTGATGAACACCGTCCCGAGTTCCTCCAGGGCCAGGCGCACCCGCTCCGGGGCAGGCATCCGGGCGCCGGGCAACCCTCCGGGCCGGCCGGTCAAGTGCAACCGCTCCAGGTGCAGCCCGCCCACCGCGAATCCCAGCCCGTGCCTGCCCAGGGTCTCCACGATGTGCCGGAACCGCTCCCGCCGCGCGCTCATGCGGCCAGAGTACACGGGGCCCGCGGGACACGGGGCGGTAGGGAAGGCCCGCCCGTGAGCGGGTGCCGGCGTCAGCGGGCTCCGGTCAGAGCCAGCCCTTCCGCTTGAAGATGGCATACATCAGCGTCGCCGTGGCGGCCATCAGCCCGATCGCCATCGGATACCCGAACGCCCAGTGCAACTCCGGCATATTCTCGAAGTTCATGCCGTACACCCCGGCCACGAAGGACGGGGCGAAAAAGATCGCGGCCCAGGAGGAGATCTTCTTGACCTGCTCGTTCTGTTCGGCGCTCGCCTCATTCTGGCGGTTGGCGGTCAGCGTGCCGTCCAGGGTCAGCGCGTTCTGCAGCAGGTCCCGGAAGGAGTCCGCGCGGGAAATCAGCCGCTCCACGTGGTCCTCGACATCGCGGAGATTGTGCTGCAGTTCCGAATCCACCCGGTACTTCTCGAAGCCGCTGCGCAGGTGCTGCATCATGGCCGGCAGCGGATGGATGGCCCGCTGGAAGTGGATCACCTCGCGGGCGAGCTCATAGATGCGCCGGGAGACCAGGGGGTCGCCGCTGAAGAGCTGGTCCTCGATCTCGTCGATGTCGTTTTCCAGCCCGGCAACCACCGGCCCGTAGTCGTCCACAACCTGGTCCATCAGCGCGTAGAGCACGGCCTCGGGCCCGTGGCAGAGCAGGTCCGGGCGCAGCTCCAGGCGGCGCCGCACCTGGCCGACGCCGGCGGTCTCGGCGTGCCGCACCGTCACCACGAAGTTGCGGCCGGTGAAGACGTGCAGCTCGCCGAACTCCACGGTCTCGGAGTCGTCCAGGTAGCGGGCGGGCCGGAGCACGGTGAAGAGGTTGTCGTCATAGCGTTCCAGCTTCGGGCGCTGGTGGGCGGAGACGGCGTCCTCCACGGCGAGGCCGTGCAGTCCGAATTCGGCGGCGACGGCGGCCATTTCCTCGGTGGTGGGACGGTAGAGGCCGATCCACGCCATGCCCCCGTGGCGATTCAGGGTCTCGAAGGTCTGTTCCAGGCTCTCGGGCTCGGCCCGGCGGACGCCGTCCACGTAGACGGCGTTGTCGATGATAGTCACCGGGCCATTATCCAGCGTCGGTGCCGTCACCGGCCGCAACGGCCCGGCGCGCTGGCCGCGCAGCGGTTCCGGCGGCGCCCTGAGCCAGCCGGCTGATCAGCGGCTCGGTGCGGTAGGGGATGTGGGTGTGCAGGGCGAGCACCGTCTCGGTCCGGATGACGCCCTTGATCCGCAGGATGGAGCGCAGGGCAGTCTGGAGATTGTGCGTGTCCGTGGCCACCAGCCGGCACCAGACGTCGCCCCGGCCGGAGATTTCGTGCACCTCCAGGACCTGGGGGATGAGGCGCAGTGCGGCGACCACGCCGTCGAGCTCCCGGTGGTTCACCTCGATCGTGACGAACGCGACGACGTCGTACCCCACCGCCTCCAGGTCGATCTCACGGCCGCCGTCGTGCAGGATCCCCGAACGCAACATCCGCCGGACCCGGGTCTGCGCCGTGTTCCGCGCGATGCCCAGGGCGTCGCTGAGTTCGCCGATCTGGACCCGGGGATCCTTGACCAGTTCCAGCAGGATCCGCAGGTCGGTGGGGTCGAGGCTGTTCAAATCATCACTCCGGTTCATCCGCGCGGGGCATCATTGATGGTTTTGATCAATTCTGGCACGAAAAGAGAGGTGAACGATCATGCGTGCCGCATTCTGGAGGCATCCATTTCTTTACCGGGTCCGTAGCCTCCCCACCGGGAACGCCCGCGGTACCCCGATGTGCAGGGACACCGTCATGACCGTCTTCAGCGAACTCCGCATGCGCCCGGCCACCGCCGCCCGCTGGGGTTGGGATGCCTCCGTCACCGCCCGGCTGGTGATGGCCGGCGTCGTCATTTTCACGCTCTTGGTGGGAGCCAATCTCGCGACCCCGCTCTACCCGCTGCTCCAGGCCCGGCTGGGCATCTCGGCGCTGGACGTGACGGTGGCGTTCTCTGCCTACGTCCTGGCCCTCGTTGCCACCCTGATCCTTGCGGGGCACTGGTCCGATCACATCGGCCGGCGTGCTGCGATGGTGCTGGCGGTCCTGACGGGCCTGGCCGGCGGACTGGTCTTTGCCTCGGCCGACAGCCTGGCGGCGCTCTGCGCAGGGCGTGCCCTGCAGGGCGCCGCGGTGGCCCTGGCCACCGGGGCGAGCTCCGCGGCGCTGCGGGAACTGCTGCCCAGCCGGCCCGAATGGGCCTCCCGCTTCACGCTGCTCGCCTCGGCCGGCGGGGTGGCGGCCGGGCCTGCGATCGGCGGGCTGCTCTCGGTGTTCCCGGGTCCGACGTCGACGCCGTACTACCTCCACTCGCTGGTCCTGGCGGCGCTCCTGGTCCCGCTGTACCTGCTCAAGGCCCGCCCCGCGATCACCTCCACCGCCGGGCAGCAGCCGCTGAAGGTCCTCGCCCCGCGCAGGCCGTCCGTCTCCAGCGAGGCACGGGGCGCCTTCTGGCTCGCCTCGTCGGTGGGCTTCCTCAGCTTCGCCGTGTTCGGCTTCTGCCTCTCCCTGGCCCCGGGCTATTTCGCGCAGATCGTCCACGCCGACTCGCGTCCGCTGATCGGGGTCCTGGCCGGCCTCACCCTCGCCGCGTCCGCCCTGAGCCAGCTGCTGGCCGTGCGGGGACGGTTCGTGGTCCCGGCGGGGCTCGTGCTGCTCTCCGTCTCGGTGCTGCTGATCGCCGCCGCTGCCGCCTGGAGCAGCCCCTGGCTGCTGGTCGCGGCGAGCGTCACCGCGGGCCTGGGCCAGGGCGTGGCGTTCCGGACCGTCTTCAACACCGTCGCCGGCAAGGTCGAGGCGGCCCGCCACGCGCAGATCATCAGCACGGTGTACGTGATCACCTACCTCGGCAGCGCCTTCCCGGTGATCGGGCTCGGCCTGGCCGCGGGCGCCGTCGGGCTGCAGACCGCGGTGGCCGGCTTCGTGGTGCTCTGCGCCGCGCTGGGCCTGGTTCTCGCGGCGGTGTCGCTGCGGCAGGCGCTGCGCGCCTAGTCCCTCGGGTCCGCGGGCGCCGAAGGTCCCTCGCCTCAGTCCGGCAGCGGCCCGTGGTTGCCCTGGATGTGGTCGAAGACCAGAGTGGTTTCCGTGTGGCCCACCACCGGGTCCGTGGCCAGGTTGTCCAGCACCCAGTCACGCAGGTCCTCCGTGGTGGCCACGGCAATGTGCAGCAGGTAGTCCACCGAGCCGGAGGTGTGGAAGGTCGAGAGCACGGCGGGGAGCTTGGGCACGCGGGCGGTGAACCGGTCGATTTGTTCGCGGTCGTGGGCCCGCAGGCGCACCGCGATCAGGGCCTGCACCGACCGGCCGACGGCGGGGAGGCTGAGTTTGGCCTCAAAGCCCTGGATGATGCCGCGGTCGGAGAGCGCCCGGGTGCGCATCAGGGCGGTGGAGGGCGCGATGCCCACCAGCTCGGCCAGCTGCTTGTTGGAGATGCGGGCGTCCGCCACCAGCGCTGCCAGCAGACGCTCGTCGATAGCGTCCAGCGGTTCGCCGGCCCCCGCTCCGGTCCGAACATTCTTCGCAGCACTGCTCACGGGTCCTCCTTTATGTGGTTTAGGTTCATCTTAGGCGGCCATATCCGCCGGTTCCATTCGAAACACCTGTCTCCTTCCGAATATCTGCCGGATACTTGCCCTATTCAATGGCGAATATTCACAAGGAGAATCGTGCTTTCCTTCGACTCCCAGGCCGTCCACGCCGGCCGCCAGGGCCTCACGGACCAGGGCCTGCATGCCGTCCCGATCGACCTGTCCACCACCGCCCCGCTTCCCTCCGTCCACGACGGCGGCCTCGCCTACGAGCAGCTGGCCACGGGCGGCACCCCGCAGGAAGGCCAAAGCACGGTCTACCAGCGGCTCTGGAATCCGACGGTGGCACGCTTCGAAGAGGGCGTGGCCCTGCTCGAGGCGATGCCCGAGGCCGTGGGCTTCGCCAGCGGCATGGCGGCGTTGAGTGCCGCACTGCTGGCCGTCGTGGCGACGGGGAGGAAGCACATCGTTGCGGTACGGCCGCTCTACGGCGGCAGCGACCACCTGCTGGCCTCCGGCGCGCTGGGCACCGAGGTCACCTTCACCACGGCCGGCGGCGTGCGCGGTGCGCTGCGGCCGGACACCGGCCTGGTCATCCTGGAAACGCCGGCGAACCCCAGCCTGGACCTGGTGGACATCGCCGCCGTCGTGGCCGCCGCCGACGGGGTCCCGGTGCTGGTGGACAACACCTTCGCCACCCCGGTGCTGCAGCAGCCGGCACGCCACGGGGCGGCCATGGTGCTGCACAGTGCCACCAAATTCATCGGCGGCCACGGGGACGCGATGGGCGGGGTCATTGCGGCCGGCGGCGAGTGGGCCGCCCGGCTGCGGCGGGTGCGGGCCATCACCGGCGGAATCCTGACGCCCTGGCCGGCCTACCTGCTGCACCGCGGACTGGCCACCCTGCCGGTCCGGGTCCGGGCCCAGCAGGCCGGAGCGCACAAGGTGGCCGTGGCCCTGGCCGGCCATGGACTGGTCCGCCGCGTCTACTACCCGGGGCTGCCGGACTGCGATCCGCAGGGGCTGGTGGGGACGCAGATGGCCGGACCGGGATCGCTGCTGGCCTTCGAGCTGGGCAGCGCGGACCATGCTGAGCGGCTTCCGGGCGCCGTCCGGCTGCTCACCCACGCCGTTTCCCTGGGCGGCATCGACTCCCTCATCCAGCATCCCGCCGGCCTGACACACCGGCCCGTTGCGGCCGAGGCGAAGCCGCACGCCGGGCTGTTGCGGGTCTCGGTGGGGCTCGAGGACCCGGCGGACGTCATCGCGGACCTGGTTCAGGCCCTGGAAGCCATGCGTTAGGCCTGCGCGGTGCCGGGCACGCCGGCCGGATGAACGACGGCGGTGACCGCCGCCGTCGTCGCCGCCAGTGCCATCACCCCCAGGGCAAGCGCCGTCCAGCCCAGCGACTGGAAGAGCAGGCCCCCCGCCCAGCCCAGGACGCTGGAGCCCAGGTAATACGCGAGGTTGTAGAGCGAGGCGGCCTGGGCCCGGCCGCCGCTGGCGATCACCCCGGTCCAGCCGGAGCCGATGCTGTGGGCGGCGAAGAAACCGCCGGTGAAGATCAGGAGCCCGGCCAGGATCAGGACCAGATGAGCGGTAAGCGTCAGCGCCAGGCCGCCCACCATCAGCACCGTCCCGGCGATCAGGACGTTCCGGCGGCCATGCCGCGCGGTCAGCCCGGCGGCCCAGCGGGCCGAGACCGTGCCCGAGAGATAGGCCAGGAAGATCAGGCTGATTAGGGTGGCCGGCAGGCCGAACGGTGCGGCGGAGAGCCGGAACCCCAAATAGTTGTAGACGGCCACGAAGCCGCCCATCAGCAGGAAGGCCTGCAGGTAGATGGCCAGCAGCCGCGGGTTCCGGCCATGGTGTCCCAGGGTGGCCAACGCGCCGCGCAAGCCCCCGGCGGCGGACGGGGTGAAGTTCCGGGCCGGCGGGACCAGGACCAGGAACAGGACCGCCGCCACCGCGGCCATGGCGGAGACGCACAGGACGGCGGCGCGCCAGCCCCAGAGTTCGCCGACGGGTCCGGCGAGCAACCGGCCCGCCAGCCCGCCCAGGGTGGTGCCGGCAACGTAGGTCCCTGCGGCCAGTGCGGCCTGGGCCTTCGTGATCTCCTCATTCAGGTAGGCCACCGCGATCGCCGGAATCCCGCCCAGTGCCATACCTTCCAGTGCCCGCAGGGCGAGCAACACCGGGAACGTCGGCGCCAGCGGCGCCAGCAGGCCGAACACGGTTGCCGCCGAGATCGCCCAGGCCATGGCCCGGACCCGTCCCACCCGGTCCGCAACAAAAGACCACGGCAGGACCGTGAGGGCCAGCCCGACGGTGGCCAGGGAGATCGTCAGGGCGGCCTCCGCCGCGGTGACCTCCATTCCGCGCGCAATCAGCGGCAGGACGGCCTGGGTTGAATACAGCTGCGCGAAAGTGGCGACGCCGGCGAAGGCCAGGCCGGCAAGGATCCTTCGGTATCCCGCGGAGCCCTTGCGGTGGCCGGCCCACGCTGCCTGCGGTTCCCGTTGCCCGTGGTTCCCCGGGGCTTCAGTGCCGGGGACGGGCGGTGCCACGGGGGAGGGCCGGCCGGTGGCGGGGCTGGAGACGGGGTGGCGGGGCATCTGCCCAGCGTAGACGCCGGCCGGGTATGCTTCCAATGCATCATTACCATTAGATTCATGGCCCAAACGGAACATTTTCCCGGCCCGTCGGGAGGTCATCTGCCGAGGAGGTCCCGCGTGGATGTGGAGAACAAACACCTTGTCCAGCTGTTGCCGCTGCTGCCGGTCCTGGCCGAGTTGGGCCGGACCCGGCACGTCACCGCGGCGGCCGAGGCCCTGGGCCTGCCGCAATCCACGGTCAGCCGCGGCATAGCGCGGGCCGGCCGCCTCATCGGCACGGAACTGGTGCTCCGCGACGGCAGGGGAGTCCGGCTCACCCCGGCGGCGGAGGCGCTGCTGCCGCACATCGAGGCGGCCCTGGCCCAGTTCCAGGCGGGACTGGACGTGGTGCGGCATGAATCGGAGGTGGTCCGCGGCAGGATCGCGGTGTCCTTTCAGCACACCTTCGGCGAGGCGATGCTGCCCCTGCTGATCAGCGCCTTCCACCGGCGGCACCCGCAGCCGGCCTTCCAGCTCAGTCAGGGCTCCCGCGACGGATGCCTGGCCGAGCTTGCCGCGGGGGAGGCCGACCTGGCGTTGACGGCCCCCGTCGCAGGCCCCAGCCGGGGGATCTCCTCTGCCGCCCTCTACCGGGAACCGCTGCGCCTGGTGGTCCACCACAGCCACCGCCTGGCGGGCCGGGCCAGCGTGCCGCTGGCCGAACTGCGGGCCGAACCGTTCGTGGCGATGGGCCCCGGGTACGGGCTGCGATCCCTCTCCGATGCCCTGTTCCGGGAGGCCGGTTTCCGGCCGCGGATCGCCTTCGAAAGCCAGGACTCCCATACGGCCCGTGGCCTTGTCTCGGCCGGGCTGGGCGTCAGCATCCTGCCGCCGGCGGGCCCGTCCCCGGACCGGCACCAGCCCGGACAGCCGCCCGAACTGGGCTGGGTGGAGCTGGCGCTGGAGTCGGAGCTGGCCTTCCGTGAGATCGGCCTCGCGTGGCGGGAACGGCGCGGCGGGGCGGACGCCGAACCGGACCCGGTGCGCCTGTTCCGGGAGCTGGTGCTCAGCGAGGGCCCCTCCCTGCTGGCGGGCTTCGTCCGCGGCCGCTCCGGCCGCTAAACGGTCGTCTCCGGCGGTCGTCCCCGGCGCGCTGCGGCCGGCGCGTGGAGCGAGGCTAGCCCAGCAGCCGTGCCAGCACCCCGGCGACCGGTCCGGCCTTCGCCTCCCGCCATCCGGTGCCCGCCCACAGGTTCAGCCGTTCCGGATCCCCGGCGGCGGCCGCGGCCGCCCGCAGCGGCGCCGTCAGGTGATGGACCGCGGGGTAGGCCTCCGGCGCGTCCGGGTGCGCGGCAACGAACTCGTTCACCAGGGCCCGGGCGGCACGTCCCGTGAACGCCCGGGTCATGGCCGTTCCGGTGAAGCGCGGGCTGGCCAAGGCATCCTTGTGCAGCTGGCGGGTTCCACTCTCCTCTGTGCGCAGCAGGGCCGTCCCCACCTGCGCGGCGCCGGCGCCCGCGGCGAGGACGCCGGCCACCCCGGCCGCGTCCATGATGCCGCCGGCAGCCACCAGGGGAAGTCCGACGGCGGCGCGGACCGCCCGGACCAGGTCCGCCGTAGTACCCTCCGCCGGGCCCTCTTGCAACATCCCAAGCGATCCCGGCAGGAAGGCCCCGCTGTGCCCGCCGGCGCAGGAGTGCTGCACCACCAGGGCGTCCACCCCCTGCTCCTCCGCCAGCCTCGCCTCGGCCAGGCCGGTGACGGTGGCCAGCACCAGGGAACCCGCCCGCTGCAGCCGCCGCACCGTGTCCGTCCCTGGCAGGCCGAAGGTAAAGCTGACAAGTTCCACCGGGTCGGCGAGCAGCAGATCGATCTTCTCCTGCCAGCGGTCGTCATCGTCCAGCCGCGGCGCCGGGAGCTGAACGCCGTAGCGACCCGCCTCGGGGATCAGCTCCTGCCGGTACGCCGCCAGCGCCGCCGTCACGGCGGGGCCCGGCGGCAGCTGGGCCGGGTCGGGGACGAAGACGTTCATCCCGAACCGGGCGCCCGTGGCGCGCACGGAGCGGATCTCGGCCGCCATCGCGGCGGGGTCCTTGTAGCCGGCGGCGAGGAAGCCCAGCCCGCCGGCCCGGTGCACGGTGGTGACGAAGGACGGCGTCGACGTCCCGCCGGCCATCGGCGCGGCGATGACGCTGGTGCCAAACATCGGGTGCGGCATGGGTACTCCTGACGGGATTTTCGGCGGCCGTTGTCAGTAGGCTTGTCCGGTGACCCATTCTGACACCCCCTCCGTCCCCCCGGCCGCCGTCCCGAGCCCCGACGGGGCCGTGATCGGCCTGGACATCGGCGGAACCAAGACGCGCGGTGTCCGCTTCGAGTCCGGCGTCCCCGTGGCCGACGAGTCCGTCGGCAGCGCCAACGTCCAAAACGTCACCCCCGAGGAGGCGGCCCGGAACCTGGCGGAGCTGTTTGCCAGGATCGGCGGCGGCACGATCGCCCGCGTCTACGCCGGTGCCGGCGGCATCGACACGGACGAGGACGCCGCCGCGCTCGCCGCGCTGATCAGCCCGCACGCGCCCGGCGCCCGGGTCACCGTGGTCCATGACTCCCGGCTGTTGCTGGCGGCCGGGGGAGCCGCCACCGGGGTGGCCGTCATCGCCGGCACCGGTTCTGCCGCCTGGGGGCGGAACGCCGAGGGCGCCGAGGCCCGTGCCGGAGGCTGGGGCTACCTGCTCGGCGACGAGGGCAGCGGCTATTGGCTCGGCCGGGAAGCGGTCCGGCACAGCCTGCGCCGGATGAACCAGGGACTGGAACCGGACGAACTGACCCGGGCGCTGCTGGCCTCCTGCGGCACGGACCACCCCAACAAGCTCATTGCCCTCTTCCACTCGCCGGCCACGGGCCGGCGCTTCTGGGCCCAGCAGGCGCGTGTGGTGGTCGAGGCCGCCGACGCCGGGCACCCCGCCAGCCAGGCCTTGATCGGACAGGCCGGGCGCGACCTGGCCGACCTTGCCGTCCAGACCCTCCGGCAGCTCGGCATCGCCGGTCCCGTGATCCTGGGCAGCGGGCTCGGTATGAACGTGGTGCGCCTGCAGGACGCGTTCCGCACCGCGCTCGCCGCCGAGGGGATCACCGACGTCCGGGTGCTGCAGCAGGAGCCGGTGTTCGGGGTCCTGCAGCTCGTCGCCGAACAGGACTGAGCCGGGCTAAACGGGTCCGGGCCAACCGGCCGTCGTGGTCAGTGCCGCCGGCGCGGACGAAGCGGCACCCCGGGCAGCGGCGGCGCGGGGATCCGCCCGGCTTCCGGGCCGGCGTCGGGTCCATGGCCGGGCACCAGCCCGAAGCGGGCCGACGCGGCGTCGGCGTCCGTGAGTCCGGCCTGCGCCTCCCAGTCCTCCCTCGCCTGTGCCACCTCCTCGTGGCTGCGGCCGACGAAGTTCCACCACATCAGCAGTTCCTCCTCGAACGGTTCCCCGCCCAGTAGCACGAACCGGGTCCCGGGAGAGGCCACCAGTTGCAGCCGGTCCCGGCCGGTGCCGAGGTAGCCCAGCGGTCCGGGCGGCACCTGCTGGCCGTCGAGTTCCACGCTGCCGTCGAGCACCAGGACGGCGTGCTCGAAGTCCGGGTCCAGGGGCAGGTCCAGCGGTCCGTCGCAGCTGATGTCGGCCCCAAGGATCGGCGTGAAGGTGGTGGCGGGCGACGTCGTCCCGGCCAGGCTCCCCACCATGACGGTCGCCGCGAAGCCCTGGCCGCGGACCACGGGCAGGTCCCGGTGCTGTTCGAACGCCGGGCCGCGGTGCCGGTCGCTGTCCGGGAGCGCCACCCACAGCTGCAGGCCGCGCTGCAGCGGCATTTCGGCATCAGGGCCGCCGGGCAGCACCGCGAACTCGGAGTGGGAGACGCCCCGTCCGGCCGTCATGATGTTGAGTTCCCCGGGCCGGACGATCACGTCGCTGCCCACGCTGTCGCGGTGCCGGATGGTTCCCGCCAGCGGCCACGTGACGGTCTGCAGCCCCGTGTGCGGGTGCGGGAGCACGGACATGGCGACGCGGTCGGGGCCGAAGCTGTCCAGGAAGCACCACGCGCCCACGGTCGGCAGGCCCCTCTGCGGGAGGGTGCGGGAGACGTTCATGGCCCGGACCCCGCCGAGCGGGACCTCGCGGGCCGGCCAGAGCTGGAGGCACGGACCGCTGGCGGTTCCAGCCACGCTGTGCGCGGCGGGGCAGACTTCTTCGGGCGGCAGGACTTCGAGGTTGGTCACCCTCAAACTCTAGGGCCCGGCCGCCGGATCCGGCAGGGCCGGCGGTGCGCGGTTACGCTGGGACGATGACCCTGCCATTCGACACCCGCCCTGCCGCCTACGGCGTCGTCATCCGCGACGACAGCCTCCTCCTCGCGTATTGGAAGCAGGGCGGCCGCGAGGGCTGGACGCTGCCCGGCGGGGGACTGGACCTGGCCGAACACCCCGTGGACGGCTGCCGGCGGGAAATCTTCGAGGAGACCGGCTATGACGCCGCCGTCGGCGCCCTGCTGGGCGTGGACGTCGGGTACTGGCCCGCCGAGTCACGGCTCGACGGCGGCCACCGGGACTTCCAGTCGCTCCGACTCGTCTACGAAGCGGAGATCACCGGGGGAGAGTTGCGCCATGAGGTCGGCGGCAGCACCACGCACGCGGCGTGGATCCCGCTGGCCGAGGTCGCCGGGCTGAACCGGGTCTCGCTCGTCGATGTGGCGTTGAGGCTCTACCGGGAACGGCCGGTGGACGGCAGGCTTTCCCCGAACGGTCCCTAGCCAGCGGCGGCGGGGGCGGCTACCCTGAAGACACCGCGCCGTGATCGGCAGCGGGGGAACGCGAAAGCTACTGCGGGGGAGGTGAACGTGATGATTGCAACGGATCTGCGCGCGCAGCGCACCACCAGCAGCCACAGCACACGTTCTGCCCCGGCCGTCCGCGCTTCCTGACCCGACCTCCGGCATCTCCTGCCGGGCGGGTATACGCCGGTCCATTCCGACCGCAGCGGGCGACATGTCCCGGGGCCCAGCACAAAGGGTTCCCATTGAACGCTCACTCTGCACCATCTCATCATCACCACGTCCCCAGCGGCCCGGAAGCCTACGGTTTCACCGATTCCGTCCGGGACATGTTCGCTGACCATCCCGTGTCCGGAGGAACCGGCGCCGGCCGCGTGGCGCGCGTCGACCGCACCCGCGTCGTGGTCGCCGCGCACGACGGTCCGCTCCACCTCCCCTATCCCCGCAACGGCGGCTGGCCCGCCACCGGCGACTGGGTGTGGCTCGGCCCCGACAGCGTGGGGGAGACCGCCATCATCGACGTCCTGCCCCGCCGGACGGCACTGATCCGCAAACAGGCCTTCGACGCTTCCTCGGAGGCCCAGGTGCTTGGCGCCAACATGGACGTCGTAGGGGTGGTGGTTCCGGTGGACTGGCCCCTCACCCATAACCGGTTGGAGCGCACCCTCGTGGCCGCCTGGGATTCCGGCGCCACACCCCTGGTGGTCATCACGAAGGCGGACCTGGCGGGCGTGGCGGATGACGTCGTCGCCACCGTCCTCCACCAGGCCGCCGGCGCCGCCGTGGTCACCACGTCCGCGCAGCAGGGCGACGGACTGGAGGAACTGCTCGCCCACCTGCCCCCGGGAGGCACCATCATGCTGCTGGGACCCTCCGGAGCCGGGAAATCGACGCTGATCAACGCGCTCGCCGGGTCCGATGTCCAGGACACCGGACCCGTCCGGGCCGGTGACGGCAAGGGCCGCCACACCACCACCGTCCGCGAGCTGGTTCCACTGCCCGGCGGCGCCGTCCTGATGGACACCCCGGGGGTGCGCGGGTTCGGCCTGTTCGACGCCGAGGACGGCATGGGCGAAGTGTTCGGCGACCTCGAGGAGCTGTTTGCCGGCTGCCGGTTCGCCGACTGCGCCCACGACCGCGAACCGGGCTGCGCCGTTCAGGCCGCACTCGCCGACGGCACACTGCAGGGCCGCCGCTGGGCCAGCTACCAGAAGATGCAGCGCGAGCTCGCCGCCCTGGGCCGCCGGCACGACGCGGCCGCGCGGCGGGCCTACCAGCGGGAATGGCACCAGAAGGTGTCCGCGGCCAGCCGCGGCCAGCGGGCGGCGGAACGCCTGGGAGAGGGGTACGGGGCCAAACGGGCCGCCGGCTCCGGAGAACCCGGCAGCAGCAGAGGTGGCGGCAGCGGCGGCAAGGCCGGGCGGCGCGGCCGCTAACGAAAAGGTGCGCCCATCCGCCCGGGCAACGGTGCCGAAGACTCCGCGGGGAGAGTTTCGCTCGCCCCGCGGAGGCGGTCCGCCGCCCCCGCGGAGGCGGTCCGCCGCCGCCGCGGGGACGCGGGCGCCGTGGGACGGTTTGATCACTTTTTCGACTCGTTTGATCAACCTGTCTGCGGCGCCCGTTACGCTGGGCTCCTACTCGCTTTACAGTAAAAAATAAGCATGCATATGATCAGTTGGCTGGACCGTCCCATGTTGCCGCCAACAGTTAGGTAAGCCCGTAATGGCAGAGGCCATGATCGAGTTCCAGAGCGTCACGAAGAAGTATCAGGGCGGCCAGGCGGCCGTTGACGATCTGAGCATGTCCATCGACAAGGGCGCGATCACGGTTTTCGTCGGCCCGTCCGGCTGCGGCAAGACCACCTCCCTGCGGATGATCAACCGGATGGTGGAGCCCACCTCGGGCACCCTGACCGTGGATGGCAGGGACGTCACCAGTGTCCCCGCACCCCAGCTGCGCCGCTCCATGGGCTACGTCATGCAGTCTTCCGGACTGATGCCGCACCGTACGGTCCTGGACAACATCGCCACCGTCCCGCGGCTCAACGGCGTCTCCAAGGCCGAGTCCCGCAAGCGCGCCGAGGAGCTGCTCGACGTCGTCGGGCTCGCCTCCGCCCTCGGGAAGCGCTACCCCTCCCAGCTCTCCGGCGGCCAGCAGCAGCGCGTCGGCGTGGCCCGGGCGCTCGCCGCTGACCCGCCCGTGCTGCTCATGGACGAGCCGTTCAGCGCCGTGGACCCCCTGGTCCGCGACGAGCTACAGAAGGAACTCCTGCGCCTGCAGCGGGACCTCGCCAAGACCATCGTGTTCGTCACCCACGACATCGACGAGGCCACCGTCCTGGGTGACAAGGTTGCCGTCTTCGCTACTGGTGGAAAGCTGGCCCAGTACGCCGCGCCGGAGGAAATCCTGCGCGCTCCCGCCAACGAGTTCGTGGCGGCCTTCGTGGGCCGGGACCGCGGCTTCCGGCACCTGGCCTTCAGCCCCTCCGACGGCGTCCGCATCCACGCGGCGCAGACCGTCCGGCTCCACGAGCTCGGCGCCGGCAGCGAGGCCGGAGACTGGCAGCTGGTGGTCGACGACGAGGGCCGTCCCCTGGGCTGGAGCGGTCCCGGGGCAGGAGCGGCCACTGTCCCCGGCGGCTCCCTCTTCCGCAAGGGCGAGACCCTCCGCCGCGCCCTGGACGCGGCGCTGTCCTCGCCCTCGGGTCTGGGCGTCGCCGTCGACGACGACGGCCGTGTCGCCGGGATTCTCAAGGCCGACGAGGTGCTCGCCGTCATCGACGCGGACCGGCGGGCCAGGCAGGGACGACTCTGATGGAATGGTTCCTGGCCAACAGCGGAACCGTCTTCACCCTCGCGGGCCAGCACCTTGTGCTCGCGGTGGTGCCGATGGTCCTGGGCCTGCTCATCGCGATCCCGCTGGCCCAGCTTGCGCGACGCAGCAGCACCCTCCGGGCCGTGGTCCTCACGGCCTCGTCCCTGCTCTACACCATTCCCTCCCTCGCGCTGTTCATCATCCTGCCCACCGTGATCGGCACCCGGATCCTGGACCCGCTCAACGTGATCGTCGCGCTGACCATCTACGCGGTGGCGCTCCTGGTCCGTGCCGCCCTCGACGCCTTCGATTCGGTGGACGATGACCTGCAACAGGCCGCCGTCGCCATGGGCTTCAAGCCGCTGGCCCGTTTCCTGCAGATCGACCTGCCTCTGTCCCTGCCCGTCATGTTCGCCGGCCTTCGGGTGGTCTCGGTCAGCAACATCTCACTGGTCAGCGTCGCGGCGCTGCTGGGCATCGGCAACCTCGGCATGCTGTTCACCGCCGGACTGCAGCGCGACTTTGTCACCGAGGTGATGGTGGGCATCATCGCCATCCTCATCCTCGCGCTCGTCATGGACGCCCTCCTGGTGCTGCTCGAACGCCTCCTGACCCCCTGGGCCCGCGCCGCCGGGGCGAAGCCTGCCGGCCCCAGGGGGGCCGCCCGCGGCAGCGCGGCCACCGTGGAGGCCAGCGCATGAGCAACGTCTTCTCCGATACTTTCGCGTGGCTGGCAGACCCGGACCACTGGTCCGGCAGCACCGGGATTCCCGTGCGCCTGGCCGAGCACCTGCAATACACCGGCCTGGTCATGCTGATCGCCGTGGCCATCGCCGTGCCCGTGGGCCTGTACGTCGGCCACACCGGACGCGGCCGGGTGGCCGTCGTCGCCCTCGCCGGCGCGCTGCGGGCCCTGCCCACCCTGGGCCTGCTGACGCTCTTTGTCCTGCTCGCGGGAATCGGGCTGATGCCCCCGGTCTGGGCCCTCGTGATCCTGACCGTCCCGCCCCTGCTGGCCGGCACCTATGCCGGCATCTCCAGCGTGGACCGGAATGTGGTGGACGCCGCCCGCGCGATGGGCATGACCGAACTCCAGGTGCTGTTCCGGGCCGAGTTCCCCAACGCACTGCCCGTCATGTTCGGCGGGTTCCGCACCGGCGTGCTCCAGGTCATCGCCACCGTTTCGGTGGTCGCTTACATCAACCTAGGCGGCCTGGGGCGCTACCTCTTCGACGGGCTGGTGCTTTCCGACTTCCCCCAAATGCTCGGCGGCTCGCTGCTGATCGCCGTCCTGGCGATCGCCGTCGACCTCGTCCTGGCCCTGTTCCAGCGGCTCTTCCTCGTCCGGGGCGCCGCCCGCACACCAAACCGCGGCCAGCAGGCCACGGTTGATCTCACAGACCCCGCGACCGCGGAGCCTGTTCTTCAAGGAGGTACATCATGAAGGAAAACCGCCAACGAGCCCTCGGCAGGCGCGCATTCGGCGCCCTGGCCACCGGTGTCGGCCTGGCCCTGGCGCTGTCCGCCTGCGGCGGCTCGTCCAACCCGCTGTCCTCCGCGCCCGCCAGCGGCGGTTCCACCGGTGGCGCCGGCGGATCCCTGGTGATCGGCTCGGCCGACTTCACCGAGAGCCAGATCATCGCCGAACTGTACGCCGGTGCCCTGAACGCGGCCGGCGTCACCGCCACCACCAAGCCGAACATCGGCTCCCGCGAGGTGTACTTCAAGGCCGTCCAGGACGGCTCCGTGGACGTGGTCCCGGACTACACCGGCAACCTCCTGCTGTACGTAAACAAGGAAGCCACCGAGGTCTCCGCGGACGACATCGCCAAGGCGCTGCCCGGCAAGCTGCCCGACGGCCTGGCCGTGCTGGACGCGTCCAAGGCCGAGGACAAGGACGCCATGGTGGTCACGAAGGCCACCGCGGAGAAGTACAAGCTGAAGTCCATCGAGGACCTGGCCAAGGTCTGCAACGAGATCGTCGTCGGCGCCCCCGCGACGTTCGCCGAGCGCGCCTACGGCCTCCCGGGCCTGAAGAAGAACTACAACTGCGAACCCAAGAAGCTGGAACCGTTCAGCGACGGCGGCGGCCCCCTGACGGTCAAGGCCCTGCTCTCCGACCAGGTCCAGGTAGCCGACATCTACACCACCACCCCCGCCATCGCGGACAACGACCTGGTGGTGCTGGAGGACCCGAAGAACAACTTCATCGCCCAGCAGGTCCTGCCGCTGTACAACAAGGCGAAGATGACGGACAAGGCCAAGGAAGCGCTGAACGCCGTCTCCAAGCAGCTCACCACCGACGATCTGATCAACCTCAACCGGGCGGTCAGCGGCAGCCAGAAGCAGAACCCGAAGGACGCCGCTGCGGCGTGGCTGAAGGACAAGGGCATCGTCAAGTAGACGGCGCCACACCCTGACGACGGCGGCCGCCCGGGACCCGGATGACGGGGCCCGGCGGCCGCTGCCGTTGGTCCGTATGGCCGTGACGGGCTGTGAGGCAAGTCTCAGGGGAAGTCCATCACCCTTATGGCATATTTGATGGATGGCAGAAATCCAGCAGTCCACCAAGCTTCATAATGTCCTCTACGACATCCGTGGACCGATTCTTCAGGCCGCCCAGCAGATGGAGGCAGAGGGTCACCGCATCCTCAAACTGAACATCGGAAACCCGGCCCCGTTTGGTTTCGAAGCGCCGGACGCGATCCTGGTGGACATGATCCGCCATCTGCCGCACGCCCAGGGCTACAGCGATTCCCGCGGCATCTTCTCCGCCCGCACCGCCGTCTCGCAGTACTACCAGACCCGTGGCATCCAGAACATCCACGTGGACGACATCTACCTCGGCAACGGTGTCAGCGAACTGATCACCATGTCCCTGATGGCCCTGCTCGACGACGGCGACGAGGTGCTGATCCCGACGCCGGACTACCCGCTGTGGACCGCCTCCGTCGCCCTCGCCGGCGGCAAGCCCGTCCACTATCTCTGCGACGAGGAGTCCGGCTGGCAGCCGGACCTGGAGGACCTGGAAGCCAAGACCAGCCCGCGCACCAAGGGCATCGTGGTGATCAACCCCAACAACCCCACGGGCGCCGTCTACCCCGAGGAGACGCTGAAGAAGATCGTGGCCCTGGCCGAGAAGCACGGCCTGGTGCTCTTCGCCGACGAGATCTACGAGAAGATCCTCTACGAAGACGCCGTCCACGTGAACATGGCGAGCCTCACCGGGGATGACGTGCTCTGCCTGACCTTCAGCGGACTGTCCAAGGCCTACCGGGTCTGCGGTTTCCGGGCCGGCTGGATGGCCATCTCCGGGCCGAAGAAGAACGCCGCGGACTACCTCGAGGGCATCAACCTGCTGGCGAACATGCGGCTCTGCGCCAACGTCCCGGCCCAGCACGCTATCCAGACCGCCCTCGGCGGGTACCAGAGCATCAACGATCTCATCCTGCCCGGCGGCCGGTTGCTGGAACAGCGTAATAAGGCCTACGACATGCTCAACGCCATTCCCGGCGTGAGCACCCAGCAGGCCCGCGGTGCCATGTACCTGTTCCCCAAACTGGACCCCGAGGTTTACCACATCCGGGACGACGAGAAGTTTGTGCTGGACCTGCTCCGGCAGCAGAAGATCCTGGTCTCCCACGGCCGGGCCTTCAACTGGGTGCGCCCGGACCACTTCCGCATGGTCACTCTGCCCAACGTCAAGGACCTGGAGGAAGCCATCAACCGCATGGCGGACTTCCTCAGCCGCTACAAGGGCAACTAGGATTCGGGTCAGCAGCGCCGCCGGACACCCGTCGCGGCGGCCGGCTGCCCGGACCGGAATGAGGCTGTAATGGCAGACGCCGTGAACTTTGAGAAACATCCCGCCGAGTTGCTGAGGGCGGGCAAGAAGTTCATTCTGGGCGATGTGGACCCCGGCGCCACCCCCGGGTACAGCGGCGACAAGGCCGCGGGCGAGTCCCTGCTCGGCGAACTGGACGGCAAGCTGACCCGGCTCCAGGAGCAGCTCTTCGCGGAGTCACGCGCCGGTGGCAAGAAGCGGGTCCTGCTGGTCCTGCAGGCGATGGACACCGCCGGCAAAGGCGGGATCGTCAACCACGTCATGGGCCAGATGAACCCGCAGGGCGTGCAGTTGAAATCTTTCAAGGCACCGACGCCCGAGGAGCAGTCCTACGATTTTCTGTGGCGGATCGAGAAGGAGGTGCCGGCGGCAGGGATGGTCGGCGTCTTCGACCGTTCCCACTACGAGGACGTCCTGATCCACCGCGTGCACCGGTGGGCCGACGCCGAGGAACTGGACCGCCGCTACCGGGCCATCAACGAATTTGAGGCCCGGCAGGCCGCGGCAGGCACCAAGATCGTCAAGGTGATGCTGCACATCAGCCGGGACGAGCAGCAGCAGCGCCTGCTCGCCCGCCTGGACGATCCGGCCAAGCACTGGAAGTACAGCGGCAACGACCTCAAGGAGCGGGCCTTCTGGGACGACTACATGGACGCCTACCAGGCTGCCTTTGAGCGGACCAGCACCGAGCACGCGCCCTGGCACGTGGTGCCGGCGAACAAGAAGTGGTACGCCCGGATCGCCGTGCAGCAGCTCCTGCTGGACGCGCTGGAGTCCCTGGCCCTGCAGTGGCCCGCCCCGGAGATCGACCTGGACATGGAGCGGGAGCTGGTCCGGCGCTCCTAGCCCTCGTCGGCCGCCTGCTCCTTTGCGGCGGCCAGGCGCTTCCGGGCACCCTCCAGCCACTGCTCGCAGCGCTTCGCCAGTGCCTCGCCGCGTTCCCACAGGGCGAGTGAGTCTTCGAGGCTGACGCCGCCGGCCTCCAGCTTGCCGACGACCGCGACGAGCTGTTCGCGGGCTTCCTCGTAGCTGAGGGCGTCGAGGTCCGTATGGGTGGTGGGCGTTGCCGCGCTGTCCGCTGCCATGGTGGTTCTCCTGGTGGTCTGTTGGGTTAGTCGTCGGTGGGTTCGGCACCGCCGGTGGACCGGGCGGTGAATTTTCCGCCGGCCACCCGGATTGCCAGGGCTGTGCCGTCCGGGGCCTCATCGGGGAAGCGGATGACCTCGTGCCGGGCCCCGGGTTCGACGATGCCGTCGTCCAGCTGGACCACGGCATAGCCGCGGTCCAGGGTCTTCTGCGGGGACAGGGCCCGGATTTGCGCCTTGAGGTGCACCAGCTGGTCCGCGGCGCGAACCACCGCCGTGGTGATCGCTGAGTGCGAGCGGTTCTTGAGCCGCTCGACGTCGTCGTGGCGGGTGGTGATCATCCCCTCCGGGGCGGAGAGGACGGGCCGGGACCGCAGCGATGCCAGCCGGTCCGTTTCGCGGTCGACCAGCCGGCCGACGCCGCGCCGCAGGTGGTCGCGGGCCTGCCGGACCCGGGCGAGTTCCTCCGCCACGTCGGGCACGATCCGCTTGGCCGCGTCGGTGGGGGTGGAAGCGCGCAGGTCGGCGACGTCGTCGAGGATGGGCCGGTCCGCCTCGTGGCCGATCGCGCTGACCACCGGAGTGGAAGCCGCGGAGACGGCGCGGATGAGCTCCTCGCTGCTGAACGGCAGGAGATCCTCGAGGGAGCCGCCGCCGCGGGCGATGACAATGACGTCCACCCTCGGATGGGCGTCGAGCTCGCGGAGCGCGCCGAGGACCTGCGCGACGGCGGTGTTGCCCTGGACGGCGACCTCACGGACTTCGAACTCGACGGCGGGCCAGCGCAACGCCGCATTGCGGAGCACATCCTTCTTGGCGTCCGAGTCCCGGCCGGTGATCAGCCCGATCCGGTGGGGCAGGAGCGGCAGCCGTTTCTTGCGGGAATCGGCAAAGAGCCCCTCGGCGGCCAGCGCCTGGCGGAGCCGTTCGATGCGGGCCAGCAGGTCACCGAGCCCCACCGGGCGGATGTCCTTGACCGACATGTTCAGCCGGCCGGTCTTCAGCCAGAACTCGGCCTTGATCAGGGCCACGACGCGTGAACCGCGCTCCAACGGGGTCGCCTGCCGGTCCAGGACGCTGCTCCAGACCGACGCCGGCAGGGAGATCTCCGCGTCGATGTCCCGGAGGGTCAGGTAGGCGTTGGAGCCGCGGCGGTTCAGTTCGATGACCTGTCCCTCCACCCACGCCGACGGTGCCCGGTCGATGTACCCCTTCAGCTTCTGGGAGAGCAGCTGCAGCGGCCACGGATTGTCCGGGCTGGTGCCGGCGGCAGTGGCCGGCAGCGTAGAGGCCTCGGCGGTCTCCTCAGACATGCCGGCGGCTGTCGACGCGGGGTGCCAGGTGCATGGTTGCGGGTCCTTCGGTGGTGGTCGCGGAACGATTCCGGCGGCGGGGCCGGCTTCAACTCTATCCATAGCAATACCAGCGGCGTCCGACTTTCTAACGGCAGGCCTCCTGGTGGCGGGGCGCGCGGTGGTTTTACCGTCCGCCCGGGCTCACCCGTAGGATGGCTTCACTCCCAACCCACCAGGAGACTTTCGTGCGCACTTTTGTCTCGGCCATCGCCGTACTGATCGGCCTGGCCTTATCCGCGGTCGCCGTCCCCGCCCTCTGGGTGGACCGCAACATCGTCCAGGAGGACGGGTTTGTTGCCCTCACCGCTCCGCTGGGCAAGGATCCCGCCTTCCAACAGGGCCTGGCGACGGCGGCGGTGAACGGCATCGGCACCGGCCAGCAGCAGCTCCCGGACGCGCTCGCCAACCTGATCAAACCGATCCTGACCGACGCGGCGAAGTCCCTCACCACCGCTCCGGGCTACGCGGATGCCTGGGCGGAGACTCTCCGCCGCAGTCACCGGCTGAGCTTTGCGGACCCGTCGACGCTGCCCCCGGAAACCGACGGCGCCACCTCCCTGACCCTCGACGTCGCACCGTTGGTCGGTCTGGTGGTGAAACGGATCACCGAGGCTTCCCCGCTGCCCCTGACGCTGAAGGCCCCCGACACGGTCCGGATCAACATCGGGCAATCCAGCCAGCGCCAGATGATCGAACGCGTGTCCGCCTATGCGCCGATGGGAACGCCCGTGGCCGTGGGGGCTGGCATCGCCTTCCTCCTGGCTTTTGTCGCTGCCCGCCGCAAGTGGACCGTTCTGGCCGGCATGGGCCTGGGCGCGCTCGTGCTGGCCGCGGTGTGGAAGTTCGGCTCGGACCTGGCCGGGAAGGCTGTCCTGGCGACCTCGGGCGGCAACGACGTCGCGGGCATCTTTAAGCGCGAATTCGTAGACGCCGCCACGGCGAACTTCGGGCAGTGGATCATCGCCGCCCTGGTAGCCGGCGGTGCGCTGCTGGTGGCCGGCATCGTGCTCCGCGTCGTCGCCCCGCGCAGGCGGCCCACGGCCCGGCCGTAGCGAACACCGGTAGCATGGGGGCATGACGTCCACCGCTGTTTCCATTCCGATGCCCTCCGTTCCGCGCCGGCGGCGTTCGCCGGAGGAAATCCTGGCCGCGGCCCCCGTTTCCGGGCCCAAGCGCGTGCTGCTGGCGGCCCCGCGCGGTTACTGCGCCGGCGTTGACCGCGCCGTGATCGCCGTGGAAAAGGCGCTCGAGCACTACGGACCGCCGGTCTACGTGCGGAAGCAGATCGTCCACAACGTCCACGTGGTCAGCTCGCTGGAGGAGAAGGGGGCCATCTTCGTCGACGAAACCGACGAGGTCCCCGAGGGCGCCCTGGTGATCTTTTCCGCGCACGGCGTGGCTCCCTCCGTGGTGCAGTCCGCCGAGGACCGCGGCCTCCGCACCATCGATGCGACCTGCCCGCTGGTGACCAAGGTCCACCGCGAGGCCGTGCGCTTCGCCAAGGACGACTTCGACATCCTGCTGATCGGCCACGACGGCCACGAGGAGGTCGAGGGCACCGCCGGCGAGGCCCCCGAACACATTCAGATCATCAACGGCCCGCACGAAGTGGACAAGGTCACTGTCCGGGACCCGGAGAAGGTCATCTGGCTCTCGCAGACCACACTCAGCGTCGACGAGACCATGGAGACGGTCCGGCTGCTGAAGGAACGCTTCCCGACCCTGCAGGATCCGCCCAGCGACGACATCTGCTACGCCACCACCAACCGGCAGGTGGCGATCAAGAAGATCTCGCCGCAGGCGGATCTCGTGATCGTTGTCGGCTCGGCCAACTCCTCCAACTCCGTCCGCCTGGTGGAGGTGGCCCTGGAGTACGGTGCGAAAGCCTCCTACCGGGTGGACTTCGCCAACGAGGTCGACGAGTCCTGGTTCGAGGGCGTCGCCACCGTCGGCGTCACCTCCGGCGCCTCCGTGCCCGAAGTCCTGGTCCAGGAAGTGCTCCGGCTTCTGGCCGACTACGGCTACGGCACCGTGGAGGAAGTCGTTACCGCGGAGGAAGACCTGCTGTTCTCGTTGCCCAAGGAACTACGGGCTACGCTCAAGCAGGCCGGCGATGTCTCCCGCGCCCTGGGCGGCCGCGGGTCACGCCCCGCGGCCGGTTCCTAGCTCTTATCCGGGTTCCTAGGCGGCGGACTCGCCCGCTTCGGCCGGTCCGGCTGCGGCCACGGCGGGGGCCTCGTACTGGAGCTCCGGCGCGGCCACGGAGCGCGGTGTCACCTCAACGGTGACCGGTGCGGTGAGCCCGGCGGTGTCCATGGCATTGAGTTTGCGGGCCGTCGGCAGCACCCGGGCCTCAAGGGTGCCCACCATCGAGTTGTACCGGTCCACGGACGTCTTGAGTGAGGAACCGAGCTTGGAGACGTTCTCGCCCAAGGTGCCCATCCGCTCGTAAAGCTGCTGGGCCAGTTCGAACAGCTCCCGCGCGCTGTCGGTCAGCACGTCCTGCCGCCAGGTGAAGGCCACGGACTTCAGGACGGCCAGCAGCGTACCGGGGGAGGCCAGCACCACGTTGCGGGACAGGGCGTAGTCCAGCAGGGCAGGGTCCGCCGTCAGGGCGGCAGCCAGGATGGATTCGGCCGGCAGGAAGCAGATCACCAGTTCCGGGGCGTTGCCGGGGATGTCCCAGTACTTCTTGCCGCTCAGCGCATCCACATGGGCCTTCAGCGCCTTGGCGTGCGCCGCCAGCAACGGGCCCTGCCCCGCGGTCCCGGTGGCGTGGCCGGCCTTGCCGGAGGCGCCGAGTTCCTGGGCCTCAAGGTAGGCGGTCAGCGGGACCTTGGCGTCCACCACGAGTTGCTTCGCGCCGGGGAGCTGGACCACGAGGTCCGGCCGGACGGCGGTGTCCGAGCCGCTGCTGTGGACCTGCTCATGGAAGTCCACGTGCCGCAGCATGCCGGCCGCCTCGACGACGCGGCGCAGCTGCACCTCGCCCCACTGGCCGCGCGCACTGTTCGACCGCAGGGCGGATTCCAGGGCGTGGGTGGAGCGCAGCAGCTGCTCATCCGAGAGCCTGGCTTCCTGCAGCTGCTGGGCCAGCTGGCCGTACTGCTCAAGACGGTCCCGCTCCAGCAGAGAGACCTGCTGCTGCACGGCGGAAAGCTTCTCGGCCACGGGCGCCAGGGCGCGCAGCACACTGCCGTCCTGCGCTCGCGCGTCACCCAGCTCGCGGTTCTGCGCGGCGAGGAGCCGGCGTTCGGCGTCGGCCGCTGCAAGCTGGGCCGTGGTCTCGGAAAGCCGGACGGACAGCCCGTCGAAGTCCTGCTCGAGGCCAATCGCGCGGCGGCGGAGTACGACGAAGGTGAAACCGCCGCCGGCGGCGGCCCCGATGAGCAGCATCAGGAGGGCGAGAATGAGTGCGAAAGCGTCCATGCCTTCACTCTGGCACGCACCTCTGACAGTTTTAGCCAGCGACGCCGGGGAGCCGTTTACCGGTAGAATCAATCCTCGTGGCTCTTACTATTGGCATCGTCGGACTGCCCAACGTCGGCAAATCAACTCTTTTCAACGCACTGACCCGCAACCAGGTGCTCGCGGCGAACTACCCGTTCGCCACCATCGAGCCCAATGTCGGCGTCGTGAACCTGCCGGACCCGCGGCTGGAGAAGCTGGCCGAAATTTTCGGTTCCCAGCGCATCCTGCCGGCCGCAGTGTCCTTCGTTGACATCGCCGGCATCGTCAAGGGCGCGTCCGAGGGCGAAGGCCTGGGCAACCAGTTCCTCGCCAACATCCGTGAGGCCGAGGCCATCGCCCAGGTGGTGCGCGTGTTCGACGACCCCGATGTCATCCACGTCGACGGCAAGGTCGATCCCCGCGCGGACATGGAAACGATCAACACCGAGCTGATCCTCGCTGACCTGCAGACCATCGAGAAGGCCATCCCGCGGATCGAAAAAGAAGTCAAGATCAAGAAGCGCGAGGCTGCCGAGCTGGCAGCCGTCAAGGCGGCCCAGACGGTCCTGGAGCGCGGCGACACCATCTTCTCCTCGATCAAGAGCGACAAGCTGGAAATGGAACACCTGAAGGAGCTGGGCCTGCTGACGGCCAAGCCCTTCATCTACGTCTTCAACGCCGACGAGGGCATCCTCGGCAGCCCCGAGAAGCAGGATGAACTGCGCGCCCTGGTGGCTCCCGCCGATTGCATCTTCCTCGACGCCAAGCTCGAGTCCGACCTCGTCGAACTCGACGAGGCAGAGGCCCGCGAGATGCTGGAAATGAACGGCCAGGACGAGTCCGGCCTGGACCAGTTGGCCCGCGTCGGCTTCCACACCCTGGGGCTGCAGACCTACCTCACGGCCGGTCCCAAGGAGACCCGCGCGTGGACCATCCACCAGGGCGACACCGCCCCGCAGGCCGCCGGCGTCATCCACTCGGACTTCCAGCGCGGCTTCATCAAGGCCGAGGTGGTCTCCTTCGACGACCTGATCGACGCCGGCTCCATGGCCGAGGCCAAGTCCCGCGGCAAAGTCCGGATCGAAGGCAAGGAATACGTCATGGCCGACGGCGACGTGGTGGAGTTCCGCTTCAACGTCTAATCCGCCAAGGACCGCAAAGGCATGACCGCCGGGAACACCTGTTCCCGGCGGCCATCCGCTTTTTTGGGCTTCCGAACGAAAATGAAGCCGCCTGCCGGCATCGGCTTGGACGTCTCATTGGGACGGATGATGCCCCGCCCTGTCTGCGTCCAGACGCTGGCGAGCGGTGTTGAGTCCTGCCCCGACCGGGGCGTGGCCGGTCGCTGCTGCCAGCCCGAAGACCGGCATGTCGCTGTACATGCTTTCCCTGCCACCCGGGATCGTCTCGTAGGTCTCATGCCAGATTCCGACGTCGCCGGTGCCGGCTGATTCCCGCATGAACCGGCGCCAGGGCTCAAGGTGCGGCGCGGATCGGTCCGCCGCGAACCGCTGCAGATGCTCGGGGCTCTTCCAGTAGGTGACCATGATGGTGGTCCGGCCGAACCATTGCTGGTAGCCCAGCAGCCCGGCCTCCGGCGTCCTGGCCAGGTAGCCAAGCATCGTGGGCATGGACGCCGCCACCTGTGCCACCTTCCCGAGTTTCCACCATCGGTTCGCCCGCATCCCGATCAGGAAGACTGTCACCGGTCCTTCGGGAGCCGCCGTGAATCGCCCCGTGTGAACGTGATCCGCCATGTCTCATTCCTTTCCATAACAGTGTTACAGAACAGTGTTATGGAATACTGGTCCCATGGCAAGACCCGTAGTTCATGACGACAACCTGCGGCGGAGGCTGCTCGACGCCGCCGCCTCCCTGATCGCCCGCGACGGCGCCGCGGGCGTATCGCTGCGCGGTCTGGCCGCTGCCGCGGGGACATCGACGACGGCGGTGTATTCACTCTTCGGGGGTAAAGCGGAACTGCTGAGTGCCGTACTCGACGACGGCTTCGCGTCCTTCGCTGCCTCCCAGAGGGACGCGGCCGACGGCGGCGTCGAAGCATTAGGGCTGGCCTATCGGGCCTGGGCCTTGGAGCATCCTGTCCTCTACGGCCTGATGTTCGGGGGGGCGCTGACCAGCCAGGTGCCTTGCCGGCCGACACCCGGAGCCGCTGAACCGGCGATGGAGCCGCTGTTCGCCGCAGTCGAGGCTGCGCTGCCCGGAGCCCCGGGGGATGAGATCGCCTCGATGGTGGGCGCGGTGTGGGGCCAAGTGCATGGGATGGTGTCACTGGAACTTGCCGGGGCGCCGGCGGCTGGCTGGACGTGGGAAGCGGCCTATGATGCCGCCCTCAGGCAAATTAGCCGCTCGCTGGGACGGTAGGGAAGGACCTTGGCCTCATGCGAAGGCAGGCCGGACGTGGAGGTCTAACCGCTGTCGATCCGGATCCCCGAGTCATCCACATACGGTAGAACCCTGATGGGCGCAGCCTGCTGTCCGTGCAGGATTGGTTCCATGGGAATCCGGTACTACGCCTACGCATTTGACAGTGATCAGGCGGCGCAAGCACTTGCTGATCCACGGACCGTGATCGGCCCCGACCCGCTCGCGGATGCGTTCGGCCTTGAGCGTGGCTTCATTCAGGGCTATACAGACCTCCGGCAATCCCTGCCGGAGCGTGACCTCCTCTACCTCGACAAAGCATGGCCGTATTTGCAGCGGCTCACTGGTCCGCCCTCGCCAGGTGCTGCGGCCCGAGCTTCCTACCGGATGTTCGAAGGACATGTGACACACGCCGGCGATGGTCTTACCTGGCACCCTTGGGTGCGCGCGCTTCCGCCGCACGAAGTCGCATTGATCGCCAGAGACCTTGAGGCGATCGACGGCCACGCCATCAACGTCGCTCTGGGCGGGTCCTGCTCGCCCGGCCACACGCTGGAGTCCGAGGCGGCCTACGTCAACGCTTTCCTTGATAGAGCGAAAGTCTTCGCCAGCACGGCCGCCTCGGACGGGCGCGGATGTGCTTACCTGATCGGCTGACAAGAGTTCAGAAGCAACGGACCGACGTTAGAGGGGGGGCACACGAAGTGAGTCATGGGGGATACGCCTCACGGAGCAGGGCGGACAGCTCAGGCGATTTGTCAGGGAACTCGGGGCATGCGAATGATCCCGGGAGCGATTGGTGAGCTGCTGATGAACCGCCCGCCTGGTAAAGAGTGCCCCGGTACGTTTGCCGGGCTCGGTCTTTGATCCAGCGCTCAGAGTTATCTCGACGCGGCGCAGCGCAACCTTGAGATGTCGCTTACGGAGCTTCTGTTGGCGGCCTGACCCCTTCAAGCGCCGTTCCCTGTGAATGCCTCCTATTCGGGTTTCCCTTCCTGCCTCCATGGGTATCGGGATGCTGCTCAGGTCGCTCTCGGTAACGTCGAGGATAATGGCGCCTAGGCCGCACTGTGGCTGCGTAGTCCGCGATGACAGGCACGACGAAAGGAACCCCATGAATCCTGACCAGAGCAAGTCCGCCGACGTGAACGCCAAACTGCCGGTCGAGGACCCGACCGGCCAAGACCCGGCGGCGAACGACCCGGACGCCGAGGCGAAGCTGCAGCTCCAGCTGGCGATCTTCGAGGTCAGTAAGGACTCCAAGGGCAGGAGCCACGACGAGATCATCAAGCGGCTGCGGGCCGCTTTCGCCGACCACGGCGTGGACGAACCGCCCTTTACGTGGCTGGAGTCCGTGGCATCGTCGGCCTACTACGGTGAGCCGTACATCATCGACTTCCCCACGGCCCTGGCCGCGGACGACGTCGTCGCCGCGCCGAATGAACAGGTCCGGGAGCGTCTCGAGACGCGCCGCGAGCTCCGTAGGGAGAAGCTGCCGCCGGGAATCTTCCCCTCAGCTTCAGACTGGAACGTGCCCGAAGTCGCGAGGCGCGGCCTGGAAGCCCCGGCAAACACGTCCGCTCCGGCATCGAGGAACACGATTCTGCTGGCCGTCGCGGGAGCCGCGGTCGCGGCGGGGGTAGTGGCCTTGATCGTCCGTGCATCCAAACGCGGCAGGACCGCGTAGCGGGCCCGCTTGGTAGCGGCGGGGAACTGGCTACCCTTTCCACTCGGGGCATTAGGATCGAGCCATGACGACGCTTGAGGGTGCAGTTGTTCTGGTGCTGGGTGCCACGGGAGGGCTCGGGTCGCGCATCGCCGCCCGGCTGGAGGACGGCGGAGCCGCCGTGGTCCGGTCCTCGCGCTCCGGCGGACAGGATCTGCGCGCGCCCGCCGCGGTCAGGGAAGTGCTTGAGGGCGTGATGGCCCAGCACGGCCGGCTGGACGGGATGGTGGTGGCGTCGGGTGTTGTCGCCTTCGGCGCAGCGGCGGACCTGGACCCGGCAACGGTGGACGAACTCTTCGCCGTGAACACCACCAGTGTCATCGAGTTGATAGCCGGGGCCCAGCCGCACCTGGCGGAGTCGGCGAGGGGGGCCGGGACCCGTTCGTGGTCACCCTGAGCGGGATTGTCGCCGAGGCGCCCGTCGCCGGGCTGGCGGCCTATTCGGCGTCAAAGGCCGCGCTCGCAGCCTTCGCGGTGGCCGCCGGCCGCGAGTTCCGCCGCGCCGGGATCCGGATCCTGGACGCGAGGCCGGGCCATACCGGCACCGCGCTGTCCGAGCATCCGATCGCCGGGCAGGCACCCAAATTCGGCGCGGCGCTGGACCCGGACGCGGTGGCCGCCCGCATTGTCACCGCCATCGTTGACGGCGAGAAAGACCTCCCCAGCACGGCCTTCGTGGGCGGCGCGTCCTGACCCACTGAAGACCCGAGGGGCCGGAAGAACCTGGCCCTCCCAGGGGAAATCACATGCCGGGAAGGGTGCAGGTGTGACCGTCGGGGTCCATCGGGTAGCCGCAGAGCGGGCAGGTCGGACGCCCGGCTCCCACGATCTCCCGGGTGCGCTTGGCGAAGGCCCGCGCGGTTCCCACCGGCATGCGCACCAGGAGCATCTCGCGGTCGTCCGCGTCGTCGTCGAACGAATCATCGTCCTCATCGGCGTCGACGTCGGTGATCGGGTAGGCCTCGATGATGATTTGGGCCGTCGTCGGGTCCCAGCCCAGCGTCATGGCACCCGCGCGGAACTGCTCCTGGACGGGTGCCAGCGGATCGTTGTCGACCAGTTCGACCGGTGTGCTGGTCGGCACGCTGAAGGGATTGCCGTCGACGGTGAAGAGCTGGTCGAGGATCTCGTCGATCTTCTCCGCCAGCTGGGCCGACTGCTGCTTCTCGAGGGCGATGCTCACCGTCTGCGACCCGGCGTTCACCTGGAGGTAAAACGTCCGCGCCCCCGGAACGCCGATGGTGCCGACGACCACCCGGTCTGGCCAGTCAAACTCGTGAACACGTGTGGGCATGTCAGTATTCTAGGCGCAAGGGCCGGCCGCTGCCCTTCGGGCCCGCCTATACAGTGGGCCGCCATGGCAAGGAGCATCCAGTGAACCCCAGCTTTACCGGCCTGAGTGCCTTCCCCCTGACGCCGCTGACACGGGACGCGGTTGATGAGGGTGCGTTCGGTGGCCTCGTCCGGCGCTTGGCCGCGGCCGGGGTTGACTCGATCACGGCCCTCGGGTCCACCGGCTCCTACGCCTACCTCAGCCCGGAGGAGCGGGCCGGTGTGGCACGCCTGGCTGTCGCCAACGCCGGCGACGTGCCAGTGTTCGTCGGGGTGGGCGCGCTTCGCACCTCAGACGTCCTCCGCCATATCGACGCCGCCGAAGGCGCCGGCGCCGCAGGAGTCCTGCTCGCCCCGATGACCTACCAGCCACTCACCGCGGACGACGTCTTCGGGCTCTTCGAGACGGTCGCGGGGCACACGGGGCTGCCCGTCATTGTCTACGACAATCCCGGGACCACCCGCTTCACCTTCACCACCGAACTGTACTCGGACATCGCGGCGCTCCCGGGGATCGCTTCGATCAAGATCCCGGCCGTCCCCGCCGGACCGGCGGAGGCCCGAGCGCGGGTCGCGGGGATCCGGGCCGTCATCCCCGCCCATGTCACCATCGGCATCTCCGGGGATGCTTCCGCCGCGGCCGGGCTGGCAGCTGGCTGCGACGCCTGGTACTCCGTGATCGCCGGGACGCTGCCCGGGCCTGCGCTCACCATCACGCGGGCCGTCCAGGAGGGAAGGGCCGCGGACGCGGCGGCGGAGTCCACGCGGCTGGGCCCGCTGTGGGAACTCTTCCAGGAGTTCGGCGGCAGCCTCCGCGTTGTTGCGGCGGTGGCCGAACAGCTGGGCCTCGTCCAAGGGCCGAGCCTTCCGCTGCCCATCCGGGGGCTGGACACGGAGCAGCGGGCCCGCGTCGCCCGCGTCCTCAAGGCCCTGGACCTGGGTTGACTCAGGGCTGAGGCCGGGGACCGCCGCGTGGAGTCCTTTATCGTTGGGTCATGAGCCCCGGCCCGGAACTGCGCCTTGTCCTCCCGCACCAGCTGTTCGACCAGCACCTGGACGCGGCGGCCGGCACCGTGTTCGTACTGATCGAGCACGATCTGATGTTCCGCCAGTACTCGTTCCATGCCCAGAAGCTGGTGTTGCACCGGGCCACGATGACCCGATTCGCCCGCCGGCTGCGCGGCCGCGGCTTCGAGGTGGAGGTCCTGGCCAGCGACGCCGGGCGGCCCTCCGGCGATCAGCTGGCCGAGCTGGTCCGCAGCCGCCGCCCGTCCCGGGTGACGTGGTTCGACGTCGTCGACGACTGGCTGGAGCGGGACCTGGGCGCCGCGCTGAACGACGGCGGCTACCGGCCGCGCGTGGCCGACGTGCTGGAGACCCCGAACTTCCTCACCAGCCGCCGGGACATCGACAACTGGTTTGCCGGGAAAACCGCACGCATGCACGACTTCTATGTGTGGCAGCGCCGCAGGCTGGACCTCCTGATGGAGGGTGGTCGGCCCGTGGGCGGCAAGTGGTCCTTCGACGCGGAGAACCGCAAGAAGCTGCCGCGCGGCTATACCCCCGCCGCGGTGGGCCGGTTCGCCGGCCATCCCGCCGTCGAGCCGCAGGGCAGCTTCGACCTGACGGGACTGGACGGACCCGCGACGGAACAGCTCGACGGGGGCCCGCAGGCCGGCCAGCACCGCGACGTCGCCGACGCGATCGACTGGGTGGCCAGGGAGTTCCCGGAAGCCCCGGGGGACCCGAAGCTTTTCGCCTGGCCCACCAGCGCCGGGGAGGCCCGGGACCATCTGCGTGAATTCGTCCGGGACCGGCTGAACGACTTCGGCCCCTACGAGGACGCCATCTCCGCCGGCCACCCGTTCATCGCCCACGGCCTGCTCACCCCGGCCCTGAACATCGGCCTGTTGGACCCACGGGAGGTGGTCGAGGCTGTCCTGGACGGAGCCACAGAGGCTACGCCCCTGGCCTCGGTGGAGGGCTTCATCCGGCAGGTCATTGGCTGGCGCGAATACATGCGCGCCACCTACCGGACCGGCGGCCGTGCCCTGCGCAGCGCAAACCGGCTGGGCCATCGGAATGAACTGGGGGAGGGCTGGTGGGACGCGGGCACCGGCCTGGCGCCGGTGGACCTGGTGGTCTCCCGCGTCCTGGCCACCGGCTACGCCCATCACATCGAACGGCTGATGGTCCTGGGCAACGTCATGTCCCTGCTGCGCATCCACCCGGACGCCGTCTACGAGTGGTTCATGGAACTGTTCATCGACGCCTACGACTGGGTGATGGTCCCCAACGTCTACGCCATGAGCCAGTTCGCGGCCGGGGACGCCATCACCACCAAGCCCTACGTCTCCGGCAGTAATTACCTGAAGAAGATGTCGGACCTCCCGCCGGGAGAGTGGACCGCGGACTGGGACGGACTGTACTGGACGTTCATCGCGGACCACCGGGAGGTATTTGCCGCGAACCCACGGTCGCGGATGGTCGTCTCGTTGCTGGACGGGATGGATCCGGAGACCCGCGCCCGCCACCGGAGCCGCGCGGAGGTCTTGCTGCCGGGCGGCAATCCGGGGAACCGGCTCACGGCACGGGGAGCCCGGTAATTACCGCCTAACTGGGAGAGCTCGTCCGGGCGCCGCCAAGCGGATTTCTTCCGGGCCGTCAATAGCCCCCGGTAACGTATCCGTCAACGAATTTTCACAAAATTTACACAGCGGAATCAAAATTTGTTACAGCTCGATAACGAACGATAGTGCTGTCCGAATTTCCCACCATTCCGCGCCATCCCGGGTTTACAGTTCATGCCATGTGAGACGAACCACACTGCCGCTGGGGGAGTGTGGGCGTCTGGCCGGTGCCGTTGGCGCAGGTCTCATCCACACCACAGAAACAAGGAGGCGGAATGCGCTTCGGTCGTATTTCCAAAGCGGTGGGGGTGGCAGCGGCAGCTGCCCTCGCACTCAGCGCCTGCGCCGGCAACAGCGGCGGGTCAACCCCGTCGTCGTCAGCCGCGGCAGGCAAAACCGGCGGATCGGCAACGGTCGTCGAGGTTAACGCGTTCAACACGTTCAACCCGAACACCGCCGACGGCAACACTGACATCAACTCGAAGGTCAGCTACGCCACCCACTCGGGCTTCTACTACATCGATAACAAGCTGAACGTTGTCCGCAACGAAAAGTTCGGCAAGATGGAAAAGACCTCCGATAACCCGCTGACGGTGAAATACACCATCAACGACGGCGTCAAGTGGTCCGACGGCACGCCTGTCACCGCCGCCGACCTCCTCCTGCAGTGGGCCGCCTTCTCCGGCTACTACAACGACGCCGATGCCGACGCGAAGACCGGAACCTCGTACTTCTCCTACGCCGGTGACCCCACCGGCCTGGCGCTCACCGACTTCCCGGAGATGAGCGACGACGGCAAGTCGATGACCATCAAGTACTCCAAGCCGTTCGCCGACTGGGAAATCGCCCTCGGCGGCCCCGGCGTCGACATCCCCGCGCACGTCCTGGCCAAGAAGGCCGGCCTGGCCGATGCCAAGGCGTTCGTCTCCATGCTCAAGGGCATGCCGCGCGGCGACGCCAAGGCCCCGAAGCCTGCCAACGCGCAGCTGAAGGCCATGTCCGACCTCTGGAACACCGGCTTCGACACCAAGACCCTGCCGGCCGACCCGGAGCTCTTCCTCTCCAATGGCCCGTACGTCGTCAAGACCATCAACCAGGACCAGTCCTTGACCATGGTCAAGAACAAGGACTACAACTGGGGCCCGGACGCCAAGCTGGACGAAATCACCGTCCGCTACATCGGCGACTCCGCCGCCCAGGTCCAGGCGCTGAAGAACGGCGAGGCCGACATCATCGCCCCGCAGGCCTCCGCCGACACGGTGGACCAGCTCAAGGCGCTGCAGAGCCAAGGCGTGACCGTCGACCAGGGCAACCAGCTCTCCTACGACCACATCGACCTGAACTACAGCGGCCCGTTCGCGGATAAGAACGTCCGCGAGGCGTTCATGAAGACCGTCCCGCGCAAGGACATCGTCGACAAGATCGTCAAGAAGCTGGACGACAAGGCCAAGCCGCTTGACTCCCAGCTGTTCGTCCCGGACCAGGCCGCCTACGCTGACTCGGTCAAGAACAACGGCTCCTCCGCGTACCAGGATGTCGACATCGACGGCGCCAAGAAGCTGCTCAACGGTGCCACCCCCGAAGTCCGCATCATGTACAACAAGGACAACCCCAACCGCGTTGACGCCTTCTCCCTGATCCGCGAGTCCGCCGCCAAGGCCGGCTTCAAGATCGTCGACGGCGGTCTCGGCAAGTCCGACTGGGGCAAGGCCCTGGGCAAGGGTGGCTACGACGCCACCATCTTCGGCTGGATCAACCCGGGTGTCGGCGTTTCCGGCGTCCCGCAGATCTTCAAGACCGGCAACGACTCCAACTTCAACAAGTTCTCCGACAAGGATGCTGACAAGTTGATGGACGAGCTGATCGTCACCACCGACAAGAGCAAGCAGGACGGACTCATCCAGCAGATCGACAAAAAGATCTGGGATTCCGCGTACGGTCTGCCGCTGTTCCAGGCAGTGGGCGTTGACGCCTACTCCGACCGCATCACCGGTGTGAAGTACATGCCGAACCAGACCGGCGTCTGGTGGAACTTCTGGGAGTGGGCTCAGAAGTAGCCGACGACCGCAAGTAACACGTGCTGGCGAAAGGCGTCGGGACCAAGGCTCCACGGTCCCGACGCCTTTCTAGCGGCACCCCACAGAGGTTTGGCCCGCCGTATCCCCGCAGCCGGCGCGAACCCAGCAACCGGTCCCGGCAATCCCAGGACCTGAATACCGAGGTTGTACTCCCATGGTGACTTACGTAGTCCGGCGGCTCATGACGGCCGCCCTCATCCTTCTCGGCGCTTCCTTCCTGGTCTACCTCCTGACGGCGGCGTCCGGAGACCCCCTGGAGGAATTCCGGGTCAATAACTCCCCGCAGAAACAGGCCCTGATGGATGCCCGGACGCAGCTGCTGCAGCTCGACGTCCCCGCCCCTGTGCGCTACTTCCGCTGGCTCGGCGGAGCGGCCCAGTGCCTGGTGCCGTTCGCCAACTCCTGCGACTTGGGCAAGAACATCGCCGGGCAGCCCGTCACGGACGCCCTCGGCCACGCCCTGATACAGACCCTGACGCTGGTCACCGGTGCCACCATCCTGGCCATCCTGATCGGCATCACACTCGGCATCATCACCGCCCTGCGCCAATACAGCGCCCTGGACTACGGCGTCACCTTCATGGCGTTCCTGTTCTTCTCGCTGCCGATCTTCTGGGTCGCCGTCCTGCTCAAGGAATTCGGCGCCATCGGCTTCAACAACTTCCTAAGGGACCCCGACGTCCCGCTCCCCGTAGCTTTGGCCATCGGCCTGGTGCTCGGCGTAATCGTCGCCGTCGCCGCCGGCGGCGCACTGCGGCGGCGGCTCACCGTCGGCGCCGTCGTATTTGCCTTCGTCAGCGCCGTCCTGATCTACTTCTCCGCGACCCTCTGGTTCAAGAACCCGGGCCTCGGACCAGTGGTGATCGCCATCGCGGGCGTCGGCATCGCCTTCGCCGTCACCCTGCTCTCCGCGGGCCTGAAAAACCGCAAGGCGCTGCAATCCTCGCTGATCGCCGTCGCCGTCGGCGTCGTCCTCTACTTCGTGGTCCAGCCGCTGCTGGACCAGGCGACCTTCCTGATGATCGTGCTGCTGGCCGTCGCCGCCGTCCTGGTGGGCCTGGGCATCGGCTACCTGATGGGCGGCTACGACCGCGGCCAGTCCATGCGCGCCGCCGCGATCACCTCGTTCCTGGTCGGCGGAATGATCCTGCTGGACCGGTTCATGCAGGCCTGGCCGAGCTACTTCGACAACAGCCGCGTCCGCGGCCGCCCGATCGCCACGATCGGCGCCGGCACCCCCAACATCGAGGGCGACTTCTGGATCCTGGGCCTGGACTCCTTCACCCACCTGATCCTGCCCACCATGGCCCTGATCCTCATCTCTCTGGCCAGCTACACCCGCTTCACCCGGGCCTCGATGCTGGAAATCATGAACATGGACTACATCCGCACCGCCCGCGCCAAGGGCGTCTCGGAACGGACAGTGGTCATGCGGCACGCCTTCCGGAACGCCCTGATCCCCATCGCCACCATCGTGGCCTTCGACATCGGCGGCCTGATCGGCGGCGCCGTCATCACCGAATCCGTGTTCTCGGTGCGCGGCATGGGCTTCCTGTTCCTGGACGGCATCTCCCACACCGATCCCAACCCGGTCATGGGCGTCTTCGTCTGTGTGGCCATCACGGCCATGGGTTTCAACCTCATTGCGGACCTCGCCTACTCCGCACTTGATCCGCGCGTAAGGGTAAAAGCATGAGCCAGCCAAGCCAGCAAGACGAAATCATGGCCGAGGACGCGGCCCTCAAGGGTGCCCCCGCGGCCGGCATAGAACCCGTCCTCGAGGCCAAGGGCCTGAGCCAGGGCCAGATCGTACGCAAGCGCTTCCTCGGCCACACCGGCGCGATCATCGGCCTGGTGGTCTTCGCCATCATCTTTCTGATGGCCTTCACCTCCGTGGGCTACCTCGGCATCCCGGGCTGGTGGAAGTACAACCACGAGCAGGTCTCCGCCCTGGTCAACGACGGCGCCCCCACCTCCTCGCTCTGGCCGCTGGCTTGGGGCGAGCACCCCTTCGGCCAGGACCGGATCGGCCGCGACCTGTTCGCCATGACCATGCGCGGAGCGCAGCAGTCCATCACCGTCATGGTGGTCATCGGCCTGATCGCCGGCCTGCTCGGCGTCCTGGTCGGGGCGATTTCCGGCTACTTCCGCGGCTGGGCCGAGGCCATCCTGATGCGCCTCACCGACGTCATCATCATCATCCCGGCGCTGCTGCTCGCGGCGGTCATGGCGCAGATGGCCGGCCGGCGCGACTCCGGCAGCTGGTTCGCTTCCTTCGCCAGCAGCAACGGCGTCCTGGCCCTGGGCATCTTCCTCGGCCTGATCAGTTGGGTCAGCCTCGCCCGGCTCATGCGCGGCGAGTTCCTGTCCCTGCGGGAACGCGAATTCGTCGACGCCGCCCGGATCTCCGGTGCCAGCAACGCCCGGATCATCTTCAAGCACATCCTGCCCAACGCCGTCGGCGTCCTGATCGTCAACGTCACCCTGACCATGTCCGCGGCCATCCTCACCGAGACCGCGCTGAGCTTCCTGGGCGTCGGGGTCAAGGCCCCAGACACGTCCCTGGGCCTGCTCATCTCGCAGAACCAGCAGGCCTTCGCCACCCGGCCTTGGCTGTTCTGGTTCCCCGGCCTGTTCATCGTGCTGATCTGCCTGAGCATCAACTTCATCGGCGACGGGCTGCGGGATGCCTTCGACCCGCGGCAGAAGAAGTTCAACGCCAAGAAGGCCCGCGAAGCCGACGCCGCCGCGGGCACCCCCGCCGGTTCTCCCGCTGCAGCGGGTGCCTCGCCGGCAGCGGAAAAGTCCGCGGTCACCGCCTTCGATGGCACCAAGGACGACTAAGGTGACAGCCCCGAACCCGGGCCGCAGGCTAGACGGCGGCGACGGTCCAGACGCTGGCCGCCAGCAGCACCACGGCGACGGCGATCGCCGCCCACCGCGGGGTCACGGACACCGCGGTGGTGGCGGCCTCGCCGGCGGCCAGGGCGCCGCTCTCCACCAGGGCCTGCCAGCGGCCGCGCACCAGCCGGGCGGCCTGGCCCGAGTCGGTGGTCTTCAGGTCTCCCGGGCGCACCGAGTTGCCCGGGCCGTAGCTGGTGTCCGGCAGCCCGCGCAGGTCCTCGGGGCGGGCGTTGCGGCCGCCCCAGATGCCCGGCGCGGGGGCTGCCCACGCGGCGTAGCTGCGCCGGGCCGTCACCAGGGTCAGGGCGTAGCGGGTGTCCACATGCACCAGCGCCGCCCACGGCACCTCGACGGACCGGAACGGGTTCTCCAGGGTGACCCCGCCGTCGTGCACCACGACGGCGGGAAGCCAAAAGAACTGCCAGCCCAGGAAGGCCACCAGCAGCAGGGGAGCGGTGCCCAGCAGCCCCGCGGGACCGGCCGAGGCCACCGTCACGACCAGGCCCAGCAGCCCGACGCCCCAGGCCAGGCCGGCGAACCATTTATTGGTCCGGGCCTTGAAGATTTCGACGTTTCCGGCATCGGGCGCTGTGCTCATGCCCCCCATATTTCAGCATTCCGGCCGAACGCACTAAATTCCCGGTGCGGCGGCCCGGCGGAAGGAACACCCCATCATGACTGACTTCATCACCGTGGACCCGGCGCAGCCCTCCGCCCCCGGCAAGGGCGACGTCGTCCTGGAGGTCCGCGACCTCAGCGTCGACTTCGGCGTGGACAAGAAATGGGTCCCGGCCGCCATCCGGCTGAACTACGAGGTCCGGGCCGGCGAGGTCCTCGCGATCGTCGGCGAGTCCGGCTCCGGCAAGAGCGCCAGCTCCATGGCGCTGCTGGGCCTGCTGCCGAGCAACAGCCGCGTCAACGGCAGCGTCAAGCTGGCCGGCAATGAACTCCTGGGCGGCAGCGAAGCCAACATCAGGGCCGTCCGCGGCAAGGACGTCGCCGTCATCTTCCAGGAGCCGATGACCGCACTGAACCCGGTCTACACCGTCGGGGCGCAGATCGTGGAAACCATCCGGCTGCACAACGAGGTCTCCCCGGACCAGGCCAGGGAACGGGCCGTGCGGATGCTCGAGCTGGTGGAGCTGCCGGACCCGGAGAAGGCCTTCCGCTCCTACCCGCACCAGCTCTCCGGCGGCCAGCGGCAGCGCGCCATGATCGCGCAGTCGCTCTCCTGCGACCCCAAGCTGCTGATCGCCGACGAGCCCACCACGGCCCTCGACGTCACCGTCCAGGCCGAAATCCTGGACCTGATGCGGAACCTCCGCAACAAGCTCGACAGCGCGATCGTCCTGATCACCCACGACATGGGCGTCGTCGCCGACCTCGCGGACCGGATCGCGGTCATGCGCCGCGGCGTAATTGTGGAGACCGGCACGGCGGCGGAGATCTTCCACAACCCGCAGCACGAGTACACCAAGGCGCTGCTGGACGCCGTGCCGCACCTGGGCCAGGGCGGGGAGGCCGACGGCGACGTAGACGTTACCGCGGCCCTCGCCGCCGCCACCCAGGCCGACCTCGAGGCCATCCCGCACGAGGAACTCCTTCGCCGGGAACGGGCCAACGCCGCGGCCCTCGCCGCCGCCGCGGAGACCGCCAAGCCGCAGGGCGACCCGGTCCTGGAACTGACCGACGTCGCGATCGAATACCCCAAGCAGGGCCGGGTGCCGGCCTTCCGCGCGGTGGAGGGCGCCAACCTGGCGATCTACCCGGGCCAGGTCGTCGGCCTGGTGGGGGAGTCGGGCTCCGGCAAAACCACCATCGGACGCGCCGCCGTCGGCCTGCTGCCCGTCGCGGCCGGCACCATGAAGGTGGTGGGGCAGGACATCTCCGCCGCCAAGCGCAACGGCCGGCAGTTGCACGAGATGCGCCGCCACGTGGGCATGGTCTTCCAGGACCCGTCCTCCTCGCTGAACCCCCGCCTGCCCATCGGCGAGAGCATCGGCGAGCCGATGTTCCTGGCCGGCGTCGCGAAGGGTGCCGAGCTGCAAACCCGGATCGAGGCGCTGCTGGACCAGGTGGAGCTGCCGCGCAACTACCGCAACCGCTACCCGCACGAACTCTCGGGCGGCCAGAAGCAGCGCGTCGGCATCGCCCGGGCCCTCTCCCTGAAGCCGAAGCTGATGGTGGCCGACGAACCCACCTCCGCCCTCGACGTCTCGGTCCAGGCCAAGGTGCTGGAGCTGTTCCAGAACCTTCAGAAGGAACTCGGCTTCGCCTGCCTCTTCGTCACCCACGACCTCGCCGTCGTCGACGTCCTCGCCGACCGCATCTGCGTGATGCAACGGGGCCGGATCGTCGAACAGGGCAGCCGCGACCAGATCCTGCGCAACCCGCAGGAGCCGTACACCCAGCGCCTGCTGGCCGCGGTGCCCCTGCCGGACCCGGAGAAGCAGCGGGAACGGCGGGAACTGCGGGCCCAGCTGCTCTCGGGCGCCAGCTAGGAGAGCGGTTAGGAAAGGGGCAACAGGGAGGGAATCCACGAGGAACGGGAGAAGCGGCACGTATCCTACCAGCCAGTAATCTGTGACTTGAAATACGTTGCGCTTGACGCTAGCCGTCACAGTGCTGTCGAGTCACGGTTTGGCAACGGAGTTCCATGATCTGGACATCTTGCGGTTAGGCTACTTCCATATGTAGGCCACGTCACAGGGATATCCCTGTGCCCGCGCCTGCCGGGAAGCACAAGTCTCTCCCGCAGAACTCCCACAACTCTTAGGAGGAGGAATGCGTTTTTCGCGCACTTCCAAAGCACTGGGCCTGGTGGCTATCGCTGCCATGACCCTGACCGGTTGCGGCGGCGGCGGTTCCAACACCGCCGGCGGCAGCACCGGTGGCGACACCAGCAAGGTCATCATTGCTGACGGTTCCGAGCCCCAGCGTCCGCTGATGCCCGCCGACACCAATGAAGTTGGCGGCGGCAAGGTCATCGACATGATGTTCTCCGGTCTGGTCAGCTACGACCCCAACGGCAAGCCCGTGAACGAACTGGCTGAGTCCATCGAGGGCAAGGACGGCCAGCACTTCACGATCAAGATCAAGAAGGACCAGAAGTTCACGAACGGCGAGGCCATCACGGCCAAGACCTTCGTTGACTCCTGGAACTTCGGTGCCGCCGCGAAGAACGCACAGCTCAGCGGTGGCTTCTTCGAGTCCATCAAGGGCTACGACGAGGCCAGCAAGGAAGGCTCCACGGTCGAGACCATGTCCGGCCTGAAGGTCGTTGACGACCAGACCTTCACCGTTGAACTCTCCCAGCCGGAATCCGACTGGCCGCTGCGCCTGGGCTACACCGCCTTCGTGCCGGTCCCGTCCGGTGCCCTGAAGGACCCGAAGGGCTTCGGCGAGAAGCCGGTCGGCAACGGCCCGTACAAGATGGCCGACGGCGGCTGGCAGCACAACGTGCAGATCCAGCTTGTCCCGAACCCGGACTACAACGGCCCGCGCAAGGCCAAGAACGCCGGCGTGACGTTCAAGATCTACCAGAACGACGACGCCGCGTACCAGGACCTGCTGTCCAACAACCTGGACATCCTGCAGACCATCCCGACGAGCGCCCTGAAGAACTACAAGTCCGACCTGGGTGACCGCACGATCAACAAGCCGTACGCCGGCAACCAGACCATCGCCATCCCGGAATACCTGCCGGAGTGGAGCGGCGAGGCCGGCAAGCTGCGCCGCCAGGCCATCTCCATGGCCATCAACCGCGATGAGATCACCAAGGTCATCTTCAACGGTGCACGCCAGCCCGCCAAGGACTTCACCGCCCCCGTGCTGGACGGCTACAGCGACTCGATCCCGGGTTCGGACAACCTGAAGTTCGACGCCACCAAGGCCAAGGACGCCTGGGCCAAGGCCGACGCGATCCAGAAGTGGGACGCTGACAAGACCTTCACCATCGCCTACAACGCCGACAAGGGCGGCCACAAGGCATGGGTTGAGGCTGTTGTGAACCAGCTGAAGAACACCCTCGGCATCAAGGTTGAGGGCAAGCCCTACGCCACGTTCAAGGAAGCCCGCAACGACGCCACCGCCAAGACCCTGACCGGTGCCATCCGCGCCGGCTGGCAGGCCGACTACCCGTCGCTGTACAACTTCCTCGGCCCGATCTACAAGACCGGTGCCGGCTCCAACGACGCGAAGTACGCGAACCCGACGTTCGACAAGGCCATCTCCGACGGCCTGAACGCCTCCACCGTCGCCGACGGCAACAAGGCCATGAACAAGGCTCAGGAAATCCTCCTGACCGACCTTCCGGCCATCCCCCTGTGGTACCAGGTTGCCCAGGGCGGCTGGAGCGACAAGGTCACCAACGTTGACTACGGCTGGGACGGCGTCCCGCTGTACTACAACATCAGCGGCAAGTAAATAACTGAACGACGGCGGGGGCTGCCTGGATTGGGGCCTCCGCCGTTGTTCTGCTTCCACTCTGTTTTCCGGACAGATCCCCGCAAGTTCTCCCTGACAGTCCGCCCTGACGGCCACCGCCTCGGGTGAACTCTGCAGCCCGTCCTCTGTGACCGACCCGGCGCCGGGCCGCAGTCCAAAGTGAAAAGGTTCTTCGATGAACAACTCCGCCGCATCCCTGGACCGGATGCCTGCTGACAAGGGTGTGCTTCGCTGATGGCGACTTACATCCTCAAGCGTTTTCTCCAACTGATCCCCGTCTTCCTGGGCGCAACGCTGCTGGTCTACTTCCTGGTCTTCAGCCTCCCCGGTGACCCGATCGTCGCCCTCTTCGGCGACAAGCCGGTCAACGAGGCCGTCGCCGCGAAGCTCCGCGCGCAGTACCACCTGGACCAGCCGTTCTGGATCCAATACCTGCTCTACCTCAAGAGCATCTTCACCTTCGACCTCGGCCAGGACTTCTCCGGCCGTCCCATCGCCGCCGTGCTGGGCGAGGTGTTCCCGGTTACCGCCCGCCTGGCCATCATGGCGCTGATCTTCGAGGCCGTCTTCGGCATCATCTTCGGCCTGATCGCCGGCCTGCGGAAGGGCAAGCTCTTTGACGCGACCGTCCTCGTGGCGTCCCTGATCGTCATCGGCATCCCGATCTTCGTCCTTGGCTTCCTGCTGCAGTTCACCATCGGCGTCCAGCTCGGCTGGGCCAAGCCCACGGTCAGTTCCGCGGCTACGGTGCAGGACCTGATCCTGCCCGCGATCGTGCTGGGCCTGGGCTCCTTCGCGTACGTGCTGCGCCTGACGCGCACCTCGGTGATCGAGAACATGAACGCCGACTACGTGCGCACCGCCACCGCCAAGGGCCTGTCCCGGTTCCGAGTGGTCCGCGTGCACATCCTGCGCAACTCCCTGATCCCCGTCATCACCTTCCTGGGCGCGGACCTGGGCAGCCTGATGGGCGGCGCGATCGTCACCGAAGGCATCTTCAACGTGCCCGGCGTCGGCAACCGGCTCTACCGGGCCGTGCTCTCCGGCGAGGGACCCACGGTGGTCTCGATCGTCACCGTCCTGGTGCTGATCTACTGCCTCTCCAACCTGCTCGTTGACCTGCTCTACGCCTGGCTTGACCCGAGGATCCGCTATGACTCCTGAAACCAATCCCGCACGGCAGGACGCTCCGATGCCCGCCCCGCGCCACATCGAGCACTTCGTCGCCGACTTTTCCGAGACCCCGCTGCAGGCCACGGACAAGGTCAAGGAGGACCAGGCACCCCTGAGCCTCTGGGCCGAGGCCTGGCGCAACCTGCGCAAGCAGCCGCTGTTCCTGATCTCCGCGTTCCTGATCCTGGTGGTCGTGGCCGTGTCCCTCTTCCCGGGACTGTTCTCCGGCATCGACCCCACCTCCGAGGCCTGCCAGCTGGCCAACTCCGACGGCGGCCCCACCGGCGGCCACCCGCTGGGCTTCACCCAGCAGGGCTGCGACGTCTACGCCCGCGTCATCTACGGCACGCGCTCCTCGGTGACCGTCGGCCTGTTCACCACCATCGGTGTCCTGGTCATCGGCGGCATCATGGGCGCCCTGGCCGGCTACTACGGCGGCTGGGTTGACGCGGTCCTGGCCCGCATCAACGACATCTTCTTCGCGCTGCCGCTGATCCTCGGCGCGATCGTCGTCATGCAGCTGCCGATGTTCCGCTCCAACCGCACCGCGTGGACCCTGGTGCTGATCCTGATGGCGTTCGGCTGGCCGCAGATCGCCCGCATCACCCGTGGCGCCGTGATCGAGGTCCGCAACGCCGACTTCGTCACCGCCGCGCGTTCCCTGGGTGTCTCCAAGTTCGGCGCCCTGATGCGTCACGTCATGCCGAACTCGCTGGCCCCGATCATCGTCGTGGCCACCATCTCCCTGGGTACCTTCATCGTGGCCGAATCCACGCTGTCCTTCCTGGGCATCGGCCTCCCGCCCAGCGTGATGTCCTGGGGCAACGACATCCAGGCAGCTCAGGCCTCCCTGCGCTCGAACCCGATGCCGCTGCTCTACCCGGCCATCGCCCTCTCCATCACCGTTCTGAGCTTCATCATGCTGGGCGACGCCCTCCGTGATGCTCTCGATCCCAAAGCGCGCAAGCGATGAAAGGGGAAGCCATGAACACCCCTGTTGAAATCCGTGAAGAGGGAACGGCCGCCGTGCGTCCGCTCCTGGAAATCCGGGACCTGGCGATCACCTTCAAGACCGGCGGCGGCGACGTCAACGCCGTCCGCAACGCCCACCTCACCGTGATGCCGGGCGAAACGGTCGCGATCGTGGGCGAGTCCGGCTCGGGCAAGTCGACCACGGCGCTGGCCGCGATCGGCCTGCTGCCCACCAACGGCCGGGTCTCCGGCGGCCAGATCCTGTTCGACGGCGAGGACATCTCCAAGGCCGGCGAGAAGCGCATGATCGAATTGCGCGGCAACAGCATCGGCATGGTCCCGCAGGACCCGATGTCCAACCTCAACCCGGTTTGGAAGATCGGCCAGCAGGTCCGCGAGACGCTCAAGGCCAACGGGCTGCCCGACGGTCCCGACGACGTCGCCAAGGTCCTCTCGCAGGCCGGCCTGCCGGACGCCGCACGGCGCGCCAAGCAGTACCCGCACGAGTTCTCCGGCGGCATGCGCCAGCGCGCGCTGATCGCCATCGGCCTGTCCTGCCAGCCGCGCCTGCTCATCGCCGATGAGCCGACGTCGGCCCTGGACGTGACCGTGCAGCGCCAGATCCTTGACCACCTGGACAAGATGACCACCGAGCTCGGCACCGCCGTGCTGCTGATCACCCACGACCTCGGCCTCGCCGCCGAACGCGCCGACAAGGTGGTCGTGATGTACCGCGGCCAGGTGGTGGAATCGGGTCCGTCGCTGGAACTGCTGCGCAACCCGCAGCACCCGTACACGCAGCGCCTGGTCGCCTCCGCGCCGTCGCTGGCGTCCCGCCGGATCCAGGTCGCCAAGGAGCAGGGCGTCGAGTCCGAGGACCTGCTCGCCCCCGCCGAGGAAGGCGTGGTCGAGGCCGCGAAGCCGGACGAGGTGCTCAAGATCGAGAACCTCCGCAAGGTCTTCAAGCTCCGCTCCGGCCTGGGCCGGTCCACCGACTTCACCGCGGTGGACGACGTGTCCTTCAGCGTCAAGCGCGGCACGACGACGGCGATCGTGGGGGAGTCGGGCTCCGGCAAGTCCACGGTGGCGCAGATGGTGCTGAACCTGCTCCAGCCCACCTCCGGCAAGATCGTGTTCGACGGCGTGGACACCTCGACGCTGAACGCCAAGGAAATCTTCGCGTTCCGCCGCCGTGTCCAGCCGATCTTCCAGGACCCCTACGGTTCCCTCGATCCGATGTACAACATCTTCCGGACCATCGAGGAACCGCTGCGCACCCACAAGATCGGGACCAAGGCCAGCCGGGAAAAGAAGGTGCGCGAACTGCTGGACCAGGTGGCCCTGCCGCAGTCCACCATGCAGCGCTACCCGAACGAGCTCTCCGGCGGCCAGCGCCAGCGCGTCGCGATCGCCCGTGCCCTGGCCCTCGATCCCGAGGTCATCATCTGTGACGAAGCCGTCTCCGCACTCGACGTGCTGGTCCAGGCGCAGGTTCTCAACCTGCTCGCGGACCTGCAGTCGCGGCTGGGCCTGACTTACCTCTTCATCACCCACGACCTGGCCGTGGTCCGGCAGATCGCGGACCACGTCTGCGTGATGGAAAAGGGCAAGCTGGTGGAGACCGGTTCGACCGACGACGTCTTCGACGCGCCGCAAATGGAGTACACGAAGGCCCTGCTGAACGCCATCCCCGGCGCCAAGCTGATGCTCCCACCGGACGTCGCCTGACCTCCAGGCAGGACGCCCCTGCGGGCCCTCACTAACAAAGGCAGCCGGTGACCACCCCGCGGGGTGGTCACCGGCTCCCTTTGTTTAACTCTTCCCGGTCCTCCGGTACCGCTGCCTAGTTGCCGGGCTCGGTGGTCACGGGCCCGGGCGGGGGCAGTTCGAGGCCCAGATCCTTGAGTTTGCCGGCCAGGATCGTACCGAGCGCGGCGTGGCCGGTGCTGTTCATGTGCACGCCGTCGGCCATCTGCGAGGTCAGGTTGTACTTGGTCAGCCAGTCGCCGGTGCTGATGAACGGGATGGAATGCCGGGCCGCAAGGCCGCCCAGCAACGAATCCACCTGGGTCCGGCGGCCGCCGCCGTAGTTCGCCCCGCGGGCCAGGGTGCCGATCATCGCCAGCCGGGCGGAGGGGTAGCGCTGCTTGAGGGAGGCGATCAGCCGCTCGGCGTTGGCCACGATCTGGGCGTCGGTGGCCCCGCGGGTTGCATCGTTGCCGCCGCCTTCCATGACAATTAGGGCGGGCGCGCCGTAGGGCAGCTTCCAGTCCCCGCGCTGCAGGGCGTCGACGTAGTTGCCGGTCTTCCCATTCGCCGCGACATAGCCGGTTCCGCCCAGACCGCAGAAGAAGACGTCGTACCCGGCCGCGGAAAGGCCCTGCCGGGGCCACCCATTGGTCGGTTCGGACTGGGAGTCGCCGATCAGGAGCGCGGTCCGGGAGATGTTGGCCACGATGACCTCTTCCCGGCCGTTGGCCGGGTTGCGGTATACCGTGCCCGGGGCCATGGTGGCCGGGTTGGGCAGGGGTGCCAGCAGGGACTTCTGCCCGCCGGCGGCGACCGGTTCGCCGGACGCACCTGCACCCGCACGGGCCGCCGACTTTCCGGGTACGCCGGAGGCGGGGGCGCTGGCGCTGGCCGGTGAGTCCGGGCCGGACGAGGAAGTGGTGGGTGCCTGCCCGCAGCCGGCCAGGAGAACGCCGGTGGCGATCACAGGTGCGGCGTAGCGGGTCAGAGCCGAGGCGATTCGCATCTGGGGTCTCCGGGCTTTGCTTTTCTTTACCACGGCAATAATGCGGTACTTCGCTCCCAAAAGCCAGTGACATTCCTCACGTGGACACGACCCCGCCGGGCGCCGCCGCCGTCGCCGGGCGCCGGGCCCGGTGCCCGGGGATCCCCGCGCCGGCGGGCGATTTAGGCCAATAAATGCCCGAGCCGCTAGAATGGATGCAGGTGCCCTGTGCGAACGGGCCATTCCTGTCGTGCGTTCCGGTCGGAAATGTCGCGATACAACAGCTGACTTCACCACTGAATCGAGCAATAACGCATGTCTGAAACCACCACCAACACTGCGGTAGCCACTGCATTGCGCAGTGACCTGCGCAACGTCGCGATTGTGGCCCACGTTGACCACGGCAAGACCACCCTGGTCGATGCCATGCTCAAGCAGACCAACTCCTTTGCCGAGCACAACCACCTCGAAGACCGCGTCATGGACTCCGGTGACCTGGAACGCGAAAAGGGCATCACCATCCTGGCCAAGAACACCACGGTGGCCTACAACGGTCCGTCCTCCAACGGCGAGACCATCACCATCAACGTCATCGACACCCCCGGCCACGCCGACTTCGGCGGTGAGGTCGAGCGCGGCCTGTCCATGGTCGACGGCGTCGTCCTCCTCGTGGACGCCTCCGAAGGCCCGCTGCCGCAGACCCGCTTCGTGCTGCGCAAGGCCCTCGCCGCGCACCTGCCCGTGATCCTGCTGGTCAACAAGACCGACCGTCCCGATGCCCGCATCGAGGAAGTCGTGCACGAGTCCATGGACCTGCTCCTGGGCCTGGCCTCGGACCTCGCGGACGAGGTTCCGGACCTGGACCTGGACAAGATCCTCGAAGTTCCCGTCGTCTACGCCGCCGCCAAGGTCGGCCGCGCCTCCCTCGAGCAGCCCGCCGACGGCACCGCCCCGGAGAACGAGGACCTGGAACCGCTCTTCAAGACCATCATCGAGCACATCCCGGCCCCGACCTACAACCCGGACGGTGTGCTGCAGGCACACGTCACCAACCTGGACGCCTCCCCGTTCCTCGGCCGCCTCGCCCTGCTCCGCATCTACAACGGCACCCTGCGCAAGGGCCAGACCGTGGCATGGGCCCGCGCCAACGGTGAGCTCAAGAACGTCAAGATCACCGAACTGCTGGCCACCAAGGCCCTGGACCGCGTCCCGGCCGAGTCCGCCGGACCGGGCGAGATCGTCGCCGTCGCCGGCATCGAGGAGATCACCATCGGTGAGACCCTGACCGACGCCGAGAACCCGCAGCCGCTGCCGCTGATCACCGTTGACGACCCGGCCATCTCGATGACCATCGGTATCAACACCTCCCCGCTGGCCGGCAAGGTCAAGGGCGCCAAGGTCACCGCACGCCAGGTCAAGGACCGCCTCGACAAGGAACTGATCGGTAACGTCTCCATCAAGGTCCTCCCGACCGAGCGTCCCGACGCCTGGGAAGTCCAGGGCCGTGGCGAGCTCGCCCTCGCCATCCTGGTCGAGCAGATGCGCCGCGAAGGCTTCGAGCTGACCGTCGGCAAGCCGCAGGTTGTCACCAAGACCATCGACGGCAAGATCCACGAGCCGATGGAACACATGACCATCGACGTGCCCGAGGAATACCTCGGCGCCGTGACGCAGCTGATGGCCGCCCGTAAGGGCCGCATGACCAACATGGCCAACCACGGCACCGGCTGGTGCCGCATGGAATTCATCGTTCCCGCCCGTGGCCTGATCGGCTTCCGCACCCGGTTCCTCACGGACACCCGCGGTGCCGGCATCGCCGCCTCGATCTCCGAGGGCTACGAGCCGTGGGCCGGCCCGATCGAATACCGCACCAACGGTTCGATGGTTGCCGACCGTGCCGGTGTCGTGACGCCGTTCGCCATGATCAACCTGCAGGAACGTGGCTCCTTCTTCGTGAAGCCCACCTCCGAGGTCTACGAGGGCATGATCGTCGGCGAGAACTCCCGCGCCGATGACATGGACGTCAACATCACCAAGGAAAAGAAGCTCACCAACATGCGTGCCGCTTCCTCGGACTCCTTCGAGAACCTGACCCCGCCGCGCGAGCTGACCCTCGAGGAATCCCTCGAATTCGCCCGCGAGGACGAATGCGTCGAGGTCACCCCGGAAGACATCCGTATCCGCAAGGTGATCCTGGACTCCAACGAGCGGGCCAAGGCCAACCGCGCCCGCGCCAAGGCCTAGGGTCCAGCCCGCCAGGGCATCGGCGCGTCCAGCGCCACCACGAACTGCCGTCGGGCAGGCGGTCCAACCGCCGCCCGGCGGCAGAGCCGTTTAAGCGGCCCTCCCGGTTCTGCCGGTGCCGTGCGGCGCAACGCCGTCCCGGCGCGCCGCGAAGTGATTGACAGCTGTCACCTCTACTGCAAAGCTGACCCGGTGACAGCCCAGAAACCCGCCGACTTCGCCGCGGATTCCGACGTCGGCGGGGACGCTGAGGCACCGGGGGACACTGCCCGGGAGGCCTCGCTCTGGCGTGACGCCAACTTCGGCGTCTTCTGGACCGCCCAGTCCCTTTCGCAGCTCGGCGCCCAGCTCGGACAGCTCGCGTTCCCCGTCCTGGCCGTGACCCTGCTGCGCGCCACCGAGTTCGAGGTGGGCATCCTCAACGCCGCCGGACTCGCCGCCTTCCTGCTGGTTGGGCTGCCTGCCGGCGCCTGGGTGGACCGCTGGCTCAAGCGCCGCACCATGATCCTCGCGGACCTGGTCCGGATGGTCGCGATCAGCGCCGTGCCCCTGCTCTGGTGGGCCGGTGCGCTGCAGGTCTGGCACCTCTACGTCATCTCCGCCGTCGTCGGCGTCGCCACCGTGTTCTTCGACGTTTCCTATCAGAGCTTCGTCCCCCTGCTGGTGCCCGCCCGCCACGTGGGCGAGGCAAACTCCAAACTCGAGGCCACGGCCCAGATCGCCCGGATCGGCGGGCCAGCCGCCGGCGGAGCGCTCCTGGCCGTGGTGACGGCGCCGGTGCTCTTTGTCGGCCAGTCCGTGGGATACCTGCTCTCCGCCGTGTTCCTGACCCGCACCCGCGACCGTGAGGAGCCCCGCCCGGCCCGGGAACACGGTTCGCTGGGCACCGAGATCCGCGAGGGCCTCTCCTTTGTGGTGCGGCACGAACTGATCCGCCGCGTGGTGCTCTGCACCGCCGGCATGAACTTCGCCAGCATGCTGGTGTTCACGCTGCTGCCGGTGCTGGTGCTCCGGCAGCTGGGGCTGGGTCCCCAGGGTATGGGCATCATCATGTCCGTCGGCGCCGCGGGCGGCCTGCTGGGCGCGGTGTCCGGCCCGTGGCTTGCCCGCCGGATCGGCGAGGGCCGGGTCATCCCGGCGGGGGCACTGCTTGGGTCGCTGGCGCTGGTGCTGGTGCCGGTGGCGGCCCTGCAGACCGAACCCGGCAACGCCCTGGTGCTGCTGACCATCTCCGAGTTCGGCACCACCTTCGGCGCGCTGGTCTACAACATTATGCAGCTGACCATGCGGCAGCGGGTCTGCCCGCCGCGGCTGCTGGGCCGGATGAACGCCTCCGTCCGCTGCGTCGTCTGGGGCGTCATGCCGGTGGCGGCCCTGATCGGCGGCTTCCTCGGCGAGTCAATCGGGATGGTGCCCGCCATGTGGCTGGGCGCCGCGCTGAGCCTGCTCTCCGTGGCGCCGGTGCTGTTCTCGCCGCTGATGTCCATGCGGAAGCTCCCGGACAGCGTCGAGGGACCCGCCTCCTAGGCTTCCTCCGGCCCGGCAGCGTCCTGGGATTTCTCCGGCTCAGTAGAGCCCGGCCTCACCCGCGGCGCCCGGCGGGGCGGAGGCGGCGGCACGGCCTTCGCCGCCACCACGGACGCCAGCGTGATGACCGTGTCCTCCCGGCGCGTGCGGACCGTGCACTCGGTACCGTCGCAACCCAGCAGCTCGCCCAGCGCGTCGGTCAGGCCGCCCTCGATGCGGTACCGGACCACCACCCGGGTGCCCGGCGCGGCGGAGGCCAGAAAGTCACGGGGCCGGGAAGGGGAATCGCTCACCGGACCATCCTAGGTCCGCGGGCAGACCGCCTGCCGCGGGCGTCTGTGACGGCCGGGTAGGTTGGCGGGAGCGGGCTGGGGGATAATAGGCTCGGAAGTCAGCAGCCCGGCGCTCAGGCCGGGGCAGAACGCCCGGCGGAAGCCGGAGCCAACGTGGAGAGGCCAGGGTCGTGACGTACGTAATCGCGCAGCCGTGTGTAGATGTTAAGGACAAGGCATGCATTGAGGAGTGCCCCGTCGACTGCATCTACGAGGGCGAGCGTTCCCTGTACATCCACCCGGACGAGTGCGTGGACTGCGGTGCCTGCGAGCCGGTCTGCCCCGTCGAGGCGATCTACTACGAGGACGACACACCCGAAGAGTGGGCGGACTACTACAAGGCCAATGTGGAGTTCTTCGACGTGCTGGGTTCCCCGGGCGGCGCCGCCAAGATCGGCAACACCCACACCGACCACCCGATGATCGCCGCCCTGCCGCCGCAGAACCAAGACCACTAGGACGGATCCACGGTGACTTCTGCGGTGCGCAGCTTCGGCCTCAGCCTGCCCGACTACCCGTGGGAGGCGATGGCGCCCTACAGCGCCCGCGCCGCCGGGCACCCCGGGGGAGTGGCCAACCTGTCCATCGGCACCCCGGTGGATGACACGCCCGCCCTGGTCCAGGACGCCCTCCGGGCCGCGGCCAACGCTCCCGGCTACCCGACCGTGCACGGCACCCCGGCCCTCCGCGAGGCCATCGCCGCCTGGTTCGAGCGCCGCCGCGGCGTCCCCGGCCTCGACCCGCAGAACGTCATGCCCACAGTCGGGTCCAAGGAACTGGTGGCCTGGCTGCCGTTCCTGCTCGGCCTGAAGCCCGGCGACGTCGTCGTCCGGCCCACCGTCGCGTACCCCACCTACGACATCGGGGCCACGTTCGCCGGCGCGGAGCACGTCGCCGCCGACGACCTCGATGAACTCGACGCCGGCACCCGCTCGCGCGTCCGGCTCGTCTGGGTCAACTCCCCGGCCAACCCCACCGGCAGCGTCCGCGACGCCGAGTCCCTGCGCCGGATCGTGGCGCAGGCCCGTGAGCTGGGCGCCGTCGTCGCCTCCGACGAGTGCTACGCCGAACTCGGCTGGGGCGAATGGGACGTCCAGCGAGGCGGGGAACCCGTACCCAGCATCCTCGACCCGCGGGTGGCGGGCGGCTCCCACGAGGGGCTGCTGGCGGTCTACTCGCTGAGCAAGCAGTCCAACCTGGCCGGCTACCGGGCCGCCTTCGTCGCCGGCGACGGGGCCCTGATGGCCAACCTGGTCAACAGCCGCAAGCACGCCGGGATGATCGTGCCCTACCCGGTCCAGGAGGCCATGCGCGTGGCGCTCGGCGACGACGCCCACGTCACCGCGCAGAAGGACCTGTACCGCGGCCGCCGCGAGCGGATCGTTCCCGCACTGGAGTCCTTCGGGCTGACCATTCACGAGTCCCGCGCCGGACTCTACCTGTGGGCCACCGCGGGCGAGCCGACCTGGGACACGGTGGGGCGGCTGGCGGACCGCGGAATCGTCGTCGGCCCCGGGGTGTTCTACGGCGACGCCGGCAACGGCTTCGTGCGGGTGGCCCTCACGGCCAGCGACGAGCGGATCGCCACCGCCGCGGAGCGTCTGGCTACGGGACCGTAACGATGCTGTGACGCGGGGCACACAAAGCGCGGATTCGCCGCCTTGAAGGCCCTGCGGATTAGTACCACCCGCGAAGTCCCGGTACTTTTTAACTGACGATCAATGGTGGCTTTCCACAAGAAGGCAGCGCGGCCGTTGGAACCGGCATGTAGATGCGGATTCCGTGGGCGGCTTCACCAGATGTTGGATCAAGCTTTCAACAGGGGCCCAGGGCCTCATGAGGAGAATCCATGACTGAGACCACCAGCGCAACCCTGCGTCATGCAGGCGGCGAGCTTGAGCTCCCGCGCATCAAGGTTGTTGAAGGAAACGAAGGCTACGACGTTTCCAAGCTGCTGAAGCAGACCGGCGCCGTTGCCTTTGACCCCGGTTTCATGAACACGGCGGCCACCACCTCGGCCATCACATACATCGATGGCGACGCCGGCATCCTGCGCTACCGGGGTTACCCGATCGAGCAGCTCGCCGAGCACTCGAGCTTCCTCGAGGTGTCCTACCTGCTGATCTACGGCAACCTGCCGACGCCGGCCGAGCTGGAGGCCTTCGATCAGCGGATCCGCCACCACACCCTGCTGCATGAGGAGCTCAAGGGCTTCTTCAGCGGCTTCCCGCGCGACGCGCACCCGATGCCGGTGCTTTCCTCCGCCGTCTCCGCGCTGTCCACCTTCTACCAGGACTCGCTGGACCCGTTCAACGCCGAGCACGTCGAGGTTTCCACCTACCGCCTGCTGGCCAAGATGCCGGTCATCGCCGCATACGCGCTGAAGAAGTCCATCGGCCAGCCGATGCTCTACCCGGACAACTCCATGAACCTGGTGGAGAACTTCCTGCGCCTGAGCTTCGGCCTCCCCGCCGAGCAGTACGAGGTCGACCCGGTCGTTGCCAAGGCCCTGGACCTGCTGCTCATCCTGCACGCGGACCACGAGCAGAACTGCTCCACCTCCACGGTCCGCCTGGTCGGCTCCTCCAACGCCAACCTCTTCGCGTCCGTCTCCGCCGGCATCAACGCCCTCTTCGGCCCCGCCCACGGTGGCGCCAACGAGGCCGTCCTCAAGATGCTCCGCCAGATCCAGGCCGACGGCATCAAGCCCGAGGACTACATGGAGAAGGTCAAGAACAAGGAAGACGGCGTCCGCCTGATGGGCTTCGGCCACCGGGTCTACAAGAACTACGACCCGCGCGCCAAGATCGTCAAGGCCACGGCCCACGAGATCCTCAGCAAGCTCGGCGGCAACGACGAACTGCTCGAGATCGCCCTCCGCCTCGAAGAGAAGGCGTTGCAGGATGACTACTTCATCCAGCGCAAGCTCTACCCGAACGTGGACTTCTATACCGGCCTGATCTACAAGGCCATGGGCTTCCCGGAGAAGATGTTCACCGTGCTCTTCGCGATCGGCCGCCTCCCCGGCTGGATCGCGCAGTGGCGCGAGATGATCAGCGACCCGAACACCAAGATCGGCCGCCCGCGCCAGCTGTACACGGGAGAGCCGGAACGGAACTACCCGGCCGTCTAGGTCCCATCCAACGGCACTGCACTGCTGAGCACAGCCCGACGGCGGCGGCCGCGCACCCTTTTCCAGGGGCGCGGCCGCCGCCGTTTTCCGTGCCGGAAGTGCCCGTGGCTGGTACAGGAGTGACGGGTGGGACGGCGTGGTTCGCCGTGGACGGGGCACGTGCGTGCTAAAAAGGAGCAATGCCCAAATTTGTCGACGCTGTTTTGCGGCGCCAGGAAATTGTCGACGCGGTCTTCCGCATTATCGCCACCGACGGCCTGGAACGGGCGTCCCTGCGTGAGGTGGCCGATGAGGCCGGCTTGGCCGTCGGCTCCGTGCGGCACTACTTCGCCAGCAGCGACGAGCTGCTCATCCACTCCTTCAGCGTCGCCGTTGACAGCATCACCGGCCGGTTGCTCGGCGCCGAGGAGCAGCTCGCCGCGGCAGCCCCCGGCACCCCCGGCCACCGGACCGCCGTGCTGGCGCTGCTGGAGGAACTGCTGCCGCTCGATGAGGAGCGGGCCGTGGACGCCTGCGTCTGGATGGCCTTCAAGGCCGCAGCCCGTACCCGCCCTTTCCTGGTCCCGGAGGCGGACCGCAGCCACCGGGCGGTGGCCGCCGTCGTCGGCCGTCTGGTCCTCACCCTCGCCGGAGACGGCGCGGAGCCGGACCAGCAACAGCTGGTCACCGAGGCCGAGCGGCTCCTGGCAACCCTCGACGGGCTGGTCCTGCATGCCTTGCTGCAGCCGGAATGGATGACGGCACAGGTGTGCCGCGACGTCCTGGAGGCGCACCTTTCGACACTGGATCGGCGGCACCCGGTCCCTGCCTGACCGCCGGGGACCATCACCTGCACCGCCACTAACCTGTGCCCGCCATTAACCTGTGCGGCCAACGGGAATACACTGAAAAAGTACGTCTTGCCAAGGGAGGCACATCGGATGCACCACACAGGCGGGCCCGGCTGGCGGATCTCCATGGACACCTCGGGTCCCATGCTGATCGCGCTGTATGTACGGGACGCGGCCGGCCTGGAGACCGTGGGTCATCCGGTCCTCTGCCCGGTCGTTCCCAAGATCCATCCGTCGAACCATTCCCACCTGATCAACGAGGTGGGCGGGATGCCGGCACTGAAGACGGAGTGGGAGGCCTGGTGGTCACAGCTGCTCAAGGCGCACCCGGAGATGGAGCCCGAGCTGGGGCCGCCCGGTTTCCGCGCCTTCGGCAATTCCCCGGCCCTGCGGCGCGTGCTCCAGGCACACTTCGGCGCCGCGCTCAGCTGGGCCCGGGAGCGCCAGGGGGAGTACCGCGCGCTCGAGGCTGAACGGGACGCCAACGGCGCCTCGTCGATCCTGGCCGACATGGTCGAGGACCGCCTGCTGGAGGCCGGCAGGGATGCCCGCGACTTCGAGCTGACCATCATCGAACTGCCGCTGGCCGAGCCGCGGGCCTGGTACCTGGAGCCGGACAAGATCATCATGAGCTCGGCGCTGGCCGCGGACCCGGAACTGTTCCGCAGCTACGTCCAGCCCGTCATCGAACTGCTGGCCTGATCGGGCGAACGTCGTCCGCGGCCGCCGGTCTTTGCGGCGTACCGGTCCCGGTTACTTGGCCGGTTCCGCCGCGACCGTGATGCTGACCTGGCCGGCCGGGGCGTCCCCGGGCTGCCAGCCGTTGTGGCCGGACCGGGTCCAGGTCTGGCCGTCGACGGCCACCGCGGTGATGGACAGCGACTTCGCGTTCGCCACCGCCCACTGGGCCACGGCCCAGGCCCAGGCCCGGGTGTCCTGGGCCTGCACGGTGAGCGTGCGCCCCTCCGTTCCGGCGGTGAGCGCTCCGAATGCGGACGTCAGCCGCTGCTGCACGGCGGCCGGGTCGCCGGCGGCGTCGGGGGCGCGCAGCGTGCAGTCCAGGGACTGCGGCGACTGCCCGGTCAGGGCGGAGGCGAAGGCCCGGGCCGTGGGTTCGTGCTGGGCGTAGGCGCCCGGGTAGGCCGAACGCTGGACCTCCTGCGCGGCGGCGGTGATGGGCAGCGACTCATAGCCGGGAATCTTGACCAGCGCATCGTAGAAGGCGTTCGTGGCATGGTACGGGTCCATCACCTCGGCCTCGGTGCCCCAGCCCTGGGAGGGCCGCTGCTGGAAGAGCCCGCGCGAGTCCGGTCCGGCCTCGTCCCCGTGGCCGATGTTGCGGAGCTTGGATTCCTGCAGCGAGGTGGCCAGCGCAATGCTGGCGGCGCGGGCGGGCAGCCCGCGCCGCACCGCGATCGCGCTGATCAGGGCCGCGTACCCGGCCTGGTCGGTGGCGAGGTCCTCGTCCGCGCCGGGGACCTTGCAGCCCTCCGTCACCAGGGTCTCGGAGCGCTGCAGGAAGGCGACGGCGGTGTACACGGCGCCGCCCACCATCGCCAGGACCAGCAACAGCACGATCCTGCGGCGCCAGCCACGTCTGCGTGCCACGTCTATACTCCCTCGGGCCCCGCGGGGCCGGTCGAATCCTGAGCCGTCAGGCTCTCGGCCGGTGCCTAGTTGGCGTGCAGAGCCTCGTTGAGCTCCACGGTCTGTCCCTTGCGGGGCAGTACTTCCACCTGGCCGCTGGTGGAGTTGCGGCGGAACAGCAGGTTCGGGACGCCGGAGAGCTCCACTGCTTTGACGATCCGGGTGGTGTCCTCGCCGTCGGCGTCCTTCGGGCCCACCACGCGGACGCGGGTTCCGGCGGTGACGTACAGGCCGGCCTCCACCACGGAGTCATCGCCGATGCTGATCCCTACGCCGGAGTTCGCGCCCAGAAGGACCCGCTCGCCGAGGGAGATCTGTTCCTTGCCGCCGCCGGAGAGGGTGCCCATGATCGAGGCGCCGCCGCCGACGTCGGTGCCGTTTCCCGCGACGACACCGGCGGAGATCCGGCCCTCCACCATGGAGGTGCCGAGCGTGCCGGCGTTGAAGTTCACGAACCCCTCGTGCATGACCGTGGTGCCCTCGGCCAGGTGCGCGCCGAGGCGGACCCGGTCGGCGTCGGCGATCCGGACGCCGGAGGGAAGGACGTAGTCCACCATGCGCGGGAACTTGTCCACGCCGTAGACCGTAACGGCGCCGCGGCGGCGGAGCCGGGCACGGGTCATTTCGAAGCCTTCCACCGGGGCGGGGCCGAAGTTGGTCCAGACGACGTTGGGCAGCTTGCCGAAGATACCGTCGAGGTTGATGCTGTTGGGCTTGACAAGGCGGTGCGAGAGCAGGTGCAGGCGCAGGTACGCGTCGGCGGTGTCCGCGGGGGCCTCATCCAGGTTGATCTGGGCGAAGATGACCTTCTGCTCGGTGCCGCGGTCGGCGTCGTCGCCCGTCGCCGCGATGTCCTGCAGGGCCTGGTCCGCGTTGGCGACGTCCCGCAGGCTCTCCGCGGCGGTTCCGAGGGCCGGGGCCGGGAACCAGGCGTCCAGCACGGTGGCCTCGCCCTCGCGGGTGGCGATGGTGGCCACCCCGTAACCGTAGGCGGAGCGGGAGTCGGCGGGCGCGGCGGAGGAAGCGTTGTCAGTCATGCGCCCAAGTCTATCGACGGGCCCCGCCGTCTTCTAAAACGGTGACGGTGCACGGACGCTACAGTGGGACGGTGACTGAGCAAAGCGCCCCCGCCCGCCTGGACCTGCACCAGGACGTGGCCCTCCTGACCGCAGACATCATCGACATCTTCAGCGTTTCGGGGGAGGAGCGCCGGCTGGCGGATGCCGTCGAGCACGCGCTCCGGGCCATCCCGCAGCTGGAGCTGACCCGCGACGGCGACGCGATCGTCGCCCGCACCTCGCTGGGCCGGGCCGAGCGGGTCATCCTGGCCGGGCACCTGGACACCGTGCCGCTGCCCACCACCGAGGGCTCTCTCGGCACCGTCCCCTCCTACTGGGCCTCCGGCGCGCCGGGGGAGGGCATCCTCTACGGCCGCGGCGCCACCGACATGAAGAGCGGCGTCGCCGTGCAGCTGGCCCTGGCGGCCGGGATGTTCGACGGCGGCGCGGCACCGGACAAGGACGTCACCTTCGTCTTCTACGACCACGAGGAGGTCGAGGGCGTCAAGAGCGGCCTGGGCCGGCTGGTGCGCAACCACGGGGACCTTCTCGAGGGCGACTTCGCGATCCTGCTCGAACCCACTGACGGGACCGTCGAGGGCGGCTGCAACGGCACCATCCGCTTCGAGGCCACCACCGTCGGCGAGGCGGCCCACTCCGCGCGGGCATGGATGGGCAGCAACGCCATCCACGCGGCGGCGCCCATCCTGGAACGCTTGGCGGCGTACGAGCCGAAGACGGTCTCCGTCGACGGCCTGGACTACCGGGAGAGCCTGAACGCCGTGCGCGTCCACGGCGGCACGGCCGGCAACGTCATCCCCGACCGTTGCGTAGTGGAGATCAACTACCGCTTCGCTCCCGACAAGACCATGGCGCAGGCCGAGGCGCACGTGCGCGAGCTGCTGGACGGCTTCGACCTGGTCCGCACCGACGGTGCCGCCGGTGCCCGGCCCGGGCTGAACCATCCGGCCGCCGCGTCCTTCGTCGCCGCCGTCGGGGCCGAGCCGAAGCCCAAGTACGGCTGGACGGACGTCGCCCGCTTCAGCGAACTGGGCGTCCCCGCCGTGAACTTCGGCCCCGGGGACGCACTGCTGGCGCACAAGGACAACGAACACGTCGACGCCGCGGCCGTCCGCGAATGCCTGCGCGCACTGCGCTCCTGGCTGGGACTGCCCGCCGCCGAGTAGGAACGCGTCGGCACTGAAACGCCCGAAACGCAGAACGGCCCGGAACCTGAGGTTCCGGGCCGTTCTGCGTCGAGGCTGTGTTGCTGGTGTGGCTGCGTTGCTGGTGGGGCTGCGTTGCTGGTGGGGCTAGGCGTCGGCGGGGACGCTGGCCGCCGGGACCACCGCCACGCCCGGCTTGCGGGAGAGCCGGCGTTCCAGCCACTTCGCGATCGCGGCCAGGATCAGGCACATGCCCACGTACAGCACGGCAGCCACCATGGCGGCCGGGATGATCGGGGAGCCGTACTGGATCTGGCTGCCGAAGTACTTCGCCTGGAACAGGATCTCGTTGTAGGTCACGATGAACCCGAGGGCGGTGTCCTTCAGGATGACCACCAGCTGGGAGATGATGACCGGCAGCATGGACCGGACAGCCTGCGGGAGCAGGATGCTGGTCATGACCTTGCTCTTGGGCAGGCCGATCGCGTAGCCGGCCTCGCTCTGGCCGCGCGGCAGCGACTCGATGCCTGCGCGGAACACCTCGGCCAGGACCGAACCGTTGTACAGCACCAGGCCGGCCACGACGGCGGTGAAGGGCGTGATGCCCTGGATGCCGACGGTGGGCAGGCCGTAGTAGAAGATCATCATCAGGATCAGCAGCGGCACGGCACGGAACAGCTCCGTGAAGCCGTAGCACGGGGCGCTGATCCAGCGGCGGTCCGAGAGCCGGCCGAAGGCCAGCAGGATGCCGAGGATCAGGCTCAGGACGGCCGCGGTGCCGAAGGCCGACAGCGTGGCGCCGACGGACTGGAGGATGGTCTGCTGCACCAGCGGGAAGGTGAACAGCTGCCACTTCTTCGCCTCGAACTGGCCGCTTTCGGCGAACCGGAGCAGGACGAAGCCGATGATCAGCAAGATCACCAGGGCGGTGACGACGCCGAGGATCCGGTAGCGGGCTCGGGACTTGGGGCCGGGGGCGTCAAAGAGGACGGAACTCATCGGGCAACCTTCCACTTCTGTTCAAGCTTTCGCTGCAGGGCGGAAAGGATGAAGACAAGGATGATGAACACCAGGGCCACCCAGAGCAGGCCGGTCAGCGCCGGCTCGCCGCGCTCGGAGAGGTTGGCGCGGATGGCGCCGGCCTCGAAGACCGAGAAGCCCGCAGCCACCGTGGTGTTCTTGAGCAGGGCGATGAAGACGCTGAACATCGGCGGGATCACGGCGCGGAACGCCTGCGGCAGGATCACCAGGGTAAGGGTCTGGGTGAACGGCAGGCCGATAGCGCGGGCGGCTTCGGCCTGGCCCACCGGCACGGTGTTGATACCGGAGCGGACAGCCTCGGCCACGTAGGTGGCGGTGTAGAGGCTCAGGCCGATGATCGCGGCGGTGGTGAAGTCGATCGGCACCAGGCCCAGCTTCGGGTAACCCAAAGCGAAGAAGAACAGCACCAGGGTCAGCGGGGTATTGCGCACCACGTTGACGTAGAGCGTCGCGGTCGCACGCATGGCGGGGACGGGGGACACCCGCAGGGCGGCGACGACGGTGCCGAGGATCAGGGCGAAGATCGCCGAGAAGAAAAAGAGGATGAGCGTGTTTCGGAACCCCGTAATGAAGAGGTCCGAGTTATTCAGCAGCGTATTCACAGAATCGTCGCTTTCGACAGTGGAAGAGGGGGCGGCCCGGAGGCCGCCCCCTCAACGCAGGTTTTAGTAGTTCTCTACTGCGGGCTGCTGGACCTTCGTGCCGGACTGGCCGAGCGTCTGGTCGTAGATCTTCTGCCAGACGGAACCGCCGTCGGTGAAGGTCTTGTTGATGAACTGGCGCAGGGCGGTGTCACCCTTCTTCAGGCCGACACCGTACTTCTCGGTGGTGAACGGCTGGCCGACAACCTTCAGGCTGTCCGGCTCCTGGGCGGCGTAGCCGAGCAGGATGGCCTGGTCGGTGGTGACAGCGTCAACCTGGCCGCTCTTGAGGGCCTCAACACACTGCGAGTAGGTGTCGAACTCGGTGGTCTTGGTGCCCGGGAAGTTGGCCTTGATGTTCTGGATCGGGGTGGAACCGGTGGCCGAGCAAACGTTCTTGCCGGAGAGGTCCTTCTCGCTGTTGATGCTGGAGTTGTCCTTCTTGACCAGGATGCCCTGGCCGGTGACGAAGTACGGTCCGGCGAAGTCGATCAGCTGCTTGCGCTTGTCCGTGATGGAGTAGGTGCCGACGTAGTAGTCGATGTCGCCGTTGGTGATGGCGGACTCACGGTTGGCGGACGGGATCGGCTTGAACTCGATCTTGTCCTTGCTCATGCCCAGGGACGCGGCAACCCACTTGGCGATCTCGATGTCGAAGCCGGAGTACTCGCCGGTGGCTGCATCCTTGAAGCCGAGGCCGGGCTGGTCCTGCTTGACGCCGATGCGGATCTTGCCGCTGGACTTGATCGCGTCGTAGGTCGGGCTGCCGGTCAGCGAGACGTTGTCCGCAACCTTGTACGGTGCCTGGTCCCCGCCGCCGGCCGGAGCAGCGCCGCCGGTGCTGCCGGAGCCGCCGCAGGCGCTGAGGGAGAGAGCCAGGGCCGCGGTGGCCGCGACGAACAGGGGCTTCTTCCCGTTAAAGAATTTCTTCATCGGATACCTTTCATTGGACGGCCGCCTGGCGGCGGCCGGAGAGAGATGCGGTGTGCTTAGTGGGTCAGGAGCTTGGACAGGAAGTCCTTGGCGCGGCTGCTCTTCGGGTTGGTGAAGAACTCCTCCGGCGTCTCGTCTTCGACGATCTGGCCGTCGGCCATGAAGACCACCCGGTCCGCGGCCTTGCGGGCGAAGCCCATCTCGTGGGTGACCACGATCATGGTCATGCCTTCCTTGGCGAGCTGGACCATGACGTCGAGGACCTCGTTGATCATCTCGGGGTCCAGCGCGGAAGTGGGCTCGTCGAACAGCATGACCTTGGGCTTCATCGCCAGGGCCCGCGCGATCGCCACGCGCTGCTGCTGGCCGCCGGAGAGCTGTGCGGGCAGCTTCGGCGCCTGCTGGCCGACGCCGACGCGCTCCAGCAGCGCCATGGCGTCCTTTTCGGCCTCGGCCTTGGAGGCACCCTTGACCTTGATCGGACCCAGCGTGACGTTCTCCAGGATCGTCTTGTGGGCGAACAGGTTGAAGGACTGGAATACCATGCCGACGTCGGCCCGCAGCTTGGCCAGGCCCTTGCCCTCGGCGGGAAGTTCCTTGCCGTCGATGGTGATGACGCCGTCGTCGATCGTTTCCAGCCGGTTGATGGTGCGGCACAGCGTTGACTTGCCCGAGCCCGAGGGGCCGATGACAACAACGACCTCTCCCTTGCGGACGTTCAGATTGATGTCCTTGAGGACATGCAACTGGCCGTAGTGCTTATTCACGGCCTTCAGGGAGACGAGGGCATCGCCGGGTACTTGAGTAGTCATAGGAAGAATCTAGCGAAGATTAGCCCCTTATGACGCCAATCACTCCCAGTTCGTCCACATCGTGACACAAGAGATACCCGTCACCCGGCGCCCCAGGACGCGCCCGGCGGGCCTCGGACATCCGGTGCCGCCGCGGGGGCTAGCCTTGGGGGCATGAAAAGCGAACCGCAGCCCGTGCCCGAGCAGCCCGCGTCCTCCGGCGGCAGTACCGCCGGCGGCAACGGGGGAGCCGGACGGCGGGAGAATCCGCCGGCCAACGGCATCCGGCACAAGGGCCCACTGGAACTGCGGCGCCGGGCGGCGAAGGTCACGATGTCCGACCAGACGCTCCTGGACACCAAGGGCCCCGGGCAGTTCGTGCACACGGATCCCTGGCGGGTGCTGCGGATTCAGAGCGAATTCGTCGAAGGCTTCGGTGCCCTGGCGGACCTGGGCCCGGCGGTCAGCGTCTTCGGCTCGGCCCGCACCCAGCCCGGCAGCCTGAACTACGAACTCGGCGTCGAGGTGGGCCGGAAGCTGGCCGAGGCCGGACTTGCCGTGATCACCGGCGGCGGTCCCGGTTCCATGGAGGCCGCGAACAAGGGCGCCGTCCAGGGCAACGGGGTCTCCGTGGGCCTGGGCATCGAGCTGCCGTTCGAGCAGGGCCTGAACCAGTGGGTGGACCTGGGCATCAACTTCCGTTACTTCTTCGCCCGCAAGACCATGTTCGTCAAGTACGCGCAGGGCTTCATCGTGCTGCCGGGCGGGCTGGGGACTCTGGACGAGTTGTTCGAGGCGATGGTCCTGGTGCAGACCCGCAAGGTGACGTCCTTCCCAATCGTGCTGATCGGCACCGCGTTCTGGAGCCCGATGCTCGAGTGGATCCAGACGACGCTGGTTACCGAGGGCATGATGGCCGAGCAGGACCTGGACCTCGTCCAGGTGGTCGACGATCCGGCGCTCGCCGTCGAACTCATCGTCGAGGGGGCTGCCCGGCACCGCAACCCCAGCGGCAACAACCCCGGTGCGGCGCCCGGCGGGGAGGCCGCGCCGCACGCCTGACCGGCCGCGCCCCGGCTTCTCTGGCACCATGGAGCTGTGAGTTTTTTCCTCGTCTTCCTGGCGGTCGTGCTGGCAGCCGCCGCCATTTTCCTCGGAACGGACCTGGTGCCGCGACTGTTCCGCCGCGGCCGCGGGGTGGGCCGGGCGTTCGACGACGGCTTCGATGAGCCGGTCGCGTCGCTGCCGGCCGTCCTGCTGCCCGAGGACGCGACGACGGCCGATATCGACCGGATCCGGTTCGCCGTGGGAGTCCGCGGCTACCGCATGGACCAGGTGGACCAGGTCCTGGACGAGCTGAAGGCGCAGATTACCCGCAAGGACCGGGAACTGGAGGACCTGAGGTCCCGGACCGGCGCGGAGACCGGGACGGCGCCCGCCGCTGAGCCGGGCCCCTCCACGCATTCCGCCCCGGCCACGCACCCGGCGCCGTGAACGAGCCCCGCCCCGTCCGCGAGGCGGGCCCCGCCGTCGAGTTCCGTCCCTCCGGCCCGGCCGCGCCGGAGGGCGTGAACGGCGCCCTGTGGCGGGTGATCGCAGGCGCTGGCGCCCGCGCCGCCCGGTGGCCCCGGTGGGTCCAGATCTCGGCGCTGTACCTTGCCGCCCGCCTGGTCAGTGCGTGCATCTTCGCCGGCGCAGCACTGCAGCAGGGCGTTAACCCGTGGTTCCCGCCGAAACCGGACTACTGGAACTTCATCAACATCTGGGATGCCCGCTGGTACGGCGAGGCGCTGCGGAACGGCTATCCGTCCGAACTCCCGGTGGACGCGGCCGGCAACGTCAAGGAGAACGCCTGGGCGTTCTACCCGCTGTTCCCGCTGCTCGGCCGGGTGCTCAGCGGCCTGACGGGACTGGCCCCGGCAACCTCTCTCACCCTGATCGCCTCGGTGGCGGGGCTGGGCGCCGCCCTGGTGATCTACCGCCTGTTTCGGTTTAAGGCCGGTCACCGCACCGCGCTGTGGGGTTCCGTTTTCGTGGCGACCTTCCCCTTGGCTCCCATCCTCCAGGTGCCCTATGCCGAGTCGCTGAACCTGCTCCTGCTGGCGGCGGCGCTGCTGCTGGTGCTGGAGCGGCGGTACCTGTGGGCCATTCCGGTGGTGCTGCTGATGGACCTGTCCCGGCCCACGGGCGTCCCGTTCGCTGCGATGCTCGGGCTGTTGTTCCTGTACCGCCTGTATGGCCGCGTCCGCGCCGGGCGCCGCCACGGCCTACCCGGCCAGGCGGCCGTCGGCGGTCCCGCCGACCATACGCCCGCCGGGCTCTGGACGCTGGCCGCCCTGACCGCCGTCGCGGGCGTCGGTGCCCTGCTCTGGCCCGCGATCGCGTGGGCCGTCACCGGGGACATCCAGGCTTACACGCGGACCGAGACGGTGTGGCGGGGCCACGACCTGGTGCCCTTCAAGCCGTGGTTCGATACCGGTGTCCAGTTGTTCGGACCCGTGCTGGGGCTGCTGGCCCCGTTTGTGTTCGTGGCCCTGTTTGCGCTGCTGATGATGTCCAAGCCGGCGGTCCGGCTGGGGACCGAATTGCGCCTCTGGTGCGTTTGTTACGTGGGGTACCTGCTGGTGTTCCTGCACCCTCAAACCAGCACCTTCCGGATGCTCCTGCCGCTCTTCCCGCTGGCACTCAGCGCGGCCTGGATATCCCGGTCCCGGGCGTACCGCGGCGCCGTTGTGGTGATGTTTTTGCTGCTCCAGCTGGTGTGGGTTGTGTGGCTCTGGGCCTGGGCCCAACTGCCCGGCGGCGGGGACTATCCGCCCTGATCTGCCGCTCCCAAGAATCTCCATCGATTAGCTACGCTCAGGTAATTGCGGGATAATGGTGCCCAAGCTAAGGAAAACTGAGTGTCAAACCCCGGCGTCCGCTCGCGGTCGGCGGGCAGCTTAATGGACCAAGCGGACACAGCCCGGCCGGGCTGGAAAGTCACGGGACAATTTGGAGGGGATATTCCGCATGGCTGCTATGAAACCGCGCACCGGCGACGGACCGATGGAAGTGACCAAAGAGGGTCGCAGCCTGATCATGCGGGTCCCGCTGGAGGGCGGGGGCCGGCTGGTGGTCGAACTTAATGCCGCTGAGGCCTCGAACCTCAGGGAATGCCTGGTCGGCGTCACCGAATAGGGCGCGGCCGGCACGGCTGGCAGGACAAGAACAAAGGGACCGGTTGCCGCGAGGCAGCCGGTCCCTTCTGCGTTTGCCTGGATTACTTCTTGACGGCCACCAGGAGTCCGTCGCCGGTGGGCAGCATGGCTGAGGCCAGCCGTTCGTCGTCGCGGATGGCCTTGCCGATCTGGCGCAGCACCACGGTGGTGGCCTCCCGGGCCGCGGGGTTGGCCACCCGGTCCTGGTCCAGGGCGTCGTTGACGATCAGCAGGCCGCCACGCTTGAGCAGCCGGATGGCCTGCTCCACGTAGCGCGGGTAGTTCGGCTTGTCCGCGTCGATGAAAACCAGGTCGTATGCGCTGTCGGTCAGCCGGGGGAGCACGTCGCCGGCGCGGCCAGAGATGGTGCGGGTGCGGTTGGCGGGGTTCCCTGCCTCCTGGAAGGATTCCCGCGCCGCGCGAAGGTGTTCGACGTCGACGTCGATGGTGGTCAGGACCGCCTGCGGGCCCAGGCCGCGGAGGATGCAGACGCCGGAGACGCCGGCCCCGGTGCCGATCTCGACGGCGGTCTGGGCCTTGGACGCGGCGGCCAGCACGGTCAGCACGGCGCCCACCCCCGGACCCACCGGCGTCACACCCAGTTGGAACGACCGCTCACGCGCGTGCAGCAAGACCTCGTCCTCGGCAGGCAGATCTTCTGCGTAGGACCAGCTTGTGGACTTATCGGCGCTCATGGGTATCGCTTTCCGGGCAGGAGGGGAGTGTTCCCTCCAGCGTACTGGGTCCGGCCCCGCGAACCGGCGCGGCATTCCGCCGATGGCGGAAGTCCCCGGGCGGGTCAGGAATTTCCCAGAAATTTTTGAAATGATAGCTATCCGCTCATCCCCACGGTGATCGGCGTCGAACCAGTGGTGCAGGAGCCTGCGGGAGCAGGCGCCACGGAGACGTAAACACCATCTGCGAGGGGAGTGGACAATGTCGGTTCTGGCAAATGTCCCAGTCAGTGATCACGCCCAGCCCGCGGCCGATGCCGAATGGGTCCGGCCGACGTGGGAGGAAGTGGTCACGAACCACTCCGCCAAGGTCTACCGCCTCGCCTACCGGCTGACGGGCAACAAGTACGACGCCGAGGACCTCACCCAGGAGGTGTTCGTCCGCGTCTTCCGGTCGCTCGAGAACTTCAAGCCCGGCACCCTCGACGGCTGGCTGCACCGCATCACCACCAACCTCTTCCTGGACCAGGCCCGCCGCAAGAGCCGGATCCGGTTCGATGCGCTGGCCGAGGACGCCGAATCCCGGATCCCCGGCCGGGAACCGGGCCCGGAGCAGAGCTTCGAGCTGAACAACCTGGACCTGGACGTGCAGGCCGCCCTCGAGGAGCTGCCGCCGGACTTCCGGGCCGCCGTCGTCCTCTGCGACCTGGAGGGCCTCTCCTACGACGAGGTCGCCGCCGCCCTGGACGTCAAGCTCGGCACCGTCCGCTCCCGCATCCACCGCGGCCGGACCCTCCTGCGCGAGAAGCTCGCCCACCGTGACCCCCGTCCGCAGCCCAAAGCCGCCCTGAAGCCCCGCCTGAAGATGCCGCGCATCGCCGGTTTGCTCTGACGGGACGATGGCACAGCTGAGAGTTCTCCTGGCGGGCCTGGCGTGTAAGTTCCTCGCCCGGCGGGCCCGGCGTGACCGGTCGGCCGGGGTGCTGCCCAGTGCGGCCGCCGAGCGCCGCCTCCAACGCCACCTGCAGCGTTGCGCCGGCTGCAGGCGGCGCCAGGCCCACGAGCGGCAGTACCTGCAGCGGCTCCGCAACGCCGCCGTCCCGGAGGCCAGCGGCGACCTGACCGCCCGGTTGTTGGCACGGACCAGCGAGATGGCGCGGCAGCCCGAAGCCACGCGCCCGGGTACCGCACAGCCCCATAGCGCATCCCCCGGGGCCGGGACGCCTGTCGCCCGGCCCGTCGCCTCTGCATCGGCCCGCAACGCGCGGGTCCGGCTGGCCGCCGCCGTGACCGGGGGCGTGGCCGCAGCCACCTGCCTGACCGCGGGTACCGCGTACGTCCTCGGTGAAGAAAGCGGGGCTGCCGCCGGCGCGCCCGCCTTCACCGATGCGCTTACCCCGCCCGGCACCGGCCGCTTCGTCTCCGCCCAGATGGCATCCGTCTCCGGCTGGCGGTTGAGCGGTGAACCGGACATCGCGCCGGCCGAATCCCTCAGCGCCGAGCAACTCTCCGCGCTGCGCACCCGCGGCTGGGCCTGCCCCGAGTTTCGCGACCTCGGCTACCACCTCGCTTGGGCGCGTGCGGGCGGGGCGGACGGAAAAGACGTCCTGGAGCTGCGCCTGACCGACGGACAGTCCTTCGCCACGGTGCTGGAACAACACCCGGATCCCGCCGGTACTGCCGCTGGCTCCGGGGGCGGCGTGCCCGTCAACGTCCTCACCGGTCACCCGGCCCCGGCCGACGGCTTCGTGCCCGTCACGCTGCACGCTACGGCCGCCGACGCCGCAGGGCACGGGGCACCCGGTGTCCTCTGGGTCAACCGCCAGCCGCCCTACCGGGCCATCTACCGGACTGAACGCGCCACTTTCACCGTGGTCGCCGAGGCTCCGCCGGCCGGGACGGACGACGGCGTCGCCGCGGCGCTGCTGCCCTCCCAGCCCTCCACCGCCGGCCCCGGGGCCGATGCTGCCGGTGCCCCGGCAGCGGAGTCCCTGCAGACCCGGCTGGGCCGGGGCCTGCAGCGCGTTGTTGAGCTGCTGGCCCGATGAGCGCCCGCATTTTCGCCGGCACGCGGAGTGCCGGGGGACGTTCCGACGCCGAATCGTCGGCTCCCGGGACGAGAGGGTAATCTTCCTAGAGTGTTTGGAATCAACGGCCCGGAGTTCATTCTGCTGCTGATCATCGGCCTCCTGGTGATCGGCCCCAGCCGCCTCCCCGAATACACCCAGAAACTGGCGAATATCGTCAAGGAAGTCCGGCGGATGGCGTCCGGCGCGCGGGAACAGATCAAGGAAGAAGTCGGCATCGACATCGACGATGTGGACTGGAAGAAGTACGATCCGCGCCAGTACGATCCCCGCCGGATCATCCGCGAGGCCCTGCTGGAGGATGACACCAAGCCGGTCAGTGCCGGTGCTCCCGCGGCCGTAGCCGCCGCGGAGGATCGGAAGCCCGCCCGGGTGGTGGAACGGCTGCCCGAGGGCGTGCCGGCCCCCTTCGACACCGAAGCCACCTAGGGGCAGCGAACCCCGTCCTAGGCGCCAGGCGCCGGATGCCGTACGCTCAGCGGATCGCTGCCGCCAAGGGGGATACGGATGAACGACGCTGACCCGGCCGCCCAGGAACGATGGGCCGCCGTCGAGCGGGCCGCCAGAGACGTCACCGACCATGGAATTGCCGGCGCCGTCCGGACCTACTACTTGGTGTACCTTCCGGCGGGTCTGCTGTTGCTGGCCGTGGTCGGGGGCGTTCTTGCAGCCCGGATCTTCGCTCTCGGCCCCGCCGACTGGCCTGAGTACATTGGGGCCGGTCTGTCGTTGGCAGCAATCGGCGAATTCATTGGCGGGATGCTCTATTTTCGCGCTCGGGTCAGCCCGCTGGTGCGTCCACGCCGGCGCAGTCCGTTGGCCTTGCTGACCGGCCCGGAACGCGCCCAGGTGCGCAGGGAGATCCTGGGCAAGGAGGAGCCCTCAGGCCATCGCCTGCCGCCGCTAAGGGGTCTGGCCACACAACTCCGACCGGGCCTGGCATTACAGCTACTGTTGGCGCCGGGATATCTATTGCTGTGTGCCAACCAGATGCTGTTGGCGATCTCCCGCTGGGGCCAGCCGGGATTCCTTTGGGTTTGGATCCCCTTGCTGTTACTCTTCGCCGGCCTGGTAGCCGCGGCGGCCTGGCAGTTTCGACGAACCGGGGACTTCCTGCGCCGCACTGCCGGCAGCACAGTTCCGACATCCCCGGACAAGGAGGCTCCTGATGCGGGGCTTCCTGGGGATGGGCTGCCCGGAAGCATCCGCTAAAGGCTGACCGAGAAGCGCCCGATTTTCCCATGGGCTGTTTCGATCTGGTGATCCAGCACCCCGCCGCAGCGTTCGATGGTTCTGATGGAGGCGGTGTTGTCCATCAAGCAGCACAGCTGGACGCGTTCCATTCCTCGGAGCCTCGCAACGCCGAGCATCTGCTGCAGCGCCAGGGCCGCAACCCGGCGTCCGCGGGCGGAAGGCCTCAGTCCGTATCCCACATGCCCGAGCGTCGTCACTGCGGGGTTTGACGAGTGGCGCAGGGCGATTCCTCCGAGCACCTGACCGTCCTCGACGATCCACCGGTAGGTGCACCCGGCGTCTCCGCAGGCTGCCTCCGCGGCGGACAGCCGGTCTACGAATGCCTCGAAGCCGTGCGGGGAACGGACATCATCGGCCGTCCTCAGGCCGAAACCGTCTTCGTGAAGGCCCTCGCCCCACTCGTCGTGGGCATCCAGCCACTTCGCGCGCAGGACCACTGTCGGACGTACAAGGTGCGGCATGGCATCACGCTAACAGCTGGGCGGAGCAGACGGGACCAGCCTGCCCGGCGATGGCTTCGCGGACGCCGCTACGCTGGATCGATGACGGACACTTCCCGCCAGGCTCCCTGGTATCTCTTCGATTATGGAATGGTGGTCTCGACGGCCCCGAGACCCAGCGACTGGGCCACCCTGGAACAGGCAACGGGACTGGACCTAAGGTCGGCATCGAGCTCCTACTGGGCGAGCCGTGAAGCCTTCGACGCCGGAAGAATAGGCCCGGCGGAGTATTGGGCGGAGGTTTTGGGGCGGCCGGTCCCTTCAGCGGACCTCGACCAACTGGAGCGCCTTGATGCGGCGCAGTGGTCCCGCCTGAACCCGCAAACGATCGCTGTTCTCGAGACCTTGCGGAGCCGCCGGGCGAAGGTTGCGCTCCTATCGAACATGCCGCGTGGGATGGCAGAGTGGCATCTGGACGGATCAGGATGGGTGGGATATTTTTCGAGACTTTATTTTAGCGGCAAGCTCGGTATGGCAAAACCTGACCCTCGAATCTTCCGCTATGTGGCTGCTGAGCTTTCCGCCCATCCGGAGGACATCGTCTTCATTGACGACAACGCGACCAACATCGCTGCCGCCCGTGAGCTCGGGTTCAGGACGATACTTCACACTTCCCAAACCGACCTTTACTTCGACCTGTCCAAGCCCTAAAGAGCCGCTCCCCGGCGGTGCATCGACAGCGTCCATTGGGCGGATTTCGATGCTCTATCGAGCCTGAAAGGCGCCGCTTTGACGGTACCGCAGGTACAGCCGGATTACCTCACGTGTGGGCGGGTGCAGAGGTTCCGGCGGTGCGGCGAGGGGGAAGAACGCGATGTGGCTGACCTCCGACTCCTCCGGAGTGATCGTTCCTGTCCACCGCTCCAATGCGAAGCACAGTGCAAAAGCATGCACCTTGTTCCGTCAGCTCAGCGGGGCTGAAGTCCCAGCGGGCGGCCGGCGAGGTTGCGGGGGACGGAGGCGAGCCGGCCCGCGATGGCTTCCAGGGCCGCCGCGGCCGGGGTTTCCGGGTGCGCCAGCACCAGCGGGGTGCCGGCGTCGCCGCCCTCGCGCAGCAGGATCTCCAGCGGAATCTGGCCCAGGAGCGGCACGTCGGCGCCGACCGTGGCGGAGAGCCGCTCGGTGAGGACCGCGCCGCCGCCGCTGCCGAACAGTTCCATTCGGCCGCCGTCGGGCAATTGCAGGTAGGACATGTTCTCGACGACGCCCGCCACCGTCTGCCCGGTCTGCGCGGCGATGGTGCCGGCACGTTCGGCGACGTCCGCCGCGGCAGCCTGCGGGGTGGTGACCACCAGGAGCTCGGCACCGGGCAGCAGTTGCGCAACGGAGATGGCGATGTCCCCGGTGCCCGGGGGCAGGTCCAGGAACAACACGTCGAGGTCCCCGAAGTAGACGTCCGTCAGGAACTGCTCCAGCGCCCGGTGCAGCATGGGCCCGCGCCAGGCCACCGGCTGGTTCCCGGCGACGAACATGCCGATGGAGATGACCTTCACGCCGTGGGCCACCGGCGGCAGGATCATGTCGTCCACCCGGGTGGGGGCGGCGGTGATGCCCATCAGCGCCGGCACGGAGAAGCCGTGGACGTCGGCGTCGACGATCCCCACCCGCAGACCCTTCGCCGCCAGCGCGGAGGCGAGGTTGACCGTGACGGAGGACTTGCCCACGCCGCCCTTGCCGCTGGCCACGGCGTAGACCTTGGTGAGGGAGCCGGGCTGGTTGAACGGGATGCCGCGGACACCGCCCGGGCCGCGCAGCATCTCCTTGAGCGCGTCCCGCTGTTCCTGCGTCATCACCTTGAGTTCGACGTCGACGGCGGTAACGCCCGGGACGGCGGCCAGCGCCGCCTCGCAGTCGGCGGTGATGGTGCCGCGCAGCGGGCAGCCGGCGATGGTCAGCAACACGCTGATCCGCACCCGGCCGTCGTCGGAGACCTCCACCGCGTCGACCATCCCGAGCTCGGTGATGGGGCGGCGCAGCTCCGGGTCAATGACGGTGGCCAGCGCGGCGCGGACCGCCGTTTCCAGTCCGGGCGCGCCGGAGTGATCCTGCAGGGTGTTCACCAATGTCAGCTTTCGGGGACCGAGCGGCGGCCCTGGGTCTCGGCGCCGCCGTCGGCGCGGACGCGGGGGATCTGCTGGGTGCGGGGACCGCGCTGCTTGTCCCGGCGTTCCCTGAGGTGCTCTTTGACCTTGTCCCGCGGGTTGTCCGGACCGGCGCCGGGTTCGTCCTGGTTGCGGAGCTCCTCCTGCGCCTCCAGCATGTCCTCCAGCAGGCTGCGCAGTTCCGCGCGGACGTAGTCGCGGGTGGCGACTTCGCGCAGCGCGATGCGGAGGGACGCCAGTTCCCGGGTCAGGTATTCGGTGTCCGAGAGGTTCCGTTCGGCGCGCTGCCGGTCCTGCTGCAGCGAGACGCGGTCCCGGTCATCCTGGCGGTTTTGGGCCAGCAGCAGCAGGGGAGCGGCGTAGGAGGCCTGGAGCGAGAGCATCAGGGTCAGCAGGGTGAAGCCGAGGTCCTTGGAGTCGAACTGCCAGTCACTGGGCGCCCAGGTGTTCCAGGCCAGCCAGAAGACACAGAACACGGTCATGTAGACCAGGAACTGTGGCGTTCCCATGAAGCGGGCGAAACCCTCGGTGGCGTGGCCGAACGCGTCCGGGTTGGGCGAGAGCTTGGGCAGGATGCGTTGCCGGCCGCTCAGCGGGGTGTCGAGGGTGCCGGCGGAGCGGGTGCCGGGACGGACGTTGGAGTTCCGGGGGGTGCTGAGTTCAGCCAATGCGGCCTCCAAGCTTCCTTATCGGGGCGTCATCCTCGTGGGCGCGCCAGTCGTCGGGCAACAGATGATCAAGCACGTCGTCAACAGTCACCGCCCCGACAAGCCGGCCGTCATCGTTGACCACGGGAAGCGAGTTGAGGTTGTAGGTGGCCAGGGTGCGGGCCACCTCGCTGATGTGCGCCTGGTCGGAAACGGGCTCCAGATTTTTGTCCACCAGGTTGCCCAGGGGTTCCGGCGGCGGGTAGCGCAGCAGCTGCTGAATGTGGACGACGCCGAGGAACCGCCCGGTGGGGGTCTCCAGCGGCGGCCGGGCGATGAAGATCGACGACGCCAGGGCGGGGGAGAGCTCCTCGCGGCGGACGTGCGCCAGGGCCTCGGCCACGGTCGCCTCGGGCGGGAGGATCACCGGGACAGGGGTCATCAGGCCGCCGGCGGTATCCTCGTCGTACTCGAGCAGGCGCCGGACGTCCTCGGCACCCTCGGGCTCCATCAGCTGCAGGAGTTCCTCGGCCTGGGCGGAGGGGAGCTCGGCGAGGAGGTCGGCGGCGTCGTCCGGGTCCATCTCCTCCAGCACGTCGGCGGCGCGTTCGACGTCGAGGGCGGACAGGATCTCCACCTGGTCACCCTCGGGCATCTCCTGCAGCACGTCGGCGAGCCGTTCGTCCTGAAGTTCGCTGGCCACCTCGAAACGGCGCTTGTCGCTCATCTCCTGGAGGGCCTCGGCGAAGTCGGCCGGCTTGAGGTCCTCGTGGGTGGCGACGAACTGGGTGGCGGCCTGCGGCTCGGTGCGGGCGCCCTGCTGCGCGTCGGCCCAGTCGATGATCAGGGTTTCGTTGCGGCGCAGCCGGCTCAGCGGCGAGAGCGAGTGGCCGCGGCGGACGAAGAGCTTGCTGACAAACCAGTCACCCGAGCGGTGCCGGTCCATCGCGATGTCCTCGATGGTGGCGTCGCCGCTGCCGTCGGCCAGGGTCACGCGCCGGTCGAACATCTCGGCGACCACCAGGGTCTCGGCGCCGCGCTGTTCGAAGCGGCGCAGGTTCACCAGCCCGGTGCAGATCACCTGGGTCTGGTCGATCGAGGTGATGCGGGTCATCGGCACGAAGACGCGCTTCTTGCCCGGGACCTCGACGACGATGCCCACCACGTGGGGCGCGCCGCGGTTGCCGCGGGAGAGCACGACGACATCGCGCAACCTGCCCAGACGGTCGCCCAGGGGGTCGAAGACGTCCAGTCCGAGGAGGCGCGCGACAAATACCCGCGAAAGAGTGGTGCTCACTCCTACAGGCTACCGAGTCTGCTCTCTTTTAGCTGAATTTGCAGGCACCCACCAGCTCGATGGGTGAGAATGGGCCTATGTCAAACATTTTTGGTGGTCCGAAGGCCAACGTTCCGGGCGGGGCGGACGATGCCCGCGCCGTCCCCAAGGGCGACACGGTCGGTTCCTACAGCTCCTACCTGGACGCCCAGAAGGCCGTGGACTACCTCGCGGACCAGCAGTTCCCCGTGCAGCTTGTCTCGATCGTGGGCAACGAGCTGAAGATGGTGGAGCGGGTCACCGGGCGCCTGACCTACCCCCGGGTGGCGCTCTCCGGCGCGCTCAGCGGCATGTGGTTCGGCCTGTTCGTCGGCGTCATGCTCTCCTTCTTCTCCACCTCGGACGGCTACTTCTCCATCATGACCTCCGTGCTGATGGGCGCCGCGTTCTTCATGTTGTTCGGCATCGTCACCTACGCCATGCAGCGCGGCAAGCGTGACTTCACCTCCACCAGCCAGGTGGTGGCCACCAACTACGACGTGGTGGTGGCGTTCGAGGCGGCCCACGAGGCGCGCCGCCTGCTTCAGCAGCTGCCGATGAACCGCGCCGACGCGGTCGGCTACCAGCAGCACGCCCCGCAGCAGGGCCAGCAGCCCTGGGGCGGCCACCAGCAGAACGGACCCCAGCAGAACGGCCCGCAGCAGAACGGACCCCAGTACGGCGGCCAGCCGCAGGGCCCGCAGCGTCCGGCCGGCTGGACCGACCCGTACGGCCAGCGCTCCCCGGAGGCCGGCCAGCAGCCCGGCCAGCAGCAGGCGGGCCCCCAGCAGGGCCAGTACGGTGCCCCGGCCGGCGAGCAGAACCAGCAGCCCGCCCGACCCTCCGCCGTCCGCTACCCGGACCTGCCCGACGGCCGACCGCAGTACGGCATCCGGGTCGGCGATGCCCCGAAGCAGGAGGGTCAGCGGCCCGAGGGCGGCAAGCCGCAGCAGTAGCTGAACCCAAGAGATGACAGAGGCCCCCCGGCGCAACGCCGGGGGGCCTCTCTTGCAAGTAGGATCCGGGGCCTACTGGGCGTCGACGTCCTGATAGATGCCCGCCATCCAGGACTCGACGTCGTCGGCCTTGCGCGGCAGGGCGGCGCTGAGGTTGACCGGGCCGTCCTCAGTCATCAGGATGTCGTCCTCGATCCGGACGCCGATGCCGCGGTACTCGGCCGGGATGGCCAGGTCCTCCTCCTTGAAGTAGAGGCCCGGTTCGATCGTGAAGACCATGCCGGGCGTGAGCACACCGTCCAGGTACAGCTCGCGCTTGGCCTGGGCGCAGTCGTGCACGTCCAGGCCCAGGTGGTGGCTGGTGCCGTGCGGCATCCAGCGCCGGTGCTGCTGGCCCTCGACGCTGATGGCCTCCTCCACGGAGACCGGCAGCAGGCCCCACTCGGACAGGCGCTCGGCCAGGACCGTGGTGGCGGCGGTGTGGATGTCGCGGAACTTGGTGCCGGGCTGGGCGGCGGCGAAACCGGCGTCGGCGGCGTCCAGGACGGCCTCGTACACCTTGCGCTGGATCTCGGAGAAGGTGCCGTTGGCCGGCAGGGTGCGGGTGACGTCGGCGGTGTAGAGCGAGTCCGCCTCGACGCCGGCGTCCAGCAGGAGCAGCTCGCCGGCGTTGACCTTGCCGGTGTTCCGGGTCCAGTGCAGCACCGTGGCGTTGTTGCCGGACGCGGCGATGGTGTCGTAGCCGAGTTCGTTGCCTTCTTCACGGGCGCGGGCGAAGAACGCGCCCTCGACCACGCGCTCGCCGCGGTGGTGGGTGAGTGCCCGCGGAAGGGCCTTGACCACCTCGGTGAAACCTTCCACCGTGGCGGCGACGGCGATTTTCATCTGCTCGATTTCCCACTCGTCCTTGATCAGGCGGAGTTCGGAGAGGGCCTCGCTGAGCTTCTCGTCGAGGGCGTCCAGCACGCCGAGGTCCAGGTTTTCCGGGTCCTTGGCGGTGTTGTAGCGGGCGGTGTCCACGAGGGCGTCGATGTTCTCGTCGACCTTGCGGACGAGGCGGATGGAGATCCCGCCGATCTCGGGCGCCCCGACGTCCTTGGTGATGGCCAGTTCGAGTTCGGCCAGGTCGGCGGTCGCCAGGCCCAGGCGGGCCTTGAACTCGGCGAGGGTCGGGCGGGCGCCGATCCAGAATTCACCGGAGCGGGCGTCGGCGTAGAACTGTTCGGTGTCGCGGCCGGCCAGCGGACGGAAGTACAGCGTCGCGTGGTGGTGGCCGCCGTCGTCGCCCTTGCCCTCATCCGTGGGCTCCAGGATCAGGACGGCGTCGGGCTCGTGGTCCAGGCCGAGGCCGGTCAGGTGCGCGAACCCCGAGTGCGGGCGGAAGCGGTAGTCGCAGTCGTTGGAGCGGACCTTCAGCGGGCCGGCCGGGATCACCAGGCGTTCACCCTTGAACTGTTCGGAGATGGCCTTGCGGCGGGAGGCGGCGTGGCCGGCGACGGCGTCCCGTTCCGGCAGCTCTGCCGGGGCGGCCGCCCAGTTGCTGGCCATGAAGGCCTTGAAGGCCTCGGAAGCGGGGCGCTGGGAGCGGTTGTTGACGCGCTCTTCGAGGGGCTGGGAAGCGGAGATCTGGGTGTTATCTGCATCGTTCACGTCCCCATCGTCTCACCAGCGGCGCGGCTTAGGCCAACAGGCCGCCCGGGGCCCGGAGGCACCCCGATCTACTAGGCTGGGCAGGTGAGGATAGACCTGCATGCCCACTCGAATGTTTCCGATGGAACCCAGCCGCCGGCGGAGCTGATCGCCGCCGCCGCGGGGGCCGGACTCGATGTGGTGGCCCTGACCGATCACGACACCACGGACGGCTGGGCGGAGGCCTCTGCCGCGGCCTTGAAGCTGGGGGTGGCCCTGGTCCCGGGCATGGAGGTCTCGTGCCGGACCCGCGAGGGCATCAGCGTGCACCTGCTCAGCTACCTGCACGACCCCGCCCATCCCGGGCTGCTGGAGGAGATCACCAAGTCCAAGGACGCCCGCTTCACCCGGGCCGAACGGATGGTCAGCCTGCTGGCCGAGGACTACCCGCTCAGCTGGGACGACGTGATCCACCACGTAGCCCCCGGCGCCACCCTGGGCCGCCCGCACATCGCCGACGCGCTCGTGGCCGCCGGCGTCGTCGAGGACCGGAGCGAGGCCTTCGAGACGATCCTGACCTCCCGGTCCCGCTACTGGGTGCAGCACTACGCCCCGGATCCGGCAGCCGCCGTCGAACTCGTCCGGGCCGCCGGCGGAGTCCCCGTCTTCGCCCACCCGGTGGCGTCCTCCCGCGGCCGGATCGTCGGCGAGCACACCTACCGCGAGATGATCGACGCCGGCCTGGCCGGCCTCGAGATCAACCACCGGGACAACCCCGAACAGGGCCGGGCCTTCCTGCGCCGCCTGGCCACCGAGCACGACCTGCTGGTGACCGGCTCCTCCGACTACCACGGCGCCGGGAAGCCGAACCTGCTGGGTGAGAACACCACTGCCCCGGAGGTGCTGGCACGCATCGAGGAACTCGCCAGCGGCACCGCGGTGGTGCGCTGATGGACTGGATCGACCTGCAGCTGCTGGCCTCGGTGATCGTGACGCTCTTCGTGATCATGGACCCGCCGGGCACGGTGCCCATCTTCATGTCCCTGACGGCGCAGATGAACGCGAAGGAACGCAACCTTTCGGCCCTGCAGGCGCTCGTGGTGGCCTCCGGCGTGATTGTCACCTTCGCGATCTTCGGCCAGTCCATCCTGAACTACATGCACATTTCCCTGGCGGCGCTGCAGGGCGCCGGCGGCCTGCTGCTGGTCCTTATCGCGCTGCAGTTGCTGACCGGGTCCACCGGCGGGGAGGAGAGCGCGGCGAAGTACAAGAACGTGGCGTTCGTCCCGCTGGGCACGCCGTTGATGGCCGGACCGGGCGCGATCGTCGCGGTGATGGTGTTCGTCCAGCGCTCGTCGACGGTGCCGCAGTACCTTGCGGTGGGGGTGGGCATCGCCGTGACGCTGGCGTCCCTGTACCTGGCGATGCGGTTCGCCGGGCTGGTGCAGCGGGCGCTGGGGGAGAACGGCGTCGAGCTGGTCACCCGGATTGCCGGCCTGCTGCTTTCGGCGATCGCCGTGCAGATGATCGCCGACGCCGTGCACTCCTTCGTGAAGAGCTGGATGTAGCTCTTCAGGCCGAGTTCTCAGGCCGAGTTCTCAGGCAGGCGGCGCGGCCGGGTGGGCGGTGAACTCGGCGGCGCCGGACAGGCGCTTGGCCATGACGTCGATGGCCGCCTGGTTCTGGTCCACGCAGACGAATTTGCGGCCGAGCTTGGAGGCCACGGCGCCGAGCGTCCCGGACCCGGCAAAGAAGTCCAGGCACCAGTCCCCGGGCCGGCTGGAGGCTGCCACCACGCGGCGGATCAGCCCCTCGGGCTTCTGCGTCGGGTACCCGGTCTTCTCCCGGCCGGTGGGGGAGACGATGGTGTGCCACCAGACGTCGGTGGGGAGCTTGCCGAGCTCCCGCTTGGCTGGCGTGACCAGGCCCGGCGCCATGTACGGCTCCCGGTCCACCTCGGCGCTGTCGAAGTGGTACTTCGCCGGGTTCTTGACGTACACGAGGATGTTGTCGTGCTTGGTGGGCCAGCGGAACTTCGCGCGGGCGCCGTAGTCGTAGGCCCAGATGATCTCGTTGAGGAAGCACTCGCGGCCGAAAATCGCGTCCAGCATCACCTTGGCGTAGTGCACCTCGCGGTAATCCAGATGCAGGTAGAGCGTGCCGTCATCCGCCAGCAGCCGCCACGCCTCCACCAGCCGCGGCTCCAGGAAGGACCAGTAGTCGCTGAAGGCATCGTCGTAGCTGTGCAGGGCGCCCTTGATCGTGTCGTAGGAGCGGCCCTTGAAACCCACCCGGTCGCCCACGCCGTCGGCGTTGAGCACCATCTTCGTTTCCTGGCGCTTCTGGACCCGGCCGGTGTTGAAGGGCGGGTCCACGTAGATGAGGGTGAAGGCGCCGTCCGGCAGCGTCTGGAGGAACTCCGCGTTGTCCGCGTGTACCACCAGGTTGCTGCCGTCCGGCGCCCAGACGGAGTCAGGCATGGTGGGGATTAGGCCTCGGCGCTGCGCGTCGCGGTACCGCCCTGGGCCTCCCCGGAAACCACTTCGCCGTTGTGGCGGCGGGTCCGGGTGCGGCGGCGGGCACGGGTGGCCCGGTCAACCTCGGTGGCGGACGTCGCGGCGGCGGCGCGGCCGGTGGCCTCCACGGGCGCTGCGGCCGTCTCCTGCTCGGGGGCGGTCCGACGACGGCGCGAGCCTTCGCGGGTGCCCTCGCGGGAGCCTTCGCGCGAACCGGAGCGGGAGCCGGAACGTCCGCCCTCGCGGCCGCCTTCGGACGAACCGGCCCGCGAACCCTCGCGGCCGCCGGAGCGTCCGCCCTCACGGGAGCCCGGGCGGCCGCCGTCGCGGGAGCCGGTGCGGGCGCCGTCACTGCCGGTGGCGCGTGAGCTGCTGCGTGGGTTCTTCTTGCCGGTCTCGCCCAAGTCCTCGAGTTCCTCGGCGTCCACGCCGGCCAGGACGCGCTTGTCGCGCGGCAGGCGGCCCTTGGTTCCCTCGGGGATATCCAGATCCTCAAACAGGTGCGGGGAGGAGGAGTAGGTCTCGATGGGTTCCGGAACGCTCAGGCCGAGGGCCTTGTTGATCAGGCCCCAGCGCGGCATGTCGTCCCAGTCCACGAAGGTCACGGCGGTGCCCTTGTTGCCGGCGCGACCGGTGCGGCCCACGCGGTGCAGGTAAATCTTCTCGTCCTCGACGCACTGGTAGTTGATCACGTGCGTGACGTCGTCGACGTCGATGCCGCGGGCGGCGACGTCGGTGGCGACAAGGACATCCACCTTGTTGTTGCGGAAGGCGCGCAGCGCCTGTTCGCGGGCGCCCTGGCCGAGGTCACCGTGGATGGCGGCGGCCGCGAACCCGCGGTCCACGAGTTCCTCCGCGACCTTTGCGGCGGTGCGCTTGGTCTTGGTGAAGATGATGGTCCGGCCGCGGCCGCGGGCCTGCAGGATCCGGGCCACCACCTCGACCTTGTCCATGCTGTGGGCGCGGTAGATCAGCTGGCGGATGTCCCGCTTGGTCAGGCCCTCGTCCTCGGGGTCCGCGGCGCGGATGTGGGTGGGCTGGCTCATGTAGCGGCGGGCCATGGCGATGACCGGGCCGGGCATGGTGGCGGAGAACAGCAGGGTCTGGCGCACGGCCGGGGTGGCGGCGATCAGCGTCTCGACGTCGGGCAGGAAGCCCAGGTCCAGCATCTCGTCGGCCTCGTCGAGGATGACCATCTTCACGTTCTTGAGCACCAGGTGCTTCTGCTTGAACAGGTCGATCAGGCGGCCGGGGGTGCCGACGACAACTTCCACGCCCTTCTGCAACGCATCGACCTGCGGCTCGTACGCGCGGCCGCCGTAGATGGTGGCGATCCGGGCGTTGCGCTTGCGGGCGGCGTTCTGCAGGTCGTTGGCGACCTGGACGGCGAGCTCGCGGGTGGGGACGATCACGAGGGCCTGCGGGGCACCCGGTGTCGGGAGGGCGTCGTAGCCTGCGTCGTCGCGGCCGATGACCCGCTGCAGCGCGGGGATGCCGAAGCCGAGGGTCTTGCCGGTGCCGGTCTTGGCCTGGCCGATGATGTCGTGGCCGCCCAGGGCCACCGGCAGGGTCATGGCCTGGATGGGGAACGGGTGTGTGATCCCGGCGTCCGCCAGGGATTCGACGATGTCGGCGCGGACGTTGAAGTCGGCGAACGTCTTTTCCGGAAGGGCGTGGGGCGCCTCGTCGGAGCTGATGGTTTCTTCCGGTTCGATCGATTCCGTGCCGGATTCGTCGGTCAGAAGCTGATGCGTGTGCAATTCACTCACGGGGAGTTTCCTTATTCATTTGGGTTGCGCTGCCTGCTCGACGGGGCGGCGGAGGGCCGTTCCGGAGCACGCTCGGTAGGCGCAAGCAAGTCCAGTGGAGCCGATCGCGGGCTATCTAGATGCTGGCACTGGGACCAGCGGGTGTGTCTCAAGATCGCGTAGGGGCGGGCTTGTTGATTCGAAATTACGAGGAAATCAACGACCGGGCATCCATTACTACCCTTCCAGTCTAGCCGTTCGGCCCCTGCGTCCCCGACGGCGCGGCCGTTGCGGCGCGGTGCGGCCTCAGCCCGCGAGCTCCAGCCGCACCTCGCGGGCGGCGATGTCAGCCGAGACGACGCGTACCCGGACCAGGCTGCCCGACTCCATCTCACCCGGGCATCGGGCGGTCACGGCCGGCTCCGCGATCTGCACGATTCCGGACGGACCGTTGCCGTTTCCGTTCGCTTTTGTCCCATTCCCGTTGCCGTTGCCGGCCCCCGCGCCGTTACCGTTGGCGGGCTTCGACCCGGAGATGACGACGGCGTCGAACTCCTGGCCGACGTGGTTGACCAGCAGCGCCGCCTCGACCGTGTCCAGCGACATCCGCTCCAGCTTCCCGGCGAGCTGGTCCGAGGCGGCCATGATCGCGGGCAGGGACGGCAGCGCCTCCCGGGCCCAGGCGGGAACTTCGGCGCCGTTCGAGAGCGCCTCGCAGATGACCAGGACGAACCGGTCGATCAGCCGCCGCAGCGGGGCGGTGGAGTGCGCGTAGGACGCGCCGATGGCGGATTGGATGGCGTCGTCCGGGACGCTGCCATCGAACGGGGTGTACCCCGCGCCGCGGAACAGCATCCCGGCCGAGTGCAGGATGGCCAGCTGCTTGGGGTCCGTGGGGTCCAGGGTGCGCAGGTATTCCCCGTAGCTGGTCTGCCCGTCCCACGGCTTGCCGAGCGCTCCGGTCTGCCGGCGGAAGTGGCGCAGGGAGCGTTCGTCCGGCGCGGGCATGGTCCGCAGGATGCCCACCTTGCCCTCGAGCATCAGGCCCGCGGCGGCCATCCCGGTCATCAGCGAGATCTGCGCGTTCCAGTCCTCCACCGGCAGCGGGGGAGCCGCGACGATCCGGTAGCCGCCGTCGGGGAGCTGTTCGATTTCCTGGTCCGGCATGTTCAGGCTCGCTCCGCCGCGCTGCCGCTCGAGCTCCACCCGCTTGCCGCCGACCTCTTTCAGCAGTTCCAGAACGGGGGCGGCCGTGCCGGCGTCGAGGTCCGCCTGCACCCCGGCGTAACTGAGCTTGGCGCGGCTGATGACCCGGGCGCGGCGCACCAGGACCGAGGACACCTCGGCGGCGGCGTCGAGCTCGAACTCCCAGACGAAGGCCGCGCAGAGCTGGCCGGCCAAGAGGCTGCCGGCGGCCTCGCTGATGACCTCGGGGTGGAGCGGGATGCGGCCCTCGGGCGTGTAGAAGGTCTGCCCGCGGCGGCGCGTCTCGGCGTCGAGCGGGCCGCCGGGGGCCACGAAGGACGGGACATCGGCGATCGCGTAGAAGACCTTGTATCCGTCGCCGGAGCGGTCAATGAACAGGGCCTGGTCCAGGTCCGTGGACGACGCCGGGTCGATCGTCACGAACTCCACGTGGGTCAGGTCCAGGCCGGGAAGTTCGTGCCCGGCCACCGCCGCCTCGGCGTCGCGCAGCGCCTCCTCGGGGAACGGCCCAGGCAGTTCCAGTACTGTTCGCAGGGCCTTCAGCGCCCCGGCGAGCTGGTTTTGCTGCTGGCGGACGCTCGGCGTCAGGCGATGGTGAGACACGAAAGTCAGGGTAGCCCGAAATCCGCCGCTAGTCTTGAACGATGAGCACTCCGACGCCGGATTCCGCCCGCGATCACCGCTTTCTCACGGACCTGCTCGGCGTGATGGCCTACAGCGAACTCTCCGCCTTTGAACGGCTCTCCTCCGACGCCCGCTACGCGCCCACCCTCCGGGACCGGGCAGTGCTGGGCCGGCTGGCGGTGCGGGAGTTCGAGCACTACGAACTGGTGTGCGCCCGGCTGCAAGCCGTGGGTGAGGACGTGGAGGGCGCCATGGTGCCGTTCCAGCGCTCGGTTGACCACTTCCATGAGCGGACGCGGCCGGCCGACTGGTTCGAGTCGCTGATGAAGGCTTACGTCATCGACACCGTCTCCGCCGACTTCTACCGTTCCCTGATTCCGCGGCTGGATCCCGCCACCGCGGAACTCGTGGAGCAGGTCCAGGCCTCCGAAGAGGCCACCGGGGTGCTGCGTGAACGGCTCAAGCAGGCCCTGGCCGACGATCCCCGGCTGGCCTCCCGGCTGGCGCTGTGGGCACGGCGGCTTCTCGGCGAGGCGCTGACCCAGGCGCAGCGGGTCGCGGCCGACCACGCCTTCCTGGCCGTCCAGGGTTCGGAAGCAGCGGGCAACGGGGCAACGGGCAACGGCGTCCCTGCGGGCACGGATCCGGTCCGGGCGCTGCTGACTTCGCTGGCCACGGCGCACTCACGCCGGATGACCCTGCTGGGCCTGGCGGGGTAGAGGGCCTGCGGCCGGTGAGGCCGAGGCGACCGGCCGCGCTTAGGCACGGCCGCGACTAAGCCCGGGCGTCGAGGGCGGCGAGCAGGGCCTGCGCCGCAGCGGCGGGGTCCTCCGCCTCGGTGATCGCCCGGACCACCACGATCCGCCGGGCCCCGGCGTCGAGGACCTGCTCCACATTTGTCAGGTCGATGCCGCCGATCGCGAACCACGGCACGACGCCGGCCACCTTGCCGCCGTCGCCCGCGGCCTCGGCGTGCTCGATCGCGTCGGCGGCGTAGCGGACCAGGTCCAGGCCGACGGCGGCCCGGCCGGGCTTGGTGGGTGTCGCCCAGACCGGGCCCACGCAGAAGTAGTCCAGCCCGCTCCGGCCCGGCGCGGCGGCGATGGCGGCGTCGACCTGCTCCGGGGTGTGAGTGGACAGGCCGATCACGGTGTCCTTGCCGAGGAAGTCCCGGGCCGCTCCGAACGGAATGTCCTTCTGCCCGATATGGAACACCGGCGCGCCGGCCAGCGAGGCCAGGTCCGCGCGGTCGTTGACGGCCCAGAGCCGGCCGTGGCGCGCCGCGACCGTGTGCAGGACCTCCAGCAACTCCAGTTCCTCCGCGGCTTCGATGGTCTTGTCCCGGAGCTGGATGATGTCCACGCCCCCGGTAAACGCGGCATCGACAAAGGCTTCAAAGTCTCCGCGGTCCTTGCGGGCATCGGTGCAGAGGTACAAACGGGCGGTGCTGTGGACATCCTGGCTCATGCCCCAAGCGTAGTTCCTCTAAACTGGGCGCATACCGCGGGAGCCCCGCAGGCCGGTGACGGCGCAGGGCTGAGAGGGCGTCAGAGCCGACCGCTTGACCTGATCCGGCTAGTACCGGCGTAGGGAAGGAACCCATGAACACCACCCCCAGCCCTAAGGCCCGGCCGCACGGCCCCGGGGCCCCGCCTGACGGCCGCCACGGCGCCGTCGACGTCGCCGTGATTGGCGGGGGCGTGATCGGCTACGGCATCGCCTGGGAACTCCGGCGCTCCGGACGCACCGTGGCGCTGGTCGACGACGCCCCCGGGGACGGCGCCAGCTGGGCCGCCGCCGGCATGCTAGCCCCCGTCAGCGAACTCCACTACCAGGAGGAGGGCCTCCTGCCCCTGATGCTGGAGTCCTCCCGGCTCTGGCCCGCCTTCGCCGGCAGCCTCGCCGACGGGGGCGACGAAGGCGCCGGCACCGGCTATCTCACGACGCCGACCCTCGCCGTGGGCGCCGACGCCGCGGACCGCCAGGCGCTCGCGGACCTGCGCGCCCTCCAACTGGCCTCCGGCCTGTCCGTCGGACCCCTCACCGTGCGGGAGGCCCGCCGCCGCGAACCGTTGCTCAGCCCGGCGATCTCCTGCGCCTTCGAGATCCCCGCCGACCATCAGGTGGACCCGCGCCGCCTGATCACCCGGATCACGGCGCTGCTGGCCGCCGACACCGGGTTCCGGGCCGTCCCGCAACGGGCCGAGGGCCTAATCCAGGCGGACGGCCGGGTCGCCGGCGTGCGGCTCAGCGGGGGAGGGGAGATCCGGTCGGTCGAGACCATCGTGGCCAACGGCCTGGGCGCCGCCGCCCTGCAGGACCTCCCGGCCGGGCTCACCCTGCCGCTGCGGCCGGTCCACGGCGACATCCTCCGGCTCCGGGTGCCCGAACGGCTGCGTCCATTGCTGAGCTCCACCGTGCGCGGACTGGTCCGGGGCGTCCCGGTCTACATTGTTCCGCGCGGGGACGGCACCGTGGTGGTGGGCGCCACCCAGCGCGAGGACCAGGCCCGGGACCGGGCCGTCTCCGCCGGCGGGGTCTACCAGCTGCTGCGCGACGCCCAGCAGCTGGTCCCGGCCGTCGCCGAGCTGGAACTCGACGAGGCCACGGCCAGGGCCCGCCCCGGCACCCCGGACAACGCCCCGCTGCTGGGACGGGTCCGTGCCGCCGGCGGCGGCCACGTCCCGGGCCTGGTGATCGCCACCGGCTTCTTCCGGCACGGGGTGCTGCTGACCCCGGCCGCCGCGGCCATCTGCCGGGAGCTGCTGGACGGCACCCCGGACCCGCGGTGGGACGGGTTCCTCCCGGACCGCTTCGACCGCCCGCACACGGACGCTGAGCACAGCCAGTCGACCAGCCAGGCGCACAGCCCTACCAATGCTCTCCACCCCGCGACCCACAGGACAACCGCATGAACATCACCCTCAACGGGAAGCCGCACGCGCTCCCGGACAACGCCACGGTCGGCGCCCTCGTCAGCGGCGTCACCGGCCGGCCCCTGGCGGACAACGGCCAGGCCACGGACGGACGCAAACTCGGCGTCGCCGTCGCGCGCAACGCCGAGGTCGTGCCCCGCAGCCGGTGGCACGCAACAGAACTCATCGAGGGCGACGACGTCGAACTCGTCACCGCGGTACAGGGAGGATGAACGGCATGAAGGAAGCAGACACCGCGCAGGAGCCCGCCGTGAAGGCCACGGCGCACCGCGACCCGGTGACCTTCGACGGCGTGGAGCTGGGCTCCCGGCTCATCATGGGCACCGGCGGCGCACCCAGCCTCGACGGCCTCGGCGCCGCACTGGAAGCGTCCGGCACGGAACTGACCACCGTGGCGATGCGCCGCTACTCCCCGGCCGAGAGCGGATCGCTGTTCCAACTGCTGGCCGACCGCAACATCCGGGTGCTGCCCAACACCGCAGGATGCTTCACCGCCCGCGACGCGGTGCTCACCGCCGAACTGGCCCGCGAGGCGCTGGAGACGGACTGGGTGAAGCTCGAAGTGATCGCCGACGAACAGACGCTGCTTCCGGACGCCCTGGAACTGGCCGACGCCACCGAACAGCTGGTGGCGCGCGGGTTCAAGGTCTTCGCCTACACGAACGACGATCCGGTCCTGGCGCTGCGCCTGGAGCACCTCGGTGCCACGGCCGTCATGCCGCTGGGCGCGCCGATCGGCACCGGCCTGGGCATCCTGAACCCGCACAACATCGAACTGATCGTCTCCCGGGCCTCGGTACCCGTGGTCCTCGACGCCGGCATCGGCACGGCCTCGGATGCGGCGCTGGCCATGGAGCTGGGCTGCGATGCCGTGCTGCTGGCCACCGCGGTGACCAGGGCACAGAACCCGGTGCTGATGGGAGAGGCGTTCAAACACGCCGTCGCCGCGGGCCGCCTGGCCCGGCTGGCCGGCCGCATCCCGCGCCGCGAGCACGCGCTGGCGTCCTCCGGCATGGAAGGCCGCGCCGAGTTCCTCTAGGGACCGCGGCCAGGGACCGCGGCTACCCGCCGGGGGAGCGGGGTAGCCTAGGCGCATGAAGATGCGCCTAGAAGTGATCCAGGTTCCGGTGGCCGACGTCGACGCGGCCAAGGAGTTCTATTCCGAGCGACTGGGGTTCGTGCTGGACCACGACGTCGAACACATCCCGGGGATGCGGGTGGTCCAGCTGACGCCTCCCGGCTCCGCGGCGTCAATTGTGATCGGGACGGGAATGACCGGGATGAAGCCCGGCAGCCTCGAGGGGCTGCAACTGGTGACCCCGGACCTGGCCGCGACGCGCGCGGAGTTGGTGGGCCGCGGGGCGGAGGTCAGCGAAATCGAGGACATGGGCGGCGTCCTATTCGCCCACCTCAGCGATCCGGACGGCAACCGCTGGGTGCTGCAGCAGGCGCTGTAGGGGGCTAGGAGCGCAGGATGGCGTTCAGCCGCTCCGTGTCCTGGGCGGTGCGGGACCGGCCCAGGAGCACGACGGCGGCAACCGCGGCGGCCGCGGCGAGCAGCAGCGGCAGGATCCACGGGATCCAGGTCAGGCCCGGCTGATAGCCGAGGCCCGCGGCCTGGAAGATGATCCAGCTGAGCATCCCCACCGTGAGGGCGACACCGGCGGGTACGGCGATGCCGTACTTGGCATGCCGCTTGCCATTGGCCCAGACGACGAAGCCGGCGGCAACGGCCACCATCGCCACCACGATGAGGGAGAGCACAGCGGGTCCTAGAGGGCGCCGAAGCCGACGCGGCGGACCTCTTCGGCGCCGATCTCAACATAGCCGAGGACGCCGGCCGGCACGATTACCTGGCGGCCCTTCTCATCGGTGAGGCGCAGCTCGGTGCCCTTGGCGATGGCCTCGCTGACCAGCGCCGCCACGGCGTCGGCGTCCTGGCCGGACTCCAGGGCGATTTCGCGGCCGATGTTCTGAATGCCGATCTTTACTTCCACAGCAAGGCCTCCCAGCCAATCAAAGTGTTCACGTTCCCCTAAAGGGGGTTTTCTATTTGTAGTCTAGGACTCTTTCGGGAAGCGGCTGATTCCGCGCCAAGCTAAACGGTAGATCAGGTCGCTGGCCACATCGAGGTCCAGGTTGCCGTCCGTTTCCAGCCAGTACCGGGCGCTGACCTGGGCCATGCCGGACAGGCCGCGGCCCAGCAGCTGGGCCTCCAGCAGCGGGAGTTTGGTGTCCTCAGCGATGACCTTGGCGATCGCGTCGGCGAACGTCTTGTTGAAAGTCTCAAGCCGGCGGGCGACGTCGGCGTCGTTCACCAGGTCGGACTCGAACACCAGCCGGTGCGCCTGGTCGTCGTGGGCGATGAACCGGAAGTAGGCCCGCATGACCGCTTGGACGCGTTCGTCGTTGTCGGTCGTGGAGTTCAAGGCCCCCAGCAGCAGCGCGGTGAGGGTGGAGAGGTGGCTGTCCAGCAGCGCCAAGTAAAGCTCACGCTTGGACGGGAAGTGCTGGTAGAGGACCGGCTTGCTCACGTGGGCGGTCTCGGCGATCTCATCCATGGCGGCACCGTGGTAGCCGTTCGCGACGAAGACCTCCTGCGCGGCGGCCAGCAGCTGGGCCCGGCGTTCATCGCGGGGCAGGCGGGCGGAACGCTGCCCACCGGTGCGCGGCTGCGCCGCCGGCTTTCCGGTCTGTCCCCGATCAACCGGTGCCTGATGAACCACTCTGGGCCTTCTTTCCTCGCTGTTGGTTCCACAATACGCGGGGGTAATATGACTGGCGGCAACTTCGGGCATAGATTGAAGTATGGCTTCGAAGTTGACCGAGAACAGTACTTCCGCCGCGGCCGGCCAGGCTCCCGGCCCGCTGGTGGAACCGGCCGCCGACCTCACCGCGGCGGAGGTGGAACGGTATTCCCGCCACCTCATCATTCCCGAGATCGGATCCCTGGGCCAACGCCGCCTGAAGAACGCCAAGGTCCTGGTGATTGGCGCCGGCGGGCTCGGCTCACCCACGCTGCTGTACCTGGCGGCCGCCGGCGTCGGAACGCTCGGGATCATCGACGACGACGACGTCGACCTGAGCAACCTGCAGCGCCAGGTGATCCACAGCGTCGCCGACGTCGGCCGGCCCAAGACCGAGTCGGCGCGGGACGCAATCGCCGCCCTGAACCCCCTCGTTGACGTCCGCCTGCACAACGTCCGGCTCGACGCGTCCAACGCCCTGGAACTGTTCGCCGGCTATGACCTGATCATCGACGGGGCGGACAACTTCGCCACCCGCTACCTGGTCAACGATGCGGCCGCCATCCTGGGCAAGCCCTACGTCTGGGGGTCGATCTTCCGCTTCGACGGGCAGGTCAGCGTGTTCTGGGAGCAGCACGGCCCCACCTACCGCGACCTGTATCCCGAGGCGCCGCCGGCCGGGTCCGTCCCTTCCTGTGGCGAGGGCGGGGTCTTCGGCATGCTGTGTGCCGCCGTCGGCTCCCTGATGGTTTCCGAGGCGGTCAAACTCATCACCGGCGTCGGCCGTTCCTTGCTGGGACGGGTGGCGCTCTTCGACGCCCTGGGCGGCAGCTGGCGCGAAATCAAGGTCTCCCGCGACCCGGACGCGCCCAGGGTCACCGAACTGACCGACTACGAGGCGTTCTGCGGGATCACCCCCGCCGCCGACGCCGGCACGGACACCGGGCACACCATCACCGCCACCCAGCTGGCCACCATGCTCGCCTCCCGCAACGCGGGCCTGCGGCAGTTCGAACTGGTGGACGTCCGGGAGAGCGGCGAGTACGACATCGTCCGGATTGAGGGCGCCCGGCTCATCCCGCAGGGCCGGATCCTCGCCGGCGAGGCGTGGGCCGAGCTGCCGCAGAACACGGACATCGTGTTCCACTGCAAGGCCGGCACCCGGTCCGCGGCCGTCCTGGCCGCCGCCCGGGCCGCAGGCTACGAGCGCGTCAGCCACCTCGAGGGCGGCATCCTCGCCTGGGTCCGGGACGTCGAGCCCGGCAAACCCGTCTACTGAAAGGCAGCTCCATGGTCACGGACAACGGCACCACCCCGCAGCACCCCCTCGGCTCCGGATTCGGGCCCCGCACGACGGCGGCCGAAGCGGTCGCGGGAATCGACCTGCACGGCAAGACCGCCGTCGTCACCGGAGGCTATTCCGGGCTGGGCCTTGAAACGGTCCGGGCGCTGGCCTCCGCCGGCGCCAAGGTCATGGTCCCGGCCCGCCGGCCAGAACACGCCCGCGAGGTGCTGGACCAGGCCGGCCTCGACGGCGTGGCCGTCGCCGCCCTGGACCTCTCCGACCTGGACAGCGTCAGGAGCTTCGCTGCGGACCTCCTCGCCTCCGGCTTCCTTGGAGAGGCCGGCAGCCTGGACATCCTGATCAACAACGCGGCCATCATGGCCAGCCCGGAGACCCTCGTCGGGCCCGGCCGGGAAGCACAGTTCGCCACCAACCACCTGGGCCACTACGCCCTGGCCAACCTGCTGTGGCCCGCCCTGTCCGCCGGGGACGGGGCCCGGGTGGTTGCGTTGTCCTCCACCGGCCACAAGCTCTCGCCGGTCCGGTTCGAGGACCTGAACTTCGACTCCGGCTACGACAAATGGCAGGCCTACGGCCAGGCCAAGACGGCCAACGCGCTCTTCGCCGTCGAACTCGACGCCCTGGGCAAGTCCTCCGGAGTGCGTGCCTTCGCCGTCCACCCCGGCGGCATCATGACCGAACTGCAACGCCACCTGCCCCGCGAGGAAATGATCGCCTCCGGCTGGATGGACGAGGCCGGGAACGTCAACGAACGCTTCAAGACCCCGGAGCAGGGCACGGCCACCTCGGTCTGGGCCGCCACCTCACCGCGGCTGGCGGGAATGGGCGGGGTCTACTGCGAGGACTGCGACATCGCGGAGCGCACCGTGCCGGGCTCCCCGGAGGCCAGGGTCCGCGGCGTTGACGCCCACGCGATCGACCGGGAGGCGGCGGAAAGGCTGTGGCAGAAGTCGGCGGAACTGACCGGCATCAACGCGTTCGCGTAGTCAGCGGCTGCGGGAGGGCCGGGGGGGAGAAACACCGGGGGCCGGTCAGGGGGACAAACGCCAAGCAGGGAGTTCGTCAGGCAGATTCGCTGTGGTCGACCGGGCAGCCGGCCTCCGCGGCCCGCGGTGCCTTGCCGGCGGCAGGCTGGGCGGGCTGTTCGACGGTGATGCCGTAGACGGCCTCGAGGCCTGCGACGTAGTCGGCCTGCTGGCCGTTGGCCGCCAGCTCACGGGCGCGGACCGTCGGGACGTGCAGCAGCTGCTTGACCATGCGGCGGAGGGCGAACTCGACCTCCTCGGCGGCGGCGGTGCAGCCGTGACGGGCGCGGACCTTCTCCATCTCGGCGTCAAGGACGTCCATGGTGTGCCGGCGAAGGGCCACGATGGCGGAGTCCACGGACCGCGCCTCCCGCTCCTGCTCGAAGGCGGTGGCGGCGCCGGCCACGATGCCGCTGGCCTGGGTCAGGGACTCGGCCTGCTCCTGCGGCGCGGCGAGGCGGACCGATTCGAGGGTGAGGAGTTCGACGCCGTCGAGCTCGGCCACGGCGGGGTCGAAGTCGTGGGTGAGCGCCAGGTCGATGGCGATCAGCGGCTGCGGCGAGGCCGAGCGGATGCGGGCGAGCTCGTCCGCCTCGACCCGGCTGTCCGAGCCGCTGCAGCCGATCATGATGTCCGCTGCGGCGACGGCGCCCGGCAGCGAGTCGCTGTCCAGGGCGGTCCCGCCGCGGGTGGCGACGAATCCGGCGGCGCGGCCGGAGGAGGAGAAGACGGAGATGTCGGTGCAGCCGCGTTCCCGCAGCAGGGACATGGTGGCGCCGGCGTAGGCGCCGGTGCCGAAGACCACGACCTTCTTGCCGGCCCAGTCGTTGCTCTCGGAGAGGTCGGTGGCCAGGTCGAGGGCGACGGAGACGATCGAGAGGCCGCGGGAGCCGAGGGCGGTCTGCGCGCCGACGTCCTTGGCGGTCTTCGAGGCGGCCTGGAAGAGCCGGACCAGGCCGGAGCTGGCGGTTCCCTCGTGCTGGGCGGAGATCAAGGCGCGGCGCACCTGGCCGGCGATCTCGCGTTCGCCGACGACGGCGGAATCCAACCCGGAGCTGACGGCGAAGAGGTGCCGGCTGACGTCCGCGCCGGTACGGGTGTTGAAGGCGCGGGACACCAGCTGCTTGTTCAGGCCGCTGGCGTCGCTGATCCGGGAGATCAGGGCGGCGCGGGCCGCCTCGACGTCGTCGGGGTTCGGTGCCTCGCCGTAGATCTCGAATCGGTTGCAGGTGGAGAGTACGACGGCGCCGGCGACGGCAGGGGATTCTGCGAGGGCTGAAGTGGCAAGGCCGGAGGCACCGGTGCTCAACTGAGCAACGGTCTCGAGATCGATGTCGGCGTGTGTAGCCACCAATGAGAAAAGAACCACAGCACGACCATCATAGCTTTTTCGTGCTCCGGTAGAAGAGTTTCCGGACGTGGGACTGGGCACTCCCGGCTGTGAGCCGCAGCACATCCGCCGCCCGCGGCCGCCGTTTGACAGCCTGTCGTTATCTTTTGGGGCCGGTTTTGGGCAGAATCAGAGGCATGACTTCACGCGCGGCGGCACCCCACGACTCGACACTGGACGGAACGGACGGCACCCCCGGCGCCCAGGGCGGGCTCGACGCCGGCCACCCCCTGATGGACAGCCGCACCTCCGGGTCGCCGCTGATCACCGCCTACCGCGGCGGCACGCCCTCCCGCCGTCCCGTCTGGTTCATGCGCCAGGCCGGCCGCTCGCTGCCCGAATACCTGAAGGTCCGCGAGGGCGTGGCCATGCTGGATTCCTGCCTGCGCCCCGAGCTGGCCTCCGAAATCACCCTGCAGCCGGTCCGCCGGCACGACGTGGACGCGGCGATCTTCTTCTCCGACATCGTCATCCCGCTCAAGCTGGCCGGCGTCGGCGTCGACATTGTCCCCGGCGTCGGACCCGTCCTGGACACCCCGGTCCGCACCGCCGCCGACGTCGCGGCCCTGCCCACCCTGACCTGGGAGGCGCTGGAACCGATCCGCGAGGCCGTCCGGCTGACCGTCGCCGAGCTCGGCACCACCCCGCTGATCGGCTTCGCCGGGGCCCCCTTCACGCTGGCCGCCTACATGGTGGAGGGCCGTCCCTCCCGCGACCACCTGGGCCCGCGCACCATGATGCACGCCGACCCGGAGACCTGGACCGCGCTGGCCAACTGGGCCGCCGACGCCTCCGGCATGTTCCTGCGCGCCCAGCTCGAGGCCGGCGCCTCCGCCGCCCAGCTCTTCGACTCCTGGGCCGGCTCCCTCGGCCTGAACGACTACACCCGCTTCGTGGCCCCCGCCTCGGCCCGGGCCCTGGACCACGTCCGCCACCTGGGCGCCCCGCTGATCCACTTCGGCACCGGAACCTCGGAACTGCTGGTCGCCATGCGCGACGTGGGCGTCGACGTCGTCGGCGTCGACTACCGCCTGCCCCTCGACGAGGCGAACCGCCGCCTGGGCGGCACCGTGCCGTTGCAGGGCAACATCGACCCGGCCCTGCTGGCCGCCCCGTGGGAGGTGCTCGAGGCCCATGTCCGCGAGGTCATCGCCGCGGGTGCCGCCGCCCCCGGCCACGTGCTCAACCTGGGCCACGGCGTCCCGCCGGAAACCGACCCGGACGTCCTGACCCGCGTGGTGCAACTCATCCACTCCATCGCCCCCGAGTGAGCCCCGTGGCCCCCGACGACAAGTCCGCCACCCCCGCCCCCACCGCGGTTGTGGTGGGCGGCGGCATTTCCGGACTCCTGGCCGCCCGCCAACTGGCCGGGGCCGGCGTCCGCACCACGGTGCTGGAGGCCACCGGAACCTGGGGCGGCTGCGTCGGCAGCCACGTGGTCGCCGGCCTGACCCTGGACAGCGGCGCCGAATCCTTCGCCACCCGCTCCAACGCTGTGGCCGCGCTGGCCCGTGAACTGGGCCTGGGGCCGCAGATCGTCGCCCCGAACCCGGGCGGGGCCTGGGTGCAACTGCCCGAAGGCCCGCGCGAACTGCCCAGGACCGGCGTGCTGGGCATCCCCGCGAACCCCTGGGACCCCGAAGTCCGCCGCACCCTGGGCCTGGCCGGCTCCCTCCGCGCCTGGGTCGACACGCTTCTGCCGGCCTCCGTGGGAACCGGGGGTGCCGCCACCAGCGTCGCGGCCCTGGTCCGCGCCCGGATGGGCCGGCGCGTCCTGGACCGGCTGGTCTCGCCGGTGGTGGGCGGCGTGCACTCTGCGGACCCGGCATTGCTCGACGTGGACATGGTGGCCCCCGGCCTGCGCGCCAGCCTGCGCGCCCACGGCTCCCTCGCCGCTGCGGTCAAGGCCCAGCGCCGGGCCTCCACCACCGCCACCCCTGCGGGTCCGCAGGAGAGTACTGCCTCGCAGGGGAGCGCCGCCCTGCAGAAGGCGGGCTCCGCCGTCGCCGGCCTCCGCGGCGGCATGCACACGCTGGTCACGGCGCTGCTGGCCGAGCTCACGGACCTGGGCGTCACGCTTCGCGCCGGGACCCCTGCCGCCGGGGTCCGGCGGACCCCCACCGGCTGGCAGGTCACCGCAGGGGGAGAGGAGTACGAGGCCGGGAGGCTGGTCGTCGCCGTCGAGGGCCCGGCCGCCGTCGGCCTCCTTTCCGGTGTCCTCCCCGAAATCACCGCCCTGCGTCCCGAGGCCGGCCCGGACGTCAAGCTGGTCACCCTGGTGCTGGACCGGTCCGAGCTGGATACCGCCCCGCGCGGCACGGGCGTGCTGGTGGCCCCGCAAAGCCCCGGCATCCAGGCCAAGGCCCTCACCCACGCCACCGCCAAGTGGGCCTGGCTGGACGAATCCACCGCCCCGGGCCGCCACGTCCTCCGACTCTCCTACGGCCGGGGCGCCACGACGGGTGCCCCGGGGAGCGCACCCGCGGGAGCAACACCTGAACCCGACGCCGAGGCGGACCTGCTGGCCGCGGCCCTCCGGGACGCCTCCACGCTGCTGGGCGTGGGACTCTCCCGCGACGACCTCGCCGGGTGGGATGTGGTGCGCTGGGCGGGTGCCCTGCCGTTCGCGTCCCTGGGACACAAACAGCGCGTGGCCCGGGTCCGGGAACTCTGCGCCGCGGAGGGGGACCTCGCCGTCGTCGGCGGCTGGGTCGCCGGCAACGGCCTCGCCGCGATCGTCGCGGACACCCCCCGCCAGATTGCCCCGCTGCTGCCCGCCGTCGCCCGGGATTCCGCACCCTGAACGTGGTCCCGCGGCCTCCTGTGAGGGATCCGGACCTGCCTCCGCTAGCGGCAAAATAACGGTTCGGCAAATTTTCCCCGCCCCCTGACGGGCCGCTACAGTCGATGACCATGGTTACGCACAGGTCCGAAGATTTTAGTTCGCCGGCCGGCCATGGGGGACTCCGGCGCGGCACGGCAGCAGCGGCGCTCGGAGCGGTGCTGGTCCTTACGGCGGGAGTCCCCGCCACCCAGGCTGCAACGCCCACACCCAGCCCCGATGCCCCCACCGCGTCCGTCTCCGTGGGCCTCGGCGGCCTCATCGACGGACTGAGCGGCTCGTGGACCCCGTCACCGTCGCCCACCTCCGACGACGGGTCCAGCCCCACCCCTACCCGGAGCACCGCCCCGCCATCGTCCTCTTCGCCCTCGCCCGGCGGCACCCCCAGCCAGCCCTCCTCACCGTCGGCACCCGCTCCCGCCACCCCCGGAACCCCGGCCCCTGCCACACCCGGAACCACGGCTCCCGCCGCGCCCGGAACCGTGGCGCCGGTTGTCCCGGCCCCCGCCGTTCCCGCTGCCCCGGCGGCCGGGGCAGGCATCGCACCGGCGCCGGCTCCCACCGAAGCCCCCGCCACTCCGGGCGCCGCCACGGCGACCGCGGCCCCCGGGGCCGCCGGGACGCCCACGCCCGCGGGCAGCCCGACGTCGGCCAGCACCCGGGCAGCCGCGAAGGCCGCCCCGGCCGCGGGCGCCCGGTCCGGCGACAGCATGCAGGCCGCCTCCGACGTGCAGCCCTTCGGCGGCTCCGCGCTGGTGGGCTGGGGCATCTGCCTGGTGGCCGTCTCCCTCGGCGCCGGCGCCGTCTACCTCCGGATGCGCCGGGCCTGACACGCCCGGCTCCGAGGCCGCTTGTGTGACATTCATCACTTCTACCGCTTGTAGAAGTTCCCTGTTTCGACTTCGTCTCGGGGAGGGGGCAGACTGGTACATATGAGCCACACTTCTGCCGAATCTGTCACCAAAACCGAAGAATCAGCCGAGCAGTTCTTTACGCTCTGGACCGTCTTCAAGCGCTCCTCCGATGTCCTCCGCAGCGGCGATGCGGCCGAGGACTTCGAGGCACTCCTCGGCCGGCTTGCCGAGGACGGCGTGATCCACCGCGGCAGCTACGACGTCTCCGCCATGCGCGCTGACGCGGACATCATGGTCTGGCTGCACGGCCCGCAGCCGGAGGCGCTGCAGCGCGCGATCCGCGACATCCGCCGCAGCAAGCTCTTCGCCGGCACCGGGATCGCCTGGTCCGCCATGGGCGTCCACCGCGAGGCAGAATTCGCCAAGAACCACACCCCGGCCTTCTCCCGGAACGTGGAACCGGCCGAGTGGCTCTGCGTCTACCCCTTCGTCCGCTCCTACGAGTGGTACCTGCTGCCCGAGGCCGAGCGCGGCGCCATGCTCCGCGACCACGGCCTCCTGGGCCGCGACTTCCCCCAGGTCATCTCCAACACCGTGTCCTCCTTCGCCCTCGGCGACTGGGAATGGATTCTCGGCCTGGAAGCCCCGGAACTGGTGGACCTCGTGGACCTGATGCGCCACCTGCGCGCCACCGAGGCCCGCCACCACGTCCGCGAGGAAGTCCCGTTCTACACCGGGCGCCGCGTCAGCGCCGCCGAGGTCGCGGAAGTCCTCGCATGAGCCCGCTCGACCCCAAGGAAACCGCAATGACGCTGGAGAGCAACGTGACCGCTGAGACCGACCTGACCTCCGTCAACCCCGTCACCGAGGCGGGCCGCATGGCCCCCAAGGACTACGACGCAGTGCTCCTCGCCTCCTTCGGCGGCCCCGAGGGTCAGGAAGACGTCATCCCCTTCCTGCGCAACGTCACCCGCGGCCGCGGCATCCCGGACGAGCGCCTCGAAGAGGTCTCCCACCACTACCGCGCCAACGGCGGCATCAGCCCCATCAACGCCCAGAACCGCGAGCTCAAGGCCGCCATGGAGACCGAGCTGGCCAAGCGCGGCATCGAACTGCCGGTGTTCTGGGGCAACCGCAACTGGGACCCCTACATCCCGCAGACCCTGCAGGAAATCTACGACGCCGGGCACCGCAAGGTCCTGATGATCACCACCAGCGCCTACTCCTGCTACTCCAGCTGCCGCCAGTACCGCGAGGACATCGGCATGGCCCTGACCGAGACCGGCCTGGACGGCAAGCTCGAGGTGGACAAGGTCCGCCAGTACTTTGACCACCCCGGCTTCGTCGAACCGTTCGTCGAGGGCACCGCCGCCGGCCTGGCCGAGGTCCGCGCCCAGCTGGCCTCCGCCGGAACTCCGGACGCCCCGGTGCACATCCTCTTCGCCACCCACTCCATCCCCACCCGCGACGCCGAGGCGTCCGGCCGCTCCGAGGGCGAACCGCGCCGGTTCGAACAGGACTCCGCCTACGCCGCGCAGCACCTCGCCACCGGCGGCGAGGTCATCCGCCGCGTCGAAGCCCAGACCGGTGACACCGCCCCGTGGTCCCTCGTCTACCAGTCCCGCTCCGGCGCCCCGCACGTGCCGTGGCTGGAACCGGATATCAACGACGCCATCGAGGACCTGGCCAGCCAGGGCGTCAAGGGCGTCGTGATCGTGCCGCTCGGCTTCGTCAGCGACCACATGGAAGTCGTCTGGGACCTGGACACCGAGGCCCTCGAGACCTGCGAAAAGCTCGGCGTCGCCGCCACCCGCGTCCCCACCCCGGGCACGCACCGCAAGTTCGTCGCCGGCATCGTGGACCTGATCTCGGAACGGACCAGCTCCAACACCATCACCGAGCGTCCGCACCTGACCAAGCTCGGCCCATGGTACGACGTCTGCCGCCCCGGCTGCTGCGCCAACTTCCGCGGTGAGAAGCCGACCATCTCCGGTGCCGACACCACCGTCGGCACGGGCCACGATCCCTACCCGGACGCCGCCGCGGCTGCCAAAGTGACCGGGCACCCCGCGCCGTGACCGTCCGGATCGGCACGAGGGCCAGCAAGCTTGCCCTCACCCAGACCCAGCAGACCGCGGACCAGCTGGCGGCCGTCGGCGGGTTCCCCGTGGAGCTGGTGCACATACGTACCGACGGTGACGTCCTCACCGGCCCGCTATCCCAGATGGGCGGCACCGGCGTCTTCGTTGCCGCCCTCCGCGACGCCCTGCTCCAGGACGCCTGCGATGTGGCCGTGCACTCGCTCAAGGACCTGCCCGTCGGCCCGGCCCTCGGCCTGAGCCTGGCCGCGACCCCGAAGCGCGTGGACGTCCGCGACGTGCTCTGCGCCCGGGACGGACTCACGCTCGCCCAGCTGCCGGCGGGCGCCACGGTGGGCACCGGCTCACCGCGGCGTGCGGCCCAGCTCCGCGCAGCGCGCCCGGACCTGGACATCCGCGATATCCGCGGCAACGTGGACACCCGCTTGGGCCGCGTGCCCGGGCTGCCGGGTAACGCCACCGACGCCGTGGTGCCGGGCAAGTCCGGCGACCTCGACGCCGTCGTGCTGGCCGCCGCCGGACTGCACCGCATCGGCCGGCTTGACGCGGTCAGCGAATACCTCGACCCCGACGTGATGCTCCCCGCCGCCGGGCAGGGCTCGCTGGCCATCGAATGCCGCACCGCCGACGCCCCGCGCAAGGCCGGGTCCACCGAGGGCTCCCAGGGCGTCCTCGCCCAGGCCCTCGCGGCGCTGGATGACCCGGACACGCGCCTGGCCGTCACCGCCGAACGGGCTTTGCTGGCCCGGCTCGAGGCCGGTTGCGCCGCCCCGGTGGGCGCCTACGCCTACCGCAAGGGCAGCATGCTGCACCTGGACGCCGTGGTCTGCGCCGTCGACGGTACCGCCAGCGTCCGGGACAAGAAGGCCACCGACGGGCTGACCGAGGTGGGCGCAACCCTGCTCGGCATCGAGCTCGCCGAGGCACTGCTCGCGGCCGGCGCGGCGGACATCGCCGACCTGACCGCTTCCTGAGGAGGACCACCAGCCTGATGGGACGCCGCAGCGCCACTTCCGGGGCGGACGGCACCGCCGTGCCGCGGCCGCTGGATGGCGCCCGCGTGCTGGTGACCCGGAGCCCGGACCGGGCCGGGGCGCTGGTCTCCGCGCTGCGCGCCACCGGCGCCGAACCGCTGCTGCTGCCGCTGATCGACTTCGAACAGGCCGCCGACCAGCACTCCCTGGGCGTGGCCTTCGACGCCCTCGGCGCCGGCGCCTACACCTGGCTGGTGGTCAGCAGCGTCACCACCGTCCAGGTCCTCCAGGAACTGGCCGCCGAGCGTGGCTCCGCGCTCAACGCCTGGCTTCCCGGCAGCCTGCAGATCGCCGCGATCGGCCCGGCAACCCGCCGCGTCCTCGAAGCACTGGACATCCCCGTCGACCTGTCCCCGACAGGGCAACAGTCAGGAGCCGGGCTGCTGGACATCTGGCCCGACCGGGCCGGCAGCGTCTTCCTGCCTCAAGCCGACATCGCCGACCCGGCCCTGCGCCGCGGCCTCGCCGCCCGGGGCGCCGCCGTCCAGGCGGTCACGGCCTACCGCACGGTGGACTACCCGGCCGACCCGCGCCGGCGCATCGCCACCACCGCCGCCACAGATGGACCCTCCGCCCGGGAACCCGGCCATGGTGCCCCCGTCCTGACCCCGGCCCAGGCCCGGGACGCGGTGGACGCCGGCACCCTGCACGCCGTCGTCGCCGCCTCCCCGAGCGCCGCCCGGCGGATCCACTCCGGACTCACCCCGCTGGGGGAGTGCCGGCTCGTGGCGATCGGCCGCTCGACGGCGGCCCAGGCCGCGGCGCTCGGCCTGGAGGTCGCCGCCGTCGCCGAGGAACCCACCGCCTCCGGGCTGGTGGCCGCCGTAGTTTACGCCCTGATTCCGAACCACCCGCACACTTCCCCCGACCGCCCACCACAGTGAAGGACCAGCCATGAGCTTCCCGACCCACCGCCCCCGCCGGCTCCGCACCACCCCCGCGATGCGCCGCCTGACGGCAGAACACCGGCTCAACGCGGCCGAACTGATCCTTCCCGCCTTCATCCGCGAGGGCCTCACCGAGCCCAACCCGATCGCGTCGATGCCCGGGGTGCAGCAGCACACCACCGATTCGCTCAAGCGCGCCGCCGCCGAAGCCGTGGAGCTGGGCGTGGGCGGCATCATGCTCTTCGGTATCCCCGCCGAGCGGGACGCCCGGGGCACCGCCTCCCTGGACCCCGAGGGCGTGCTGAATAAGGCCATCCGCGACGTCCGGGCCGAGGTGGGCGACGAGCTGGTGGTGATGAGCGACGTCTGCCTCGACGAATTCACCGACCACGGCCACTGCGGTGTCCTGGACGGCAAGGGCTACGTCGACAACGACGCCACCCTGGAGATCTACGGACAGATGGCGGTGGCCCAGGCCGAGGCCGGCGCCCACGTGCTCGGACCCTCCGGCATGATGGACGGCCAGATCGCCGTCATCCGCCAGGCACTGGAACAGGCCGGCCACGCCAACACCGCGGTCGTGGCCTACGCCGCCAAGTACGCCTCCGCGTTCTACGGCCCGTTCCGCGAGGCCGTGGACTCCCAGCTCACCGGCGACCGCCGCACCTACCAGATGGACGCCGCCAACCGGCGCGAGGCCATCCTGGAGGTGGAACTGGACCTCGAGGAGGGCGCCGACATGGTGATGGTCAAGCCCGCCATGAGCTACCTCGACATCCTCGCCGACGTCGCCGCCATGAGCCCCGTGCCGGTGGCCGCCTACCAGATCTCCGGCGAGTACTCGATGATCGAGGCCGCCGCTGCGAACGGCTGGATCGACCGCCGCGCCGCCATCACCGAGTCCGTGCTCGGCATCAAGCGGGCCGGCGCCAACATGGTCCTGACCTACTGGGCCACCGAGCTCGCCGGCTGGCTGAAGGAGACCCGGTGAACCACGCCGTGCAGCCGGATCCCGCGTCCGCCGCGAACCCCACCGCGCCGGTAGGCCCGGAGACCATCCTGCTGGGCCTGAACACCTTCGGCGACGTCGGTGTCTTCCCGGACGGCCAGCCGGTCCCGCACGCCCAGGTGCTGCGCCAGCTGCTGGAACAGGCGGAACTCGCCGAAGAGGTGGGGCTGCACGCCTTCGGCGTGGGGGAGCACCACCGCCGCGACTTCGCCGTCTCGGCGCCCGAGGTCTTCCTCGCCGCCGCGGCCGCCCGCACCAAGCGGATCCGGCTCGGCTCCGCCGTCACCGTGCTCAGCTCCGATGACCCCATCCGGGTGTTCCAGCGCTTCGCCACCGTGGACGCGATCGCCAACGGCCGCGCCGAGGTCATGCTGGGCCGCGGCTCATTCATTGAGTCTTTCCCGCTCTTCGGCCTGGACCTGGCCGACTACGAGGTCCTGTTCGAGGAAAAGCTCGAACTCTTCGACAAGGTCCGGGCGCAGAAACCCATCAAGTGGGAGGGCCGCACGCGGGCGCCCATCAACGGGCTGAGCGTCTACCCGCCGCTGGAGCACCACCTGCTGCCGGCCTGGATCGGCGTCGGCGGTACCCCCGAGTCGGTCCTTCGCTGCGCGGAATACGGCTACCCGATCATCTTCGCCATCATCGGCGGGGCGCCCCGGGCCTTCGGGCCGCTGGCGGGGCTGTACCGGGAGGCGATGGAAAAGTACGGCCACCCCCTGCAGCAGGTCGCCACCCACTCGCCCGGTCACATCGCCGCCACCGACGAGGAGGCGCGGGAGGAGTTCTTCCCGCACTGGCTGGCGCAGCGGAACCAGCTGGGTTCCGAACGCGGCTGGGGTCCGGGCGGCCGGGCCGAGTTCGAGCAGCTCTGCAGCCCCGAGGGGGCGCTCTATGTGGGGTCACCGGAGACGGTGGCCGCGAAGATCGCCCTGCTCAAGCGGAACCTGGGCGCGGACCGCTTCGACCTCAAATACAGCAACGGCACCCTGCCGCACGCCGCCATGATGCGCTCCATCGAGCTGTTCGGCACCGACGTGGCTCCGCGCGTCGCCGCCCTGCTGGCCGGGGAGACCGAGACGGGCAGCCGGACCTCCGGCTCCCGGAACTGAAAGAATAGGATTCATGACTTCCAGCCACCACCGCAATGAGGAACTGTTCGACCGAGCCCGCGGGCTGATGCCCGGCGGCGTGAACTCCCCGGTCCGGGCCTTCGGCTCGGTGGGCGGCACGCCGCGGTTCATGGTCTCCGCCCAGGGCGCCTACCTGACCGACGCCGACGGCGACCAGTACGTCGACCTGGTCTGCTCGTGGGGTCCGGCGCTGCTGGGCCACGCCCACCCGGCCGTGCTCACCGCCGTCCACGAGGCCGTCGACCGGGGCCTCTCCTTCGGCGCCTCCACCCCGGACGAGGCCAACCTCGCCGCGCTGGTCCGCGAACGCGTCCCCGCCGCGGAACGGGTCCGGATGGTCTCCACCGGCACCGAGGCCACCATGACCGCCATCCGGCTGGCCCGCGGCTACACCGGCCGCAACCTGGTCATCAAGTTCGCCGGCTGCTACCACGGCCACCTCGACGGCCTGCTCGCCGCCGCCGGCTCCGGCCTGGCCACCCTCGCCCTGCCGGGCTCCGCTGGCGTCACCGCCGCGACCGCCGCGGAAACCCTCGTGCTGCCCTACAACGACCTCGCCGCCGTCGAAGCCGCCTTCGCCGCGCACGGGCCCAACATCGCAGCCGTCATCACGGAGGCCGCACCCGCGAACATGGGCGTGGTGACCCCGGGTGAGGGGTTCAACGCGGGCCTGTCCCGGATCACCCGGGAGCACGGCGCGCTGCTGATCCTGGACGAGGTCCTCACCGGCTTCCGCACCGGCTACGCCGGCTACTGGGGCCTCACCGGCGGCGCGGCCGACGCGGCCGAACCGTGGGCTCCTGACCTGCTGACCTTCGGCAAGGTGATCGGCGGCGGGATGCCGACGGCGGCCCTGGGCGGCCGCGCCGACGTGATGGACTACCTCGCCCCCGTGGGCCCGGTCTACCAGGCCGGCACGCTCTCCGGTAACCCGGTGGCCATGGCCGCCGGCGTCGCGACCCTCACGCACGCAACCGCGGAGGTCTACGACTTCGTCGACGCCCGCTCCCTGGAACTCTCCGGCGCCCTGTCGGAGGCGCTGGACGCCGCCGGCGTCGACCACTCCATCCAGCGGGCGGGGAACCTGTTCTCCGTGGCCTTCGGAACCTCCGCTCGCGGCGTCCACAACTACGACGACGCCCAGGGCCAGGAGGTCTTCCGGTACGCGCCGTTCTTCCACTCCATGCTGGACTCCGGGGTGTACCTGCCGCCGTCCGTCTTCGAGGCCTGGTTCCTCTCCGCCGCGCACGACGACGCCGCCATGAACCGGATCTTCGACGCGCTTCCGGCCGCCGCGAAGGCCGCCGCGGCCGCCACCGCCTGACCGGCGCTTAAACGACTGAAGGCACCCGCCGCGGCGGGTGCCTTCAGTCGTTTAAGGAGGTGCTGCCTAGAGGACGTCCGCCAGGAAGCCGCGGAGCCGTTCGGTCCGCGGGTCGGTGAAGAGCTGCTCCGGGGCGCCGGACTCCACCACCTTGCCGGCGTCCATGAACGTCACGGTGTCCGAGACATTGCGGGAGAAGCCCATCTCGTGGGTCACCACCACCATCGTCATTCCGCCCTTGGCCAGGTCGGCCATGAGTGCCAGGACGCCCTTGACCAGCTCCGGGTCCAGCGCCGAGGTGGCCTCGTCGAAGAACATCACCTCGGGCTTCATGGCCAGCGCCCGGGCGATCGCCACGCGCTGCTGCTGGCCGCCGGAGAGGTTCGCGGGCCGGGAATCGGCCTTGTGTTTCAGGCCCACCAGGTCCAGCTGTGCCAGGGCCTCCTCGCGGGCCTGCTCCTTGGACATGCCGCGGAGCTTGCGCAGGGCCAGGGAGACGTTCTCCTCCACGGTCTTGTGCGGGAAGAGGTTGAACTGCTGGAAGACCATGCCGATGCGGCGGCGCAGCTCATCCGGGTTGTCCTTGAGCACGGACCGGCCGTCGAGCAGGATGTCGCCCTGGTCCGGTTCGATCAGCCGGTTCATCACCCGGAGCAGCGTCGACTTGCCGGAGCCGGAGGGGCCGATCACGGAGGCCGTGGTGCCCTTCTCGACGTGCAGGTCGATGCCGCGCAGGACGTGGTTCGACCCGAAGGACAGGTGGATGTTCTTCGCCGTCAGTGATCCGGACGCGAATTCGCTCATGCCTGGGCTCCCTTTCCGACGACGGCGGCAGCCTCGTCCGGTTGCTTCTTTTCCGGCCGGCCGGAACGCAGCCGGGAATCAATAAAGTTCACCAGGTGAGTGAGTGGAATGGTCATGGCGAGGTAGAAAATAGCCGCTGCCACGTACGGGGATAGGTTCCCGCTGCGTGCGGCGGCGTCCTGGCCGATCTGGAACAATTCCCGTTCCGTTGCCAGCAAGCCCAAGGTGAATACCAACGAGGAATCTTTGATCAGAGCGATGAACTGGTTCATCAGGGCAGGGAGTACCCGGCGGATACCTTGCGGCACCACGACTAGGCGCATGGACGGGCCATAACCGAACCCCAAGGCCCGTGACGCCTCAAGCTGACCCTTGTCTACGCTCTGAATGCCGGAGCGGAAGATTTCGCCCGTGTACGCGGCGGCCATGAGCGACAGAGCCGCAACGCCCATGGGGTAGGGGCTGTTGCTACCCGATATCTCGCGGAAAATCGGTCCGAATCCAAGTCCGATGACCAGGATGGTGAGGACGGCCGGGAGTCCACGAAAAACGTCCGTGTACACCCGGGCCGCCCACCGTGCCACGGGATTACGGGATATTCCCATGAGAGCCAGAATCAGACCGAGGAACGCACCGATCAGGCCAGAGGTGATCGCAAGGACCAAGGTGTTGGGCAGGCCAACGGTGAACATGCTTGGCAAGACCTCAGCGATCTTCCCCCAGTCAAAGAAGGTCTCTCCGAGTCGTGTCAGGTAATCCATATGGCGTCGCTATCTCTCCTGGTAGCCGGTGACTATTTCGCGGGGACCTTGACGGCCTTGCTGCCCGGCTTCCACCCCTCGGGGGTCTGCTCGGCGGACGTCGGACGGTCCGTGTACCACTGGGCGGTCAGCTTGGACCAGGTTCCGTCGGCAACCACGGCGTCGAGGGCAGAGTTAAGCGCGTCGAGCAGGGCAGGGTTGTCCTTGGCTACGGCGTAGGCGGTGAAGTTCTGCGTGTTGAGCTTCTTCTCGGCAATCTTGGTACCGTCGCCGGGCTTGACCTGGCCGGTGGCCTGCTGGGACGGAGCCACCCAGGCGTCAACCTGCCCACTCTTGAGGCTGGCGAACACGGTGTTGTAGTCGGGGAAGGAAACAGGCTCAAGCTTGAGGGTGTTCTTGACGTAGTCCTCCTGCACACTGCCGCTGACGACGCCGATGCGGAGGCTGCCCTTCAGGTCGGCGAATTTCTGGACCTTGGCGTCCTCTTTAGTCACAAGAGCCATGTAGCCGAAGTCATAACCGTTAGTGAACGCAACCGTTTCGCGGCGCGCGTCCGTGGTGGAAATCGAGGACGAGCCGACGTCGAACTGCTTGTTCTTCACCTGGCTTAGAAGCGCCTGGAACTTTGTGGAGGCAAACTCGATCTTGAGCCCCAGCTTGTCGGCCATCGCCCGCAGCAGCTCGTTGTCGTAGCCGGTGAACTTGCCGGACGGATCGATGAAGATGTTCGGCGGGGCGTCGGAGAGGGTGCCCACCCGCAGGGTGCCCTCGCTGATCAGGCCGAGCTTGGACTTGTCGATCTTGTCCAGGGCCGGGACGTCCTTGGTGGTGTACTTGTCCAGGGAGGTCTGGTCGCTGCCCTGGAGGGCATCAGTCGGGGAGCCCGAGCTCTGGGCGGACCCGCCGCCGCATGCGGCGAGGGAGACCGACAGGGCCACGGCCACCGGAAGGGCGGTAAGCCACTTCAAGGCTTTGCTTTTCATCACGCAATCACTTTCGTCTGAAGTCCTGGGGCGGCGGCGGGACAGCAGGTCCGGCCGCCGGAGGGCATGCCGCACCAGGGCGGCACCGCAAAAGATAATTGTGTCACCGGGGCATTGGGCCGGATCAAATCGAATTTCCGGGGGCCCTGGGGTGGGATGAGCGAATAACGCGAGTGTCATGTGGGCTGTGCGGCTTGAGAGCGGCGGCCACCGTCCAATGCACAGAATTCCGTCCGGCGTGGCGGCGCGTCCCGGCTGTGTGGAAGCTGTGTGTGGTCCGTCTCATTCTGCCGATGGGCCGCCGAAAAGCAGGGTTCCGGCCGATTTTCGGGGCGGACGTGTCGATTTGTGACGCCGCAGCCCGGGCTTCGGGGTTGCGGCTAGAAACTGCCGCGGCTTGCGTCCTCGGGCGGCAGGACGGGCCAGTCACCTTCGATCACCGCGGCCGGCTTGGTTTTCCGAAGGTAGCTCTGGAAGTCCGCTGCCTGGGCGGTGGCCCATTCCACCTGCAGCTGGTGCAGGTGGGCCGCCGGCATCCGCAGCTTCGGGAACTTTCCGGCCATCGCATCGAGGACCCGCAGGGTGGCGAGCGCGTCGGCGGCAGAGGTGTGGGCGTTGTCCAGGTCCACGCCGTATTCCTCGCAGAGGGCCGTCAGCGTGCGCTTGCCTTTGCGGTAGCGGTCCACCTGCTTGTTCATGATGTACGGGTCCAGGACCGGGTAACGGTGCAGCTGGGGCACCCCGTAGCGCGCGGATTCCGCCGCGAGGACCGTGAAGTCGTAGCTGGCGTTGAAGGCGATGACGGGAACCCCGGCATCGAACAGTTCCTGCAGCACCCCGGCGAGTTCCCGGACCACCTCAGCGGCGGGGCGTCCCTCGCTGCGGGCCCGCTCCGTGGTGACGCCGTGGATGTCGCTGGCCTCGGTGGGGATCTCGACGCCGGGATCGGCGAGCCACTCGTGCTCCTTGATGACGGCGCCGTCCCCGTCCACCAGGGTCACCGACGCCGTCACGATCCGAGCCGCGCGGGAATTCCGGCCGGTGGTTTCGAGGTCGAATGCTGCGCGGGGGAGGGTGTGCCAAGTGCTCATGCAATTACGCTACCTGCTGCCACGGACAGTCCTGGGCAGCGACCTGCGGCCGGGGCGCGGAGGCGGCGACGGTACCCTTGATGGCATGCGGATGGAGTACGTGGAGGCGGTGCTGGAGCTCGGTGCGATGGTGCCTGCGGGGTCCGCCCTCGCCTATGGCGACGTGTCGGAGTTGCTGGGTTCCGGCGGCCCCCGGCAGGTCGGCGCGGTGCTCAGCCACCACGGCAGCTCGATCCCCTGGTGGCGCATCATCCGGGCCAGCGGCGAGGCGCCCCCCGGCCACGGGCGGGACGCGCTCGGCCACTACCTGGCCGAGGGGACACCCCTGCGCGGTGATTTCCTGGACTTCCAGCGCAGCGGCGAGGGCCGGTGGCGGGTGGACCTTGCGGCTGCCCGATGGGCTCCCACCGATGAAGAATTTGCCGCGATCGACGCCGTAGCGGAGCGGCTGGAGCCCGCCAGCCGGAAACTGTCGGTGCCCGATGATGAAATGTTTGTGTGAGTAGCCCCAGCCACCGCCCCGCCGGCATCAGCCTTAACGATTCACGCACCACCGTGCCCAACCAGGCCATGCAAGAAACAGCTGTCCCCGGCACCACCGTGCCCGGGCTGACGCTGCTGCCGCCGCGGACCCGGCACGCGCAGGCCCCGGAGCTTTCCGCGGACCAGCGCGCCGCCGTCGAACCCGCGCGCGGGAGCGGGCCGGTCCTGGTGCCCGGCGCGCCCGGCACGGGGAAGTCCACGGTTCTGGTGGAGGCCGCGGTGCACCGTGCCCGGCGGGACGGCCTGGATCCGGAACGGATGCTCATCCTGGCCCCGGGGCGGCTCGCCGCGGACACGTTGCGGGACCGTTTCACCGCGCGGCTGGACCGTAGCCTGAGTACGACGCCGGCACGCACCTGGGCGTCCTACGCCTTCGACCTGATCCGGCGGGCCAAGGCCGAGGGGGTGCTGCCCCTGCCGCGGGCGCCGAAGCTGCTCTCCGGCCCCGAACAGGACCTGATCATCAAGGAACTCCTCGAGGGCCACGCGCGTCCGGGCTTCGAGCTGCCCTGGCCGGAGGACCTCGGCGCCGCCCTGCCCACCCGAGGCTTCCGGCAGGAGGTGCGGCAGCTCTTCGACCGGATCATCGAATCAGGGCGCACCGCCGAGGACCTCGCCGTACTGGGCCGCCGTTGCGGCAGGCCGGACTGGGAGGCCGCCGCGGCGCTCTACGCCGAGTACCGCGACGTGCTGGACCTGCGGATGCCGGAATCCTTTGACCCCGCCGGCATCATCACCGCCGCCCGCCAGATCTTCCAGGACGCGCCGGACTTCCTGGCCGCCGAACGGGACCGGCTGCAATTGATCCTGGTGGACGACCTCCAGGAGGCGAACCCGGCAGTCTTCGAGCTGCTGGCCGACATCGCCTCCGGCAAGGACGCCCTGGTGACCTACTGCCCGGACACCGTCGTGCAGGGCTTCCGCGGTGCGCGGCCGGACCTGGTGTCGGAACTGCCCCGGCTCCTCGCCCCGGGCGGCACCGTGCTGGAACGGCCGCTCTGGACGGCGCACCGTCAGGCGCCCGCCGTCGGGCAGGCCTGGCAGGCCGTCGCCGAACGGATCTCGCTCCGCACCGGCGGCGCCACCGCGCGGCGGCTGGACTACCCGGCACCGGCGGCACCGGAACCCGCCGCCCCAAACCCAGCCGCGCCAAACCTGCCAGTGTCCGGCACCGTAGAGGGGCACCTGCTGCCCTCACCGGTCCACGAACTGCGTTATGTGGCCCAGCGGATCCTCGAGGCTCAGCTGAACGAGGGCCGCGCCCTGGGCGACATCGCCGTGATCGTCCGCAACGGCGGCCAGCTTAGCCAGCTGCAACGGCACCTGGCCGGGCAGGGCATTCCCGTGCGGATTCCCGTGGCCGAGGCCGCCGTCCGGGACGAGGTTGCGGTGCGGCCGCTGCTGGACGCCTACGCCGTCGCCCTGGACCCCGAGGCCCTGACCGCCGAAGCCGCCGTGTCGCTGCTGACCTCCCGCATCGGCGGGGCCAGCTCCATCGAGCTGCGGCGGCTGCGCCAGACGCTGCGGCAGGACGAACTGCTCGGCGGCGGCGGGCGCGCCAGCGACGCCCTGCTGGTCGAGGCGCTGCTGGAACCCGGCGCGCTTGCCGCGACCGGCCTGGAGGGACGCTCGGCGCGGCGGATCGCCCGGATGATCCACGCCGGACGCGAGGCCGCCGCCGCGCCGGGCGCCAACGCCGAGACCGTGCTGTGGGCGCTGTGGAACGCCACCGGCCTGGCGAAGCGCTGGACCGAGGCCGCCCTGGCCGGCGGTGCCGCCGGCGCAAGGGCGGACCGTGACCTGGACGCCATGATGGCCCTCTTCCACACCGCCGAACGCTACGTGGACCAGCTGCCCGGGTCCGGGCCGGAACAGTTCCTCGAGTACCTGCTCAGCCAGGAACTGCCGATGGACACGCTGGCCGCCCGCGCCCAGCTGGAGGACGCGGTGGAGCTGATGACCCCGGCCAGCGCCGCCGGGCGGGAATGGCCCGTCGTCATCGTGCCCGGACTGCAGGAAGGCGTCTGGCCCAACACGCGGCTGCGCGGCGAGCTGCTGGGCAGCACGCTGTTCGCGGACGCGGTGGAGCACGGAGTGGACTACGCCCTGCGTCTCGATCCGCTCAGCCGGCTCCGGGACATCCGCTACGACGAACTGCGCAGCTTCTCCACCGCAGTCTCCCGCGCCCGCGAGGTGCTGATCTGCACCGCCGTGTCTTCCGAGGACGAGCAGCCCTCGTCCTTCCTCGACTACGCAGCGCCGCTGGCCCCGGGCCAGGACCGGCGGGGCTACACCCCGGTGGAACGGCCGCTGACGCTGCGGGCCCTGGTCGCGGAACTGCGCCAGCACGCCCAGGCCGGGACCGCCGAGGGCGAGGAGGCCGCAGCCATCCTGGGGGCGCTCGCCGCCGCCGAACCGCCCGTGCCCGGCGCCCATCCGGACCAGTGGTGGGGCCTGGCTCCGCTGTCCTCGGCGGAGCCGGTGGTGCCGCCCGGCGGCACGGTCTTCGTCTCACCCTCCAAGGTTGAGACGGTGCAGAAGTCGCCGCTGGACTGGTTCGTCCAGGCTGCCGGCGGGGAGGCCGCCACGGACTTCGCCCGCAGCCTCGGCACCCTCGTCCACGCCATCGCGCAGGACCTTCCCGAGGCCTCCGGCGGCGAATACGTGGCCGAGCTGGTCAAGCGCTGGCCCACCCTGGGCATGAAGGACAACTGGGAGGGCAAACTGGACTTCCAGCGGGCCGAGGGCATGGTGCGCAAGCTCGCCCAGTACGTCCTGGTGATGCGCAGCGAGGGCCGCAGCCTGCTCGGGGTGGAGCAGGATTTCGAGGTCAAGCTGGCCGACGTCGTCCCCGCCGGAGCGGCAGAGGACGGCGACGGCTGGCCCGCGCGCGCTGCGGTGCTCCGCGGCCAGGTGGACCGGCTGGAGATCGACGGCGAGGGCCGGCTGGTGATCGTGGACCTGAAGACCGGCAAACGTCAGCCCGGCAAGGCCGAGCTGGAACGCCACCCGCAGCTCGGCGCCTACCAGGCGGCCGTCCTCGCCGGAGGTTTCGCCGGCCCCGACGACGGGCCGCCGCCCCGGCCCGGCGGTGCCGTCCTCGCCCAGCTGGGGACCACCACCAAGAGCCCTGGCGTGCAGCACCAGCCGCCGCTGGACCCGGACGCCAACTGGGCCCTGGACCTGGTGAACGACTCCGCCCGGGTCATGTCCGGCAGCACGTTCGAGGCCCGTCACGACCCGGCCAAGGGCGGCCACGGCGGCCACGGGTGCCGCCTGCCCGAGCTCTGCCCGCTCTGCGCCCGAGGAAAGCAGGTCACCGAATGAGCCTCCCGGATCCACGGTTCAGCCCCGAGGAGCTCTCGGCCATGCTCGGGGAAAAGAACCGCCCCACGGCGGAGCAGTCCCTGATCATCTCCTCGCCGCTGGCACCCCGGCTGGTCATCGCCGGCGCCGGCTCCGGGAAGACCGCCACCATGGCGGACCGGGTGGTCTGGCTGGTGGCCAACGGCTGGGTCAGCCCGGAAGAAGTCCTCGGCGTGACCTTCACCCGCAAGGCTGCCGGCGAATTGGCCACCCGGATCCGGGCGAAGCTCACCGCCCTGGCCCGGATCGCCGCCGAGGACAGGGACCACTCGGTGTTCCCCGCCGGGCTGCTCAGCACCGAGGCGCTGGAGCCTAAAGTCTCCACCTACCACTCCTACGCCAGCGGGATCGTCTCCGACTACGGCCTCCGGCTCGGCGTCGAACGCGACGTGGTGCTCCTGGGCGCCGCGCAGTCCTTCCAGCTCGCCAGCGAGGTGGTCGAAGCCTACGACGGCGACTACGAGCACTTCCGCGCCGCCAAGTCCACCCTGGTCAAGGCCGTCATCCAGCTCGCGGGGGAGTGCGCCGAACACCTGCAGGAGCCGGCCGGGGTCCGTACCTGGCTGCTGGACCGGGTCCAGGAGTTCGAGTCCCTGCCGTACCTGGCCACCGCCAAGAAGAACCCCACCCAGGCCGCGGCCGAACTCAGCGCCCTGTTCCGGACCCGCGCCAGCGTGGCGGACATGGTGGGCCGGTACGCGGAGGCCAAGCGGGCCCGCGGCGCCCTCGACTTCGGCGACCTCGTGGCCCTGGCCGCCCGGGTTGCCAGCGAGATCCCGCTGGCCGCGCAAACCGAACGCCAGCGCTACAAGGTGGTGCTGCTCGACGAATTCCAGGACACTTCCCACGCCCAGCTGGTGCTGTTCTCCCGGCTCTTCGGCGGCGGCCACGCCGTCACCGCGGTGGGGGACCCCAACCAGTCCATCTACGGCTTCCGCGGCGCCTCCGCGGGGCAGCTCTTCCACTTCGTGCGGGAGTTCCCGGTACTGGTCGGTGAGGCCGGCTCCGGTGCCGGCGGCGACGCCGGCGACGGGGGCGGGGGCCGCCGCTTCGCCGTGGCGCCGACGTCGTACCTGACCACGGCCTGGCGCAACGGCCGCACCATCCTCGACGCCGCCAACGTCATCTCGGCACCGCTCAGCCGCGCCGCCGGGGAAGCCGGTCCCGCTGGCGCCCGGGACACCGCCCCCGCCGTCGAGGTTCCGCCGCTGCAACCCAGCCCCGCCGCGGTGGAGGGCCGCGTGGTGATGGGCCGGTTCGGCACCGACGAGGAGGAAGCGGCCGCCATCGCCGGCGACGTCCTGACCTACCGCCGGACCGACTTCAGCGGCAGCGCCGGCACCGGGGACTTCGAACCGCCCGCGATGGCCGTGCTCTGCCGGCGCCGCGCCCAGATGGAGTGCATCCGCAAGGAATTCGAGCTCCGCGGCATCCCGTACGAGATCGTCGGCCTCGGCGGTCTGCTGGACACCCCGGAAATCGTCGACCTCGTCGCCACCCTCCGCGTCCTGGCGGATCCGGGCCGGTCGGACTCGCTGATGCGCCTGCTGGCCGGGGCCCGCTGGCGGATCGGACCCGCGGACCTGATGGCCTTCCGCGACTGGTCCAGCTTCCTGGCCCGGCGGCGCGGGGCGCCCGGGGCCGGCGGGGCCGGCGCCGACGAGGACCTCGACGACGCCGACACGGCCGTCATCGAAACGGACCTGACCGACGGCGCCAGCCTGGTCGAGGCGCTGGACTGGCTGCCCCGGCCCGGCTGGACCTCGGCCCACGGACGGCAGCTGGGGGCCGAGGCCCTCGGCCGGCTGCAGCGGCTCTCGGCCGAACTCCGGCAGCTGCGCAGCTTCATGGGCGACGACCTGACCACCCTGCTGGGCGAGGTGGAACGGTCCATGCTGCTCGACATCGAGGTGGCCGCCCGGCCCGGGATCAGCATCCACCAGGCCCGCCGCAACCTGGACGCCTTCCAGGACGCGGCCGCCGGGTTCCTGCACACCTCCCAGCGCGTGGACGTCCTGGCCTTCCTGGCCTGGCTCGAGGCGGCCGCAGCCGAGGAGAACGGCCTCGACGCCGCCGCGCCCGAGGCCAACCACGAGGCCGTCCAACTGCTCACGGTGCACGCCTCCAAGGGGCTGGAGTGGGACGTGGTGTTCGTCCCCGGCCTGAACGCCGGCGCGTTCCCGAGCAGCCGCGACTCCCGCTGGAGCAGCGGCTCCGCGGCCCTGCCGTGGCCCCTGCGCGGCGACCGCGCGGACCTGCCGCAGTGGGATCTCGAGCACCCGGACCAGAAGGGCTGGCTGGACGCCGAAAAGGACTTCAAGGCCGACGTCCAGGCCCACGGCGAGGCAGAAGAGCGGCGCCTGGCCTACGTCGCCTACACCCGGGCCAAGCACGTGCTCTGCGTCTCCAGCGCCGCGTGGGTGGGCTCCCGGGCCGGCATCGCCGATATGTCTCCTTTCCTGGCCGAACTGGAGGCCCTGTTGGGCCGGGGGAGTGCCGCGGTCCACCCGCTCTCGGTCTCCGAGGACGCCCTGCCGGAGGAGAGTCCGCTGACCTCGGAACTCGAGCTCGCCGGGTGGCCCTACGACCCGTTGGAGGGACCGGTCAACCCCCGCACCGGGGTACGGCTGCGCCTGCGGCCGGGTCGCCGCGCGGCCATGGACTCCGCGGCCGCCCTGGTCCTGGACCACCTGCAGCGGCCCGGGGATCGGCACCTGCCCGCGCCGGCGCCCCCGGGGCAGCCGTTGCGCGGACCCGCCGGCGGCTGGGCCCAGGAGGCCGCCACCCTGCTGGACCGCCGCAACCGGCGCACCACCGTCCACGAGGTTCACCTGCCCGGGCACATTTCCGCCTCCACCCTGGTGGACTTGGACGAAGATCCCGGCGCCGTGGTGGCCCGGCTCCGGCGGCCCGTGCCGCGCGAGCCCGGGATGTCCGCCCGCAAGGGCACGGCATTCCACTCCTGGGTGGAGGAGTACTTCGGCACGGCGGGGATGCTGGATTTGGGGGAGGCCCCCGGCTCGGACGGGCACATCGATGAGGCCTACGGCCTGGAGGCCATGGTCGAGACCTTCCGGCGCTCCGAATGGGCGGACCGGGCTCCGGCGCACGTGGAGGTTCCGGTGGAGACCAGGATCGGCGACGTGGTGGTGCGCGGCCGCATCGACGCCGTCTTCCGCGACGCCGACGGCGGCTGGGACCTGGTGGACTGGAAGACCGGCCGCCGGCCTTCGGCACGGCAGCTCACGACGAAGGCGGTCCAGCTGGCCGTGTACCGGCTCGCCTGGTCACGGCTGAAGGGCGTGCCCCTCGAGGACGTCCGGGCGGCGTTCTACTACGTGGCCGACGACGCCGTGGTGCGCCCGCACGACCTGGGCAGCGCGGCGGACCTCGAACGGATCGTCGCCGGTGCGCTCGGCCGGCCGGTGGGCGTCCCCGGCAGGTAGGACGGGCTAGTGGCGGTGGAGCGGCACGACGGTCAGCGCCGTCGTGGACGTATCCTCGCCGCTGGCCGGAGCAGGAGTGTCGGCACCGGCAGGGCTGTCGGAGACCGTTTCGCTGCGGTCCGCTGCGGAACGGTCCTCCGCGGTGGGGCTGGAAGGTGCGACGTCGGCGTCGTCAGCCTGGGTGGCTCCGCGGCCGTCGTCCCCGCCCTTCGCGTCCCGGGAGACCGCGTCCCGGGAGACCGCGTCCCGGGAGACACCGTGCGACGACTCCTCGCCACCCGAAGACTGCTCGTCCTCCTCGGGGGTGTCGGGGATCGGAGTGACGTGCACGGCGGGAGCCGCGGCGAGCGGGGCGGGCTGCCCGGCGGCCGCCTCCGGCGCGGCCATCCCGGGCGTCTCCGCCTCGGTCTCGATCGGCTGCACCGTGACCGCCGGTGACTGTGCGGGCGCCGGAGCGGGCAGCGGTTCGACGCTGATCGGCTGGCCGCCGTGGGCCGCCACGTCGTCGGCCAGCAACGCCAGCATCGACTCGCCCTCCTCGACCATCGCGGTGTCCCCGGCAGCCAGACCACGGACCAGGTACTGGGCCAGCGCGAACTCCGCGGACAGGGCCGCCCGGCGCAACAGGTGCGCATCGGGGGTGTCCCGTCGGGCGGAGGAGTACGCGGCCAGGACGCTGTCCACAAAGTCCTGGTCGTTGGAGGCGACCAGCCAGGCCATGTCGTCGGCAGGGTCGCCGATCCGCAGGTCGGTCCAGCCGGTCACGGCGGTGACCCGCTCGCCGTCGACCATGATGTTGTCCTCGTGCAGGTCGCCGTGCACGACGCTGGGATTGAAGCGCCACAGGGTGACGTCCTCCAACGCGTGTTCCCAGCGCCGCAGCAGCAGCGGCGGGATCTTCCCGGTCGTGGCGGCCTGGTCCAGCTCATTGAGGCGGCGCTGGCGGAACTCGTTCGGGGTGTATGTGGGCAGGTCGGCGTTGCTGACCAGCGAATGCGGAAGATCGTGGATCGCGGCGAGGGCAGCACCCACCTCCCGGGCCAGCGCGGGCGTCCCGGAGCCCAGCTCCTCCACGGAGCGGGTGCGTCCCGCGAGGTGGGCGTACACAAACGTGCTCAACTCGCCCTGCCGCACGGTTCCGGCCACGGTGGGCATCAGGAACGGAAGTTCGGCACGGATCCCGGGGGTGAAGGCCCGCAACACCAGGAACTCGGTCTCCAGCCGTGCGCTGGCCTCCGCATGCCGCGGCGACCGGACGCGCCAGCGCTTCCCCTCGGAATCCAGCAGCAGGGCGGAGTCGAAGTCAGCCGCATCGTCGGGCGCGGAGCACACGGCCGTAGGGGTCAGTCCGGGGACCGCTGCCGTCGCTACCGCTGCCAGTTCGATTGGGTTTCTTCTCACGTTCCCACGGTAGATTGACCGGCGCCCAACACGGCGAGGCAGGGCGGCGAGTCTGAAAGTTAGGCCCGAAAACGCCCCCCGGACCCGGCAGACACGGGCCTCGCTGGGCCGCCGTCGGCCTTCCTGGCAAATGTCAATTGTCAGCGGGGGTGGGTACGGTGGAGATATGAGTCTTCCGGAGCCGTCCGCGTCCACCACCACGACGCCCGCCGCGTCCCGGCAGGGCGGGACCGGACAGCCGGCCAACCACCTCAGGGAGACCGTCCTTCCGGTCCGGGCCGCCCTCATCGACCGGCGCTCCGCCGCACGCATGCGGCCCGGGATGCTCGACGAACTCCTGGACGCCGACGGCGTGCAGGCCATGGTGCTCTCCCGCCGCCAGGCGCTGGTGGGCGGGGACGGTTTGGTGTTCCTCGACGCCAAGGCGCTCGCGGGCCGACTCAAGGGCACCGATTTCGAACCCCTCCACGTCGTCTACCTCGGGGCTTCCCTCGACGCGGACAGCGGGAACCCCGCTCCGGCGTCCCGGCCCGGCACCGAGTTCGTGCTGTTCATCCTGCCGGAGCAGTTCGAGGTCCGCGCGGAGCCGTTCGAGCAGCATGTCGACGGGATCCCCGCCGGGGCGCAATGGGCCGGATTCCGCGAGGTGGCGGGACGCCTCGACGCCCCGGACACCGCCCTGTTCATCGAAGCCAGCGCCATCGCCAACTGGCACGCCACCCACACCCACTGCCCGCGCTGCGGGACCGCCACCACCATCGAGGCCGGCGGCTGGGTGCGGCGGTGCCCGGCGGACAACTCCGAGCACTATCCCCGCACCGATCCCGCGATCATCGTCACGGTGGTCGGCCCGGACGGCCGGCTCCTGCTCGGCGGCGGCGGACCGCTGGATGCGAAGAACTACTCCACGCTGGCAGGCTTCGTCGAACCGGGCGAATCACTCGAACAAGCCGTCGTCCGCGAGATCGGCGAGGAGGTCGGCGTTCGGGTGACCGCCTCCCAGTACCTGGGATCGCAGTCCTGGCCGTTCCCTGCATCGCTGATGCTCGGCTTCACCGCCACCACCGGGGACACGGAGGCCCGGCCCGACGGCGTCGAGGTCACCCGCGCCCGCTGGTTCAGCCGGGAGGAACTGCAGGCCGCGGTCTCCAGCGGAGAGATCACCATCTCCAGCCGGCTCTCCATTGCCCGGGCCCTGATTGAACACTGGTACGGCGGCGTCATCCAGGACGCCCCCGGCACCCCCTGACCCTCCGATATTTGAGCAGCAGACGTGAACACAGATCTTTTCTCCGCCGGATCATTTCCCGGCACCCCGCCCGCCGAAGGGCTTCCCGCCGCGGATGAGCGTTCCCTGGAGGAACGCATCCTCGGCGGACTCGACGCCGAACAGCGCGAGGTGGCCAGCAACCTGACCGGGCCCATGTGCGTCCTCGCCGGCGCCGGCACCGGCAAGACCCGCGCCATCACACACCGCATCGCCTACGGCGTGCACTCCGGCGTCTACAGCCCGCAGCGGCTGCTGGCCGTCACGTTCACTGCCCGGGCCGCGGCGGAAATGCGCAGCCGGCTCCGTGACCTCGGCGTGGGCAACGTCCAGGCCCGCACCTTCCACGCCGCCGCCCTCCGCCAGCTGCAATTCTTCTGGCCCCAGGCGATCGGCGGTGCCCTGCCGAACCTGCTGGACCACAAGGCCCAGATGATCGCCGAGGCCGCCCGCCGGCTACGGCTCAGCACAGACCGGGCCTCCATCCGCGACCTCGCCTCCGAGATCGAATGGGCCAAGGTCTCCATGCTCACCCCGGCCAACTACCTGGAGAAGGCCCAGGGCCGCGGCACCCCCGGCGGCTTCGACCTGACCGCCGTCGCCCGCGTCTTCCAGTCCTACGAGGACGTCAAGACGGACCGCAACGTCATTGACTTCGAGGACGTCCTGCTGATCACCGTCGGCATCCTGCAGGAGGACCCGAAGGTCGCCGCCACCGTCCGGGAACAGTACCGGCACTTCGTGGTGGACGAATACCAGGACGTCTCGCCGCTGCAGCAGCGGCTCCTTGAACTCTGGCTGGGCGGCCGCGACGACCTCTGCGTCGTGGGCGACGCGAGCCAGACCATCTACTCGTTCACCGGTGCGTCCCCCAAGCACCTTCTGGGCTTCAAGGCCCAGTACCCGGACGCCACCGTGGTGAAACTGGTCCGCGACTACCGGTCCACCCCGCAGGTGGTCCGGCTCGCCAACGACCTGCTCGCCGGCCGGCGCAGCGGCGGCCCCGTCGCGGACGCGGCCTGGGCGACGCCGCTGCAGCTCGTCGCGCAGCGCCCCGCCGGTCCCGTGCCGCACTTCACCGAATGCTCCGACGACGAGGCGGAGGCCGCCACGGCCGCCCAGAACATCAAGGCACTGCTGGAGGCGGGCACGCCGGCCAGCCAGATCGCCGTGCTCTTCCGCACCAACGGACAGTCGGAGGCGTACGAGCAGGCCCTCGCCTCGGCCGGGATCGGCTACCAGCTCCGCGGCGGGGAACGGTTCTTCGCCCGGAAGGAGGTCCGGGACGCCATCCTGCAGTTGCGGGCCGCCACCCGGGCCATCGACGGCGCGGACGGCCCGGAACCGCTGGGCCAGCTGGTCCGGGACATCGTGTCCTCGCTCGGCTACACCGAGGAGGCTCCGCACAACGGCGGCGCCCTGCGGGAACGCTGGGAATCCCTGGCCGCCCTGGTGGCCCTGGCGGACGAGCTCGTCGCGGCCCGGGGGCCGCAGTTCGGCCTCGCCGAGTTCGTCAACGAACTCCAGGAACGCTCCCTCGCCCAGCACGCCCCGACGGTCCAGGGCGTCACCCTCGCCTCGCTGCACGCGGCCAAGGGCCTGGAATGGGAGGCGGTGTTCCTGGTGGGCCTGAGCGAGGGCCTGATGCCCATCTCCTTCGCCGACACCCCCGAAGCCGTCGACGAGGAACGCCGGCTCCTCTACGTCGGCATCACCCGGGCCAAGGAACACCTGTACCTGTCCTGGTCCACCGCGAGGACCCCGGGCGGCCGGGCGAACCGCAAGCCCTCCCGCTTCCTGGACGGGCTGAGGCCGGATTCCGTCGCCTCCTCCAGCGCCCGCGGCAAGGGCCCGGCCCCACGCCGCAAGGCCGCCGCGCCGGCGTCGTGCCGGGTGTGCGGCAGCATGCTCAGCAGCGGCGCCGAACGCAAGGTGGGCCGGTGCAACCAGTGCCCGCCCAGCTACGAGGAACAGACTTTTGACGCGCTGCGCCAGTGGCGGAAGGCCACCGCGCTGGAATCGGACGTCCCGGCATTCGTGGTCTTCACCGACGCCACCCTGACGGCCATCGCCGAGGCCCGCCCGGCGACCCTCCAGGAGCTCGCCACGCTGCCCGGCGTCGGCGCGTCCAAGCTGGAGAAGTACGGCGAGGCGGTCCTGGCCATCCTCGCGGAAAGCACCACCGCCTGATGCCGGGCAGGGCTGCGGGAACGCCGACGACGACGGCGGACGGCGCGCCGGTAGAGGTGCGCCGCTCGGCCCGGCGCCGACGCACGGTGGCGGCCTTCTGGGAAAACGGCACCGCCGTCGTGGCCATCCCCGCGCACTTCAGCGGCGCCCAGGAACGCGAATGGGTGGAGCGGATGCTGGCCAAGCTCCGCGCCCAGGGAAGCCGGGGGCAGAAGGGGAACGGCCGGCGCCGGCCGGGCAGCGACGCGGCCCTGGCATCCCGGGCGGCGGAGCTCTCCGCCACCTACCTGGGCGGCCGGGCCGAGCCCGTGTCGGTCCGCTGGGTGACGAACCAGAACTCCCGCTGGGGCTCGGCGACGCCGTCGGAGGGCACCATCCGGCTCTCGCACAAGCTGCAGCAGATGCCGCAGTGGGTCATCGACTACGTGCTGCTGCACGAACTCGCGCACCTGCTGGTGGCTGCGCACAACGCCGCATTCTGGCGGCTGCTGGCGGCCTACCCCGAGACGGAGCGGGCCAAGGCCTTCCTCGAGGGCGTCTCCTTCGCCACCGCCCGCGGGCTCCCCGCCGACGAGGACGACGTCGAGGAAGCCCCGGCCGGCTAAGCCGCGACGCCGGCCCCCAGTGGCTGGACCGCGGGGGAGCCCGGGCCGGTCAGGCCCGGACGCCGCCCGGCGGACTAAGCTTTGGCGGACTAGGCCTTGGGGGAGTCCCCGTTGGCGTCGCCGGCGTCGCCCTTGGTGTCGCCGTCGCCCTTGTCGCTCGGGCCGTCGCTCCCGCCGTCGCCGGTGCCGGGCTCGGGGGCCTCGTCGAAGCCGCCGCTGAGCAGCTTCTGCAGCGCGTCGTCGACCTCGGTGTCCGAGGCCTCCGCCAGCTTGCGGCGTTCGCTGAAGCCCTTCGGGTCATCGAGGTCCTCGGCGGTGGGCAGCAGGTCCGGGTGCTGCCAGATGGCGTCCCGGCCCTCCACGCCGCGTTCCTCCTTCAACTGGGCCCACAGCGTCGCGGCCTCGCGCAGCCGGCGCGGCCGCAACTCCAGGCCCACCAGGGACGAGAAGGCGTGTTCGGCCGGTCCGCCGGTGGCACGGCGGCGGCGGACCGTCTCGCGCAGGGCCGCCGCAGAAGGCAGCAGCTTCTCGGTGGCGGCGGCGGTCAGCTCGTCCACCCACCCCTCCACCAGAGCGAGCGCGGTCTCGAGCTTCTCCAGTGCCTGGTCCTGGGCGGGGGTGCGCTGCGGCATGAAGACACCCTGGGAGAGGGCCTCCTGGATGCCTTCGGGGTTGCTGGGGTCCAGCTCCCGGGCGAGGTCCTCAATCTTGGAGGTGTCGATGTGGATGCCCCGGGCGTAGGCCTCGATGGCGCCCAGCAGGTGCCCGCGCAGCCAAGGGACCTGGACGAACAGCCGGGCGTGGGCGGCCTCGCGGACGGCCAGGAAGAGCCGGATGTCGTTCTCGGGAAGGCTGAGGCCCTCACCGAACTTGGCCACGTTGGCGGGGAGGAGCGCCATCTCCAGGTCGGCCAGCGGGACGCCGATGTCGGTGGAGCTGACCACCTCTGCGGAGAGTGCACCGATCGCCTGGCCCAGCTGCATGCCGAAGATCGCGCCGCCCATGTTCTGCAGCATCGAGGAGGCGCCGCCCATCATGGACTTCATTTCCTCGGGCATCTGTTCGGTCATCGCGGTGGAGAGTGCGTTGGCGATGCTGTTGGCCACCGGCTCGGTCAGCCGCTTCCAGGTGCCCAGGGTTTCCTCGACCCACTCGGCCCGGGACCAGGCACGGCCGATCAGCCCCGTGGAGGGAAGCTCGGTGACCTGGTCCAGCCACAGCTCAGCCAGCCGGAGCGCCTCGTCCACCTCGCGGGACTGGGCGGCGGTGACGGAGGGGTCGGAACCGCTGGCCGCGACCCGCCGGGCGTTCTCGTGCGCCAGCTGCCAGTTGACGGGCCCGTCGGAGGAGGCGCTCATCATGGCCTGGACCTGCGAAAACATCTGCGCCAGCAGGTTGGGGTCATCGGGCAGGCCCGCGGCTTTGGCCAGTTCGGCCGGATCGATGTTCCCCATGCCCTTGCCGCCCATCAGGTTCTGCAGCATTTCCGCCAGCGGATCCTTGGGCTCGTCGTCCCCGTTGGACGGTTGGTGTGGGTTAGAGGTCATGATCCCGCCGATCGTCGGTGTGACTGGTACTCAACTTCACGCTACCCCTCCCGCTCAGCGGCTGTCTTGCAGAAACCGGCGCCGTTCGCTGTCGGCAAAGCACTCCGGCACCCCGCGAGCGCGTAGTGTGGGGCTCTGGAATATTTGCATGGCTGACGCGCCGTTTCCGGGCGCCGGCCCAGCGTCCGGACCACCCCCGGCAGGGGTGCCGGACGCCGGCACGAGAGGTCCTTCAGTGACGTTTACGCAGGACGGGCAGCCCGGTAACGGCCCCGTGGCCGACAGTACCGCCAACGGCACGGTCGAAAGCCCCGCTACCGACGGCGACGGCGCCGACCACGCGGGCCTCTGGCCGCGCCGCGGAGCTCGCGCCGGCCGGCAGGGCGGCGCCGGGGGAGGAGGGCGCCGACCCTCGGCCATGGTGGTCTCCGGCCTGCTCTCGATCGGACTCGGCGTCGCAGCCCTCAGCCTGCCCGTTCCCTATGTGATCGAATCCCCGGGCCCCACCTTCAACACCCTGGGCACGGACAACGGCAAGCCGGTCATCACCGTCACCGGGCACGAGTCCTACCCGGCCAAGGGCAACCTGGACCTCACCACGGTGTACGTCGACGGCGGCCCCAACGGACCCGTGAGCGTCTTCGAGGCCCTCACCGCCTGGCTGAACCCCGCCAAGGCCGTCTACCCGCAGGAACTGATCTTCCCCAGCGGCGTCACCAAGGAACAGTCGCAGCAGGAAAGTGCCGTGGCCATGACCACCTCCCAGGAGAACGCCGTCGCGGCCGCCCTGAAGGAACTCGGCATCCCGTTCGGGCAGAAGCTCCAGGTGGCCAGCATCCCCGACGACTCCGCGTCCAAGGGCAAGATCCAGGAGGGCGACCTGCTGGTCTCCATCGGCGGCAAGCCGATCTCCGCGCTGAGCGTCATCCAGTCCGAGCTCGCCGCCGGCAACGGCAAACCGGTCCCCGTGGTGGTGGACCGCGGCGGCAGCCAGCAGACGCTGACCATCACGCCGGCCAAGTCCGAGAACGGCCGCTACCTCCTCGGCGTGGTGCTGCAGTACAAGTTCACCTTCCCCTTCGACGTAAAAATCTCCCTGGACAAGGTGGGTGGCCCGAGCGCCGGCATGATGTTCGCCCTCGGGATCGTGGACACGGTGACCCCGGGCGACCTTACCGGCGGCAAGCACATCGCGGGCACCGGAACCATCACCCCCGACGGCGCCGTCGGGCCCATCGGCGGCATCGACCAGAAGATGGTCGGCGCCCGCTCCGGCGGGGCCACCCTGTTCCTCGCGCCGGCGGCCAACTGCGACGAAGTCGTCGGCCACATCCCGGCCGGCCTGCAGGTGGTGAAGGTCGAGACCCTGGCCGACGCACGGCACGCCGTCGAGCTCTCAGCGTCAGGCGGCGACACGGCCGAGCTGCCCGCTTGCACCAGGAACTAGACTGACCCCGGAACTAAGCCTCCGTGCCGCTCGTGGCACAAGAGACAACTGAAAAAACAGCAGCACCGACGACCAGCTATGAGGTATCGAGTTTGTCCCGTCCCAGCACCGTCCCACCCGGAAGGCAACAGCAGCGGCGAGGCGCCCTAACGCCCACGCTGATTGTCGTGGCCCTGCTCGTCGTGGGCTTCATCTTCTTCGCCAATGTGTGGACGGACGTCCTCTGGTACCAGCAACTGGGCTACTTCGAAGTCTTCGTGACCGAGAACGTGTCCCGGATCCTGATCTTCCTGGCGGGCTTCGCGGTGATGTTCGCGGCCATGTTCTTCGCCATCCGCATCGCCTACACCGCCCGGCCCGTCTACGCCCCGGACTCCGAGATCCGGGACAACCTCAACCGCTACCAGGCCCAGCTCGAGCCGATCCGCCGCGTGGTCATGATCGGCCTGCCCGTCCTGTTCGGCCTCTTCGCCGGCAGCGCGGCCGCCAGCCAGTGGCAGAAGGTGCTGCTGTTCCTGCACCAGAAGCCGTTCGGCCAGAATGATCCGCAGTTCAACCTGGACATCAGCTTCTACATGATGACCCTGCCGTTCCTGGGCTTCGTCACCGGCTTCCTGATCAGCGTCGCCGTCGTCGCCGGCATCGCGGGGATCCTCACCCACTACCTCTACGGCAGCATCCGCCTGATGGAACGTGGCGTCTTCACCAGCCGCGCCGCCCAGATCCACCTGGCCGTCACCGGCGCGGCCTTCCTGCTGCTGCTGGGCGTCAACTTCTGGCTGGACCGCTACTCGGCCGTGCTGAACAACAGCGGCCGCTGGGCCGGCGCCCTCTACACGGACGTCAACGCCGTGATCCCCACCAAGGCGATCCTCGCCGTCGCCGCCGCGCTGGTGGCCGTGCTCTTCATTGTCGCGGCCGTGATCGGCAAGTGGCGCCTCCCCGTCATCGGCACCGCCATGCTGGTCATCACCTCCATCCTGGCCGGCGGCGTTTACCCGTGGGTCATCCAGCAGTTCCAGGTCCGCCCCTCCGAGCAGACCCTGGAAAAGACCTACATCGAGCGCAACATCGCCATGACCCGGGCTGCCTACGGCCTGGATAAGATCCAGGAAAAGCGCTATGAGGCCACGACCAACGCCACCACCGGCGCGCTGGCCCCGGACGCCCAGACGACGGCGAACATCCGCTTGCTGGACCCGAATCTGATCTCCGACGCGTTCTCGCAGCTTGAGCAATACCGGCCGTACTACCAGTTCCCCAGCACCCTGAACGTGGACCGGTATGAGGTCAACGGCAAGATCCAGGACACCGTGATCGCGGTCCGCGAGCTGAACCCCAGCGGCCTGGCCAGCAACCAGCAGTCCTGGCTGAACAAGCACGTCGTCTACACCCACGGCTACGGTGTCGTCGCTGCCAAGGGCAACAAGTTCACCGCCGACGGCAAGCCCGACTTCCTGCAGTCCGGCATCCCGTCGACCGGCGTCCTCGGCACCGACACCACGTACCAGCCGCGGATCTACTTCGGCGAAAACTCTCCGGACTACTCGATCGTCGGCGCCCCGGACGGCGCGCCGCACCGTGAGCAGGACCGCCCCGCCGCCAAGGAGGGCGACGCCGGCACGCAGTACACCTTCACCGGCAACGGCGGCCCGAACGTGGGCAGCTTCTTCAACAAGATCCTGTACGCGGTGAAGTTCCAGTCCTCCGACCTCCTGCTTTCCGACGGCGTCAACGCCGATTCGCAGATCCTCTACGACCGCAGCCCCAAGGACCGCGTGGAGAAGGTGGCCCCGTACCTGACGGTCGACGGCAATGCCTATCCCGCCGTCGTGGACGGCCGCGTGAAGTGGATCGTGGACGGCTACACCACCAGCCCGTACTTCCCGTACTCCCAGCAGGAGCAGCTCTCGGACGCCACCCGGGACTCGCAGACCTCCGCGGGCCGGACCGCCGCGCTGCCCAGCAGCTCGGTGAACTACATCCGGAACTCGGTCAAGGCCACCGTGGACGCCTACGACGGCTCCGTCACCCTCTACGCCTGGGATGACCAGGATCCGGTCCTGAAGGCCTGGCAGAGCATCTTCCCCTCCACGCTGAAGCCGTACTCGGAGATGTCGGGTGCGCTGATGAGCCACGTACGGTACCCGGAGGACCTCTTCAAGGTCCAGCGTGAGCTGCTGGGCCGGTACCACGTGACCAACCCGGACAACTTCTTCACCAACAACGACGCGTGGAGCGTCCCGAACGACCCCACGGTGAAGGACGACGGCGTCAAGCAGCCTCCGTTCTACATGTCGCTGCAGATGCCGGACCAGGACAAGCCGGCCTTCCAGCTCACCTCCTCGTTCATCCCGCAGGTGGTCAACGGCAACGCCCGAAACGTCCTCTACGGCTTCCTCGCCGCGGACTCCGACGCCGGTAACCAGAAGGGCGTGAAGGCGGACAGCTACGGCCAGCTACGGCTGCTGCAGATCCCGCCGGAGGCCAACGTCCCCGGCCCGGGCCAGGCGCAGAACAAGTTCAACTCGGACCCCACGGTGTCCCAGGCGTTGAACCTGCTCCGGCAGGGCGCGTCCGCGGTGCTCAACGGCAACCTGCTGACGCTGCCGGTGGGTGGCGGCCTGCTCTACGTCCAGCCGGTCTACCTGAAGTCGACGGGGGAGACCTCCTACCCGACGCTGCAGCGAGTGCTGGTGGCCTTCGGCGACAAGATCGGCTTCGCCCCGACCCTGGACGAGGCGCTGAACCAGCTCTTCGGCGGCAGCTCCGGCGCCACGGCGGGCGACGCGGCGAACAACGGCCAGACACCGGCGACGCCGGGCCCGGGCACCGGGACAACCCCGCCCACCGGCGGCTCGAACGCCAACGCGGACCTCAAGGCGGCACTCGATGACGCGAACAGCGCCATCAAGGCCGGCCAGGAGGCCCTGGCCAAGGGCGACTTCGCAGCCTACGGCGACCAGCAGAAGAAGCTCTCCGCCGCCCTGCAGCGGGCGATCGACGCCGAGGGGAAGCTGACGCCGCCGGCCAGCGGCGGCAGCCCCTCGCCCACGGCGTCGCCGACGGCGACAGCCTCGCCCTCGCCCACCAAGTAGCCGCGGGCCTCGTGGCCGGCCTCCCGTGACGGGGCGCCGGCCACCCCCGGGATCGGGGCGGTGCGATGCAGATCACGCCGCCCCGATTTGGCCCCGCGTTCACCGGCAGGTAATGTTGATGGTGCGACGCGGGGTGGAGCAGTTCGGTAGCTCGCTGGGCTCATAACCCAGAGGTCACAGGTTCAAATCCTGTCCCCGCAACTGGAAAGAAGTCCGGAACAGAATGTTCCGGACTTCTTGCTTTAACCGGCCTTGTGGGTCCTGGGCCCGGGCTTGGAACTGCGGACCGGGACTCCGGGTTTCGGCGGGGACGGCGAGGGGGGAATCCGGCCCGGTGGTCGGGGCCAGGCCAAACATGGGGTAGGCTTGATCATGCGACGCGGGGTGGAGCAGTTCGGTAGCTCGCTGGGCTCATAACCCAGAGGTCACAGGTTCAAATCCTGTCCCCGCAACAAAGGAAAGGCCCGGATCCATTGAGGATCCGGGCCTTTCGCGTTCCCGCGGCCCCGCGGCCAGGTGCGCTGTTCCGGGCCGGGGCCGGGCCAAACCCGCCCGGCCCGCGGGTTCGTTCAGCCGTCCTTGAGCTTCTGGTACGTCTCCAGCGCCCGGGCGCGGGACTCGGGCAGCCCCACCACCGGCTCCGGATAGTCCCCGGCGCCGTCCGCGGCCTTCCAGGGCTCGTGGATGGCCTTGTCGTCCAGGTCGGCCAGCTCGGGGAGGTAGGCGCGCAGGTAGCGTCCCGCGGCGTCGAATTTCTTGCTCTGCGTCACCGGATTGAAGATCCGGAAGTAGGGGGAGGCGTCCGCGCCGGAGCCGGCAACCCACTGCCAGTTGGCGGGGTTGGAGGCGGAATCGGCGTCCACCAGGGTGTCCCAGAACCATTCCTCGCCGGTGCGCCAGTCCGCCAGCAGGTTCTTAACCAGGAACGAGGCCGCCGCCATCCGGACGCGGTTGTGCATCCAGCCGGTCTGCCAGAGCTGCCGCATGCCGGCGTCCACCAACGGATACCCGGTCCGGCCCTGCTGCCAGGCCCGGAGGTCCGCCGCGGTGGGCTTTTCCCAGGCGAAGTCGTCGAACTCGGGCCGGAAGTTGCGGGTGGCCAGCTGGGGATTCTCGTACAGCAGCTGCCAGCAAAATTCCCGCCAGCCGATCTCGGAGCGGAACACGCCGACGTCGGCGGGGGCGTGGTGCGGGAAGCGGGAACGCAGGGCGTGCCAGATCCGGAACGGGCTGATCTCGCCGAAGCGCAGGTGCGGGGAGAGCCTGCTGGTGCCCTCGACGCCGGGCCGGTCGCGCCCGGTCCCGTACTCGGTCACGGGGCCGTCCAGGAAGGTCTCCAGCCGCTCGTGGGCGCCCGCCTCGCCGGGGGTCCATTCCTTGGCCAGACCCTGGCTCCAGTCCGGCCGCTGGGGGAGGAGCTCCCAGTCGGACAGGGTGTCGGTGGCCGGCAGCCGGCGCTCTCCGGTCTTGGCGGGGGCGGGGAGCTGCTGCGGGGCGTCCAGCGGCTGCCGGGGGTCCTGGGAGTCCAGGCAGGCCTTCCAGAACGGGGTGAAGACCTTGTAGGGGCCGCCGGAGCCGTTCCGGACGGTCCACGGCTCGAACAGGAGGTTGGCCTGGAAGCTCTCGGCCTCGAGGCCCTCCTTGGCGGCCCAGTCCTTGAGGCCCGCGTCGACGGCCCGCTCCGGGCCGCCGTAGCGGCGGTTCCACAGCACGCGGTCCGCGCCGGTTTCCTTGACCAGGTCGCGGATGATCCGGTCCGCCCGGCCGCGGCGCAGCACCAGCCGGTTGCCGGCCTCCTTGAGGTCCGCGGCCAGGGACTCCAGCGAGTGGTGCAGCCACCACTTCGTGGCGCCGCCCAGAGGCCTGATGCCGGGGGACTCTTCGTCCAGGACGTAGACCACCGTCATTGGCCCGTCGGCGGCGGCGCCCTCCGCCAGGGCCGGGTTGTCATCCAGGCGAAGATCGTCGCGAAGCCAAACCAAAGTCGAAGACATGGCTCAACGCTACTGGATGCCGCCCCGCAGAAAGCGCAGGGCCGGAAGCGCAAGTCAGGAAGCGCAGGGCAGAAAGCGCAGGGCCGGAAGTGCAGGGCAGGGGAACAGGACACAAGGTTCAGGAGGGGCAGGGCAGGAAACGCCCCGGGGACGGCGAGGGCCGGGTTCCGCAGCGGAACCCGGCCCTCGCCGTCGTCGTCCGGCGGCGCGTCACGCGCCGGCGTGGACCTTGATCAGAGCTTGTCGAAGTCGGCCTCGTCCACGGTGGAGCCGGTGTGGGAACCGTTGCCGGCGCCGAGGGCCTGCTGGCTGCCGCCGGACTTCAGCGCGGCCAGCCGGGCCTCGATCTCGGTCTGCTCGCCGAGGTCTTCGAGGGCGTTGAACTGGGCGTCCAGGCTGGAGGCGGCGAGTTCCTGCTGGCCGCGGACCTTGGCCTCCTCGCGGCGGATCTTCTCTTCGAAGCGGCCCACCTCGGAGGTCGGGTCCATGATGTCAATGCTCTTGAGCGCGTCGTGGACCTGGCTCTGCGCGGCGGCGGTCTTGGACCGGGCCACCAGTTCGTTGCGCTTGCTGGTCAGCTCGTTGAGCTTGTTCTTCATCTGGTCCAGGCCCTGCTTGAGCTTGTCCACCACCTCGGTCTGGGAGGCGATGCTCGGCTCGGCGGACTTGGCCTCGTTCTCCGCGGTGATCTGGCGCTGCAGCGCCACCTTGGCCAGGTTGTCGAACTTCTCGGCGTCCACGGAGTCGCCCTTGGCCCGGTATTCGTCGGCCTTGCGGGAGGCGGCGAGGGCCTTGTTGCCCCAGTCCTGGGCGTTCTTGAGGTCCTCGTTGTAGTCATCCTGCAGCATCCGCAGGTTGCCGATGGTCTGGGCGACGGCGGACTCCGCCTCGGCGATGTTGTTGGTGTAGTCGCGGACCATCTGGTCCAGCATCTTCTGCGGATCCTCGGCCTGGTCCAGCAGCGAGTTGATGTTCGCCTTCGCCAGCTGTGCCATGCGGCCGAAAATGGACTGCTTAACCATGGTGCTACCTCTCGTCCTCTCCAGTGGGGTCACTGGAATCGGTGATCTGTGGATGTACTGCCTCTACCCGCCGGCCGGACCGGGTCCGCCGGCGCTAGTCTCTGTGAGCGTGCTCCCGTCCGCTCAGAAGCTGCCGGAGTCGCCGCCGCCGAAATCGCCGCCGCCACCGAAGTCGCCGCCTCCGCCGCCACCCCAGCCTCCGCCGGAGTCACCGCCGCCCCAGCCGCCGCCTCCGCCACCCCAGCCGCCTCCGCCGCCGCCGTGCAGGATGGAGTTGATCAGGATGCCGCCGAGGATGGCGCCGCCCAGGCCGCCGCCTCCACCGCCGCCGCCAAACATGCCGCCCCGGCCGTAGCCCTGGTTGGCGTAGCCGCCGAACTGGTCGACGTCGGCCTGGGCCTGCTGGGCGGCCTGCGCCGCGAGGGCGTGGGCCTGCTGGGCGTACTGCAGGGCCGTGACCGCGTCCGTCCGGGAGATGGACAGGGCGTAGTCGAGGTTGCGCTGGGCCTCCGCCAGCCGGGTCCGCGCCTCGGTGCCGACGCCGCCGCGGCGGGCCGTGATGTAGTCCGACGTGGCGCTGATCTGGGCCTGGGCGGACATGATGCTCTGCTGCAGCGAGGCCTGGGCCCGGCGGGTCTGCTCCTGCTGGTCGCGGATGCCGGTCAGCGCACTGTCCAGGCTCTGGTGGGCGGCCTCGACCCGTTCCAGGGTGGCGATCGGATCGATCCTGCCGGCCTGGATCTCGGACTTGACCTGGGCCAGGGCCGCCTCGACCCCGGCCACGGGGCCGGCGAGTTCCGGGTGTGCGCCGGACTGGATCATGGCGCGGGCCTGGGCGAGGTCCTGGGAGGTGTCCACGACGGCGGTTTCCAGCCCGTTGCGGGCCTCGTCGAGGTTGGCGGCCACCTTGGTGATGGCGCCGAGCAGGACGTTGGTCTGGTGCAGGCTTTCCTCGGCGGCCCGGACCGCCACGGCGGCCATGCTGGTGTCGCCGGCGTCGAGCTTGTCCTGCGCCGTGGAGGAGGCGTTCTGGACGAAGGCCAGCCGCTCCTTCGCCTGGGTGATGTTGTCCGCCACGGCGGTGAGGGCGCTGTCCGCGTACCGGGCGCGCAGGTCCGTGAGGGACTGGTCGGCCGCGGCGATTTTCGTCTCGGCCTCGCGGGCCCCGGTTCCGACGGCGGCAAGGGCCTGGGGCGCGTTCTTCTCCAGCTCGCGCAGGGAGTCGAAGTCGGCTTTCTGCTCCTGCAGGGATGCCAGGGCCGCCTCCGAGCGGCGGATGATCTCGCCGTACCAGGAGCGTTGCTGTGCCTCGGTGTCGGGGATGTGGTCATCGAGCTGCTGCTGGAGCTTGAAGGACTCGGTCATGTGCGCCTTGGCGTCCTGCAGCGCCTTGGTGAAGTTGCCGACGGCGGCGTCGCCGTACTGGGCCTGGGCGAAGCCGAGTTCCTGTTCGCTGGACTTGATCGCGTCGTCGGCCTCGATCAGCAGCGAGCCGCTCTTGCGGCGCAGCTCGTCCACGCTGAGGCCGGCCAGGGGGTCGAGTTCGGCCTGCTGGCCCTCCCCGGCGCTACCTGCCGTGACGGCCTTCTTCCGGCGGTTGCGCAGGTAAAGGTAGGTTCCCGCGCCGCCGAGCGCGACGACGCCGACGCCCACGAGCACGCCGGAGCCGGCTCCCGCGCCGGAGGGCACGGTGCCGCTGCCGCCGCCGGCCGCGTCGCCCACGGCCGCCGCGGTGTCGATGGCCGCCTGGGCGAAGTCGCGCTTGCCGGCGCCGAGGTTGGCGGCGATGGCGTTCTGGGTGATCGTGCTCTTCTTGGAGTAGATGGCGCTGGCCGAGTTCGGCGAGAAGTAGTACTTGCCGTCGTCGGACATGGTGAGGATGACGTCCGCCCGGCCCATGCCCTTCTTCGTGGCAACCGCCTGCGCCCAACCCTCAGGGGAGGTGGGGTTTTCGAAGGTTTTCACGGTCACGACGTACAGGTTGTACTTGTGGTCCTTGAGCAGTTTCTGGACCGCGTCCTGGACTTCACCCTTGCGGCTGCCCAGCACGTTGGCGTTGTCCACGACGTTCTGGCCGGAGGGAATGGTCACCGGGTCCTCGGCCAGGGCCGGGGCGGCGGGAAGGACCAGCAGGCCGGCGACCCCAACCCCCGCGAGGAAACGTTTCATCATTGACCGCATCTGCAAACCCTTCAGCGCCTCGGTGGCCGGCACGGTCCGTGCCGGTCGTCCCAGAACTGCGGCAACGCCCCCACGCAGGTGTGAAGCCGCAGGTCGCTGTGGCAATTCCATTTGATTCTATGGTGCCCCCCGGGGGCAGTCCATCGCCGGGAATATGCCACCAGCGAAAAGCCGGGGCGTTCAGGAACCTCCCAGCGAATGTCCGCAGTTGTACCAGTCTGAGCGACCATAGTTAATGGCAGACACGGATGAAAGGAAGTTCCATGACTGAGAACCCACTGCAGGGCGGCTCGACGGATCCAGCACAGCCGGAGCGGGAGCCGGGCGAGGCCACGGACCGGCACGGCGCACCGGCGCAGGGTTCCGGCCAGGAGAACCCCACGATGCGGATTGACCAGCCGGGGCAGGACGCCCCGCGCCCGGTCTACCCGCAGCACCAGCCGGCCTACGGCCAGAACCCGTCAGCCCAGAACCCGTCCCCGCAGACGCAGCAGTTCGGCGCCCCGGGACAGCCGTCGGGCGCCTACGGAGAGCACCAGCAGGGCCAGCACCAGCACGGCCAGTACCCGAACCAGCAGGGCCACTTTGCCGGCTGGAACGGCCAGCAGGCCCACCAGGGCCAGGCCCAGCACGCTCCCGGTTCCTCGTTCAACCACCCCAACAACGCCCCGCGGCGCAAGGCCGCCTTCGGCGTCCCGGTCCTGATCGCCAGCATGCTGGCGGCCGGCCTGGTGGGTGGCGGCGTCGTGGCCGGCAGTAACGCCCTGATCGGCGGCCGGCAGGTCTCCTCCACGGGCAGCAGCACCCAGCCCGGCACGGTGATCGTCAATAACAAGGACGACGTCAACGCCATCACCGCCGCGGCGCAGAAGGCCTCGCCGAGCGTGGTGACCATCAAGGCCACCAGCGGCTCCGAGGGCGGCACCGGCTCCGGCATCATCCTCGACGGCGAGGGCCACATCCTCACCAACACCCACGTCGTCACCCTGGACGGCAAGACCGCCAAGGCCGCCGTCGAGGTCCGCCTCAACGACGGCAAGGTCTACAGCGCGAAGATCGTCGGCACGGATCCACTCTCGGACCTCGCCGTGATCAAGGTGGACAACGCCAGCGGCCTGGTACCGGCCAGCCTGGGTGACTCCAGCAAGCTGAACGTCGGCGACACGGCCGTCGCGATCGGCTCCCCGCTGGGCCTGACCGGAACCGTGACGGACGGCATCGTCTCCACCCTGAACCGCACCATCAGCGTCGCGTCTTCCGCCGCCCCCAAGGATGGCGCGGACAACTCCCAGGGCGGTGACCAGGGCTTCCAATTCGCCCCTCCGGGCGGCGGCCAGGCGCCCAGCACCAGCAACCAGGGCAGCATCTCGATCAACGTGATCCAGACGGACGCGGCCATCAACCCTGGCAACTCCGGCGGCGCCCTGGTCAACAGCAAGGGTGAGATCATCGGCGTCAATGTGGCCATCGCCTCGGCCGGCGGTGACTCCAGCAGCGGCAGCAGCAGCGGCAACATCGGCGTCGGCTTCAGCATCCCGATCAACAACGCCAAGCGCGTGGCCCAGGAGATCATCAGCAACGGCAAAGCCAGCCACGGCCAGCTGGGCGTCAGCGTCAAGGCCAAGCCCTCCGGCTCCTCCGCCTCCGGCTTCTCGGTGGGAGCGGACGTCGCGACGGTGGAGCCCGGTTCCGCCGCGGACAAGGCCGGCATCAAGGTCGGCGACGTCGTGACCAAGTTCCAGGACCTGGTCATCAGCGACCCCAACCAGCTCACCGCAGCCGTCCGCGAACAGGCCGCCGGCGCCACCGTTAAGGTCACCGTCCTCCGCGGCGGCCAGGAGAAGCAGGTGGACGTCACCCTGGGCGCAGCAGCAGACCAGTAACACTGGCAGACCAGTAACACTGGCAACAGCCCGGCCGCAGCGACGGCCGGGACCCGCACCAGGAAGGGGCCGTCCGGACCGCAAGGTACCGGGCGGCCCCTTCTGACATCCGGCTTAACCCCGGCCGGAATTGGCCGCCGCTATATGGTTAGCTAGGAAGACCCGGCGGCGCCGGGAACCGCTCCCAGGCCACCACCCACCCGGCTGGCTGCCCCCGCACGGAAGGCTGCTGTAGACACAGTGGAAGAACCCTTGAAGATCATTGTGCTGGTCAAGCACGTACCGGACGCCCAGTTCGACCGACACCTCGGCGGCCCGGACAACACCCTGGACCGGTCCGAAAGCATCCTTTCGGAGCTGGACGAGTACGCCCTCGAGGCGGCCCTGCAGCTGATCGAGGCCCGCGGCGGCGAGGCCGCCGGGAACAGAGTCATCGCGCTCAGCATGGGACCCGCGGGGGCCGTCAATGCCATCAAGAAATCCCTCCAGATCGGCGCCTCCGAGGGCGTGCACCTCTCCGACGACGCCCTCGCCGGCTCCGACGCGGCCGCCACCTCCCTGGCCCTCGCCGCTGCCGTCCGACACCTCGGCGCCGACGCGCCCGCGGACCTCGTCATCACCGGCATGGCCTCCACCGACGGGGAGACCTCGCTGGTCCCCGCGCAGCTGGCCGAACGGCTGGGACTGCCGCAGGTCACCTTCGCGGCCAGCCTGGAGATCGACGGCGGCACCCTCACCGCCCGCCGCGAGGGGGACACCTCCGCGCTCACTGTCGAGGCGGACCTTCCCGCCGTCGTCTCGGTCACGGACCAGATCAACGACCCCCGCTACCCCAACTTCAAGGGCATCATGGCGGCGAAGAAGAAGACCATCACCACCCTGTCCCTCGCGGACATCGGCGTCGACCCGGCACAGGTGGGACGCTCCGGCTCGTGGACCGCCGTCGAGACCGCCGAGGCCCGCCCGCCGCGCACCGCCGGGACCATCATCACCGACGAGGGCGACGCCGGCATCCGGCTGGTCGACTTCCTCGCCGCCCAGAAGCTGCTCTAAGGGGATCATCCATGGCACACGTACTGGTTTTCATTGACAACCCGGGCGAGGCGCTGAAGAAGTCCAGCCTGGAACTGCTCACCCTCGCCCGGAGCCTGGGCGAGGCCTCCGCCGCCGTCACCGGCGAGCTGCACGACGGCGCCGCCGCCACGCTCGGCGACTACGGCGTCCACGCCCTTTACCGGCCCTCCGCCGCGGACCTGGAGGACTACCTCGTCGCCCCGAAGGCCGCCTTCCTAGCCGCAGCGGTCCGGGAGAGCGGGGCCACCACCGTGGTGCTGGACAACACCGCCGAAAGCCGCGAGATCGCGGCCCGCGCCGGGATCAAGCTTGAGGCCGGGGTCATCACCGACGTCGTCGCCGTCGATCCGGACGGCACCGCCCACAAGCCGGTCCTCGCCGGGTCCTACACCACTACTGCCCGCGCCACCACCGCCGTGGCGCTGCTGACCGTCAAGGCCAACAGCATCACCGCCGAACCCGCCGCCGAGGCCACGGCGCCGCAGACCGCCACCGTCGAGGTACCGGCCGACGCCGGCGCTGCGGCCCGCGTGGTCGCCCGCAGCGCCAAGGCCGCCAGCGGCCGTCCCGACCTGACCGAGGCCCGGGTGGTCGTGGCCGGCGGCCGCGGCGTCGAGGGGAACTTCGGCCCGCTCGAGGACCTCGCGGACGCCCTGGGCGGCGCCGTCGGTGCCTCCCGCGCCGCCACGGACGCGGGCTGGATCGGCCACGACGCCCAGATCGGGCAGACCGGCAAGACCGTCTCCCCGCAGCTCTACATCTCCGCCGGGATCTCCGGCGCCATCCAGCAGAAGGCCGGCATGCAGACCGCCCAGGTGATCGTGGCGGTGAACAAGGACGCCGAATCGCCGGTGTTCGAGATCGCCGACTTCGGCATCATCGGAGACCTGTTCCAGGTCCTGCCACAGGCCACCGAAGAGATCAACAAACGCAAGGGCTAGGCATTTGAACACCACCGCCACATCGGCACAAAGCCCGTTCGACCCGGCGCAGCACCGGATCGGGCGGGTGCTTTGTTTCACCGCGCACCCGGACGACATCGACTTCGGCGCCGCCGGGACCATCGCGGCCTGGACCGCGGCCGGGGTCGAGGTCACCTACTGCATCATGACCGACGGCGACGCCGGCGGCTTCGACCCGGACACGCGCGAGGAGATCGTGCGGCAGCGGATCGAGGAGCAGCGGCACGCCGCCGGCCTCGTCGGGGTCACCGACATCCACTACCTGCACCAGCGCGACGGCTACCTCGAACCCACCCACGAGGTGATCCGGGACGTGGTCCGGCTGATCCGCACGATCCGGCCTGACGTCGTGCTCGCCATGCACCCGGAACGGAACTGGACCCGGATCCAGAAGAGCCACCCGGACCACCTGGCCGTGGGGGAGGCCGTCACCCGGGCGGTCTATCCGGCCGTGGAGAACCCGTTCGCCTACCCGGAGCTGGCCGCCGCCGGCCTGGAGGCCTACAAGCTGCCCTGGCTGTGGCTCTTCGCCGGTCCGGAGGAGCGGGAGAACCACTTCGTAGACGTCACCGGCCAGGTGGAGCAAAAGCTCGCCGCCATCCACGTCCACGTCAGCCAGCACCCCGACGTCGACGCCATGGACCGCACCGTCCGGGGGCTCCTGCGGTCCACCGCGCAGCGCGGCGGACTGCCGGCCGGCCGTAGCGCCGAGGCGTTCCACGTCGTGGCGGTCAACGGGCCGGAGACCATCGCCGGGTTCTAGTGTTTGTTTGCCCGCCCCCACTGCCATATGCTGACCATGTTTAAATCATATTTATGGAAGGCAGACTTTAATGGCGAAGACTGCGCAGCACCCCGTCCTTGTCATCATGGGCGTCTCCGGATCCGGTAAATCCACCGTCGCGGGCCTGCTGGCCGGGCGCCTCGGCTGGGATCTGGCCGAGGGCGATGACCTGCACCCGGAGTCCAACGTCGCCAAGATGCACTCGGGCCAGCCACTGACCGATGAGGACCGGTGGCCCTGGCTCGAACGCATCGCGGAATGGATCCGGGACCACACCGACTCCGGCCGGCCCGGCGTCGTGACCTGCTCGGCCCTGAAGAAGCGGTACCGCGACGTGCTCCGCGGGGAGGGCGTCACCTTCGTCTTCCTCGAGGGCAGCAAGGACCGCATCTCGGACCGGCTCGCCTCCCGGCACGGACACTTCATGCCGCCGGCGCTGCTGGACTCCCAGTTCGACGCGCTGGAAAAGCCCGCCGCGGACGAGAACGCCATCACCCTCTCGGTCGGCGCGACGCCCGCCGAAGAGGCGCAGGAAATCATCGACCGGCTCCACCTCGAGGCCGCCGGCACCGCCGCGCTCTGACCTTTCCGGCCACCCCCTCCCTTTAGGAATACCCTGTGAAATCACTTGCCCTGCAGGTTCCCGCTGCCGTCGAGGCCTGGTCCGGCCACGACACCCAACTCCTGGTGGTCGCCGCCGTGGGCATCGCGCTCATCGTCGTCCTGATCGCCAAATTCAAGCTCCACCCGTTCCTGGCCCTGGTCCTCGGCTCCGCGTTCGTGGGCCTGGCCTCCGGCGTCGAACTGGCCAAGATCATCAGCAACTTCGAGGACGGCGTTGGGGGCGTCCTCAAGGAAGTCGGCCTGCTGATCGCCCTCGGCGCCATGCTCGGCAAGCTGCTGGCCGACTCCGGCGGCGCCAACCGCGTGGTGGACACGCTGCTGGCCAAGGCCACCGGCAACCGCGTGGTCTGGTCCATCACCCTGGTGGCCGTCATCATCGGCCTGCCGATGTTCTTCGAAATCGGCCTGGTGCTGCTGCTGCCGGTGATCGTCCTGGTCACCCAGCGGTCCAAGATGCCGCTGATGCGCATCGCCATCCCCGCCCTGGCGGGCCTGTCCGTGCTGCACGGCCTCGTGCCGCCGCACCCCGGACCCCTGATCGCGATCAGCGCCGTCAAGGCCGAGCTGGGCACCACCCTGGCCCTGGGCCTGCTGGTGGCCGTCCCCACCGTCATCATCTGCGGCCCGCTGTTCGCCCGACTCGCCGCCCGCTGGGTGCCGGTGGGTGCCCCCGAGGTTGCCGGCGGCATCGACACCCGGCACGGGGCCGACCTGGAGGGCGTCAAGCGCCAGCCCAGCTTCCTGGTGACCCTGCTGACCATCATCTTCCCGGTGGTCCTGATGCTGCTCAAGGCCGTCGTGGACATCGTCTGGCCGGACCCCAAGACCGCCCCCGCGGTGCGGGTGTTCTTCGACTTCGTCGGCCAGCCGCTGGTCGCCATGACCCTGGCGGTGCTGCTCGCTATCGTGACCTTCGGCTACGCCGTCGGCTTCACCGGCAACAAGATCACCACCAAGATCGGCGCGAGCCTGGGCCCGATTGCCGCGATCCTGCTGATCGTCGGCGCCGGCGGCGGCTTCAAGCAGACCCTGATCGGCGCCGGCGTCGGCGACGCGGTCAAGAAGTGGGCCGAGGGCGCCAACATGTCCGTCCTGGTCCTGGGCTTCATCGTGGCCGTGGCGCTGCGCCTGGCCACCGGCTCCGCGACCGTGGCCACGGTGACCGCAGCCGGCATCGTGGGTCCGCTGGCCAGCTCGCTGACCCCCACCCACGCAGCCCTGCTGGCCCTGGCGATCGGTGCCGGCTCGCTGTTCCTCTCGCACGTCAACGACGCCGGCTTCTGGCTGGTCAAGGAACTGTTCGGCCTGAGCGTGGGGCAGACCTTCAAGACCTGGTCCGTGATGGAGACGCTGATCTCCGTGGTGGGCTTCGGCTTCGTGATGCTGCTCTCGCTGGTGATTTAGCGCCGTTCAACTGATACGAGAAAGCCGCGCCGGTCCCGGAATTCCGGGGTCGGCGCGGCTTTTGTCGTGGTAGAGATTGTTCGCGCGGCCGCTCAGGCGCCCAGCGAGGCCGCCGCCACCGTGGGCATGGTGGGTGTCTTGGACCCTCCCACCGGTTCCACCGTGATGCCCAGCGCCGCAGCGGAGCCGATGCCGGTGACCACGGCGGGCTTGGACAGCGCCTCGGCGTCCATCAGCCCCTTGGAGACCGGGGCCGACCCGTCCTTGGGGATCAGCCACATTTGGTAGACCTTGCCGGACGGGGGAGCGGGCACGCCGTTCATCTTGACCACGACGGCGTCCTTGGACGACGACAGCGTCAGCGACGCCGTGCCGCCGCCGATCACGTCGATGGTTTCCTTCTTCACGTCACCGGCCTGCAGCACCTGGGCCATCGGGTCGTTCTGGTTGGCGATGTAGGCACCCACGCCCACGCCGCCGACGGCGACGGCGGCCGCCGCTGCGACGCCGATCAGCCAGGTACGCATGCCCTGCGGCCGGCGGCGCTGCTCCCGGCGCTCCCGGGCCGCGGCGAGGTCGTCGGTGCCGGTTGCCTGGGCCGCGTCCCGGACGGGCCGGGCGACCACCGGGGCGGAGGCGCCCGGGAGGGCTACGACGGGTGCCCCGGACTCCGGGGTCCCCGATTCCGGGGTCGCAGGGGTCGACGCCGAAGCGGCCGTGGGCAGCGCGGCGGAGATCTTGTCGAACAGCCCGGCGGGTGGTTCCTCCTCGGCGGTGAAGCTCATGGCCAGGGTCTCCCGGGCCTGGCGCACGCGTTCCTCGAACTCGGCCCGCTCGGCGGCGGGGGCGGAGGATACATAGCGGTCGACGGCGTCGCGTTCGCCGTCGTCGAGGGCGTGCAGCGCGTACACTTCGGCCAAGTCGACGGCGCGGCCGGAGGCGAGATCGGTGGCGATGTCGGCGGAGAAACCGCCGGCGGGTCGCCCGCCGTTCAGCGGATTAATGTCGTTCATCTCAACTCACCCCCAGGCAGTTCTTCAGTCGGATCAGTCCGTCGCGGATGCGGGACTTGATGGTGGGTACGGCGGCGTTCAGTTTCTCCGCCACCTCACGATAGGTAAGCCCGCCGTAGTAGGCGAGCCTGACGGATTCCTGCTGCGTATCCGTCAGCGTTTCCAGACACCGGACCACCGCCTCAGCCTCGAGTCGGCCGCCGACCTCGTCGGACACGGAGTCGTGGTCGATGTCCTGGCTGCTGGCACCGTAGCGGGCCTCCCGGTCGCTGGCGGACTGGGTCGAGCGGACCTTGTCCACGGCGCGCCGGTGCGAGATGGTCATCAGCCAGGCCAGCGGGCTGCCGGCGGCGGCGTCGAACTTGGCCGCGTTCTGCCAGACCTGGAGGAAGACCTCCTGCGTGGTGTCCTCGCTGAGTTCGGGATCGATCAGGACACGGCGTGCCATGCCGAAGACACGGCGGGACGTGAGCTCGTAGAACTCGGCAAAGGCGGACTGACTGCCGCCGGCGATCTGGTCGAGCAGCACGCCGAGCCGGTGGTTCACATCGGTGGTGCTCGTCGGGGGAGCGGCCTCGCGGTTCGGGGCGTTCGGAGTTTCCATCACCTTCAAGCATAGGCCGCCGCCGCCCGTGCGGAGATCAGGCCGGGCGTGCGGGGAGTGCCCCGCCCGGTGCGGTCCGCCGGACCTGTGTACCTGGAGTGTGCTCACCGGCCGCTCCTCGCTCCTTTCCTTGGTTGGCATTTGTGGTGTCCATGAAGGATTCGGCGCCGCGCCGGAGTTGGATGGGAGGGACTTAAACGGGGCCGTTCAGAGCTTGGCGCCGGCGAAACCGTTCTGCCGCCACGCCTCGTAGACGGCGATCGAGGCGGCATTGGCCAGGTTCAGCGAACGAAGTGCCGGCAGCATGGGCAGCCGGACCCGTGCGGTGACGTGTGGGTCGTGTTTGGCCTCCTCGGAGAGGCCAACGGATTCCCTGCCGAACATCAGCACGTCCCCGGGGCGGTAGGCGATGTCCGTGTAGGAAGTGTCGCCGTCGGAGGTGAAGGCGAAGACCCGTTCGGGTTGCAGGGCCTCCCACGCCGTGTCCAGGTCCGGGTGCACCGTGACGACGGCGAGGTCGTGGTAGTCCAGGCCGGCGCGCCGGAGCTTGGCGTCGGAGAAATCGAAGCCCAGCGGCTCCACCAGGTGCAGCTGCGCCCCGGTGATGGCCGCGAGGCGGATTGCGTTGCCGGTATTACCGGGAATTTCTGGGCTGTCGAAGAGGATGCGGAACACGTTCCCATCCTAGCCAGCGGCCCCGGCCGCTAGTGCATCCCCCGCAGCAGCCGGGCCAGGACCGGCACCAGGACCGTGTTGGGGGCCGGACCCGAGCCGAGGAACTGTTTCAGTCCCCGGGCCAGGCCGGCGGCGTTGACCACCTGGACGGTCTCCAGGGCGTCCTCCCCGCCCCGCCGGCGTCCGGGCCGGTCGATCACCGGCTCGTGGAGGTTGCCGTCGGTGCTGTGCACCACGGTCCAGCCGGTGACGTTGAGTTCGGGGAAGATGTCCTGCATCCGCCGGACCACGTGGGCCAGTTGCGGCGGGGCGACCGAGCGGCCGCCGTGGTTCAGGGTGCGACCGTCCCAGGCGTACGCGCCCGGGGGCAGCAGCATGGACCCGATGATGGCCATCCGGTAGCCGGAGAGCAGCACGTGGTCGATGTGGCTGTTGTCCGCCGGGGACTGCAGCCCGTTGATCAGCCGGGCGGCCGGGATGCCGGGGAGGACCTGCCGGGAGAGCAGCTGCACCGTCCGCAGTTCGCGCTGGATCCGGGCCTCGGCACCGAAGATGCCCCGGCGGCGGGGCATCCCGTGGACCTGCTGGCCCGCCGTCGACGGCGGGATCAGCGGCACCTCGCCGGCCGCCGCCAGCTCCTCGAAGGAGGGGACGTACACCGGGGCGTCCGCGGCGGTGCTGCGCGGTGTGTTGGGCCGGCGCACGTGGGCCGAGGCGCGGCTGCCGGCGGCCGGGGCGTCGAAGTGCGCGCCCTCGTCCTCCGGGGGAATCCGGCTCGCGGCCGAGGTCCCGCTGCCGTAGGAACGGTCGTAGTCGGCCCTGCGGCGGGCGTCGATGAGGGTCTCGTAGGCAAGGGTGACGCGACGGAACGTGGCCGGGTCCCCGCCGTGGTCAGGGTGGGCGGTGCGTGCGGCCTTCCGGTACGCCACCTTGATGTCCTTCTCCGTCGCCGTGACCGGAATCCGAAGGACCTGGTAATGCGAACTGCTGCCCTGCGTCACGCACCGTTCCTTTGCCTCGAGGGGACTTCCCGCCGGCGGCTCCGGCGTCGCCAGTTTAACCGGCTTGAGGGGAACAACGAGCGCGGAGTCGTGGAAGGTTCCCCGGCGGCTGGCATAATTCAGGCCATGAAGATCGCCCTCGCCGTAAACCCCCGCGCCTCGTTCGGCCGCGGCCGGCACGCCGGCGGGGCAGCGGCGGAGTGTTTCCGGGCTGCCGGCGCGGAGGTGGAGCTGCTCTGCGAGGACAGCTATGCCGCCCTCGCCGCGCGGGTGGCGGAGGCCGTCGCTGGCGGAGTGGACGCCCTGGTGGTGGTCGGCGGCGACGGCATGGTCCACCTGGGCGTCAATGCGCTCGCCGCCGTGCCCGCCGTCGCCGGGGCCGACGGCGGCGCCCCCTCGGCCGGCGCCGGGACCGCCGCCGGGACCCCGCTGGGCATCATCCCCACCGGCACGGGCAACGACCTGGCCCGGATGCTGGAGTTGCCGCGGCATGACATTCCGGCCGCGGTGGGGCGCGTCCTCGCGGCCCTCGGCTCCGGCGGACGGCGGATCGACGCCGGCCGCGCGGTGTCTGCCGGCCGGACGCACTGGTTCGCCGGCGTCCTCTCCGCGGGCTTCGACGCCGCAGTCAACGAACGCGCCAACGCCTGGCGCTGGCCGCGGGGCCAGTCCCGCTACAACCTGGCCATGCTCCGCGAACTGGCCGGATTCACCGCCATCGACTACACCCTGACCATCGACGGCGAGCGCCGCCGGCAGGGCGCCATGCTGGTCTCGGTCGCCAACGGCCGCTCCATGGGCGGCGGCATGGCGATCGCTCCGGAGGCGAGCCTGGAGGACGGTCTCCTGGACCTGTTCGTGGTGCACCCGCTCTCCCGTGCCGCGCTCCTGGCGGTCTTTCCGAAGGTCTTCACCGGCCGGCACGTGGGCCATCCCGCCGTGGAACTGCGCCGGGTGCGCCGGGTGGTGCTGGAGGCCGACGGCGTCGTCGCCTATGCGGACGGCGAGCGGCTGGGACCGCTGCCCCTGACCATCGACGTGGTGCCCGGGGCCCTCCGGGTGCTGGCCTAGGAGCCCAATGCCCGTTTCCTCGTTCCGCCGCGCCCCGGCTGCGGCCCTGCCCTTACTGGGCGTCCTGCTGCTGGCCGTGTCCGGGTGCAGCGTCGGCGTCCCCGACCCGGCCGCCCCGGCGCCCGCCACCTCCACCTGGGTGCCGGCCCCCGCCACCCCGACTGTCACCCCGGGCCACGACGCGGACGCCGTCGCCGCCCGCGACCTGCCCTTCAGCGCGGGGGAGAGCCTCGCCGCCGGGGTCCCCGTCCAACTCTCCGACGGGCTCAAGGACGCCCCGGGCTGGTCCGCCGCGGGGCAGGGCACGGCCGGGGCCAGCATCTACAAGAAGGCCGACGGCTGCCAGGCGGCGGCCCGGGTCAGCACCAACCAGGGGCCGCTGGCGGTTCCCGGAAACGACAAGGCCTCCACCGAGGCGCTGTTCCACTACCTGGACCCGAGCATCCTGCCCGGCTACCTCGCCACCGACACCCTTCGCTGGGGCGGCGACGCGGACAAGACCGGCCCCCGCGTGGAGGTACTGGTGTACGACGGCGCCGCGGCCGGCACGCGGGCAGCGGTCAGCTACGCCCGGATGTTCGCGAAGGCAGGTTCGTCGGTCTACGTGTCCGTGGCGTGCCCGGACCGGGGCTCGCTGGCCGCGGCCCGCGCCGACGTCGCCGCGCGCCTGGCCGTGCTGCCGCCGTCGTCCTGACGGGCGGGGGACGCCGAAGAGGCCGTAGCCGGGGCTGCTGTGAGCGGCAGGGCCCGGGGCTGGCCCCTTAGCCCGGTCAGCAGCACCCCGGCGATGACTAGGACCCCGCCGAGGATCTGCACCACCGTCAGCGGCGTGCCCAGCGCCACGGTGATCGCGGCGGTGAACACCACCATCAGGTTCAGGTAGTTCCCGGCCGTCCCGGGCGGGGTGGTCCGGAGGGCCAGGTTCCAGAACAGGTAGGCGCCGAGCGAGGGGAACACGGCGATGTAGGCCAGCGACCAGGCCTCGGCAGGGGTGTCCGGCAGCCGGGCGTGGAAGGCTAGCGCCAGCGGGGCCAGGGTCACGGAGGCCATGGCCACCTGCACCGCCGTGGCTGCGATCGGCGGCAACGCCAGCCGGCGGGCGATGATCGTGTAGCAGCCCCAGACCGCGATCGCGCCGATCATCAGCAGCTCACCGGTGTTGATGGACAGGCTCAGGATCCGCTCCAGCTGGCCCTGGGTCAGGACCAGCAGCACCCCCAGCAGCCCCAGGCCGATGCCCAGCCAGCCCAGCCGGGTGGTGCGCTCGCCCAGGAACAGCACCGCCAGTACCACGATCAGGGCCGGGTTCGCCGCGGTGATGAGGGAGGCGTTCACCGCGGAGGTGAAGCCCAGTGCCCCGTACAGCAGGAGGGTGTAGCCGCTCATCCCCAACGCGCTGAGCAGGAGCAGCACCGGCCAGCGGCGCAGCACCGCGCGCCAGTCCGGCTTCTCCACGACGTGGGCCAGGGCCAGCAGCGGCAGCGCGGCCAGGGTCCAGCGCCAGAAGGTCAGATCCAGCGGCGACATGGACGCCACGGCGGCCTGCCCGACGACGAAGTTTCCGGACCAGAACAGGGTGGCCAGGACCAGGTACAGGGGCGCTTTCACCGCTCGAATGTACACCAGCGCGCCGGGACCGGACCGGCAACCGTTTCGACGTCGTTCCGCAGTGGATTCAGTAGCGGCCCCGCGGGCGGCCACCGACGGCGGGACAGGCCGCCGGTAGAATTGGAGGGTGCCTGCCTACCTCGACCATGCCGCCACCACCCCGCTCGCCGCGGAAGCGCTCGCCGCCCTGACCCGGGAGCTTGCCCGCACCGGCAACCCATCCTCGTTGCACGGCTCCGGCCGCCGGGCCCGCCGCGCCGTCGAGGACGCCCGCGAGGCGCTCGCCGCGGCCGCCGGGGCGCACCCCTCCGAGATCATCTTCACCTCGGGCGGCACGGAAGCGGACAACCTGGCCGTCAAGGGTCTCTACTGGGCCCGCCGAGCCCAGGATTCCCGCCGTACCCGGATCCTGTGCTCCACGATTGAACACCACGCCGTGCTGGACACCGTCGAGTGGCTGGAACGGCACGAGGGCGCCGAGGTGGCCTGGCTGCCCGTGGACTCCGACGGCGTGCTGGACCTGGCCGCGCTCGCGGCCGAACTTGAGCATGACCCGGAGTCGATCGCCCTGCTCACGCTCATGTGGGCCAACAACGAGGTCGGCAGCATCCAGCCCGTAGCCGAGGCCGTGCGGCTGGCCCACGCCGCCGGCGTGCCCGTCCACTCGGACGCCGTGCAGGCCTTCGGATCCCTGCTGGTGGACTTCCGCGCCAGCGGCCTGGACGCCATGTCCATCTCCGGCCACAAGATCGGCGGCCCGGTGGGGGTCGGGGCCCTGGTCCTGGGCCGCGCCGTCACCCTCACCCCGGTCCAGCACGGCGGCGGGCAGGAGCGTGACGTGCGCTCCGGCACGCTGGACACGGCCTCGATCGCGGCCTTCGCCGCCGCCGCGGAGGCGGCCACGGCCCGGCTGCGGGAGGAGACCGCCCGGATCACGGCGCTCCGGGACCGGCTGATCGACGGCGTCCGCGCCGCCGTGCCGGAGGCGGTGCTGCGCGGCGCCCCGGGGGAGGGCCGGTTGCCCGGCAACGCCCACTTCACCTTCCCCGGCTGCGAGGGCGACTCGCTGCTGTTCCTCCTGGACCTCGCCGGGGTGGAGTCCTCCACCGGCTCCGCCTGCACCGCCGGGGTCCCGCGTCCCTCCCACGTGCTGCTGGCCATGGGGCTGGACGAGGACACCGCCCGCGGCGCGCAGCGGTTCAGCCTGGGCCACGCCTCCACCGACGCCGACGTCGACGCGCTGCTGGCCGCGCTGCCCGGCGCGTACGCCCGGGCCCGGCAGGCCGGCATGGCCGGGCACGAATCCAGCATCCAGACCGCGGGCACCGTGGCCCGCCGCAACGCCCTGGGCTAGGCCTCCCGACGGCGCCGCCGGCCGGGCCGCCGCCGACGGCGCTCCGGGGCGGTTTTTGGGGCAGCCTCCGGCGCGGCGGTAGAATCGGGGCTGGGCGGTGTGTTATTCCGGCGCCCTTCTCCCACTCCCCAGAGAAAGCCAGTATGCGAGTTCTTGCAGCCATGAGCGGCGGCGTCGATTCGGCCGTCGCAGCAGCCCGCGCCGTCGAAGCCGGGCACGACGTCGTCGGGGTCCACCTGGCGCTCTCCCGCATGCCGGGAACGCTGCGCACCGGCAGCCGCGGCTGCTGCACCATCGAGGACTCCCGGGACGCGTGGCGGGCCTGCGACGTGCTGGGCATCCCGTACTACGTCTGGGACTTCTCCGAGCGGTTCAAGGAGGACGTGGTCCAGGACTTCATCGACGAATACGCCGCCGGCCGCACGCCCAACCCGTGCATGCGCTGCAACGAGCGGATCAAGTTCGCGGCGCTGCTGGAGAAGGCGATCGCCCTCGGCTTCGACGCCGTCTGCACCGGCCACTACGCCAAGGTCATCACCGACGCCGATGGCAACCCCGAGCTGCACCGTGCCGCTGACTGGGCCAAGGACCAGAGCTACGTCCTGGGCGTGCTCACCCACGAACAGCTCAAGCACTCGATGTTCCCGCTCGCGGACACCCCCTCCAAGGCCGAGGTCCGCGCCGAGGCCGAACGCCGCGGCCTGTCCGTGGCGAACAAGCCCGACAGCCACGACATCTGCTTCATCCCCGACGGCGACACCGCCGGCTGGCTCGCCGAGAAAATCGAGATGACCGGCGGCGACATCGTGGACGAGACCGGCGCCAAGGTAGGCGAACACCCCGGTGCGAACGCATTCACAGTCGGCCAGCGGCGGGGCCTCAAGCTCGGCACGCCCGCCGCCGACGGCAAGCCCCGCTTCGTCCTGGAGATCCGCCCGAAGGAGAACAAGGTGGTGGTGGGCCCCGAGGCGCTCCTGGCCATCGATGAGATCCGCGGCATCAAGGTTTCCTGGGCCGGCCTGCCGATCGCCGAGATCGCCACCGGCGCCGACTTCGACTGCTACGCCCAGGTCCGCGCCCACGGCGACCCCGTGCCCGCGTCGGCCCGGATGGAGCACGACGCCGGTTCCGGCGAGCTGGTGGTCACCCTCGCCGAGCCGCTGCGCGGAGTTGCCCCGGGCCAGACCGTGGTGCTCTACCAGGGCAGCCGGGTCCTCGGGCAGGCGACAATCGACGCCGCCCGCTCCCTGCAGAGGGCGGCCCTCTAACCGCTGCTGCCTTCCTTCCGGAGGGCCGGAAACCGGCCCGAAACCTGAAGGAAACGATGAGAAGCCCCGCGTGGTGTAAATTTTGTGTCTCAACTCACAAGATTTAGCGGTACACCCTGCGGTGTTCTGGTTGAATCAGAAAATCAGGACCGTGCGCCGCCCCGAGTCGAGCTTTTCGGCGGCCCACGAGCACTCATCGAACAGAAAGTTCACAGATGGCAATGAACAAAAAGGCCCTGCAGAGCGCCATCGCGCTGGCCGGGGTTTCCGCCTTTGCATTGACGGCCTGCACCGGCCCCTCCGGCGGCGGAACGTCCTCCGGTGGCTCGGCCTCCGGTGGCGCCATTACGTACGGCACCACCGACAAGGTGGTCACGCTCGACCCGGCAGGCTCCTATGACGCCGGTTCGTTCATGGTGATGAACCAGATCTACCCGTTCCTGCTCAACTCCAAGCCGGGCACGGCCGACTCCAGCCCGGACATTGCCGAGTCTGCCTCCTTCACCACCCCCACCGAGTACACTGTCAAGCTCAAGTCCGGGCTCAAGTTCGCCAACGGCCACGCCCTGACCTCCTCGGACGTGAAGTTCTCGATCGACCGCGTCGTGAAGATCAACGATGACAACGGCCCCGCATCGCTGCTGGGCAACCTGGACTCGGTCACCGCCAAGGACGACACCACCGTCGTCTTCAAGCTCAAGGAAGGCAACGACCAGGTCTTCCCGGGCGTGCTCGCCGCCAACGCCGGCCCGATCGTGGACGAAGAAGTCTTCCCGGCCGACAAACTGATGAGCGACGACGACATCGTCAAGGCCAAGCCCTTCGCCGGCCAGTACACGATCGAGAGCTACAAGAAGAACGAACTGATCAGCCTCAAGGCCAACCCCGACTACAAGGGCCTCCTGGGCAAGCCGGCGAACGACAGCGCCACCATCAAGTACTACGCCGACTCCAACAACCTCAAGCTCGATGTCCAGCAGGGCAACATCGACGTCGCCGGCCGCAGCCTGACCGCGACCGACGCCGCCGACCTCGAGAAGGACTCCAAGGTCAAGGTCCACAAGGGCCCGGGCGGCGAGCTGCGCTACATCGTCTTCAACTTCGACACCATGCCCTTCGGCGCCAAGACCCCCGAGGCCGACCCGAAGAAGGCCCTGGCCGTCCGTCAGGCCATGGCCGACATTGTCGACCGCGACGCGATCGCCACCCAGGTCTACAAGGGCACCTACCTGCCCGCATACTCCGTCGTTCCGGACGGCTTCGTCGGCGCCATCAAGCCGATGAAAGACATGTACGGCGACGGCAGTGGCAAGCCCAGCCTGGACAAGGCCAAGCAGGCCTTCAGCGACGCCGGCGTCACCGGCCCGGTCACGCTGAAGCTGCAGTACAACCCGGACCACTACGGCAAGTCCTCCGGCGACGAGTACGCCATGATCAAGGAGCAGCTGGAGAAGTCCGGCCTCTTCAAGGTCGACCTGCAGTCCACCGAGTGGGTCACCTACTCCAAGGACCGCACCAAGGACGTCTACCCCGTCTACCAGCTCGGCTGGTTCCCGGACTACTCCGACGCCGACAACTACCTGACCCCGTTCTTCATCCCGGGCAACTTCCTCAAGAACCACTACGAGAACCCGGCCGTGACGGACCTGATCAAGAAGCAGCTCACCACCGTTGACAAGGGTGAGCGCGAAAAGGTCCTCGGTGACGCCCAGACGGCCGTCGCCAAGGACCTGCCCTCCCTGCCGCTGCTCCAGGGCGCCCAGCTCATGGTTGCCGGCAAGGACGTCCAGGGCGTCGACAAGACCCTCGACGCATCCTTCAAGACCCGGCTTGGCGTAATTTCCAAGTAGGTCCCATCCCCATCCGGTCCTGACCAGCCACAGAGGCGGGGCGCCCGCGCGGCGTCCCGCCTCCGTGCTGAGGGCAGGACAACCGATTCCCAAGGCCCACGAAGCCGACGGAAACACACATTTAGGTACCAATGACAACACTTATCGAGGCACCGCCCAGCGATGCCGACGGCCTGATGCCGACCAAGAAGAAGTCGTCCGGCGGGGGACTGGGCCAATACATCCTGATCAGGTTCCTGCTGATCTTTCCGACCATCCTGATCCTCGTGACGCTCGTGTTCTTCCTGATGCGGATTACGGGCGATCCGATCACTGCGGCCCTCGGCGGCCGGCTCCCTCCCGAGCAGCTCGCCGAGCGGATCCACTCCGCCGGCTATGACCGGCCCATCTTCGTCCAGTACTTCGAGTACCTGGGCCAGCTGATCACCGGCAACTTCGGCACCACGCTCTCGGACAACCGCCAGGTCTCCGAGATGCTCACCACCTACGGCGCCGCGACCCTCGAGTTGTCCATCAACGCCCTTCTCGTGGCCCTGGTGGTAGGCATCCCGCTGGGCATGGTGGCCGCGCACCGCCGCGACAAGGCCCCCGACGCCGTGCTGCGCATCTTCGCGATCCTCTGCTACGCCACCCCGGTGTTCTTCGCCGGCATGCTGCTGAAGCTGACCTTCTCCGTGTGGCTGGGCTGGCTGCCGGTCGCCGGACGGGCGAAGACCTCCACCGAACTGGCCCTCACCGCGCTGTCCGCGCCGACCGGGATCTACTGGCTGGACTCGCTGCGCAGCGGCAACATGGCCGCGCTCGGCGACGTCACCGCGCACGCGGTGCTGCCCGCCGTCGCCCTCGGCCTGCTCACCGCCGGCATCTTCCTGCGCCTGGTGCGCACCAACGTCATCGGCACCCTCGGCAAGGACTACGTCGAGGCCGGGCGTTCCCGCGGCGTCAGCGAATACCGCCTGGTGACCAAGCACGCCTACAAGCCCGCGCTGATCCCGATCATCACGGTCATGGGCCTGCAGATCGCCGTCATGCTCGGCGGTGCCGTGCTGACCGAGACCACCTTCGAATGGAAAGGCCTGGGCTTCCAGCTCGCTACCTACCTGACGGCCCGCGACTTTGTGGCCGTCCAGGGCATCGTGGTGCTGCTGGCCGTAATCGTGGCCGTAACCAACTTCATCGTGGACATCGTCGCCGCGCTGATCGACCCCCGCGTGAGGTACTGACATGAGCACTGAATCCACTATCGCCGCGGAAAACCGCAGGGAACCGTGGTTCCGGCGCCTGCCGGTCGTGTCCCACTTCAACAAGAGCGTCGGCCTGCAGCGCGGCATGCTGGTCACGGGCCTCATCCTGACCGCCATCTTCCTCCTCACCGCCGTTTTCGCCCCGCTGATCGCGCCCTACGGCTTCGCCCAGATCTCCGACGCCGACGGCGGGTTCCCCGCCCAGCAGGCGCCGGGCGGCAAGCACCTGCTCGGCACCACAGTGGGCGGCTACGACGTGTTCTCCCGCGTCGTCTGGGGCGCCCAGACCGCCGCCATGGTGATCGTCGTCGCCGTCATCATGTCGATCTTCATCGGCGTGATCCTCGGCCTGGTCAGCGGCTACATCGGCGGCTGGCTGGACCGGATCCTGGTGGTCATCGCCGACGCCGTCTACGCCTTCCCGTCCCTGCTGGTGGCCATCGTCATGGCGATCGTGATCAGCGGCGGCCGGTCCAGCCTCTGGGGCGGCATCCTCGCCGCGGCGATCTCCATCACCGTGGTCTTCATCCCGCAGTACTTCCGGGTCATCCGCGCCGAGACCATCCGGCTCAAGGCCGAACCGTTCGTCGAGTCGGCCAAGGTGGTGGGCGCCTCCAACGTGCGCATCATGACCCGGCACATCTACCGCAACGCCACCCGGACCCTGCCGCTGATCTTCACGCTGAACGCCTCGGAGGCCATCCTGACCCTCGCGGGCCTGGGCTTCCTGGGCTTCGGCATCGAACCGACGTCGGCCGCCGAGTGGGGCTTCGACCTGAACAAGGCCCTCTCCGACACCACCTCCGGGATCTGGTGGACCGGCGTCTTCCCCGGCCTGGCCATCGTCCTGACCGTCGTCGGCCTGACCCTGGTGGGCGAGAGCATCAACGACCTCAACGACCCCCGGCTGCGCGGCCGCAAGAAGGCTTCCGGCAAGGCCGGAACCAACATTGCCGGATCCAATGCCGCCGGCCCCGGCCCGGCCACGGCAGCACCAACAGCAGAAGTGAGCACGTCATGACCACCAATATCGGCCACGCAGCCGACCAGCACGGCCGCGGCGCCGGCCCCGTGCTGGACATCGACCACCTCAAGGTCACCTTCGCCACGGACGCCGGGGACGTCTACGCCGTGAAGGACGTCAGCCTGGAGGTCAACCCGGGGGAGGTCGTCGCGATCGTCGGCGAATCCGGCTCCGGCAAGACCGTCACCGCCAAGACCATCCTGGGCCTGCTGCCGGAGACGGCCATCAGCTCCGGGGCGGTGCTGATCAACGGCAACAACGTCATCAGCGTCAGCGCCTCCAAGCTGCGGGAAATCCGCGGCCGGGACGTCGCCATGGTTTTCCAGGAACCCTCCACCGCACTGAACCCGGTGTTCACCGTGGGCTGGCAGATCGCCGAAGGCATCCGCGCCCACGCCGGCCGCAACGGCGGCAAGGTCAGCGCCAAGGACGCCAAGGCCCGCGCCGTCGAAGCCCTCCGCAAGGTGGGCATCCCGGACCCGGAGACGCGGGTCAACTACTACCCGCACCAGTTCTCCGGCGGCCAGAAGCAGCGCGTCGTCATCGCCGCCGCGCTGGCCCTGAACCCGGGACTGATCGTCGCGGACGAGCCGACCACCGCCCTGGACGTGACCGTGCAGGCGGAGATCCTCGAACTGCTCCGCGACCTCCGGGACCAGTACGGCACCTCGATCGTGCTGATAACCCACAACATGGGCGTCGTCGCCGACCTCGCCGACCGCGTCGTCGTGATGTACCAGGGCGACGTCGTCGAGGAGGCCACCTCCCGGGTGCTCTTCGCGGAGCCGAAGCAGGACTACACGAAGAAGCTCCTCGCCGCCGTCCCGCACCTGGGCCGCAACTCCGCGTCGGCGGGGATGACCGAACGCGCCCACCAGGGCGGGAAGGTGCTGGTCGAGGCCAGGGACCTCACCATCGAATACCCGGGCCGCCTCGGCAGCCCGGCGTTCAAGGCCGTCGACCGGGTGAATTTCACCCTCTCGGAGGGCGAGGTCTTTGGCCTGGTGGGCGAGTCCGGCTCCGGCAAGACCACCATCGGCCGGGCCATCGCGGGCCTGAACAAGACCACCGGCGGCAGCCTCAAGGTTCTCGACTACGAGATGCTCAACCTCAAGGAGCGCAGCTTCAAGCCGCTGCGCAAGCAGATCGGCTTCGTGTTCCAGGACCCGGCGGCGTCGTTCAACCCGCAGCTGACCATCGGGGAGTGCATCGCCGAACCCCTGGTCATCCACGGCAAGCCGACACCGGCGCAGGCCCGGCAGCGGACCCGCGAGCTGTTGGAGTCCGTGCAGCTGCCCGCGGCCTACGCGGACCGGTACCCGCACGAACTCTCCGGCGGCCAGCGGCAGCGCGCCTCCCTGGCCCGGGCCCTGATCCTGAACCCGAAGCTGCTGATCGCCGACGAACCGACGTCGGCGCTGGACGTGTCGGTGCAGGCCAAGGTCCTGGAGCTGTTCAAGGACATCCAGGCCGAGTTCGGCTTCGCCTGCCTGTTCATCAGCCACGACCTCGCCGTGGTGGACATCCTCTCGCACTGGGTGGGCGTCCTCTACAAGGGCCGGATGGTCGAGCAGGGGCTGGGCAGCCAGGTCATGGGCAACCCGCAGCACGACTACACGAAGAAGCTCATCGCCTCCCTCCCGGTCCCCGACCCGGAGGAGCAGGCCCGGCGCCGGGAGCAGTTCCGCGCCGTCCTGGGCAGCTGACGCCCAACGCCGGCACCCGCCACCGCAGCGCTGCCCGCCGTCCGCACCGGACGGCGGGCAGGTCCGCTTAACACCCGCTTCATCGGGCGCCCAGCCCCTAGACTGGAGCAATGAGCCACAGCCTCCACCACGACGCCGATGACGACTACGACCCCGCCGCCAGTTCCCTGGTCGGCCAGGTCGATCCCGCGGTGATGGCGGAGCTGCTCTCCATCCGTTCCAGCATCGACAACATCGACGCGACCCTGGTCTACCTCCTGGCCGAACGGTTCAAGGCCACGCAGAAGGTGGGCCACCTCAAGGCCAAGCACCAGTTGCCGGCGGGGGATCCGGGCCGCGAAACCGCCCAGATCGCCCGGCTCCGCCGGCTCGCCGCCGAGGCGCACCTTGATCCGGCCTTCGCGGAAAAGTTCCTGAACTTCATCATCGGCGAGGTCATCCGCCACCACGAGGCCATCGCCGAGGACCACCAGGCCGCGGGCCGGGCGGACGCCGCCGGGACCGCCGTCTCCGCCCAGGCGTGAGCGGCGCCGACACCGGGGCCGCCCAGGTCACCGCCACCGCCCACGGGCCCTGGCCGGGGACGGACCCGCTGGAAGCCGCCCGTATCATCCGCGGTGAACTCGGCGCCCCGCACCTGCCCTTCCTGGCCGAACTGCCCGTCCGCGGCGTCGGCTCGGACGCCTTGGGCCGGACCGCCGCTCTCCTGGAGGGCCTCGCCGTCGATGTGCAGCCGCACGGCTGGCGCCTGGTGGACCGCCCCGGCCGGGACGCCCGCCGCGCCCGGTCCGCACTGGCCACCGACATCAACGTCCTCGCGGACGTCGCCGGCACCGAGTCGGTGTCCGCCGACGCCCTGAAAATCCAGCTCCAAGGGCCGCTCAGCCTCGCCGCCGGCCTGCACCTGCACAGCGGGGAACGGGCACTGCTGGACCACGGCGCGCGGCGGGACCTCGCCGAGTCCCTCGCCGCCGGCGTCGGCGCCCACCTGCGGGCCGTGGCCGCCGCCGTGCCGGGCGCCCGGCTGGTTGTCCAGCTGGAGGAACCCGACGCCGCCGCCGTCCTGGCCGGGACGATTCCCACCGCCAGCGGCTACCGGACCCTGCGGGCCGTGGCCGGCTCCGAGGTCACCGAATCCTGGCGCCTGGTGGTGGACGCCCTGCACGCCGCCGGCGCGGAGGAGGTCGTCATCGCGGTCCCCGAGGTGGAAGCACCCATCGAGAGGATCCTCGGCGCCGGCGCCGATGGCATCGCCGTGCCGCTGCGTGCCCTGACCTCCCGCCAGTGGGAACACCTCGCCGGCGCGGTGGAGTCCGGGCGAAAGATCTGGGCCGGGGTGCTGCCGGTGGAGGACCCCGCGGCGGAACCGCCGTCCGCCCGGACCCTGGCCGAGGCGCTGTGGCGGCCCTGGCGCCAGCTCGGGTTGCCGGGCTCCTCGCTCGGCGCGGTCCGGCTCACCCCCGCCGGGGGACTGGCCGGCCACTCGCCGTCGTCGGCCACCAGGGTGCTGGCACGGCTGACCCACGCGGCCGATGCGCTGAACCAGATCGCCCTGGGCTAGCGCCCCGGAGCCGTCGCTTCAGACCCGGGATTCCCAGCGGTCGGGCCGGGCGTACGCGGGCAGGTAGCCGGCGGCCCCGGTGCCGTCCGGGTACGGCTCCAGCCGGTAGTCGAAGCGGCCGGCATAGACAAGCACCAGGCCGACCTGCGGCTGGATGGCCTTGACCTGGATCCGGTGCTTGCCCTCCGCGACGTCCCACCACTGTTCGGCGTAGGCCTTGGCGTCCAGTGGGCCCGGCAGCGGCAGCCGCAGCGGACCCAGCAGCAACCGGGATGCCTCCGAGACGCCGCGGAGCCGGCCCTCCGGGGTGACACTGAGGTTCAGGTCCGTGGCCAGCCGGCGGTACCGGCCCACGTAGTCCACCAGCCGGTGCCGGCCGCCGGTCGTGTCCCAGCTGGTGGTGTCGGAGAAGACCCGGGTGACGCCGGGGAAGAAGATCTCGCGCCGTGCCGTCAGGCTGGGCCGGCCGAAGGGGTCCAGGTGGGCGTGGTTTTCGATCCGGAACCGGATGCCCTCGCCGTACTCGGGGAAGAACGCCTGCTCCCCGGTGACGGCCCGCATGAAGGGGCGCAGCCAGCGCTGCCGGCAGCCCACGACGTCGAACACGCCCTCGCCCACCCCGTAGTGGCCGGAGCCCTGGACGAGGGAGAAGTAGTCCTGGAGTTCGGGCTGCAGCCGGGCGAAGTCCCCGCCCAGGCCCAGCCGGTAGATGGGGTCCACACGGTTCACGGCATCCTCCTCGGACTGCGGGCCGCCCGCCGGCCCTGGGACGAATCTACCTGCCCCGGCCGGCGGTCCGCGCCATGCCGGGAGCCGCACGAATACGACAAAGCCATTTCAATAAGGGAATATATAACGTATGAAGGCACGGATTTTGGTAGTGGACGACGACGAGGCCCTGGCCGAGATGATCGGCATTGTGCTGCGCAACGACGGCTTCGACCCCGTCTTCTGCGCGGACGGCGGGCAGGCCCTCGAGGTCTTCCGCTCCGCCAAGCCGGATCTGGTCCTGCTGGACCTGATGCTGCCGGGGATCGACGGGATCGAGGTCTGCCGCCAGATCCGCGCCGAATCCGACGTGCCGATCGTGATGCTCACCGCGAAGGCGGACACCTCGGACGTGGTCCGGGGCCTGGAATCCGGCGCCGACGACTACGTCCCCAAGCCGTTCAAGCCCGCCGAGCTCGTGGCCCGCGTCCGCGCCCGCCTCCGCCCGGGCGACCAGAAGGCACCCGAGACCCTCCGCATCGCCGACGTCACGATCGACGTCGCCGGCCACGTGGTCAGCCGCAACAGCGAGCGGATCTCGCTGACTCCGCTGGAATTCGACCTGCTGGTGGCCCTGGCCCGCAAGCCGTGGCAGGTCTTCACCCGGGAACTGCTGCTGGAGCAGGTCTGGGGTTACCGCCACGCGGCGGACACCCGCCTGGTGAACGTCCACGTCCAGCGGCTGCGCTCGAAGATCGAACGCGACCCCGAAGCCCCCGAAGTTGTCTTGACGGTCCGTGGTGTCGGCTACAAAGCAGGGTCCTGAGCCCGGCAGCGGCACCCCCGCACCGGCCGATCCCGCACCGGCCACTCCCGGGCCGGAGAGTACCGGGCCAGAGTCTTCCGGACGGGAGGCTCCCTCGCCGGTGACCACGGCGCCGGTGACCCCGTCGCCGGTGACCTCCGGGTCCACCCCGGAGCGGCCGGAGGATGAAGCCCTGACCACCCGCCGCGGCCGGACCGTGCTGTTCCGCGCCGGGATCTGGGCCCGCCGCGCCCGGATCGTCGCCGTCCGCGTGCTCCGCCTGGTGCTCATCGGCGCCTCCCGCACCCTGCCCGCCACCCGCTACCTGCTGCGCGCCCTGCAGCGCCGCTGGCGCCGGTCGCTGCAGTTCCGGACCGTGCTGACCACCCTGCTGCTGGCCATCGGGTCCTTCGCCGTCGTAGGCGCCTACCTCTCCAACCAGATCGCCAACAACCTTTTCCAGGAGCGGCTGGCGCAGGCCGAATCGGAGACCCGCTACAACGTCAAGCAGGTCCAGGACACCTTCGACGGCGCCCAGGTCACGGACCAGTCCAGCGTCATCACCCTGGTCTATGACACCCTGAACGCCGTCGAGGGCCGCGGCTCGGTCATCCAGCGCCGGTACGTTTTCGAGGCGATGCCGGAACAGACCAAGCCCCGCAACCGCTGGGTGGAATCCCGCGCCTCGGACCAGCTCACCATCGCCGTGATCCCGCCGGACCTGCGCAAGGCCGTGCAGCAGTCGGGCAAGGACCAGTTCTGGGCCTCCACCGAGTTCCCGGTGGGCACCGAGGACAGGCCCGGCATCGCCGTCGGCAACAAGGTGACCTTCAACGGCACCGTGTACGAGCTCTACCTCATCTACGACCTGAACACGGCGCAGAAGACCCTGGACGAGATCCAGAACGTCCTGCTGGTCGGCGCGGCCGTGCTGGTGCTGCTCATCGGCGCCGTCGCCTGGTACGTCACGCGCAACGTCGTCAGCCCGGTCAGCCACGCCGCCGTCGTCTCCGAAAAGCTCGCCGCCGGCCAGCTGCAGGAGCGCATGGTGGTCAAGGGCGAGGACGAGGTGGCCCGCCTGGGCGCCTCCTTCAACCACATGGCCGCCAGCCTCCAGGAACAGATCACCCAGCTGGCTACCCTGTCCCAGATGCAGCAGCGCTTCGTTTCGGACGTCTCGCACGAGCTTCGGACCCCGCTGACCACCGTCCGGATGGCCGCCGAGGTCCTCTACGACGCCCGCGAGGACTTCGACCCGATCAACAAGCGGTCCGCCGAGCTGCTCTACCACCAGGTGGAACGCTTCCAGTCGCTGTTGGCGGACCTGCTGGAGATCTCCCGCTTCGACGCCGGCGTGGCCATGCTCGACGCCGAACCCACGGACATCCTGCAGCTGGTGGACCACGTCCTCGAGGGCGTTGCCCCGGTGGCCGCCGAATACGGCTCCGAGGTGACCCTGCACGCGCCCGAAGGCAGCATCATCGTCGAGATGGACGACCGGCGGATCGACCGGATCCTGCGCAACCTCATCCTCAACGCGCTCGAACACGGCGAAGGCCGGCCCGTCAACGTCTCCGTCGCCGCGAACGACACCGCCGTCGCCGTCGCCGTCCGGGACCACGGCATCGGCATGACCCAGGCAGAGGCAGCCCGCGTCTTCGACCGGTTCTGGCGTGCCGACCCCGCTCGGGCCCGCACCACCGGCGGCAGCGGCCTGGGCCTGTCGATCGCCACCGAGGACACCAAGCTGCACAACGGCTGGCTGCAGGCCTGGGGCAAGAAGGGCAGCGGCTCCAACTTCCGGCTCACTCTCCCGCTGCGCCAGGGCGAGAGCATCGGGCGGTCGCCGCTGCAGCTCGAGCCGGCCGACGTCGGACTCGACGGCGGCGCCGGCAACCAGATGGTGCTGCTGAACCACTCCGCCCCGGGCGCCGTCCCCGGCACGGTACCCGGCTCGGTCCCTGTCCCGGGCACGGGCAGTGGTGCGGGCCCCGGCACGGGCGCGGACGCGTCATCAGGCGGCCCGGCGAACAGCCCCGCCGCAGGGGAGGACCAAGCATGAGGACCACTACGGGACGCACGGCCGGAAAGCGCGGCGGGAGGCTGGTCCGCTTCGCCGCGGCCCTGCTGGCAATGGTGCTGCTGCTGGGCGCCTGCGCGCAGATTCCGCGCTCCGGGCCGGTGGGCAAGAGCAGCGACGAGAGCGCCGGCAAGCCGAACAACGCCCCGGTGTTCTTCCCGGTTGCGCCTCGCCCCGGCGCCGGACCCGAATCCGTCATCGAGGACTTCTACCTGGCCGGCAGCGGCTACGAGGACGACTACGCGGTGGCGCGGCAGTACCTCACCCAGGCGTCCTCGGTGAAGTGGAAACCGGACCAGCGGGTCCTCGTCTACCGCTCGGCGCAGGTGGTGCCCACCGCCGTCGAGAACGTCTACAACTACCGGCTGGACCTGGCGTACACGGTCGACGCCGACGGGATCGCGACCCAGTTGCCGGAGGGCACCACCGAGAACGTCCCCGCGACGCTGACCAAGGTCGACGGCGAGTGGCGGATCGCGGACATCCCCGACGGCACCGCCATCCCGGAGGAGACCTTCAAGGTCATCTACGGCGCGTACCCGATCTACTTCTACGACCCGACATTCACGTACGCGGTCCCGGACGTGCGCTGGTTCATCAAGAAGAAGACCGTCAAGGCCATGACGAGCGCCCTGCTGGGCGGCCCCGCCCCATACCTGAAGGGCGCGGCGGTCAGCGCCTTCCCGGCCGGCATCAAACTGGCCCGCGAGTCCGTGCCCGTGGTCTCCGGCGCCGCCCAGGTGGACCTGACGGCCAAGGACCTCACCGACGCCTCCAACGAGGACCGGCTCAGGATGCAGACCCAGCTGGCCCTGACCTTCCGCAGTCAGCCCGACGTGATCAACGTCGAGCTGCGCGCCAACCAGGACCTGGTCCGGGTGGACGACAACGGCTCCGTCCTGCCCCCGATTCGCGACAAGGACGTGCCGGCGCGGCAGATCGCCGTCAGCAACAACGATCTGGTCCGGGTGGAGAACAACAAGATCGGACCGCTACCGGACATCGCGTCGGTCAGCGCCCTGGGCCCGCGGTTCCCCGCCGAGTCGCCGGCCAGCCAGGCCGCCGCGTTCCTGAACGCGGGCCGCACCACGCTGTACTCGATCATTCCAGGGCAGCCCGCCCGGGCCCTGGCGACCCGGGGCACGCTGTCCCGGCCCTCGTTCGACCGTTTCGACTGGGTCTGGAGCGCCGGTCCCGGGGCGAACGGTGCCACCGAGGTCGCCGCCTACCGCCCCACCGGGGTGGCCGGGGGCGCCACCGTGCCGACGGTGACGCTCACCGGCGCCTGGCTCGCCGGAGCCATTGTGAAGGAGTTCCGGGTGGCCCGGGACGGGACGCGGGCGATGGTGATTTCGTCGCTGAACGGCAAGACCCGCGTGCAGCTCACCGGCATCATCCGCAACGCGGACGGCACGCCCAAGGACCTCACCGCCCCGGTGACGCTGCTGACCGCTCATGACCCGGACCAGGGGGTGTGGGTCAACGACCTGACGGTGGCCGTGATGAAGGGGGCCGCGACGGAAAACGTCACCCCGGAGCTGCTGTCGATGACCGGCAGCGCCCCGCAGGAGCTGGCCCCGTGGGCCGGCCTCACCGGGCTGAGCGCCGGCAACGGCACGGCGGAGATCTACGGCCAGTCGGCGGACGGCATCTTCCAGCGGCTCGGCAACGGCTGGTCCCTGCAGCTCAAGGGCGCCATCGACCCGGCCTTCCCGGGGTAGGGCCCGTGGGCAGTCCCGGCCGGTTGTCCACATAGCCGTATCCTGACCCGGGCGCGGCCACGGAGACGGTGCAGGCTGGAGCCATGACCCAGCCTCCCACCGCGCACCCGCAGCCGCCGCGCCGCCGCCCGGCGCGGGGCACGGACCCGGACCTCCTCCCTGCTCCCGAGGCTGCCCGGCACCGCGGCGGCTACCGATCGTGGGCGGCCCGCCTGGCCGACTCCGTGGCGGGCGCCGTAGCCGAACTGCTTACGCTGGTCCTACCGGCGGAGTGTGCCTGTTGCGGGGCGGAGGACCGGGTCCTGTGCGCGGCCTGCGGCCGGAGGCTCCGGCAGCTGACCCGCAGGCCGTTCCGGGCCGAGTCGCGCGCCCCCGCCCTGATGGACATGGACGGTTCGGTCCTGCTGCCGGTGGTCGCGGCCGGGGTCTACCGCGCCGAGCTCGCCCAGGCCCTGCTGTCGTTCAAGAAACACGGCCAGCGGGCGGTGGCCGAGGACCTCGCCCGGTGTCTGGGCGCCGCGCTCGTGGCCGCCGGACCGCCCCCGGGAACCCTGCTCGTCCCGGTGCCCACGACGTCCGCTGCCTTCCGACGTCGGGGATTCAGCCCGGTGCACCTGGTTCTCTCCCGTGCCCGGGCCCGCGGGCGCCTGCCGCCCGGGACGGAAACCGCCGTCATCCTGCGCAAGACCCGAAGCCTGGCGGTTGCATGGAACGGGGCCAACCGGCAGAGCGGGACTGCTCAGAAAGGCGGGACGTCTCGGAAGTGCGGGACTTCTCAGAAGGGTTTGGACCGCGCCGGGCGCACCCGGAGGCTGCGCGGGTCGATGCGGATCCGCCGCGGGATGACCAGGCCGGTGCTGGCCGGACGCCCCTGCATCCTCATCGATGACGTCCTCACCACCGGCGCCACCCTGGCGGAAGCGGCCCGGGTTCTCCGCTTCGCGGGAGCCGACGTCAGGGGAGCGGTCGTGCTCGCCGCGACACGCCCGCCCGCCTCCCGTGTGTCGGAACCCGAGACCCGCGGCAGGACGCCGGACGGGTCGCAATGGAAAAAAATAAACCACAAAAGGGTGAAGAACAGGTGGCGATGAACTAACGTCGAACATGGGTACCAAGAACAGATGTACCTGTCGATAGCGGCTCGGAAAGGGGCTCGACTGTCCGTCAGATGAGCCCCCGAAGTGCCGCCGTCGTGTCACCGAAGTCATTTGGAGGGCACCATGGAGTTCATGATCAGCGGTCGCAATTTGACGGTCTCCGACCGGTTCCGCGAGTACGCCGAGGAGAAGATCTCGAAGATCAATTCCCTCGGCGACAAGGTCCAGAGGGTGGATGCAAAGGTCACCAAGGAAACCAAAGTACGGCAGATTGCAGAGCTGCTCACGGTTGAGCTGACAGTCCTGGGCCGCGGCCCAGTGATCCGTGCCGAAGCCAGCGCGGCGGACAAATTCGCCGCCTTCGATCTGGCCTACAACAAGCTTCTGGAGCGGCTGCGCCGGGCCAAGGACCGCAAGAAGGTCCATCACGGGCGGCACACCCCCAAATCCGTGACCGAGGCGACGGCCTCCCTGGAACCGGCGAGCACCCGCGAACCGATCTACGAGGAGGCGGCCCACTGGTCCGAGGCGAAGCCGGAGGAGAAATCACCCTACGAGGTGGAGAACGATCTCCCCGCCGGGGACTCGCCGGTCCTCATCCGCCGCAAGGTCTTCCCCGCGGCCTCCCTCACGCTCGACGAAGCCGTCGACAACATGGAACTGGTCGGCCACGATTTCTACCTGTTCGTTGACAAGGAAACGAAGGCTCCCTCCGTCGTGTACCGCCGCGAAGGCTGGACCTACGGCGTGATCAGCCTCGACCAGACCTGCGCCCCGGGCGAGGCTCCCCTGGAGGAAAAGATCATCGCCTATCGTTCTGAAGGAGAGCCCGCCACCGCATAGGCGGGGACAACCGACGAAGGGAAAGATGTGCCCGCGACGCTGAGCCTGAAGCAGGCACGGCGGATCGCACTGGCAGCCCAGGGATTGGACAAGGTCCGGCCCGCCGCCCCGGTAAGTTCACGGGCGGTGGGCCGGACCTTTGCCCGCCTGCAGCTGGTCCAGATCGATTCGGTCAACGTGCTGGCACGCAGCCACTACCTGCCGTTCTTCTCCCGGCTCGGGAACTACGACCGGAGCATCCTGGAACGCCTCTCCGGGGTGCACCCGCGCCGGATGATGGAGTACTGGGCGCACGAGGCCAGCTTCATCCGCCCAGAGCACTTCGAGGACCTGAGGCTGTGGCAGAACCGGAAGTGGGTCGGCGCCCATGCCATGGACCCGGAGGAACGCGGCGACGTTGCCGGCCGGATCCTGTCCGAGCTGGCTGCGGGGCCGCCGCTGACCGCCGCCGAACTCACCGCCCGGCTGGGTCACGTGGAAACCCGAAGCACGGACAACTGGGGCTGGAACTGGAACACCGTCAAACGGGTCCTCGAGCACCTCTTTGAGGAGGGGACGGTGACGGCGGCCTCGCGGACGGGCAGCTTCGAACGCCGCTACACCCTCACCTCCAGGGTCCTGCCGTCCACCGCAGTGGCCGCGGCCGCATCCGGGAGACCGGAAAGCACCGGACCGGAAAGCGGGGAGCCGGTCAGCACGCAACCGGAAAGCAAGGGACCGGAAAGCGGGGAGCAGGGCGGCGGCCGACCCGACGCCGGTGCGGCCATGCTCCGGCTGATCGACGCCGCGGCGCAGGCCCACGGGATCGGCACCCTGCGCTGCTTCGCCGACTACTTCCGCACCCCGCAGCGGGCCGCCGCGGAGGCGCTCGCCGAACTCGTCGACGCCGGACGGCTGGAACCGGTGACCGTCGCCGGCTGGGACCGGCCCGTATACCGGCACATGGAGGCGCGGCTGCCCCGCACCGCGGCCGGCCGGGCCCTGCTGAGCCCGTTCGACTCCCTGGTTTTCGAACGGCGGCGGCTTGAGGAACTCTTCGGCTTCCACTACCGGCTGGAGATTTATACGCCGGAGGCCAAGCGCCGCTTCGGCTACTACGTCCTGCCCTTCCTGCTCCGCGACGGCATCGTCGCCCGCGTCGACCTCAAAGCGGACCGTGCCGCCGGCAGCCTGCTGGTCCGCGGCAGTTTCGCGGAACCGGACGCGCCGGGGGACACCGCCGTCGAACTCGCGGCAGAACTGCAGCTCATGGCAGAGTGGTTGGAGCTGGACCGGATTATCGTGGCCCCCGTGGGCGATCTGGCGCCGGCGCTCGCACAGGCGGTGGCTGGCCTGCATCCGCTTTGAGGGAACAGGCGCGGTCCGCGCTGTGTCCCTCCCGTAGACTAAACACGCCGGAATTCGGCAGCTTGAGACTGGGAGCAATTTCACGTGGCATCACTGATCGAAAAACTTCTCCGCACGGGTGACAAAAAGACCCTGCGGCAACTTCGGAACTACGCCGACTCCATCAATGCCCTGGAAAGCTCCTTCCAGACCTTCACCGACGCCGAGCTGCGCGAAGAGACCGACCGGCTCCGTGCCCGGCACGCCGACGGCGAGAAGCTCGACGACCTGCTGCCCGAGGCCTTCGCCGCCGTCCGCGAGGCCTCCTCACGCACCCTCGGCATGCGCCACTTCGACGTCCAGCTGATGGGCGGCGCCGCCCTGCACCTGGGCAACATCGCCGAAATGAAGACCGGTGAAGGCAAGACCCTGGTGGCCACCGCTCCGGCCTACCTGAACGCCCTCGCCGGCAAGGGCGTCCACGTGGTCACGGTCAACGACTACCTCGCCGAGTACCAGTCCGACCTGATGGGCCGCGTGTACCGCTTCCTCGGCCTGACCAGCGGCTGCATCCTGGCCAACCAGGACCCCGCCCACCGGCGGGAGCAGTACGCCGCGGACATCACCTACGGCACGAACAACGAATTCGGCTTCGACTACCTGCGCGACAACATGGCCTGGGACAAATCCGAGCTGGTCCAGCGCGGCCACAACTTCGCGATCGTCGATGAGGTGGACTCCATCCTCATCGACGAGGCCCGTACCCCGCTGATCATCTCCGGCCCCGCCCAGGGCGACACGAACCGCTGGTACAGCGAGTTCGCCAAGGTTGTCCTGCGCCTCCAGCCCGACACCGACTACGAGGTCGACGAGAAGAAGCGCACCGTCGGTGTCCTTGAGGCCGGCATCGAAAAGGTTGAGGATTACCTCGGCATCCACAACCTCTACGAGTCCGCCAACACCCCGCTGATCGGCTTCCTGAACAACGCCATCAAGGCCAAGGAACTCTTCAAGCGTGACAAGGACTACGTCATCCTCGACGGCGAGGTGCTCATCGTCGACGAGCACACCGGCCGCATCCTCGCCGGCCGCCGCTACAACGAGGGCATGCACCAGGCGATCGAGGCCAAGGAAGGCGTCGAGATCAAGGCCGAGAACCAGACTCTCGCCACGGTCACGCTGCAGAACTACTTCCGCATGTACGACAAGCTCGCGGGCATGACCGGCACCGCCGAGACCGAAGCCGCCGAGTTCATGAGCACCTACAAGCTCGGCGTCGTCGCCATCCCCACCAACCGGGACATGCAGCGCATCGACCAGCCGGACCTCGTCTACAAGAACGAGACCGTGAAGTTCGACGCCGTCGTCAAGGACATCGCCGAGCGGCACGAGAAGGGCCAGCCGGTCCTGGTCGGCACCACCAGCGTCGAGAAGAGCGAGTACCTCTCCCGCCTCCTGGCCAAGGAGGGTGTCCGGCACGAGGTCCTCAACGCCAAGAACCACGCCCGTGAGGCGTCGATCGTCGCGCAGGCCGGCCGCAAGGGCGCCGTCACCGTGGCCACCAACATGGCCGGCCGCGGCACCGACATCATGCTCGGCGGCAACGCCGAATTCACCGCCGTCGCCGAGCTGGCCAAGCTCGGACTGGACCCGCAGGAGAACTCGGAGGAGTACGAGGCCGCCTGGCCCGCCGCCCTCGAGGCCGCCAAGCAGTCCGTCAAGGACGAGCACGAGGAGGTCCTGAACCTGGGCGGCCTCTACGTGCTCGGCACCGAGCGGCACGAATCCCGCCGCATCGACAACCAGCTCCGCGGCCGCTCCGGCCGCCAGGGCGACCCGGGCGAGTCCCGCTTCTACCTGTCGCTGACCGATGACCTGATGCGGCTCTTCAACTCCGGCGCCGCCGAGCGCCTGATGAGCAGCTCCGTCCCTGACGACGTCGCCCTCGAATCGAAGCTCGTCTCCCGCGCCATCGCCTCGGCCCAGGGCCAGGTGGAAGGCCGCAACGCCGAGCAGCGCAAGAACGTCCTCAAGTACGACGATGTCCTGAACCGCCAGCGCGAGGCCATCTACGGCGACCGCCGCCGCATCCTTGAGGGCGATGACCTGCACGAGAAGGTCCAGTACTTCATCGAGGACACGATCAACGCGTTCATCGACGCCGCCACGGCAGAGGGCACCGGCGACGACTGGGACTTCAACCTGCTCTGGTCCAACCTCAAGACCCTGTACCCGGTCAGCTTCACGCCCCGCGACGTCATCGACGAGGCCGGCGGGAAGTCCCGGATCACGGTCGAATTCCTCAAGGAGGAGATACTCTCCGACGCGCGCCTGGTCTACCAGGCCCGCGAGGAGCAGATCGGTTCCGAGAGCATGCGCGAACTCGAGCGCCGCGTGGTCCTCTCGGTGATCGGCCGCAAGTGGCAGGAACACCTCTACGAGATGGACTACCTCAAGGAGGGCATCGGCCTGCGGGCCATGGCCCAGCGCGACCCGCTCGTGGAGTACCAGCGCGAGGGCTTCACCATGTTCCAGGCCATGATGGAGGCCATCCGCGAGGAGAGCGTCGGCTTCCTCTACAACCTTGAGGTCGAGGTCACCCCGGCCCAGGACGTGGTGGTCGCCGACGAGTCGGGCCAGCACACCGAACACCAGGAACCGCACATCCACGCCGCCGGTCTGGAGGCTCCGGAGAAGCCGGCGCAGCTGCAGTACACGGCTCCGAGCGAGGACGGCACGGCTCAGACCCGCGTCGAGGCCAAGTCCTCCGGGCGCTCCGGCAACCCGGCGAAGGCCGCGGCCCAGGAGTCCCCGCGCCGCGCCAGCAAGAAGAAGCGCCGCTAGGCAAAGGGTCCAGCCACCTGCACCGCGGGTCCGGAACGCAATGTTCCGGACCCGCGGTGTTTTTTGTGCCGTCAGCCTGGGCTCCGGGTTCAGCCGATTTCGAGTACGGTGACCCGCCAGACGAGCCGGCTCCGCTCCAGCCGCAGGGCCACGGCCCGGACCCGGAGTTCGTCGGACACCACGGCGCTGGCCTCGTACACATCCTCGGAGATCCGGCAGGCGTGGACCGACCGCACGCACGGGTTGCGGTGCAGGCGACCCGCCGTCGGCGACGTGCCGGAGGAGACCCGGCGGGTCAGGGCGGCGCGGTGCTGGAGGGCGGTCAGGCACCGTTCGTCCAGCCGCCGGGCGAGCTGCTGCGCCGGCCGGGTGCCGGCCAGGACTTCGATGGCCGCCTGCACCGTGGAGCGGCAGAGCGCTTCGATGTCGCGGTCCGGGTCGACCGGGCGGAGTGCGGCGGGGGACTGCGGGGCGGCGTAGCCGGGACGGGGTTCAGCGAGCGGGCTCATGGGGTTCCTTCGTCGGACGGGGGGCTGGATGAAAGGGCGGGCGGGATGACCAGGACCTGGCCCGGCCGAAGCAGCCCTGGGTCGGGGCCGATGACGGATCGGTTGGTCCGGTAAAGCTCCGGCCATGCGGTCGCGATGTCGACGTCGGAGGCTAGGGGCCCGAGCTGCGCGGCGCAGAGACTCCAGAGCGAGTCCCCGGCTCTGACCGTCACCTGCCGTCCGCCGGCGTCCGGGTGCTCCGGTCTGAGTTGGGGCTGGAACAGGGCGCCCGGCGGGGCCGGGACGGGGGAGGGCAGCCACCGTGGGTCCGGCCGGGGTGGCGACGGGGCACGTGGGCCCACCGTTGCGGGGTTTCCTTGCGGCGCCCAGGCGGCCGCCACGGCCGCCGGCAGGGACGTGCCGGAGCCCCCGACGTCGGGGACGGTGGCCGCCCGGGCCAGGGGAGCGGTGACCAGCTGAAGACCGATGGCGGCCAGGGCCAGCCGGCGCATGAACGCCGGACTGAACTTCCCGGTGGCGGCGGCAGCCCGGGCACGGCCGCCGCGCTCCAGCAACGCCGAGCAAAAGGCGAGGAGGAACGAGAGCGCCCACCAGACGACCACGATCAGCCCGGCGGTGGTGGCCGTGACGCCCAGGCTGGTGTCGAAACCCACGGCCTGCCTGCGCACGGCGGCGGTCCGCAGGTGGGCGGCCAGGATCATTCCCAACCCCGTGAGCAGTCCGCCTGAGAGCAGGATGAGCGCCGCCACCACCGCATCGCCGGAGCGGCTGGTGGAGGTGCCGGCTGTTGGATGCTGCCGAATCGTCATCCCGGCCTCCTAGGGTTCTAAGTGAATGACCTATCATTTGATGCACTTTGATAGTGTTTGATGCACTTTTCATAGTGTGAACCCGTGTGCGATCGGGTGTCTAGAGCAAGCGACGGGTTGTGCATAACCTGCCGATGCCGCCCGGAGGCGGGCGAAAGCCTGCAAGGACACCCCATTGACCGAGTCCGGCGGACGCGCCTACGCTGGCCCGCATGCGGTGGGACTCCCTCTTCTCGGACCTCGAAGCGCAACTCGCCGCCGAACGACGGCTCGATTTAGATGCCGAGGTGGACGAACGCGCCCGGGTCGACGCCACCGGCGTGGAACTGGCCGACCGGCTTCGCGGCACGGTGGGTCAGGATATCGTGGTCCACCTCACAACGGGTGACATCTGCGAAGGGCGGCTCGAGCATGTGGGCCTGGGCTGGCTGGTGCTGGCGTCGGGCCGGCAGCAGGTGCTGATTCCGCACGCTGCCGCCATCAGCTACACCGGGTTGGCGCTCCAGGCGGTTCCGGCGGGGCCGCCGTCGGGCCGCCTTGGGCTGGCGAGTGCACTGCGGGAACTGGCCAGGGATCGATCGCGGCTGACTCTTCAGCTGATCGGAGCGGCGGGCTGCCCGGCCTTGCATGGGGTTATCGACCGGGTGGGAAGGGATTTTTTGGACCTGGCGGAGACGGAACCCGGTGAAGAGCGCCGCGCCGCCAACGTTCGGTCCGTGTCAACGGTGCCGTTCGGCGCCCTCGGCTCCATCCGGTCGGGGCGCGGAGGGACCTAAGTCGACGGGATCAGGAGCCTTTGGCCTTGGCTTCCTCGATCATGCGGCTGGCCTCGGCGTACCGCTCCTGGATGTATTGCTCCAGCATGGCTTCCTCCACCCGCCACTGCCCGCGGCCGCCGACCTGGATGGCCTTGAGCTGACCGCTCCGCACCAGCGCATAGGCGGCGGGGGAGTTGATCTGCAGCTGTTCGGCGACATCCGCGAGGGTGAGGAATCGGGGCATGCTCCCATTTTGCCACCGGGCGTCGACATTGATGCGGTTATCCACACTTTGCAGTTCCCGGGTTCCCGGTCTTCCCGCAGGGCCCACAATTCGTGACAATGGGGAAACCGGCGCCGGCGGCGCGGACGCACAGATGGGGGAACTGCGCATGGCGGTGACAGAGGGCGGCGGGGCCAGGCTGAAGAAGCCGTCGTGGAAAGACCCGAGGCTGCTGGTCGGCGTCCTGCTCGTGCTGGCGTCAACGGCCGGGGTCGTGTCGTTGGTCGCTGCCGCGGATCGGACCACCGAGGCCTTCGCGGCCAGTGAGCCGATCGCCGTCGGGGAGAAGCTGACGCCGGAGAAGCTGCGCCGGGTCAACGTCCGCCTCGGAGACGTCGAGGGGAACTACCTGACCCCCGAGGCGGGACTCGCCGAGGGCCTGGTCGCCATCCAGCGGATCGGCAAGGACCAGCTGTTGCCGCGGGAGAGCTTCGGCCAGCCCGATGCGCTGGCCCGCAAACCCGTGGCCGTCACCGTGGACGAGGCCCTGCCGCCGCAGGCCGTGGCCGGCTCCCGCGTCGACGTGTGGGTCGCCCTGCCGGACAACCGCAACGGCTTCAGCGAGCCCGCCCTGCTGCTGCGTGGGGCCGAGATCGCGCAACTGACCCCGGGCAGCAACGCCCTCGGCGCGCAGCGCTCCACCGTCGTGATGGTGCTGGTCCCTGACGGCCAGATGCCCAAGCTGCTGGGCGCCCAGGCCAACAAGGCCAGGATCTCGGTGGTGTGGAATCCGGGCGGAACCGGCCAATGAGCATTCCCGTCGTCACGGTCGGGCACGGCACCGAGCCCCTGGTCGGCAGCCTGGAGCGACTCCATGGCCCCGTCTCGGTGGTCCGGCGCTGCGAGGAACTGGCCGAACTCCTCGCCGCCTGCCAGAGCGGCCTCGCCCGGGCCGCCGTCGTCGCCGGGGAGGCGGGGGAGCTCACAGCCTCGCTGGTGGACCGGCTCTCCGCCGTCGGGGTGGCCGTCGTCGCCCTGACCGACAGCCCGGACGAGGCGGCGCGGCTGCGCGGCATCGGAGTGACGGCGCGCCCCATCGATGTGGCGGCCGAAGAACTCGCGGCGGTCATTGCCGCCGCGGTGGCCGGACTCTCCGCGGCCGCGCCGGAGGCCGGCAGTGACGCCTTTACCGTCGCCGCCGCGCCGCGTACTCCGGGGCACGTGGCAGGTTCCGACGGCGGGGAGCCCTCCTGGACGCAGCCGGGCACCGGAGAGATCATCGCAGTCTGGGGGCCGGCGGGGGCACCCGGGAGGACCACGCTCGCGGTCAACATGGCGGGCGAACTGGCGGCGGCCGGCCGGTCGGTCCTGCTGGTCGACGCAGACAGCTACGGGGCCAGCGTCGCCGCGGCGCTGGGCCTGCTCGACGAGGCGGCCGGCCTCGCCCAGGCGTGCCGTCTCGCGGACCAGGGTTCCCTCGATGCGGATGCCCTCCACCGTCTGGCCCTGCCGGTGGCCACGAAGGCGGGAAACTTCCGGGTCCTCACCGGGATCACCCGCGCGGACCGCTGGACCGAACTCCGCGCCGCGGCCCTGGCCCTGGTGTACAGCCGCGTGCGCGAGATCGCCGATGTCACCGTCATCGACACCGGGTTCTGCCTCGAGGCCGACGAGGAGCTGAGCTTCGACTCGATGGCACCGCGCCGCAACGCCGCCACCCTGCGCAGCCTGCAGCTGGCCGACACCGTCTACGCCGTCGGCTCCGCAGACCCCGTCGGTGTTCCGAGGCTGGTCCGCGGCCTGGCGGAGCTCTCGGCCGCCGTACCCGAGGCGCTGCCGCGGGTCATCCTCAACAAGGTCCGCCCCGCCGCCGTCGGGCGGGCGCCGGAGCGGCAACTGAAGGAGGCGTGGGCCCGCTACGGGCCGGCGGCGCCGATCAGCGCCTTCCTGCCATCCGACGCCGCGGCCTGTGACTCAGCGCTGCTGGCCGGCTCGCTGCTGCATGAGACGGCCCCCGACTCGCCTCTCCGCAGGGCCATCGCGCACTTGGTTTGTGCACCTGCCCAGCGAAAATCGAAAAGCTCTGTCTTTTCTTCCACAGCAAGCCGGTGGGCTAAAGACTAGGCTCCTGATGAGGGCTGCAACGGTGCGGCCGCGAACTTTCTTAATGGAGGCGTTTGTCGATGTCGTCAGGGTCCAGCGTGGAGGATCAACCCGTTTCGATCGGAGCCGATGAGAGGTTCTTCGCGGACTACTACGAGCACCTCGCCGAGGAGGATGCCAAGGGCTACGGCCAGGAAACGCTCTCGGCCCGCGCGCAGGCCCACCTGCGGACCGCCGGCGCCCGGCAGCCCGGCCACGCCAACATCGAGATCATCGATGAGGCGGATGCCAGCGTCGTCTACATCGTCACCGACGACATGCCCTTCCTCGTCGACTCGGTCAACGCCGAACTGGTCCGGCAGAAGTCCCCGATCCACCTGGTGATGCACCCGCTCTTCGTCGTCACCCGCAACCGGGAAACCGGCCGGCTGGTCAAGGTGGCACGGGTCCCCTCCCACCTCGGCATCTCCAGCGGCGACACGGCTGCGATGCCCAACCTCTCGCACCTCATCGCCCAGGGCGACAACGCCTCCCACATGGAATCCTGGATCGCCGTCGAAATCGACCGCGTCGACGACGCCCGCCGGGCGGAACTGATTGAGGGCCTGAACCGGGTGCTCGGCGACGTGCGCGCCGCCGTCGAGGACTGGCCGAAGATGCGCAACAAGGCCCACGAGGTCTCCGACGGCCTCGAAAAGGTCACCAACGCCGCCGACGTGGCCGGCTTGCGGCAGGCGCAGGAACTCCTGCGCTGGCTCGACGACGGCAACTTCACCTTCCTGGGCTACCGCGAATACGACCTGCGGAACGAATCCGGCGAGGACGTCCTCGAACTGCGCGAGGAGAGCGGCCTCGGGCTGCTGCGCGACAGCAGCGACACCCGCCACCAGATCCAGCACCTGACCGAAACCGGCCGCAAAAAGGCCCGCGAGAAGAGCGCCCTGGTCATCACCAAGGCGAACTCCCGCTCCACCGTGCACCGGTCGGCCTACCTGGACTACATCGGCGTCAAGAGCTTCGACGCCGCCGGCAACGTCGACGGCGAACGCCGCTTCATCGGCTTGTTCGCCACCACCGCCTACGCAGGCTCCGTCCGCGACATCCCGGTGGTGCGGGAAAAGGTCGACGCCGTCCTGCGCGACGCCGGCTTCCCGCCGGACTCGCACTCCGGCAAGGATCTGCTCGGCATCCTCGAGACCTACCCGCGTGACGAGCTGTTCCAGATCGAGATCCCGGACCTCGCCGCCATCGCCACCGGCATCCAGCGGCTGCAGGAACGCCGCCGGACGCGGTTGTTCCTCCGCCCGGACGTGTACGGCCGCTTCATGTCGGCGCTGGTCTACCTGCCCCGCGACCGCTACACCACCAACGTCCGCCTGCGGATCGAGAAGGAACTGCGCGAAACCTTCGACGCCGTCTCCATCGACTACGAGGCCCGGATGACCGAGTCGGCACTGGCGCGGTTGTTCTTCCGGATCCGGCTCCCCAAGGACGCCGACACCGCCAACGTGAACACCGAGGAACTGGAGAAGCGGCTGGTGCTCGCAGCACGGTCCTGGAGCGAAGGTATCTCCGAGGTCCTCCGCGCCCGGGCAGAGGCCGACGGCGACAACGGTTCCAAGGAACTCGCCACGGTCTGGGCCGAGGCCTTCCCGGCCAGTTACCGGGTCGACTACGAGGTCGAGGACGCGCTCGAGGACATCGCCCGGTTCGAGAAGTACGGTGCCGCCGCCGAACGCGAGGGCGGCCACGCCGCTGAGCAGCCCGGCGTCCACGTGTACCTGCCCGAGGGCGCCGGAGCAATCCTGGAGGAGGACGCCCGCGTCAAGCTGTACATGCTCGAGCCCAAGAGCCTCAGCCAGATCCTGCCGTTCTTCCACAACCTCGGCCTCGAGGTCCTGGACGAACGCCCCTTCGAAATCGAGACCGCGGACCACCGCGACTTCTTCCTCTACGACCTCGGCCTGAAGTACCCGGCCGGTGTCGACCCCGTGACGACCGGCACCCTGCTCGCGGAATCCTTCGGCGCCGCCGTCTCCGGCGCCGTCGAATCGGACAGCTTCGACCGGCTGGTGCTCCGCGAGGGAATGCACCCCCGCCAGGTCGTGGTGCTGCGCGCCTACGCCAAGTACATGCGCCAGATGGGCAACACCAACTCCTTCGAGTTCATGGCCGACACCCTCCTGGCCAACCCGGAGGTCGCCCGCGGCCTGAACGCCCTCTTCGCCGCCAGGTTCGATCCGGCCGTAAACGACGGCGACCGCGAGGCCCGGCAGGCCGAGGTCCGCGCTGCGCTCGACACGGCGATCGAACAGGTCGCCACCCTCGACGCCGACCGCGTGCTCCGCACCTTCACCAACCTGATCCAGGCCACGCTGCGGACCAACTTCTACCAAAACAAGACCCACGTCAGCTTCAAGCTCGACCCGGCCGGGATCGACGGACTGCCGTTCCCGCGCCCGATGTTCGAGATCTGGGTGTACTCACCCCGCGTCGAAGGCGTCCACCTGCGGTTCGGCAAGGTCGCCCGCGGCGGCCTGCGCTGGTCCGACCGCCGCGAGGACTTCCGCACCGAGATCCTGGGCCTGGTCAAGGCGCAGACGGTCAAGAACGCCGTCATCGTGCCCACCGGCGCCAAGGGCGGCTTCTACGCCAAGCAGCTCCCGGATCCGGCCGCCGACCGTGGCGCCTGGATGGCCGAGGGGATCGAGAGCTACAAGACGTTCATCCGCGGCCTGCTCGACATCACCGACAACGTCTTGACCACCCCCGAGGGAGAGGCCCTCGTGCCGCCGGCCGACGTCGTCCGGCACGACGGCGACGACTCCTACCTTGTCGTCGCGGCGGACAAGGGCACCGCGTCCTTCTCCGACATCGCCAACGGCCTCGCCGCCGAGTACGGCTTCTGGCTCGGCGACGCCTTCGCCTCCGGCGGCTCGGTGGGCTACGACCACAAGGCCATGGGCATCACCGCCCGCGGCGCCTGGGAATCGGTCAAGCGCCACTTCAGCGAGCTGGACCTCGACACCCAGTCCGAGCCGTTCACCGTCGTCGGCGTCGGCGACATGTCCGGCGACGTCTTCGGCAACGGCATGCTGCTCTCCAAGCATATTCGGCTGCTCGCCGCGTTCGACCACCGGCACATCTTCCTCGACCCGAACCCCAACGAGACATCATCCTTCGAGGAACGGCAGCGGCTCTTCGACCTGCCCCGCTCCTCGTGGGACGACTACAACAAGTCGCTGATCAGCGAGGGCGGCGGGGTCTACCCGCGCCAGGCCAAGTCCATCCCCGTCTCCCCGCAGGTCCGCGCGGCCCTGGGGTTGCCGGAGGGCACCACCCGGCTCAGCCCGCCGGAACTGCTCCGGGCCATCCTGCTGGCGCCCGCCGACCTGCTCTACAACGGCGGCATCGGCACCTACGTCAAGGCCAGCACCGAAACCAACGCCGAAGTCGGCGACAAGGCCAACGACTCCATCCGGGTCGACGGCCGAGAGCTGCGCGTGAAGGTGGTCGGCGAGGGCGGCAACCTGGGCATGACCCAGCGCGGCCGGATCGAGGCGGCCCTGCAGGGCGTCATCCTGAACACCGATGCGATCGACAACTCCGCAGGCGTTGACTGCTCCGACCACGAGGTCAACATCAAGATCTTCGTCGACCGGATGGTGGCCGCGGGCAAGCTCGACCCGGAAGAGCGGGCCGAGTTCCTCGGCTCGATGACCGACGAGGTCGGCCGCCTGGTGCTCGAGGACAACATCGACCAGAACATCCTGCTGCTCAACGACCGGATGCGCGTGGCCGAATGGAGCCCCAGCTACGAGCGGCTGATGGACTGGCTGGAGAAGTCGGCGGACCTGAAGCGTGACCTGGAGGCCCTGCCCACCACCGCCACGCTCCGCGAACGCCTGGACCAGGGCCAGGGCCTGACCTCCCCGGAACTTTCCGTGCTGGCCGCCTACGCCAAGATCGAGCTCGCCACGGCACTGCGGGAGAGCAACCTCGCCGAGGACCCGTGGTTCCGCCGGACGCTGCGTTCCTACTTCCCGAAGCAGCTGCGCGAACGGTTCGACGCCGAGCTGGACACCCACCCGCTGCGCCGGGAGATCATCGCGACCGTCGTCGCCAATGACATGATCAACATGGGCGGCATCACCTTTGCGTTCCGGGCCATGGAGGAAACCTCGGCCACGGAAGCAGCGGTCGCCAAGGCCTTCGTCGCACTGCGCGAGGTCTACGAACTCGACGTCATGGTCGGCGAGCTTAACGAACTGCCGGCGTCGTTCCCGACCGAACACTGGAGCACCGTTCACCTGGACATCCGCCGGCTCCTGGACCGGGCCGTGCGCTGGGTCCTCAGCCAGGGCAATGCTGCGCGGCCGATCGAGGAGATCGTCGCCGACTTCAAGCCGCTGCTGGATCCGATGCGTGCCCGGCTGCTGGAGTACCTGCGCGGCGGTGACCGCGAGCGGGTGCAGCAGTGGCTGGAGAAGGCCCGCGGCTGGGAGCTTCCGGAGGACCTGGCCCACCGCTGGGCGGAGCTGTTCGAGAGCTTTGTGCTGCTGGACATCGCCAAGATCGTTCACGCCAGCCCGGAACCGGTGGAGAACATCGCGCATGTGTACTACACGGTCTTCGACCGGTTCCACGCGGACTCCCTGCTCGAGCGGATCACCAAGCTCCCGCGCAGGGACCGGTGGCAGGCGCTGGCCCGTGCGGCCCTCCGCGACGACCTCTACTCGACGGTGTCGGACATGACGACCGCTGTCCTTGAGGCGACGCCGGCCGAGATGCCGGCTGAGGAACGCCTGGTGGCGTGGGAGAGCAAGAACGTCGAGCAACTCGAGCGGGCCAAGAGCATGTTTGACGAGGTCAACGCGCTCGAGGCCGATGACATGGCGTCGCTGTCGGTAGCATTGAGGCTCTTGAGGTCAATCGTTCGACGCTAGGATCCTGCCGGTCCCCGCGTCGCAAATGGAGGTGCTGTGGCAATCTTTACCGACCCCATCAGGGAACACGCTGATTTCGGGCCGGGGGACGCCGAGTGGCTTCATCTGCTCGTGGGGGACTGGCAGATGGTCGCCGACCTGGCCTTCGCCGACCTGGCGCTGTGGTTCCCACACCCCGAACTGGGGTACGTGGCGCTGGCGCACGTGCGGCCCTCCACCTCGCACACGGTGTTCCATACCGACTTCGTGGGGGAGGGCATCCGCTCGGACCTGAAACGCCTGGTCGACAAGGCCTGGGAAAGCCGCGTCATTGAGCGTTCCAATGAGACCAACTGGAGCAGCGACATGGCGATGCGGGTGGAGGCCGTGCCGATGGTGCGCAACGGCCGGACGCTCGCGGTGGTCACCTCGCACATGGACTTGTCCAGCTCGCGGATGCCGTCCCGGCTTGAGTTGACCTACCGGCAGTGCGCCTACGACCTGCTGCGGATGGGCACGCTCGGCCTCTGGCCGGACTTCGCCTCGCCAACCGGATCCCGGCGCGGTGCGCCGCGAGTCGGCGACGGCCTGATCCGGCTGGATGCCGAGGGGATCGTGCAGTACGCCAGCCCCAACGGGGTCTCGGCGTTCCGCCGGCTCGGCGACGGGGAATCCCTGGAGGGACGTTCCCTGGCCGAGGTCACCGCCGGGCTGCTCAAAGATCGTCGGATGGTGGACGAGACGCTACCGCTCGTGGTCACCGGCCGGATGCCGTGGCGGAGCGAGATCGAATCCCGGGGTGTCAGCCTGTCCCTGCGTGCGATCCCGCTGCGGGATGAGCAGCAGCGGTTCGGCGCCTTGGTGCTCTGCCGCGACGTCTCAGAGCTTCGCCGGCGGGAGATGGAGCTCGTCACCAAGGACGCCACCATCCGCGAGATCCACCACCGGGTGAAGAACAACCTTCAGACCGTGGCGGCGCTGCTGCGGATGCAGTCGCGCCGAATGGTCAGTGACGAGGCCAAGCAGGGCCTGGAACAGGCGATGCGACGGGTGGCCACGATCGCCCTGGTGCATGAGACGCTGTCGCAGGGCCTGACCCAGAGCGTGGACTTCGACGAGCTCATCGGCCGGCAGTTCCGTCTATCGGCCGAGGTCGCATCGCCGTCCCAGCAGGTGAGCACCCAGCGCTCCGGCATGTTCGGCGAGCTGCCGAGCGACTTCGCGACCCCGCTGGCCCTGGTCATCAACGAACTGGTCACCAACGCCGTCGAGCACGGGCTCGAGGGCCGGGCCGGCACGGTGTGGCTGCTCGCGGACCGCTCGGAGAGCGAGGACGGCGATGAGCTGCTGACCGTGACGGTGGCGGACGACGGCGTCGGGCTGCCTGCCGGGTCCTACACCGAGGGGCTGGGACTGCAGATTGTCCGTACCCTCGTGACGTCCGAGCTGGGCGGCAGCATCCAGTGGAAACCGCGCGAGGGCGGGGGCACCGCCGTGCAGGTGGTCCTAAGCCTGGCTTCGCGGTGATTCTCAGCTGACAACGACGGAAGCCCCGGACCGAATGGTCCGGGGCTTCCGTTGTGCTTTTGTGTGCCGGGGGAGCCCGGCCGGCAAGCTAGGAGGCGCGGCGGGCGCGGGCGGCGCGGCGCTTGAGGGCCCGGCGCTCGTCCTCGCTCATGCCGCCCCAGACGCCGGCGTCCTGGCCGGACTCCAAGGCCCACTGCAGGCAGGTGTCCACGACCGGGCAGCGGCGGCAGACGCTCTTGGCTTCCTCAATCTGCAGGAGGGCAGGTCCGGTGTTTCCTACCGGGAAGAACAGCTCCGGGTCCTTGTCGAGGCACGCTGCGCGGTTACGCCAATCCATGCTGATCAGTAACTCCATTCCTGGGAATTCGTTCGGCGTCTTGTGAAATTATTCACTAGAGGCTTCATAAGAAAGGGGCCCAGTGGGCCCCCTCGGTCATCTGGATTAAGCGTGTCATGTTAACGCTGCGTAAACAAGGGGTTTTAGCGGTCCATATGCCGCCGATTCGTGAGCGATGCATCACATGCATCGGCGGTCCCCCAAGTGGTTTTGACTATGTCGGGTATGGTGCCAGTGTGTCAAGACCCGCAGAGAATCCCCAGGAGCCGGTTGAGCCCGACAACACTGGCGGTTCGCCCGCCGGCGCACCGGACCCGGCCCGGCCTTCCCGTCCCGCCGGCATCGCCGTGATTTCGGCCGTTGCTGCCCTCGAGGCAGTGGCCCTCTTGGTGGCGGCCGGCTGGTATGCGCTGCAGTTGCTGACCGGAGCGCCGGTGCTTTCCTTCTGGGGTGCGGTCTTCACCCTCGGCTTGTTGCTGGCCTTCTCGGCCTGGCTGTTCGCGGTGGGCCACTTCCTGTTCCGCGGCTACCGTTGGCCGCGCGCGGGCGCGCTGGTGGCCCAGCTGTTTGCGCTCACGATCGGGTTCCCCACGCTGACGGGCGGGTACCCGCTGGCCGGGCTTGCGATGCTGGTGCCGGCCGCCGTCGCGATCGTGCTGTTGTTCGACAAGCGCGTCATCGCCTATGCCTCTCGGGTTGCTGGGTCCCCGCCGGCGCTGTAGGCACCACTCCGGGGTTCGTCGCGGGGGCGTCATCCCCGTTCGCCTGATCCGGGCTTCATCCCTGCCTCTCCTCCGGCGTTACCTCGGGGGCATTTCCTTTGGCATCTTTCCTGGACAGCGCTGATGGCTCCGGAACGGCGAGCTGAACCCACGTCGCCGTACCATCGCCGATGAGGACCGCCCGTCCGGCGGGCTGATGCGACTCGGGGTCGAACCGTACCCCGAAGAGGTCGCCGTCCATCAGGCTGCGGGGCCGAAGCAGGACGCCCTTGCCGTAAAGGCGAGCCTGCATTGCCAGTGGCACCCGCTGCTGCACAAGGGGGCCGTAGCCTGCGGTGAAGATCACCCGCCAACCCCGGCCGTTAAGGTCGCGCAGTGCGTTGTTGACCTCCGAGGTGGAGAGGTCGAGGTCGTCGGCGAGCGCCACTGCATTCCGGTCTAATGTTCCCGCGTCGGCTCTCCGATGGATCTCCGTCCAGTACTCCTGGGGTGTTTCCTTATCCGGCTTCAACCAGCTCATCAAGGGGTTCAGGGCGACGAGGGATTCCAGGAGCGTGCTCTTGCCTGTCCCAGGTGCTCCCAACACGGCGGCGACACCTGAGGCCGGGAGTTCGATGCCCGAGGGCCCGGGTTCGTCGCCTGCGAGGCCGATCCAGAATCGGCCATCGTCCCGGCCTTTTCTCCCCGCCCGGCCTCCGTCTGCCGCGCTCGCGAGGAGGCGGGAAGCCACATCCCGCACCGTGACCCGGTCTGGGAGTGCCTCCACCCGAAAGGAAAGGGCCAGCCGTGCTTCTGTGCCGACGAGGTCACCGGTCATCGCCGGCCCGGCCCACGGCGGCGGCTCGAAGAGTTGCGCCACCCGGAACGTGTCGGCGTCTGAGGCTTCGTTGTCCGGACCGTCGTCGTATTCGCTTCCGGTCGATCCCGGGTAGCGCGTCTGTCCCATCCCAACCCCGTCGTCTCGATCCTTCGATGGCGGGACGACTGGGGAGCTCCGGCCGGCGTCGGGACGGCAGCCCGCCGCGAATGGCCCGGACGCGATGACCCGGCCAGCGATAGCCCGAACCTTCGGCACGGCCGGCCACATGAGGCGGCTCTCCAGGGTCGCGGTGGCAGGGAAGTAGATCCGGTTGGGCAGAGACGCGAAGAACCTCGCTGTCACCAGTTCCCGGTCCCCTGTGACGATGACGGTGATCCCTGCTCCGGGACCGCCCCGGATCAGGTCCTGAAACAGGTCCTCGGCCCAGGCATAAGGGCCGGAACGAAACGCAGAAACCCAGGTTCCCCAGCCGTGGACGACCAGCAACAACGCCGCGGTCGGAGCGGACGATGCAGCGAGCCGGCGTGCCATCTCCTCGCTCAACCTGGCCAGGAGCCGCGCGGCGCGCCGCGATTCCCCGGGTCCCACGACTGCTCCCGCCAGCGGGTGGCTGGCCGCGCTCGCCAGAGTTCCGTCGGCGTCGAGGATGTATGCGGGCATGATTGCATCCGCAGCCCACTGGGCAAGCAGCAGCTTCAGGCCTGCGGAGAGCGTGCCCCGCCCGTGGGTAGGTCCGCCAAGCAAGGCCAGATGCCCGTCATCAGGAGGCGACCATCCCACGGTGCTCTGACTCTGGTGCTCCGGCAGGTCGACGATTCCCAAACGGAAGCCGGGCCGCCGTACCGGGCCCGGATCACCAGAGGAGCGAATGGGGGACGCCGGACCCGGGAAGGGGACGTTTGTCGGTAGGGGTGGCGCGATGGGCCGGTGCGGAAGTTCGCCGCCGTCGTCCAGCCACAATGTGCGCGCCAGTTCGATGAAAGATGCTGCAGCGTCCGCCGAATCGATCAGTGCTTCGCTGCCACGTGCTGCGGGCAGCGGGGGATTGGTAAGGAACTCTTCGGCGGTCATCACGGTGACGTGCCCCGCCCCGCTATCGCGCTCCGTTCCGGCGAGGGTGGCTGTCTGGAACTCTTCGGGCGCCGCGTTGCCCCGAATGAGGTAGGCCCGGCCGGGACTGTCGGTGGGGATAGCGGCGGCCAGCTTCGCATTCATGACGTCCAGCGACTCGGCCTCCGACTGGACCCGCAGGACGACAGAACTGGTGACGTTGGCGCGGATGTCCGCGTTGAGCGCTCCCTGGGGACGCTGGGTGGCCATGACGAGGTGGATGCCCAGGGAACGCCCGATGGCGGCCAGGCGCATGAGTTCGGAGAGCGCGGCCGGTGCTTCATCGACCAGCACTCGGAATTCGTCGACCACGAGAATGAGACGGGGGAGTGTTGTCGGCCTGTCTCCGCCGAGCCTGTAGCTGGCGAGATCGGGAACGTCCGCCCGGGCTAGAAGTTGTTCGCGGCGACGTACCTCCGCACGGAGCGAGACAAGTGCGCGGTCAATTTCGTGGCCGTCCAGATCGGTCAGGACACCGACACAATGAGGCAGCTCGGCCAGTGGGCCTAATCCCGAGCCTCCCTTGAAGTCGATGAGGAGGAAGGTGACCTCGCTCGGCGAGTGCGAGGCTGACAGAGCGAGCACGAGTGTCCGGAGGAACTCCGACTTACCGGATCCAGTCGTCCCGGCAACGAGCAGATGTGGCCCATCACGCTGTAAATCAATGAACACTGCACCGGTGGCACCTCGGCCCACCGGCACGGAAAGCCGCATCCGTGGCGGCGTAGGCAGTGACGTGGCGGCCCAACGAGCCTTCACCGAATCCCTGGTGAGCGTCAGCGTCTCCTGCAGCTCCCACCGTGCAGGGATGCCGCCCGACGCTGGGGGCACGCCCGGCTGACCACCCCGGCGACGACAGAAACTATCGAAGACAGTATCCGGGACGAGGTCGGGCACGAACTCTGTCAACCCCGAGGCCGTGGTCAGTCGGCCGCCCGTGGCCCTGAGGCTCACCGCTTGTCCCGTCCGTGCCCCGGTGGGACCGTCCTGGCACCAGGAGATGAGTTGCCAGCCCAACCGCTGAGTCTCCACCCGCAACGCCTCCGAGGCGGGGTAGCCGGGCAGGCATATGACGACACCGGGAGGACCGGCAGCCGATGAAAGAGTCCGTCTTAGTGCGGCGACGGCGTCGCCTTCCGCGGCGGTCGCGAAGATCCTCGGCAGGAACCGCGCGCTGAGAAGAAGCTTCCCGGGTGGGCCGATGAGGTATACCGAAGTTAGAGCGGCGCGGGGATAGGAGGCGAGTTGAATGACGAAGGAGCGCAGCAAGCCTTCTATGGCCTGAGTTGGCCCCGACAGTACGGTCTCGATGCCGGGATCGAGGGTGACAGGCAACCTTCCGTTGTCGGGAGGACGGAAACTGCCGGTGTCCCACGTCGGCCGCACGTTAGCCGGTTGCTCGGCCACTCCAAGCCGCAGCCACACCGGAGTTACAGCAGCCGCGCGATCGGGAAGACCCCCTGCTACATGGATGCTATCGCCGGCCGGTTCCCAGGGAACGCCGTGGCGCGCAGCTGCGGAGGCGGTCACCAGGGCGGCAACTGACGGCGCGGCCCGGCGTCGTCGGTCAGCATCCGCCAGTGCCGCGGCGGCGACTTCGGAGCGCCACTGCCGGCGGCGCCGTCGTCCGCCGAAGACCGAGACCAGCACCGGCAGGGCGGAGAAGGCGGTGAAGGCAAGGAACATCCAGGTCCCGGTGACGAGGGTCAGGATAATTCCGGCGAGCAGGGGGAGTAACGACGTTATGAGGAGCGTGGGGATGTGACCCGTGGAGGGCGGAGCCGGGAGCGGAAGGGGCGCGGAGGTATCTGCGCCGGCTTCGTCGTTTACAACAGGCTGATCGCCGGGTGTGCCGCCGAACAGGCCCAAAACCGAGTTACCGCACCGGATCTCCGCGCCTGTGATGAGCGGAACCTTCGATATTCTCCGGCCGTCTACCCACGTACCGTTAGCGCTTCCAAGATCCTCAAGAGTGGCGGACGCAGGCGTGATCTCAAGCCTCGCGTGCTCGCGGGAGAGCCCCGGATCCGGAATGACGAGGTCGACGCCGCTTCTTCCCAGACGATAGCTGCCGCGTCGCAGGGGCAGGAGCGTTCCCGCTAGAGGGCCGCCGAGGACGGCCAGTGTCAGCGTCGGCTCGGCGCTGGCGGGAAGCGAGTTTTCAGCCGAAGGCATCAGTCCGTCGACAAACACCGCGCCGTTGACCAGCGGGGGAGTTCCCGCCGACAAGTCGGATAAGGGCACCCCGGCCACCCGCAGGAGCGACGTCGCGAACTTCCTCCTGAGGGCCTCTTCGAGCCGGCTGCCCGCACAGCCATCGGGCAGTTCGACGGTCAGTTCAACCGGCGAAAGGATCGCCGACCGCGGCCCGCCCGCCAGGGTGCACTGCAAGATCATCGCAAGGATTCTTTCGCTCCTTCCTCCGCGATCCAGAGTAGGGTTTGTCGACAGCGCGGGGCGGGCGAACAAGCGGAATGTGGACAACCCAGGGTCACTGCGGAGGCCCCCGTCGCGGTGCTCGGACGCAGTTTCAGGGCCTGACTCGGGTACGCTAGAGCAGCAGACATTGCCTAACGCTGTGCTGCCCGCATTCAAACCAGGAGATTTTGTGACCGCTGACCTCGTCATCGTAGGGTCGGGCTTTTTCGGCCTGACAATCGCAGAACAGGCCGCCTCTGAGCTGGGCTTGAAGGTCGTCGTCATCGACCGCCGCCATCACATCGGCGGCAATGCCTACAGCGAAAAGGAGGAGCAGACCGGAATCGAAGTTCACCGCTACGGTGCCCACCTCTTCCACACCTCCAACGATCGTGTGTGGGAGTACGTGAACCGGTTCACGACGTTCACTAATTACGTGCACAAGGTCTACGGCGTCCACAAGGGCGAGGTTTACTCCCTGCCGATTAACCTGGCGACGATCAACCAGTTCTTCCGTGCAAACATGACCCCGGGCCAGGCCCAGGATCTGATCAAGGAACAGGCCGGCGAGCTCGCGGGCACCGATCCGCAGAACCTCAACGACAAGGGGATCCAGCTGATCGGCCGCCCGCTGTACGAGGCGTTCATCAAGCACTACACAGGCAAGCAGTGGCAGACGGACCCCAAGGACCTGCCCGCGGGCATCATTTCCCGGCTTCCGGTGCGGTACAACTACGACAACCGGTACTTCAATGACAAGTACGAGGGCCTTCCGACCAACGGGTACACCGCATGGATCGAGAAGATGGCAGAGCACCCGAACATAGAAGTCCGGCTGAACACGGACTTCTTCGACGAATCGCACGAATACTCCAAGAACAAGGTCGTCGGGAACATTCCGGTCGTCTACACCGGCCCGGTGGACCGTTACTTCGACTACGCCGAAGGCGATCTCTCCTGGCGCACCATCGACTTCGAGGAAGAGGTCCTCGACGTCGGCGACTTCCAGGGCACCTCTGTAGTCAACTACAACGACGACGACGTCCCCTACACCCGCATCATTGAGCCGCGCCACTTCCACCCGGAACGCGACTACCAGACGGAAAAGACCGTCGTCATGCGCGAGTTCTCCCGTGCGGCCGAGAAGGGCGACGAGCCGTACTACCCGATCAACACCCCCACCGACCGCGAACGGCTGTTGAGGTACCGCGACCTCGCCGCCGCCGAGAAGGACGTCCTCTTCGGTGGGCGCCTTGGCACCTACAAGTACCTGGACATGCACATGGCCATCGGTTCGGCCCTGACGATGTTCGAGAACAAGATCCGCCCGCACTTCGAAGCCGGCGCCACGATTGAAAGCGGAGGAGTAGACGCATGAGCATGTCTACGGCGAACCACAAGGAAGAGGCCAACGCGGTAACGGAGGACGTGGCCGCGCAGTGGAGCGTTCTCCAGCGCGTCATTTTGCCCAGCGCAAGCCAGATGGACACAGCGCCCCTGTACATGGACATGGGCACTGCCACCGGAATCCAGCTCCCGACGATCGGCGATGGAGACGGCAAGGCGGCCAAGCCGCGAACCATCAGCAGCCCCACAAAGGAAGCTCACGTCGAAGACTTCCTTTCCCGGCATTCCACTTCCGTCCGCTCGGGTGAGCGAGTCTCCTTCGGCACGTACTTCAACGCTTTCCCGGCCAGTTACTGGCGTCGGTGGACCACCGTCGAAAAGGTGCGCCTGCAGGTTCGGACCCAGGGGACTGGTTCTGTCATCGTTTATAAGTCGAACGCTAGAGGTTCTCTCCAGCGCGTGGATACCCGCCGTGTAGAGGGAAACTCGGAGAGCCACTTTGAACTGTCACTGGCTCCTTTCGGAGACGGTGGATGGTACTGGTTCGATCTGCTGGCTGGAACCGAGCCCCTCGTGATGATCGATGCAGAATGGCAAGGCACCCGGGTCGAGAAGACGCCCGGTTCGGTAACGCTGCAGATCACCACCCTGAACAAGACGGATTTCTGCCTGAACAACCTGCGTCTGTTGGCCGACAGTTCCGAGGCCCTCGCACACGTGCAGGAAATCCTGATTGTCGATCAGGGTACGCAGAAACTCTCGGATGCGCAGGGTTTCGAAGCCATCAAGGAGTCCCTGGGCGGCAAGCTCCGCATCATTAACCAGTCCAACCTGGGCGGCTCCGGCGGATTTGCCCGAGGGATGTTTGAGGCCGTCGAAAATGGCAGTGACTATGTTCTGCTTATGGACGACGACGTCGTTGTCGAACCCGAAAGCATTGTCCGGCTCCTGACCTTCGCCGACCGGTGCAAGACGCCGACGCTCGTTGGCGGGCACATGTTCGACCTGTACAACCGGACGGTTCTGCATACGTTCGGTGAGGTCGTGAATCCTTACCGGTTCCAGCCGGCCCTCCCCAGCGAGGACATGATCCTGGGTCATGACTTCCTCTCGTCGAACCTGCGCCAGACGTCCTGGCTACACCGCCGTTGCGACGTCGACTACAACGGGTGGTGGATGTGCCTGATTCCCACGCAGGTCATCAAGGAAATCGGGCTCTCACTTCCCCTGTTTATCAAGTGGGATGACGCCGAATACGGGCTGCGGGCGAAGGCGCACGGATACCCCACGGTTTCGCTCCCAGGCTCTGCAGTTTGGCACGTGTCCTGGATCGACAAGGATGACCTCGTTGGCTGGCAGGCGTACTTCCACGCACGGAACCGGGTCGTTGCGGCGCTGCTTCATAGCCCCTACGAGTTCGGTGGCGACGTCGTCCGGGCGTCGCAGTTCGGCGACGTAAAGCACATGGTGTCGATGCAGTACGCGACCGCACAAGGTAGGCAGTGGGCGCTCCAGGACGTATTGAAGGGCCCGGATGCCTTGCCGGACCTGCTGTCCACCAAGCTTCCCGAGATCCGCTCCATGATGTCCGGTCACTCTGACGCCGTCTTCCGCCCCAATCCCGAGGACTTCCCGGCACCGAAGATGGACAAGCCGCCGCGGCGCGGCCACGGCCCCTCGCAGCCCTCCCGGATCACCCTCTTGCCCTGGGCCGCCAAAACAATCGCCCGGCAGCTGGTGAAGCCCGTCACGGGTACCAGTTCCGAACGTCCGCAGACGACGATAGCCCACCAAGACAACCGCTGGTGGCGCATGGCCCAGTATGACAGTGCGGTCGTGACCAATGCAGAGGGAACTGGTGCCTCCTGGTACCGCCGCGACCCCAAGCAGCTGCGCACGATGCTCACCGAGAGCGGTCGTCTTCACGCGGCCCTGCTCCGGGAATGGGGGGCCCTGAGCCAGAAGTACAAGGCCTCCATGAATGAGCTGACGTCGATCGAGTCGTGGCGGAAAACGTTCGAGCAGCACACCCAGAATGAGATCAAGTGAGCGTAATTTCTACCGGGGAGTTGACGACCCCAGGATTAGGCGGCGGACTGCGTGATATCAAGCAGTCCGGCTTCCTGCTCAAGCTGTTGGTGCGGAAAGAACTCAAGGTTCGGTACCGAGGCTCTGTCCTAGGCCTCCTCTGGTCTTATGTGAAGCCGGGCGTCCAGTTCGTCGTATTTTATGTAGCCTTGGGTATCTTCCTCGGATTGGAGCGGAGTGCCAGAAATCCGGAGGGATTGGCCAACTACGCCGTCTACCTGTTTTCCGGCATCGTACTAATCAACTTCTTCTCAGAAGCGCTGGGCAACGCAGCACGGTCCATCGTGATGAATGGCAATTTGATCAAGAAAATCTACCTTCCACGCGAGCTGTTCCCGGTGGCATCCGTGTGGGTCTCGGCAGTTCACTTCTTCCCTCAACTCGTAGTCCTCGTAGTGGGGTGCGTCTTTGCGGGATGGCACCCGAATCTGATCCAGCTTCTTGCTGCGCTGGCCGGGTTCATCATTGTGGGAATGCTGGCGACTGGGCTGGGTCTGCTTTTCGGTGCGGCCAATGTTTACTTCCGCGACTCAGAGAACCTCGTCGACATGCTACTGATGGTTGCAACCTGGGCGTCCCCGGTCATGTACGCGTGGTCCATGGTCGAGCAAAAGCTTGGAAGCACCGCTTTCGCCATCTATCAAGCGAACCCAATCACCATAGGGGTGGAGCTTTTCCACTACGCGTTCTGGTTTCCGACGACGGACGGTTCGGCAGCGATGCCCCCGAATCTTTTCGGCCTGTGGCTGCCGGTTGGCCTCGTCGTTGCGGTAGTCATCGTTGCGTTGGGTCAATTCACCTTTCGGCGCCTTGAGGGCCGTTTCGCACAGGAGCTTTGAGTGGTCACGGCGATCGAAGTATCTAACATCAGCAAACAGTTCGTACTACGCCACACGAGGTCTCTGAAGGAGGCGGTGGTGTGGTTGGCGAAGGGGCGGAAAGGCGACCTTTCCGAAAAGTTCCATGCGTTGAAGAACGTGTCCGTGGAAGTCCAGGCGGGCGAAACAGTGGCGTTGCTGGGTCTGAACGGCTCGGGAAAGTCGACCCTGTTGAAGCACATCTCGGGAGTCATGCTGCCCGACTCGGGCACGGTCAAGACCCGGGGGCGCGTTGCTGGCCTGATTGAGGTTGGCGCCGGCTTCCACCCCGATCTGTCGGGCAGGGACAACGTCTTCCTCAACGGGGCTATCCTCGGCATGACCGAGGAGCAGGTCAAGGACCGGTTCGACGACATCGTCGAATTCTCTGAGATCGGCCAGTTCATCGATACCGAGGTCAAGTTCTACTCGTCCGGCATGTACCTGCGCCTCGCCTTCTCCGTGGCTGTACATACCGATCCCGAGGTCTTCCTTATCGATGAGATTCTCGCCGTCGGCGATGAACCTTTTCAGCGAAAGTGCATCGGCAAAATCCAGGAACTCGCCCGCGACGGAAAAACCCTGGTTGTCGTTAGTCACGATCTCGATCTGGTCTCCCGAATTTGTGAGCGTGGAGTCGTCCTCGAGCATGGGAAGCTCATGTTCGACGGTCCAATCGAAGAGGCCGTGGCCCTGCTGCGTTCGTAGTTGCTAAGACCTCAGGGACCTGAGGGGACGAAGTGCGACGTTGTCAGGACGTGTGCTTTGCCGGCCGCCGCCCTTGGACAGGGGAGAGGCTTGACCAGACTGAGAACGACTTCCTGCATGGTGACAGTCACCTCAAAAACGCTTTGGCCTCTGCCAGGGCGGAGCGGAAACCGTTCGGACTCAGTCACGTAGTATTCGGGAGGTGCGACGGCGATCCATTTCTCGCCCGCGCCAGACAATTTATGGAGGAATTTCGTGTCATGGTGGTCGATAGTCCCGCATCTTTGCCTGGGGATCGGGGTGCTGTTTGTACCGGGACTCTGCGTGGGCTGGGTCAGTAGGCTACGGGGGATCGCACTGCTGGCTGTCGCGCCGGCCATTACAGTCTCAATTGTTGCGGTAGCTGCGTTGATCGCTCCCTTGATCAACATGCGGTGGTCGATTGTCCCGGTTGGGATATTCGCACTGATAGTTGCCGCTATCGCGTGGGTGGCTACGAAACTGCTCTCTCCAGCTGGGGCGGCTGAACGTCCCCGAACCCAAACCCCGATCAAGTGGCTGAATGTGGGGGGACACACGCTGGCCTTGGTTGCAGCGGCATTCCTCATATCACGTCGTCTCGTCGTCGCCTTCGGTCGCCCGGAAGCTTTTTCGCAGACCTTCGACAATGTCTTCCACCTCAACGCCGTGCGTTACATCCTTGATACAGGCTCCGGTTCATCGATCACCGTTAGCGGCATGACCGGCGGAGGCTTCTACCCCGCGGCCTGGCACGATCTCGTAGCTTTGATTGCCGTCACCACAGGTGCATCGATCCCTGTTTCAGTGAACGTCATCAATTTGATTGTCGGTTCAATCGTTTGGCCTCTCGGGTGCATTCTCCTCGCGCACAAGGTCCTCGGTGAACGCGTAGCCGTTAGCGTCGCGGCGGGAATTCTCTCTGCAGCTTTCGGCGCTTTTCCGCTCCTGCTCTTGGACTTCGGGGTCCTTTACCCGAACTTCCTAGGGAACGCCCTTCTACCGATAGCCGTAGCATTGGGAATTCAAGCCCTGGGACTGGGCTGGTCGCGTTCTGGGTCGGCGGCCGTCTCATGGCTCCTCTTCGCCGCGGTGCTTCCCGGCCTCACCTTGGCCCACCCGAGCAGCACGATGGCACTCCTGGCCATGTTGCTGCCCCCTCTCCTGATCTTATGGTTCAGGGGAGTTGTCGCTATTCGACGCCGCTCGCAGCATGTAGCTCTCCGCCTTGGTGGAATGGCACTACTGCTGCTGCTCGGCCTGGGCGCCGTCGTTGTCCTCTGGAAGGCCATACGACCTCCTGAGGTTGCCGCCTTTTGGCCCCCCATTGAAACTACCGGACGCGCGATCGGCGAGGTGCTGACAAGTTCGGCTATCGGTCGGTCAGTGTCATGGGCGGTGGCGTTGCTGGCGGTTGCGGGGCTTATCTCAGTAATTCGACGACGCCAGCAGTACTGGCTCATTGGCATGTTCGTGGTGATCGCGTCGTTGTTCGTGATCGTGGCGTCATTTCCGTTCGGTAGCCTTCGGACATTTTTCACTGGCGTCTGGTACAACGACCCTCCCCGGTTGGCCTCGCTGTTGCCGATGGTGCTCCTGCCCTTCGCTGTCGTTGGCGCGGTGCGAGGGTGGGACCGTTGGCTGGAGCCCCAGCTTCGTGGGCTGGCCTCTAGGAGCCGCCGTAAGACTCCGCTGGCGGCCTCTAAGCCTCTAGCGGCCGTGGGTGCAGTGGCGGTCATCTGTCTGTTGACGCTCGCAACTCAGCAGGCCAACGTCCGTGAAGCAACGAACTCGGCAGCGGCCGGTTACCGACTGGCCAACGATTCTCCGCTTGTCTCTTCGGACGAAATGACCCTCATGAATCGACTACCCGCCGAGGTACCCCAAGACGCCGTCCTGGTAGGTAACCCTTGGAATGGCAGCGCTCTGGCTTATGCATTCACCGGGAGGAAACTGGTTCAACTCCACATGCTAAGCGAACTTCCCTCGGGAGCCGTGGAGCTATTCACGCGCCTCAACACGGCAAAAACAGATCCGACGATCTGTCCAATCGTTCAGAAGTTGCACGTTGGCTACGTACTCGACTTCGGCCATCAAGAGGTCCACGGGGGAGACAACGGGTTCCGTGGGCTGGATAACCTGGTGGCCTCCGGAGTAGCGAGTCTTGTTGACTCCCAAGGTCAAGCAAAAATCTATAAGTTGACTGCCTGCGGGCAGTGACACATCAACGTGGTAGGAGTGTCGGCATGACAATCGCCCTAACCGGAAGCAACGGCTTCCTCGGATGGCACACCCGTGTCCTTGCGCATAGCCTGGACAGGACGACGGAGCCTCTGCCTCTCGGAGACAAGTTCGACATCGGCTCGGCTACAGGGCTCATGGAGAGGGCTACAACCCTTGTCCACATAGCAGGCGTCAACCGCGGTGACGACGACGCAGTCCGAGAGGGCAACGCGAGATTCGCCCAGCAACTCGCCAAGGCACTGGGCGAGGCGACATCGGTTCCAGCCACGGTGGTCTACGCCAACTCCATCCAGGCTGGCAACCAGAGTCCCTACGGTCAGGGAAAGCAAGAAGCCGGCCGGATTCTTAGGAAGGCAGCCGAAGATGCCGGCGCGACTTTCGTCGACGTAAAGCTTCCGAATCTCTTCGGTGAGCACGGGAAGCCCTTCTACAACTCGGTCGTCGCAACCTTCTGCCAGCTCGCTTCGGAAGGCAAGCCTCTGGAGGTGAAGGACGATAAAGAACTGCGGCTTTTGCACGTGCAAACGGCTGCAGAAGTTCTGCTCGGAATTCATGCGCCCGACGATGCCCACAATTTGGCAACAGTCAGGAAAGTGAGCGAAGTTGCGGAACTGATAGGGTCCATGGCCCATTCGTACACGGACGGCACTATTCCGGATATTGCAAATACATTTGAACGTGATCTGTTTAATACCTATAGGTCATTTTTGGTCGGCGAGCGGCTTCCCATCATGCTGAATCGGAAGGAAGACGCCCGAGGTGCCTTTTTTGAAGTCATCCGCAGCGCTGGCGGGGAGGGGCAGGCCTCTTTCTCTACCACGGAGCCAGGCGTGACGCGGGGGCAGCACTACCACCGGCGTAAAATCGAGCGATTTACCGTTCTTTCAGGTACCGCCGAAATCGCCATGCGAAAAATGTTCTCTAATGAGGTTCTGACGTTCCCTGTGACCGGTGAAAATCCAGTTGCTATCGATATGCCGACAATGTGGTCCCATAACATCACCAATGTTGGATCGGATAAGCTTTATACCATGTTCTGGATCAATGAAATATTTGACCCAGCCTCTCCCGACACCTTCCCGGAGGAAGTATGACCGACGCTGGCCGCAGGCTAAAAGTACTGACCATAGTAGGAACACGACCCGAGATCATCCGCTTGGCGGCTACGATCCGACGGCTTGATCGCAGCACCGACCATGTGCTGGTCCACACGGGGCAGAATTACGATTATGAACTCAATGAGGTTTTTTTCGAGGACCTCGGGCTGAGGAAGCCCGACCACTTCCTTGAAGCCGACACGTCGTCCCTCGGCGCGGTATTGGGTTCGATACTGGCCAAGACCGAGGAAGTGCTGCTGGCCGAAAAACCTGACGCCATGGTTGTTTTGGGTGACACCAACAGTTGCATCTCTGCCCTCATGGCCAAGCGTATGAGAATCCCCGTCTACCACATGGAAGCAGGGAACCGTTGCTTCGATGAGAACGTGCCGGAGGAGACCAACCGCCGCCTGGTCGATCACGTAGCAGATTACAACCTCGTCTACACCGAACACGCCCGCCGCAATCTCCTGGCGGAAGGGCTCCACCCCTCAAGGATCCTCCTGACAGGTTCTCCGATGAAGGAGGTGCTGCAGGGTAATGCCGACGCCATTTCCAGCAGCGACGTTCTTGAGAAGCAGAACCTCACCTCAGGCGGCTACTTCATGGTGAGCGTTCACCGCGAAGAGAATGTGGACAGCCCGGAACGTCTGGCAGAGATCCTTAAAGCCCTCCAGACGCTCAGCCGCCGGTACGAAGTTCCGGTCCTGGTGTCGACCCACCCGCGTACTCGCAAAAGGCTCGAAAGCCAGCCGGAAGAGCTGAAGGAGGGACTGCGCTTCCACCCCCCGTTCGGCTTCAACGACTACGTGAAGCTCCAGCAGGAAGCAAAGCTGGTCCTCTCCGACAGCGGGACCATCAGCGAAGAATCCTCACTGCTCGGCTTCCCCGCCGTCACGCTGAGGGACGCTATTGAGCGGCCTGAATCGCTCGACACTGCGGCCATCATCACGACGGGTGTCACCGCTGATGCGATCGTGGACGCAATTGAGATTGTCTTGGATCAGTTCCAGAACGATGGACCGCCGGTCGTTCCCGCTGATTACCAGATCAGCGATACGTCGCGCCGGACGGTGAACTTCATTCGGTCGACTGCCCACACGCACCACCAGCGGACGGGAATTTTCGTCAACATTGACAGGAACCGCTGACCATCGCTGAGGACGACTGCGTCATGGTTCGCCAAGCCGCAGTCTGATCGGCTCGTCGAAGACTTTCGTCGCGAACACAGACGCCCCGCTGGATAATCCGGCGGGGCGTTTGCTGTTATTGGGACGGGGCGGACCCGGCTGTTGGAGACTAGTAGGTTACTTCGGTCCCCGCGCTCTTTAGTAAGTTATGATCCGGGAGGCATATTCCGGGAATGCAGCCCGCAGTTCGGGCAGGAGCTCTGGATCGACCATGACATCGAGTTCCGGCATTTTCTCCAATATGGCAATCATTGCGTTGGGCACCTTGGAAGGACCTTTATATAGCGGGCTTACCAGGGGAATGGCAGGTTCGACCTTGTTCGTCCACTTGCCTTGAAGCGTCAGGGACCACTGCGCCGCTAGGAGGGGGTCAAAGAAATCGTTGAAGCCGGCGTAGATGAAGGTTCGTTCCTGCTTGACCCGGGATATGGCGAGAAGCTTGGGAATCAGGGGCGGCATTGGTCCCGAAAGTGCGGTCGTTTGCTGAAGGAGTGCGGTGGCGCCACTTGCGGTGGGCTTGAGCCCTTGCTCGCTCATTCCGGTAAAGGGCAGTCCAAAAAACTGAGTCGCCCCCAGGGTCGTCAGTAACGACGCTGCCACGAAGGTCTTACGGCCGCTTTTCTTGAGAAGGATCGGCGACCAGAGTTCCGCAAAACCAATCACGGTGCAGACGATGGCGACAATTTCCACTGCCAGGGACGACTTGTGGAAGTAGTAGGTCACAGATCCCGACTGCACAAGTTGGAAGATGCCAAGCGCCAGCAGGAGGGCCGCCCCGAAGAGCGGTGTAGCCAGGACATGTAAAGAAGTGAGCGTCCCGTGTCTGTGCTCCTCGCTTCCGGCCTTGCGCCGCGAGAAGAAGGCGAGGGCAACAAAAGCGTTAGCGATGACGCAGAGGACAGCGACGCCGGTGTCAGCCAAAGCGATACCGCCGTTCGTCGTGAGCACGTCGCCAGCGGAGAGCGCGTGGAGCTGCCAGACAGCAGCGCCCAGTGCAGCCACGCCGACGACCGCTATGGCGGACTGTACGGTGACGTCCCAACTCCTTAGCTGCGTACGGTGTCGAATCAAGTGCCATCCGTAAACGGCGACGCTGGGGAGGCAGAGGACGAGGAGGAGAATCCAGCCGTGGGCCACTCCCACCAGAGCCATCGTAAGGGCAGCTGAAGCGAGCGACGGCGGGATGACCCGCCTCAGTTGAACTATGGCGATGCACGCCACGCAGAGAGCCACACCCAGCCCGAAGTTGGGGAACGCACCGAACACCGGAATCGACCCGGGACCCACAATCCAGGCCGTTGCGACGATCGTGACAAGCGGCAGTGTGACGAGGAAATTCCGCCGTAGTACCGGGAGCGAAGTCAATCCAGCGATGACCATCACTGTGCCGAGAATCGTAACCGCCCCGATCAGCCGGCAAAAGAGCACAAGCTCCTCGCCCGGATCGCCTGGTCTGCTACCGGCGACAACTTCCGCCAATGTCGCTAACAGCGAGTGGAACCCTTGAGGGTAGGTTGCGGCGGACCAGGGGCTGCCGTCCGCGGAGGCCGGGAGGACGGCCAGGACCGCCCCATGGTTTCGAATCATGTCGTACATGTTGAAGTGGGGTGCAAAGTCCCAAGACCTGGTGAGAAGCAGAAGTGCTTCCTCAGGGGAGCGGACCGAAATGAATCCCTGAACCACCCAAAGAGAAGCGAGGGCCGCTACGACAGGCAGAATGTCAACAACGTTTGCATACGGCAAAAACGATCGGAGAGGCCGCCGTGTCACGATCCAGAAAGCTGCTGACGCCGTAAGACCGGCAGCCGCTAACGCCAGAACGAAGGAGCCGCGGTCAAGCCCCGGCACTGGACCGGAGTACCACCAGATAATCGGTGCCAAGCCAGCGATGCCGACACTGGCAACAAGAATGCGCTGGGAGAAGCTCCGCGACGTCGGAATGAGGAGCAGGACGAAACCCAGGAGAATTCCAAAGCGCCAACCCGTCAGTGCTCCAGAGTTTCGCACGGCTACAACGGCAAGAAACGCGAGAAAAGAAATGACCAAGAGCAGCAGTATCTGGGAAAGTGAGATTTTTGGTCCGCCGGTGGGCCGGTTGCGCGGGCGCGCACTCCGGGTTGGTGCTGATGAAACTGAGTGCAGATCCGGGCTGAGCATGATTCCTTAGCGGTCGTGGTCAGCCGGCATTTCCCCCGATGTCACGACCTTCGTTAATTCAGGGCACCTCGAAAGGCGCGGAAAAGGTACAGAGTAGACACCTATGAGTCTACGTCGTTCGCGATGGGCGTCCTTACGTGGTGCGAGGCCCTAGTCCTTGGGTGATTGCGGACCAGTCTCCAGTCGCGGCGTTTCGCCCTGCGGACCTGCGGTAGAAAACGCGTGGAAATCGTGCTCCAGCCGCTCTACCGCGGTGCGCATGATGGCGACTTCCTCCGCAAGGGTGCGGTTCTCGTCCTCCACGACGGAGAGTTCCCACGAAAGATGCAGACAGACGCCCAGCAGCAGAACAATGCACAGGGCAAAGAGCAAGTTCGATGCGACTTGGATACCGACAATCTTGCTGACGCCAGTGAGGAGGTCGGGCCAACCGGCCAGGACCAGGGCACTGGCTCCGATGATAAGCCACAGCGCGGCGTATTTTTCACGGAACACCTTGCGGCGGACCAGTTCAAGAACGATCGCAACCATGACGAGGGCGAAGATGAATGGAGGCAGTGTGTTTCCCATCAGGCGTTGCTTTCCCCTACGGCTATCTGTGATCGGCTGCGTGTCATTGCAAAAAGTAAGGCAAATACGGACCTAAGCAGGTAGATGGCAGATTTTGCCGGATTATGGCTGGGCGTCCCGCCCTGGCGCGGCCGCATGGCCACGGGGATCTGGGTCACCCTGCACCCCGATTTGATCGCAACTACCAACGAATCAATGGTGTCGCCAAGATACTCGGCCGGATAGTGATCCAAGTACTGTGCGATGGCTCTCTTATTCCCGGCACGGAACCCCGACGTGACGTCGGTAAGCTTCGTCCGAGCAAGACGCGAGATCACAGCCGCCAAAAACACCATCGCCCACTTCCGGGGACCGGAAACTTTATAGTCGCCCTTGGAGGCGAAGCGGGCGCCGATGGCGATGTCTGCCGACTCCAGCCCCTCCAAGACGGAGGAGATCTCCCGCGGATCGTGTTGACCGTCGGCATCCACCTGGATGACGGCGTCGTAGTTGTGGCGGTCCGCATACTTGAACCCGGCGCGCATCGCGCCTCCCACACCCATGTTGAAGGGGAGGCGGAGGACGGTCGCGCCGGCGGCCGCTGCCACATCGGCCGTTCGGTCCGTTGAGCCATCATCAACAACCAGAACGTCGTAGCCTTCGTTCAGATTGATCACTTCGGCGACCGTGTTTCCAACGGTTTCGCCTTCGTTCCAAGCTGGCATGATCACTAACACATGGCGGGCGTCTGGGCTAAGCATGATGCAGATTCTACGCTGAAACGTATCTGCGCCGAATTCGTGTCCCGCCTCCGGAGGGCTTTCCGGCCGCCCCCATCCCCGGGGCGCTGGTATTATCTAACGGTTGCAGCCCATGTTCGTTGCCGCAGCCACCCTGCAGACCAAGGAGACAAGTTGTTCAAGAACAAGACACTTTTGATTACCGGGGGCACTGGCTCGTTTGGGAACACTGTACTGAAGCACTTCCTGCACACCGATATCGGCGAGATCAGGATCTTCTCGCGGGACGAGAAGAAGCAAGACGATATGCGGAAGGCTTACAACAACGACAAATTGAAGTTTTACATCGGGGATGTGCGGAACATCGAGAGTGTCCGCGAAGCAGTCCGCGGCGTCGACTTCATTTTTCATGCGGCAGCTCTGAAGCAGGTTCCATCGTGCGAGTTCTTCCCGATGGAAGCCGTTCGCACCAATGTCCTGGGGACCGACAACGTGCTCACCGCCGCCATCGACGCCGGCGTCAAGAAGGTTGTCTGCCTGTCCACCGACAAGGCCGCCTACCCGATCAACGCTATGGGTACGTCCAAGGCGATGATGGAGAAGGTTGTCATCGCGAAGTCGCGCAACGTGGATCCGGCGGACACCCTCATCTCCTGTACGCGCTACGGCAACGTCATGGCTTCACGCGGCTCGGTGATCCCGTTGTTCGCGGATCAGATACGAGCAGGGAAGCCCCTGACCGTAACGGATCCACACATGACGCGCTTCCTGATGAATCTCGATGAAGCCGTTGAGCTCGTTCTTTTTGCGTTTGAAAATGCCAACCAAGGTGATCTCTTCGTTCAGAAGGCGGATGCCTCATCCGTCGGTGACTTGGCGACGGCCATGAAGCGTCTCTTTAACTCCGACGTCGACATCAACGTCATTGGCACCCGCCACGGCGAGAAGGCCCACGAGACCCTGCTGACGCGCGAAGAGCGGGCTAAATCCGAGGACCTTGGCGGCTACTTCCGCGTTCCCGCCGACACCAGGGATCTCAATTACGAGAAGTTTGTGGATTCTGGTGACATTGTCAACGAAGAACTCGAGGAATACACCTCACACAACACGCAGCAGTTGACCGTCGATGAAATCATCGAAAAGATCAAGACGACGGATTATGTACAGGAACTCCTGCCGTCCATCACTCCTGTCCCCTAAGAATGACATCTCGCCCCAAGGTACTTGTAGTCGGGCAGCACTTCTGGCCTGAAGGTTTTCGCATCAATGATATTTGCGATTTTCTGGTCGAGTCAGATGTGGATGTGGAGGTACTCTGCGGATTGCCTAACTATCCGCAGGGATCGCTCTTCCCAGGCTACACGTGGCGGGGACCCTACAAAGAGAATCACAAGGGCCTCAAGATTTACCGGGCCCCGGAAATTCCGCGGGGCGATAATTCCAGCCTGCGTATTTTCTTGAATTACGTATCCTTTCCGCTGGGCAGCCTTTTGCATCTGCCACGGTTGCTCTTCGGAAGATACGACAAGATCTTCCTTTATCAGCTTTCGCCGGTAATGATGTCAATCACGGGTATACTTTTGTCGAAGCTTCGCGGTATCGAGTCGACAATGTATGTGCTCGACCTTTGGCCGGAAAATCTTTTCTCTGTTCTGGACATTAAGAACCGTTTCTTGCGCCGCCTGGTCGAGCGAGTCTCCCACTGGCACTACCGCCAGCCCGACAAAATCATTGTCTTGTCTGAACAGATGCGAGCAAAGATTCAGAGTATTAGCGGTCTGCCGGACGATCGTCTGGCGGTCGTTCCGCAGGCATGCGAAAGCCTGTACGAACGGGAAATCATTGACGAGGATTTGGCCTCACGACTCGGCGACGGGTTCAAAGTTGTCTTTACGGGGAACATCAGCCCGGCTCAGTCATTCGAAACCATGATCGAGGCGGCTGCACTTCTCAAAAGGGAAGGCCTCACCGGTATCTCTTGGATCATCGTCGGGGACGGCATGAGCCGAAACGACGTCGAGCAACAGGTCAAGGATCGCGGTCTCGAGGACGTTTTTCGGTTTGAGGGTCATCACCCCGTCACCGATGTTCCCAAGTACACCACACTCGCGGACGTCCTGGTTGGTTGCCTGGTGAAGAGCGACCTGCTGGAGGCGACCATACCGGCAAAGGTCATGTCATACATTGCGTCCGGACGGCCGCTCGCTCTCGCCATGGATGGCGAAGTTCGCTCTCTCGTGGAAGACCAGGCTCAATGCGGCCTCGTTGGACCGGCCGGCGACAGCGAAGCTTTGGCGGACAATATCCGACGGCTTTACGAACTGTCAGCCGAGGACCGTCGGCGTCTTGGCGAAAGTGGTAAAGCCTACCACTTTGCCAACCTAGAGCGGAGCATTGTCCTGGGCCGGCTGAAGAAATTTCTCCTCTCACCGGCTTGATTAGTTGCACTGGCAGCTTTTCAGCATGCCGCAGCGCCGGTCTCAGCAGTGTTCCTGCGGGCCCGCCTTTCACGGCTGTGGCTCGGCTCGGTTCTCCTGCGGGCTTTCGGCGGGTTCGGTTCTATTGGCGGGGAAGTGCGCTGGACGGTCCTATGCCGCAGATGTGCCGAACGTTATTGGCACCTCGGCGACGTTTCAGGACGCCGACTCGGTTCTTCTGGCGCGAATCATCCGGGCAATGGCCAGGGAGTGGACCAGAATCCCGGCGATAGGCCCGAGCGACAGGCTGAAGATACTCCTGACCTCCACCCCGGCTGGGAGCAACAAGATTACAACTGCAACCACAGTGGCCGTCAGCCAACCTGCGGAGTACGCGCGGTGTTGACCCAAACCGATCACGATCGTGCCGAGAAGGGTAAGGACTGCCATCAGTACTGCTGCAAGCGTCAGTGCCGCCAGCGCCCATCCTGCCACCGCGTAGCTGGGGCCGAAAATGAGCATCAACCGCGGCCCCACGAGCCAAGCAGCGATGGCTCCTACGACTCCCATCGCAAGGAGGATACCCAGCGGCTTCCGGAGGGTCCTCCATCCGTTGTGTGGGTTCTTCACAACTTCGGATAATGCCACGCCTTGAAACGCCTGCAAAGGGACCATGATGGGTGCCCTTGTGAGCGAGATGGCCAAAAGTATGGGTGCGGAGAGGGCGTAGTCGGCCGGGGAAGTCGTCAGCTTCAACAAAATTGGAAAGGCAACGATAAGGGCGGCGGAGGATGCCGCCGACAGTAGGGCATGGCCGGTGTTTTGTAGCAACCGGGGGAGGGCGACGTCGCCTTTGGCCGCTAGAGCGCTCCGGGCGCCGGGTGAGACCAGCAAGACCAGCAACCACGCAGCAAGCGCGGCTAGACAGGCCATTTCGATGCCAACAAGGGAGGTAGCGGCCACGGCTGCCAAGGCGATGGCGCCCAGGCGCAAGAGTGCTTCAAGGGACACCAGACCGGCAAACAGCGTCCATTGATCGCTACCTTGGGCGGCACCTGCCAATGTGGCGTGGCAGGAAAAAAGAACGGCTGTCAGGACAAGGGCCGCAACAACCAGGGCGGCGTCTTGATGGAACACGAAGGTGGTTAGCAGCGGCGATAGCGCCGCGATCACAACTGCCGCAGCGAGGCCAACGATCAACCCGGACGTGAAGACCCTCGCGCCCTTGGCGGTCGCAGAGTCAGTCTTGAGCCGTGCCGCCCCAACAGCTCTCGTTGTCTCGGCCTGGACACCACCCAGGACACCGCAGACGAAGAACAACGCCGCCCAAAAGGAGAGGAATTCCGCGTTATCGGCGGGCGATAAAGCGTGGCTTGTGAGAAACAGGATAACTATTCCGGCCGCGGCCGCCGTAATTGATGCCGCTCCTACGCGGGCTGCGGATTTGGCCGAAATTCTTCCACCATCGCCGGGGGAGTCATCCGGGACGAACTCGGAGGATTGGGTAATATCCGTCAAATCAGGTCTTTCACGTAGTTATGAAGCGGTTCTGCTGCCGGCAACGCTAAACAGTCAATCTCCGGGTAGCGACGACAGACCATGTTCTCGAACAACGCCAAGGTCGTGCTGGACCATAGCCGCCACAATGTCTTCAAAAGTCGCGGTCGCCCGCCAACCCAGGGTGTCGGATATTTTTGTGGCGTCACCCCGCATTTCGGGGGCATCCACTGGACGACGGAATTTCGGGTTTACGTCGATCAGAGACAGTCCCTCCGAAACGCCTGCCGCGAGGAACGCGGCCTCGGCAAAGTCCCGTACGCTGCGTGAGACTCCCGTGGCCACCACAAAGTCCTCCGGCTCTTCGGCAGAAGCAATGCGAACCATGGCGTCGACGTAGTCCGGGGCCCATCCGAAGTCTCGGACTGCGTCAAGATTTCCAAGGCTCAGGCGTTCCTTGAGTCCAAGCGCGATGGCGGCCACACCTAGAGTGATCCGACGAGTAACGAAGCTCGACGGCCGGCGAAGTGACTCGTGGTTATAAAGGACGGCAGAACTGGCGAAGAGTCCCCGGGCCCGGTACGTGCCCACGGCATGATGGGCCAGCGCCTTGGCCGCACCATAGGGCGTGATCGGCCTCAGGGGGGTGCCCTCATTTTGGGGCACTTCTTTGGCTTGACCGAAAATCTCGGCACTCGATGCCTGAAGGAACCTGATCTCGCGCCCCGTGCGCTGTTGAAGTTGCCAAGCAGCTTCGAGCATTGCCACTGCAGCGGCGCCGGTGCTGACAACTGTCTCATAGGGTCGTTCCCATGACGCGGCCACGGAACTGATTCCACCAAGGTTGAAAATAGTGTCCGGGGCAAGGCCGCCAATTAGCTCGGCGAGGCGTAACGGGTCCGAAAGATCTCCTTCGTGGAGCGTCACGCCGCCGGCCTCGTGCTGCCGAGGGTTGGCATCCTCGGCTCGAACCATCCCGTGGACGTCCCAGCCGGCTTCGACCAGCTGCTCGGCCAAGTAGGACCCGTCCTGGCCCGAGATCCCAGTCACCAGTGCTCTCTGGGGGTGGCCGGACCCGCCACGGGATGACTCCAGCGTCATTTGGCGAGCAACCGCTGTTCCACAAGGTCGCTCTCGACCATCATGGTTACCAGCTCATTGAAGGAAACCTTTGGCTTCCAACCCAGAACGCGCTGTGCTTTCGTTGCATCGCCAATGAGCAGGTCAACTTCGGCAGGGCGCATGAACCTGGGGTCTTGGCGGACGTAACGACGCCAGTCTTCCAGCCCCGCTGCAGCGAATGCGGCCTCGAGGAGCTCTTCAATGGAGTGGGTTTCGCCCGTAGAGATGACGTAGTCATCTGCTTCCGGCTGCTGCAGCATCAGCCACATAGCCTCGACATAGTCGCCCGCGAAGCCCCAGTCCCGCTTGGCATCCAAGTTCCCCAGGACGATCTCATCCTGCAGGCCGAGTTTGATGCGCGCAACAGCCTGGGACACTTTGCGGGTAACGAACTCAGGGCCGCGCCGGGGAGACTCGTGGTTGAACAGGATGCCACTGGATGCGTGCATTCCGTAGGACTCGCGGTAGTTGATCGTCATGTAGTGACCGAAGACCTTCGCAACGCCGTAAGGGGAGCGCGGCCAAAGGAGGGTCTCCTCCTTCTGCGGAACTTGCTGGACCTTGCCGAACATCTCCGAAGAGGAGGCCTGATAGAACCGGACCTTGCTCACATCGTCACCAGCGTACAAGCGGGTGGCCTCGAGAATGTTCAGGACGCCCTTTCCAGTGACGTCCGACGTCATGGACGCGTTTTCCCACGAGTACGCTACGAAGGAAATGGCGCCCAGGTTGTAGATTTCGTCGGGCTGGGCGATGCCTAGGACGCGGACCAGCGAGGAGACGTCGGTGAGGTCCCCGGTCAGGAGCTTCACGCCGGGAACAGTCTTGCTAACGAGCTCGTATTTCGGGTTGTTCTGTCCCCGGATGAGGCCGAAAACTTCGTATCCCTTGGAGAGCAGGAGCTCCGCAAGATAGAGACCGTCCTGACCGGTGATGCCGGTAATGAGCGCACGAGGCATGGGGGAATTTCCTTTAAGTCGAAGAGTCACGCACAGCCACTATATAGGGTGACCACCGGAGACCTGTTGAGTTAAACCTTTGTGAGAGCGCGCTGCTGCACAGCGTAGCGATAGGCCGCTTCGTGAGCTTCGGCGCATTTTTCCCACGTAAACCTCCGAACTTGCTCAAACCCCTTGGCTTGAAGCTCGGAGGTCCGCCCAATGGCTTCGACGATTGCGTCGGCGATGGCCCGGGGCGAGTGAGGATCGAACATCACGGCCGCGTCGCCACACACTTCCGGGAGTGAACCCGCAGTGGATGAGGCCACCGGGCAACCGGATGCCATGGCTTCCAAAGGAGGAAGGCCGAACCCTTCGTAGAGGCTCGGAAAAACGAGGCATTTAGCCTTTCGGTAGAGCTCAAGAAGCTCCTGAAACGGAACCAGACCCTTGACGTCGACGTTCGCGGGAACATTGGTGAGGCCTTCCAAGCCCCCTCCCGTCAGCACGAGCGTGAGCTCCGGCCGCTCCGTCATCAAGAGTCTCATTGCTTCAAAGAGCACCGTGTGGTTCTTATGCGCCCACCCCCGGGCCGGATAAAAGATGAAATTTTCTCTTTCGCCGATATTGGGGGTGAACTGTTCCGAGTCGACGGCCAAGTGTGCGGTGAAGACCTTCTCGGGTGCAATTCCCAGGTGTTCGACGATCGTGCGTTTGGCGAAATCGCTGATGGTCACGACGGCGTCGGCCTTTCGCGCCGCGCGCTCATAGAAGAAACTCCGGTAGATCCGCTCCACGCGGCTGAAGAGGTGCGGAAGGTCACGGTGCTGGACGTCGCAAAGAGACTGCACAGTCGCCATGGACCGCGGCGGAGAGGGAAGATTGACGGCGAAAGGAACGTGGAAAACGTCGTTGCCTTCCATTCTCGCCACGAGTCCTTTGCGATGTAGGAAGCCCTGGAGGAGTGTCTTGATCCTCTCCGTGGACGACGGCCCGCCCGAAACTTCCGGGCACACCACTTCGGGTATCTCACCGGAGAAACCCTTCCCTACTCCGCTAACGAAGGTCGTCGCGGCGACTCCCTTGGTGCTGGCCAGCCCGCGGAGCAACCCGCGAGCGTAAGTTTCGCCACCACCCATCGCCCCGGGGACCAACGTCAACATCGCGATTGCGACTCGGAGAGGTCGGTTAGTGGGAGTGGGCCCGTCGGTCATTTGATCTTCGCGCATCAGTCAAGCTTAGCCTGCGGTGTATGAGGCCCGCCGCAGTGCACGTTCGTTGGGAGCGGCACTTGCTGGGGCCGGCGATGGGGCGTGAATTTGTGTTGTGGGTGGGTCATCGGGTGAGGGTGGTTTTGGTGCCGGTGGTGGGGGACGAGTCGATGCGGC